>CAYWIM010000064.1:0-27552 GCA_964458325.1 uncultured Verrucomicrobiota bacterium
TCAAATCGAGGCCTAATGAGGGTTTAGGGGCAGAAACTCACTGGAAGTTCCGTTGAAAGAACTGTGGGCGGCCGTCTTCGCGTTGACCAAAGGCGCTACTCCGTGAACAACCCGTTCAGCCGCTTCTCCCATTCCTCCTCATCCACGACCTCGAACCGCATGACCTTACCGCGCATGGCCGGGACGAATTCCGCCCAATCCTTCTTCTTTGCGTGCTGGTTGCAGATGTCGAAAACGGATCTTTTGTAGTCGGTATCCGCCGCCCTCTTGAGGTGCAGACCCTTCGTCTCGGTGACGAAAACCTTGTGGAATTCATCATCGGCGCCGGCCTCATCCGGGCGAAGAGTGAAAATGAAATCTGCGAAGATGCGGCCACGTTTCCAGCCCTGCACGAAGTAGTCATGCCGGGCTCGGTTGCGGTACCAGAAGAAGAGGCGCTCCTGCGTGTCGAGGTAGGTGGCCACTTTGTTTTCGAGGTCGTTGAGCTCATCCTCGGCGATGAAGCCGAAGAGATCGAGGAGGAACTGGTTGCCGTCCTCGCGATTGGCCTTCTTGACGCCCGCCGGGGCCGTGATCTTGCGAGGTGGCCGAGTGAAACCAAGTTCATCTGCCACCACCATGAACCGCATCGTCCCGGATTCGAGCAATTCGCCAAAGACAGACCGGGCGAGGCGGTCGCGTTCTTGCTCCAACCGATTGCGGACTTCTTCGAGCACGAAGACGAAGTTGTCCGCGACCCGCTTGCGGTCATGCTTCTTGAGCAAGGCGCCGAAGACGCGCCGCGTAAGTTCCGCGCCACGCCAGGGATTGGGAATGACATCAAGCAGGTGGCTGGCGGCAAAGGCGTAATCGAGCTCTGCGGGCTCTGCCGTCTGGATCTGACGGGCCTTGAGCTCGGCGGCGTTCTCCAGAATCGTTTCGTCCAGGCCGGCGCGAATCTCAACATCCTTCGCTTCCTCCGCGCTGAGCGGCAGGTCAAACAACGGGGAGACATCCACGTCGCCCCACGGCACACGGGAGAGGATGTCGGCTTCGTAGTGGACCAGGCGCCACTCCTTCCCGTCGCGAATCATGAAGGCGGGCAGGACCAGGTTGCGAACGGCCTTCCGGAACTTGTCGCGATGCCCGAACTCGCGCTCGGTTCCCGCTGCCATTTCCTCCGGCTTGTCCTCGACAATGCGGCCCTTCAGGTCGCCAAGCCCCTCAAGGCCGAAGCCGCGGCGGACTTCATCCAGCAACTCGCGCCCCTTGCGCTGAAAACAGAACACGTAGCTCTCGTCCAGCCAAGGGTTGCGTGTTTTCTTGGCGTGGGGCTGGCGCAAGATGCGGCCCACTAGCTGGGTGAGGGCGCTCTTGCTCCCTGGATTGGTCAAGATCGTCAGCACACAGGCGAATGAGCAATCCCAGCCCTCCTGGAGCGCCTGCTTGGTGATGATGTAGCGGATGGGACAATCGCGGGAGAGCAAGCCGCCGACCTCATCTACTTCCTTGAGTTCGTCGGTCTGGCTGGTCTTGATGGCGACCTGTTCCTCGCTGATGTCCGGGCAGGTGAGCAGGTACTCCTTCACGTCGTCGGCGTGGATGACGTCGGCCTTGCGCTGGTCCTTGCCGGTGCGCTCGACCTGGATCAAGCAGATGGGGCGGATGTACACACCGGTTTGAGCCTCGTGTTTGCGCGCTTCTTCTTCGAGGCGACGCCGATGCTCGACGCTCGCCAGCAGCGTGTCTTTCCAGGAGGTGCTGGCGCGGTTCTGAATGTGCAGGTCGAGCTTGATCATCTCCTCGGCGCTCAGTTCCCTGCCCAGAATCTCGACCAGCACGTTCGCCCCCCTGGGCGGCGTGGCGGACAACTCGACAATCATGCACGGATTGAAGCCTTCAAGGGTCGCCTTGGCATTGAGGCTGTAAGCCTTGTGCCCCTCATCGAGGATGACCAACGGTTGGAGCCCCCGGAGGGTGTTGCCGAGCGAGGTCTTGATCTGCCGGCCCCAGAAACCTTCCTGTTTTTCAAAGGTGTCAAGGTTGCGGACCTTCGCCAGCAGGGCCTTGTGGCCCTCAATGTCGTCGTCGGCCGGGAAGAAGCGGTCGAAGCCGCCGCTGTCACGGAACATGCGGAGCTGTTCCTTGGTCTCGCGGTTGGCCGAGGGCAGCATCAGCAGGAGGACGCAGAGATTCTCCGCCACATCGAGCGGTGAGAAGCCGCTGGTCTTCTCCAGGATCAGCGTGCGGCCCGCCGACGCGACATCGAGCATCTGGCGATACGGGTGGTCGCGGTCCTTGAGTGCGCGAAGCGTCTGGCTGTAAATCTGCGTGGTGGGGACGATCCAGAGGACCAGTCCCGTCTGCTTTTTCCGATAATGCGTGTTGACCAGGTCCACGACCTTTGTGGCCAGGAGCGTTTTGCCGCCGCCGGTGGGAATCTTGAGGCAGAAGGTGGGGAGCGGTTCGCCGAGACCGTTCTTGCGCGGCGCAAACGGGTGGGCGGGCGGTTTGTGGGCGCCGGACACGGCGAGTTTCTCCCACGCCTTCCGGACCCAATCGATATCCAGGTCCTGGTCCACCTCGCGGGCCTTGGCTGCCTTGCCGCGCATGTCGCCAAGCAGTTCGAGAAACTCTCGAACCGCGTCCACCGTCCGCTTCTGGTACTCCTTCAGGATCATCTTACGGTTTGGCGTCCTTCGCGCTCTTGGCGGCGACCCCGTCCACCGCTCTGTAAATCTGGAACGGAAGCTGGCAGAAGGTGATGCGGTACCGGTCCAGGAACTCCTGATCCAGGTATTTGGTGGGCGCGAAGACGAGTTTGTTCTTGCCGCTCACGCTGGGTAGCTTGCGGGCGATCTCCAGTGTCAGCGCGAGGTTCTTGAGCCGTTCGACCTCCGGCTCGTAGAACAGGAAGACATCATAGAGCCGGCTCTCGCCGATGTACCATTCCTTCCGCTTCACGCGTTTCGGGTTCCACTCCTCGCCAGTGGCGGTGAAAAAGACATAGGCGGCCAGTGCCTCGTAATCCGGGAGGTTTGTGCCGTCCAGCAGCGACTCCTGGCGCATCGGCTTGCCGAGCTCGAAGAAGCTGAAAGTGCCGCCCATTCCGGCCCTGAGCGCTTCGTCTTTCGCAGACGGCACGCCCTTTATAACACGGCGGACTCGCTCCGCGGTGATGGTGTCGGCGTAATCCTCGCACTCAACGAGGACGAATCGACGGCTGCCGCCATCCTCCTTGTTGAGCTCAAGGACCGCCTGAGCCGTCGGGCCGGAGCCAGCGAAGGAGTCGAGAAGGATATCTTCCTCGTCGGAGGAGAGCCGGATTATCCGCTTCAAGAGGCAAACCGGCTTCACGGTGGTGAAGGCAGGCAAATCATCAGCGAAGATTTCCAGCAGCGTCTTCTTGGCGTCTTGTGTATGGCCGACTTCTTTGTACGTCCAGATCGTCTCGGGCACCAACCCTTGCTTAACCTCAGAGAGGAACCTCTTTATGGCGGGGACCTGATTCTGGTCGCTACCCCACCAGATGCGCTTGTCCTTGTGCAGTTCCCAGAGTCGATCTTCGGAGTACCGCCAGTAGTTGCCGGGAGGCGGACCTTTGATTACACGGCCACCGGGGCACTTAATAGAATACTTGCCCTTGCTGTATGGATTGCGGGCGGAAAGATCACCCGATTTCCAAGGCCCGCGTGGGTCATCGTCCGGATTTTCATAGCGCGCGTTCGCCTCTTCAGTGCGTGGGAGCAGCGCGAGCTCAAACGTCTCTTTGTTGCGGGCGTAGACAACGATGAAATCGTGGTTCTCGGAAAAGAACTTGGCGGTGCTCTTGGGTGAGTAAACCTTTTCCCAAATGATACTGGCCACGAAATTCTCGTCGCCAAACACTTCGTCCATCAAGCACCGGAGGCGATGGACTTCGTTGTCGTCAATGGAAACGAAGATTGCGCCATCATCGCGCAACAGTTCGCGGAGCAGCTTGAGGCGGGGGAGCATCATGCAGCACCACTTGTCGTGGCGGGTCAGGTCCTCGCGGTCCACCGTCTTGCCCAGCCAATCGCGCATCATGGGAGAGTTGACGTTGTCGTTGTAAGCCCAGCCCTCATTGCCGGTGTTGTAGGGCGGATCAATGTAGATGCACTTTACTTTGCCGTGGTAGGTAGGCAGGAGCGCCTTGAGGGCGGCGAGGTTGTCACCATGCACGATCACGTTGTCGTGCAGGCTGGGTGTGGCGCTCAGCCCCTTGGCCTTGACCGGGACGAGCTCGTGGAACGGCACCGCCAAATGGTGGTTCTGAACGAACACCTTGCCTTTGAAATGGATTGAGGGCATTTGCCTAGTTGTTTCAGTGTTCGCGCGCGCCTTTGCCGCTCTTCGCGCCCGCTTCTTCGGCGAGGATGCTGATGGCTTCCTTGGGCGCCGGGGTCGCGGCGAACTCCTGCCGGAATTTCTCGGCGATGCGCCGCGCCTGAGTTTCGGTCTCATCGAGTTTGAAGAGCTCCGCCAGCCGCCGAGTCTGGTCCTCGGTGGGCAGACGATGGACCTGCTCGATCTTGTGGAGATGGGCCAAGTCCATGTCCGCTGCCTCGGCCACGGTGTGCAAAGGCAGGCCAAGAGCATCGCGGAAGGTGCGCAACCAACCGCCAAATCTCTGAGTACCGGACACGACCCGCATTCGGACTGCTTTGGACATCTGCTGTCCAAGCGTGTCGTACAGGGTGAGGTGCAGCAAGCACGACTTTTCCACATACAACCCACCGCTTATTCGCAAAGGCGGAGCGGAGAGCAGCCGCGACGGGCCGAATTCACGATTCGAGCCGCAGGATCAGCCGGCCTCGACCCCGGCAGCCCGTAGACCGAGCAGTACTCTGACGTAAACAGCGTCCCAAGGGGGTGCTTCCGCATCGACCCGTTCCACTTCGCAGGCGAGCGGTACCGCTTCCAGCAACAGCCGGCTGATGTGCCGGTTGCAGAACCGAGGCACGTAGCCCAGCTTGGCCGGACCGTGAAGGATTTCGACCGCGAAGGCGTCGTGCGGGTTTCTGGGTTCAGCCCGGAGCGTCAGCCCGGAGCCAGGAATGAGCGCCGGCAGTTCCTTAGCCCCTTCGTAGTAACGGAAGCCGGCGATGGCGAAGTCGTTCATCAGGACTTGGCGTTCGGGCGGGGTAGCCGCTCGGGTCGGTCGTGCTGCCAAGACTGCGGCTGGCACCAGCGGCGCCTTCGCCAGGAAGCCCAGAAATACCCGTCGGGAGTTGATGCCGATTTCACTTTTCATGCCGCCATTCTGCCATCGGGGGTAGGACAATTATTGTCCTACCCCCCCGCAGGCTAATCTGGTTCGGGCGGTTCCTGGGGATAGACCAGGATGCGGTCGTGGATGAGCACGGCGAGGTCGTTGAGGCCGTCGCCCGTGAGGTCTGCAACGAGCGCCTCGCGCGGCTCGGGCCCTTCGGCGCGGCGTCCGCGAAAGGTCCGCTCCTCGAACACGCGCCAGCGGTTGGCGGGAGTCAGCTGATCCGGCGGCGTGAACGTCACCAGGTCGAGGTGGTTCTTGGCGGTTTCGAGGAAGACGAGATCTTTGCGTCCGTCCTGGTCCAGATCGCCGGCAACGACGTCGTTGATGTAGCCATCCTTGATGGGAGTTTCATATCCATCGAGCTCCTCGAAGGCCCAAGTGGCTCCCGCGAACCGCATCCAGGCGACCGCAGCCGGCCCGATCAGCGCAATGCAATTGGCCTGGGCAGCGCCCAGCGGGATCGGCTCGAGGCGGTGAAAATCCGATACGGGCAATGGCAGATTGCGGACCACCTGCCACGCGCCCGCCGGATCGCGCTCGCAGGCGGTCAACGCCTTGCGCTCGGCATCGAGCAGGAACACGGTCGCGACGCGGTTGCTGCCGTTGCGGAGGGCGGCGGCCCCGACGATGCGCGAGTTGCTGGCGGCGCCATTGATCTGCTCCTTGACACGGAACGTCCAGTTTGTCGGCTGGCCGTCGCCGGCCGGAGAGCCGCCGGGCTCGAGCACGACCGCCCGCACGAAGTTGCGCTGGGCAAGCAGAGCTTCGGGCCGCCCGTCTCCGTCGATGTCGGCCTGGCTGAGCCAGGGCTTCTCGACGTTGCCGCCGGGCGGCGCCAGGTCGAATTCCTCGAAAGCGTCCGCGGTTTTCTGACGCAGGATCTTGATCTTCTCGTATTCGATCAGCAGCACGAGGTCCGTCGCTCCGTCCTGATCGAGATCGTGAAACGCCAGGGCCAGCGGATTGGACTTGAACTGATCGCCGAGGTTCTGTCGCTGGCGGGGTCCCTTGGCTGGCCCCCATTCGAGGATGCGTTTGCCCCCGTCGATTTCGAGGACGACGGCCAGGACAGGCGGCGCGTTGGATGAAAGGCAGCCGACCGCGATCGCCAGGGGCCGGCCTGCAAAGGGCAGGATTTCCGGGAACGGCAAGCCGCCGGACTTGCCCAAGCGCGTTATGCCCACCTGGCGCTCCGATGTGCTCAACAGAAACAGCTCGGTGCGCCCATCGCGGTCCCAGTCCATCGCTGCGAGGGTGTTGACGCCGGTGAGGGTGGGAAAGCTCCGAGCCACGCCCATCTGTCCGCTGGGCTGCTGGCGATAGAGCGTCACCAGGCCGCTATCGGGCTCGGCGACCAGCAAGTCCACCCGCCCGTCGCTGTCCAAGTCGGCCCAAACCATCCCGCGTCGATCCTGGGTGGATTTGTTCTGGGGCAGCACCTCGAAGAGCCCCTCGCGCAGCTCGCCCAGGAGCGGCGCGGCGGGGCGCTCGACGAACGCCGAGAGCTGAACGCGTCCGCTGCTTTGTGCGACGGTGATGATCTCGGGCTTCCGGTCTCCATCGAGGTCTTGCGCCGTGTACGAGCGCATCGGCGGCAGCCGAAAATAGACCTCGGGTCCGAGCTGTCCCGATCGGCTCTGCAGGCGAAACCGGAGCGGCGTGGGGCTATCCCAATTGACCAGCAGCAGATCGTCGCGCCGATCCTCATTGATGTCGAGGATCTGCACCGACTTGACCTGGCCGGAATAGGGCCATCGCTCCGGCTCCGCCAGGGTGCCATCGGACCGCTGCCGCAGATAATAGCCGCAGCTTTCTCCCAGCAGGACCAGATCCAGCGCGCCGTCGCCATCGAGATCGCCCGAGACCATCGAGTTGGGATTGAGCAATCCGTCCGCGATCGGGAACCTTTTGGGTGTATCCCAGCCCTCCTTGCCGAGGCGATAATGGACCACGAGCTCCTTCGGCTCGCCATAGCAGGCCAAGTCGGGGCGGCCGTCTCCATTCAGGTCGGCCACCACGAGGCTGGCAATGCGCTTTTCGGACGCCACCGACTCGATGCGAAACCGGGCGTCCGGCGGCAGCTCGTTCACCGATTCCGGCTGCGACTTCGGTTGGGAAACGGCGTTGGAGCGGCCCGTCTGGTTGATGAGCAGGTTGATTTTCGACCGCAGGTTGTTGATGACCACCAGATCCAGAAGCCCGTCGCCATCCATGTCGGCCGCCTGCATCTGGGCGATCGTGTTGTCGATCGGGAAGATCTCCGGCCCCGTGAAACCGAAGCGCGAGCCCGGCGAATCTTCGCCGCGCGCGCGCGGCGCGGCCGCCAATGCCGCTCCGGCAATGAAGAAGAACAGGAGACGGAGAATGCGGTCTCTGCCGCAGACGATCCAGAGTTCGAGCATGGGGTCACGATGCCAATCGGGCGGCCGGTTGGCGAGCCGATTTCGCATCGCCTATCGGGATGCGCGCCGGTCGATCCAGACGGCCCCCACGATGATGAGGCCTTTGACAATCTGCTGGTAGTAGGAGGCGATATTGAGGAGGTCCAGCCCGTTGTTGATCACCCCCATGAGCAGGGCGCCCAGGATCGTGCCGCCCACCCCGCCGACGCCGCCGGACAGGCTGGTGCCGCCAATCACGGCCGCCGCGATCGCATCCAGCTCGTAGGCCACCCCTGCGTTGGGCTGGCCCGTCGTCACGCGCGCCGCCAGCACAACCCCCGCCAAACCCGCCATGGCGCCGCAAATCGCATAGGCGAAGATCTTGACGGAGTGGACGCGGATGCCCGAAGCCAGCGCGGCCAGTTCGTTCCCGCCCACTGCGTAGACATGGCGCCCCAGGCGAGTCCGGTTGAGCAGCACGTGCGATCCCAGCGCGACTCCGGCCAGGATCCAGACCGGCACGGGCAGGCCGGCCAGATCCCCGCTCCCCAGCCCGGTGAATCCCGCGCTCAGGTTCGACACCGGCCGCCCGCCGCTGGCCACCAGAGCGAGCCCGCGCGCGATGGTCATCATGCCCAGCGTGACGATGAATGGGGCCACGCGCCCCTTGGTGACCACCAGCCCGTTGGCCGCGCCTCCCAGGCAGCCCGCCAGGATCCCGACCGCCACCGGCACCATCACCGGGTAATCGCCCGGATGCGCGAAGTGGGCCGCCATGACTCCCGTCAGCGCGACCATCGAGCCCAACGAGAGATCCACGCCGCCCGTCAGCAGCACGAAGGTCACCCCGACCGCAAGGATCCCATTGATGCAGATCTGCCGCATGACGATCACCAGGTTTTGCGGCGTGAGGAAGCTGGGCTTGGCCGCGGCCAGCGCTCCGGAGAGCAGCACCAGCGCCACGATCAATCCATACCGCCCCAGCCACCCCCAAAGCCGATCGGCATTCCCCGGCAGCGGCCCTTTTGCATGGGATTCGGAAGACATGAGCATCAGGCGGGCATGGCGTGTTTGAGGATCTGATCGGGCGAGGCGATGCGGGGATCGAGCCGCGCGACCACCTCACCGCCGCGCATCACCAGGAGCCGGTCGCTCAGACCCAGCAGCTCCGGCATCTCGGAGGAGATCACCAGAACCCCCCGGCCTTCCGACGCCAGCCGCCGGATCATGGCGTGCACCTCGGCCTTCGCCGCGATGTCGATGCCGCGCGTCGGCTCGTCCAGGATCATGATCTCCGGATCGGCCATCAGCGCGCGGGCGATCAGGATCTTTTGCTGGTTTCCACCGCTCAACGCGCGGATGTTCTGACGCCGATGGGCGGCCTTGATTCCGTATGTCCGGATCTGATCGTCGGCCTGCCGATTTTCTTCTCCGCGCATGATCCACGGGCCGCAGCAGCATCGGTCCAAGGCGGTGAGCGTGAGGTTGTGGGCCACCGACATCGATGGCACCATCCCGTATCGCTGCCGATCCTCGCTCACCAGGGCGATCCCGTGCCGAAGGGCGTCTCCCGGACGACGGATATGAGCCCGCCGGCCTCGGACGATGATTTGGCCCGTGTCGGCGGGCGCAAGGCCATACAGAGCGTGGGCCAATGCCGTGCGACCCGCCCCCAGCAGTCCAGCCACACCCACGATCTCGCCGCGGCGCAGATCGAACGTGATCGCGCGAAAATGGCCGGCCCGGCCCAGCCCGCGCACATCGAGCAGGAGATCCTCCGCTGCCGGTCCGCGGCCGCCCTCTCGACCGGGCCCCGCGCAGGCGAGTGCCGGGGGAGACTCCCCGAGCCAAGGTTCGCTCCCTGAACCGGAAATGCTCCCTCCCCCTGCCTTCTCCTCCGGGGCCTGCGGGGGCGAGGGTGGCCGAAGGCCGGGAGGGGAGGCGGGGCGTTCGTGACGAGGCTCCTTCATCCAGGTAGTTCTTTCTCCGACCATCAACGAGATCAGCTGTTCCTGATCGAGACCGGCCGCCGGGAGGGTGGCCACGCGGCGCCCGTCGCGCAGGACAGTGATCTCATCCGCCAGGCGGAACACCTCCGCCATCCGATGCGTGATGTACAAAATGCCGACCCCGGCGGCTCGCAGATCCTCGACCGTCGAGAACAGCGCCTCGACTTCTCGGTCGGACAGGGCGGAGGTGGGCTCATCGAGGATCAGGAGCCGGGCATCGCCAGCCAGCGCCTTGGCGATCTCGACGCCTTGCATTTCGGCAACGGTCAGCTCCTTCATCCGGCGCTCAGGCGCGACCGCCAGGCCGAGCCGGTCGAGCCACCGCTGCGCCTGGCGCCGCATCGCCGCCCGATCGATCCAGATCGATCGCCCCCACGCCGGCTCGCGTCCCATCAGGATGTTCTCGGCGACGCTCATCTCGGGGAAAGGGAGCAGCTCCTGGGGCACCATGGCAATGCCGAATCGCCGCGCGTCATACGGCCCTCGAAAACGCGCGCGATGATCGTCCCACCAGATCTCCCCCGCGTCGGGCGCCAGCAGCCCAGCCAGAATCTTCACGAGGGTGGATTTCCCTGCCCCGTTCTCGCCCATGAGCGCGTGGACTCGGCCGGCGCGGATCCCGATCGACACCCCATCCAGGACGCGGACGCCGTCGAATGATTTCGAGAGGTTGCGCGCCTGCAGCTGAACTCCGCCTGGATCGCCCGTCGCCATTCCCGTGGACCGCGAATCGAAGGCTTTCTCCTATCACGGCATGCGCCCCGATGCCAAGAGCGCGGTTTCGGGGGGAGAATGTGGCCGCAGGCCGGGAGCGGGGGGGAATTCAGGCAATCATCGCCGGAGATCCATTTTTGGATTGACGGGGCCTGGCTGTTAATGCCCCGTTATCATGCCATGAAGAAGACGGAAAAGAGAACCATCCTCGTGATCTTGCGGAACCGGCTGGCGCCGAGCCAGCCGGTCCGGTATGTCGAGCTGGACTGCGACGCCAAAGGCACCATCCTCGAGGAACGCCCCCTCAAGCGCGAGCCGCGCGAGGCTCGCTACGATGAGGTGTGGCAGAACGACGAGGGCAAAGACACCTTGAAGTTCACGCATCGAATCAAGCGGATCTACCGGCATCCGCTCCAGAAGAAAGGCGCCTGAATGAGCCCGCGCGCGCGACATCTCGGATGGCGATGGGCATGGGTCATGATCGGCTTCGGCGTGGCCGGCATCCACGGCGCCGCGCCGCCCTCGGCCAGCCGGGTCGGGATGCGGTTGATCCACGTGGCCACGAACGGCCATGACGGCTGGACCGGGGCGCTGGCCGCGCCCAATGCGGGCCGCACGGATGGTCCGCTGGCCACGATCGCACGGGCGCGCGATATCATCCGCCAGGCCAAGCGATCCCCCGAGGGGTTGCGCTCGGCTGTGCGTGTCGTCATCCACGGCGGCACGTACGCGCTTCCGGCTCCCATTGTCTTCACCTCCGAAGACGGCGGAAGCGCCGATCGGCCGATCGAATATGCGGCCGCGGAAGGCGAGACTCCGATCATCAGCGGGGGGCGCCGCATCACGGGGTGGCGCGCGGTCGAGATGGATGGCCGCAAGGTCATGGCGGCGGACGTGCCGGCTGTCCGGGCCGGCGACTGGTATTTTCACCAGCTATGGGTCAACGGCGAGCGCCGGCCGAGGGCGCGTCATCCGAACCAGGGATACCTGGCGGTGGCCGAAATCCCCGATGCCAAATCCGACACGCCCTGGCACCAGGGACAAGCCGCGTTCCGGTATGCGGCCGGCGACCTCGAGAGCTCGCCCGGCATCCGCCAGGCCGAGGTCTGCGTCATGAACCGCTGGATCGAGTCCCACCTGCCGATCACGGGCATCGACGAATCCAACCGCATCGTCCGCTTCGGCAAGCGCTCGGTTTTCAAGCTCGATCCGGGCGACCTGTATTATGTCGAGAACGCGCGGGAGCACCTCGATCGCCCAGGCGAGTGGTGGCTGGACCGCGATTCGGGCGTGCTGTATTGCCTGTCGCGCGCGGGGGAGGACCTCGAGCGGGCCGAGGTGATCGCGCCTGTCCTGACCCAGCTGATGCGGCTCGAAGGCGATCCCGAATCGAAGCGGTGGATCGAGCATCTGGCCTTTCGCGGAATCGTGTTTGCGCATACGGAGTGGTATTTTCCTGGGGGCTTCGACAGCGGCCGCCAGCGGGCCGAGGTCTGGCCGCCACCCGCGGCGGCGGTCGGCGGGTTCGCGCAGGCCGCCATCGGCGTGCCGGGATCGGTGTACGGAGCGGCGCTCCGCCACGCGATATTTGACCAATGCCGCTGGATCCACCTGGGCGGCTACGGGCTCGAGCTGGGCCGCGGCTGCCGGGACAACCGGATCCAGCGGTGCGAGCTGGCGGACCTGGGCGCCGGCGGGATCAAGCTGGGCGAAACGGCCATCCGGGATTCAGCCGGCGAGGTGGCCCGGGACAACGAGGTCAGCGACTGCCACATCCACGACGGCGGCCGGTTCTTCCACAGCGCCATCGGCATCTGGATCGGCCAGTCGCCTGGGAACCGAATCCGACACAATCTCATCCACGATTTCTATTACTCGGGGATCTCGGCAGGATGGACCTGGGGATACGGCCGCGCCTTGGCGACGAACACCGTGGTCGAGCTCAACCACGTGCATCACATTGGCAAGCTGAGCAATGGCGACGGTCCGATCCTGAGCGACATGGCCGGCATCTACACCCTGGGACGGCATACGGGAAGCGTCATCCGAAGCAACCTTTGGCACGACGTCGCCGGGCTGCGATACGGCGGGTGGGGCATCTACTTCGATGAAGGAACATCCGAGATCCTCGCCGAAAACAATCTCGTCATCCGCACCACCCATGGCGGATTCCATCAGCATTACGGCCGGGACAACCGGGTCCGGAACAACGTGTTCCTCCTGGCGCGCGATTTCCAGATCCAGCGCAGCCGGGCCGAAGAGCATCTGAGCTTCCGTTTCGAGCGGAACGTTGTCGGGTGGCAGGAGGGGAAGCTGTTGCACGGCAACTTCAGCGGGACCAATTACGTGTTCGACTCGAACCTCTACTGGCCGCCCTCCGGGCAGGAGGCCCGGTTTGCCGAGTGGTCCTGGGACGAGTGGCGCCAGCGCGGGCAGGACGTTCATTCCCAAATCGCCGAACCGCGGTTCATGGATCCGGGGGCGGACGATTTCAGGCTGCGCGGCGATTCGCCCGCACTCCGGCTGGGGTTCCGTCCGTTCGACCTGCGCGACGTCGGGCCGCGGCGAGCTTCGGCACGATGATGGAGCGGGGGCCTGCGCCGCATCGGGAAAAGCGTCTCGCCGCCACTGGGCGGCCGGTCATTGGAGCAAGCGGTAGGCCAGGGCAACCTGGCCCAGGCATAGAACGCCCAGGCCGATCCACGTCGCCATCTCGCGGGCCCGATGGCTGATCTGGCGGGGTTCCGACAGCCAGAAGATCAACTTGACCGAGCCCAGCTCGAGGATATCGCCCGGCCGAACTCGCGCTGGCTCACCCACCGGCTCTCCATTGAGCAAGGCTCCCGCCTGGGGTTCGACCTCGAAAAAAACGCCCTGTTGAAGATCCAGCCGAAATCGCCCATGGCGCTCCCAGACGCCCGCGTCCTCGAACCGGACCGGAGCCACAGCCGAACGGCCGATATCACATGGGAACCGCCGGATCCCGACCCGCTCTCCCGCCCGGCGCCCCGTGAGAACCTGCAGCTGGACCATCACCAGCCGCGGCGCGGCACGTTGATCTTGTCTCCCGGAAACACCGGCAGATCGAGGGATTGATCGTTGCGCGCCTTGTTGCAATTGATTCGGAGGACCTCGCCGCTGGCGCGGGTCAATTCCACCCGCGTTTTCGCGGCGAAATCGGTGAACCCGCCCCCGGCAGCGATTGCGCCCAGCACCGTCATCTGGCCCAGATGGATCATCCGGCTCGGAAGCTTCACCTCGCCGAAGATGTAGACAAAGCGGCTGGGCGAATCGACGTTCACGCTGAGACGGACAAAAAAGGATGGCACGTAGAGATCGTGGATCTCTTTCTGCAGCTGGCCCGTCGTCTTGCCGGCCGCTTTCACCGGCTCCCTCAGATAGGGCAAGCTGATCGTCCCGTCCTCCTTGATCTGTCCGTCGAACTTGTCGGGCGGATTGGGCACGCCGGAGAAGACGATGGTGAGCGGATCATTGGCCCGCAACGAGGCCACCTCGTTGCCAGAGAGGGCGGTCCCACCCCCCGAACGCGATCCGCCGGTGCTGACGCATCCGGTTGCCAGGATCGTCATCCCTGCCACCGCCAGGATCCAGCCGCCCATCCCCATCTTGAAGCGAAACCCATTCATAAAGCTCTATCCTAAACCCGGAACGCACCCGCGAACAACGATAATCGCGCCTCGCTAGGCGACTTCCTGAGGCTCTTTTGCCTTCTCCTTGCCGCGGTGGCGGCGCGACGAGGATTTCCCGTCGTCATCGCGCTTCGAATAATAGTAGTCGTAGTAATACCCGCTGTAATAATAATAATAGGAATCCTGCGAGATGTTGATATTGTTCAACACGACCCCCATCAGGTTCCCGCCGACCTTCTCGACCATCTGCTTGGCGCGCATGGTCATCAGCTGCGGGTACTTGCGGTATTGCACGACCAGGATGGCCATGTCGACCTCGCTGGCGAGGACGGAGGCGTCGCTGACGCCCATGATGGGTGGGGAGTCGAAGAACACGAAGTCGTATCGCTGTTTGACCTCGGTGATGAACTCGCGCATGCGGGTGGAGTTAAGGATGCTGCCGAGGGAGCTGCTGGGGAGCTTTCCGCTGGGCATGAAATCCAGCGTGGGCACCCCGGTGGTCTGGACCACCTCCTCGAGCGTGTTCTGCTTGAGGAGGTAATTCGTGAGGCCGATCGAGTTGGACACCTTGAGGAACTTGTGGAGGCTGGGCCGTCGGAGGTCCGAATCGACGACGAGCACGCGCTGCCCATTTTGGGCGAACACGGTGGCCAGGTTGAACACGGTGGTGGACTTGCCCTCGCCGGCCCCGCCGCTGACGACGGTGAGGGTGTTCCGGCGGTCATCCTTGCGGCTGAAGAGCAGGTTGGTGCGCAGGACGCGGTAGGCCTCGGCGTGCGGGCTGTCGGCCCCCTCGTCGAGGAGGTTGCCGACGTTTTGGGGGATGACGCCCAGGACCGGCGCCTGAAGCGCGCGCTCGACATCGTCGATTGTCTTCACGCTGGTGTCCAGGTACTCGATGAAGAAGGCCAGTCCGAGCCCCACCACCAAACCCACCACCACGCCCAGCGCGATGTTCATGGGCACGTTGGGGCGGACGGGCCGGAGGCCGGGCTCGGCCGGGTCGACGATCTCGACCATCGAAGTGCTGGGCATCTTCACATCCACGCTTTCGGCGATGATCTTCATGTTCATGGCGTGGAGGATTTGGCGCTGCGAATCGAGGTCGCGTTTGGCCAGGAGGTAAGGGCCATAGCGGGATGCCTTCTCGAGGTCCTGCTGCTGGGCTTTCTGGAGGGCCTCGGTGGACACCTCGAGATCGCTCTGAGACGCTTTGACCTTGTTATCGAGGCCGGTCAGGATGCCGGCGATCTTGGCCTCGATCTGCTGGTCGATCGTGGCGATCAGGTCTTTGGCTTTCTGGACATCGGGATTTTGGGCGCCGTAATCGCGGGTGAGGGTGGTGAGCTCCTGCTCGACCCGGCTATAGTCCGTGAGCAGCTGGGCGAGCATGGGATCGGGGAATGCGGTCGGGAGGGCCTTGCGGAGGGTGGAGCGGTCGAGCGCCAGAAGATTGGTCAAGGTCGCGTTGAGCTGGCTGTAGGATCGCTGGGCGTTGATCCGCTCCATCTCGAGGCGGCGGACCGTCTCCGGCTCGAGGGGATTGGCCTGGCCGCTATCGACCACGGCGTCCGAGATCTGAAACTCCTCGCGGAGCTTGGCGATGTTTTTTTGGGCGTCCTCGACCTTCTGGCGCTGCTCCTCCAACTGCTGCTCGAGAACGCGGATGCCGCCCATGGCGGCCACTTCGCGCTGGCGGCTTCGAGTCTGGCGATAGGCATCGGCGATGGCGTTGGCGATGGTCGCCGCCTCGCGCGGGTTCTCGCTCAGGAATCGGATCTCGATCAGCGAGGTGTTGCGCGACTGCCGCACATCGAGGTGATTGCGCAGGACGGTGTAGGCCTCGTTGGGAGTCAGCGCGATGCCCGCGTTGTATTTGGCGGCCCAGTTGGTCATGAGGTTCAGATTGGTGATGACCTCGTAGAGGACCGTCTTGGACTGGATTTTCTCGAATTGGGTTTGAAGCCAGTAGGGATCGTAGGTGCTGACGTTCTGGCGCATCTCGAAGAGGCCGGAGATGTCGGACGCCTCTTTCTCGACCGAGATTCGCACCGTGCTGGCATAGTACCGGGGCAGCCAGTAAGTCACCACCGTGGTGGTCAGCACCACCAGCAGGAACACAGCGAAGATCACCGTCTTGCGGATCCGGATGATACGCCAGTAATCCAGAAAATGAAGCTGGGACTCGGCGGCGGGCGGGGTGAAATTTTCCATGGATTAAAAAAAAGGAGGCTGAACCATTATTCCAGCCTCCCGTCTGAATCTCAAAGACACGAACTAGTAGCTGGCAATCAGCCCGACGTAGACCCGATTCCGGTCGTAACTGCGATTGGCAACATCCGAGCTCAGGTCGTCGAAGTTGTATCCGACGTCGGCCGCGAGGTATTGGTTGATCTGGTAGGCGAGGTTCAGGCCCACCACGATGTAATCTTCGGCGTTATCGTCGTAGATGCCTTCGTTGAACGAGGCGTGCGTGTATTGGGCCAGGAGCTTGCCGGTCAGCTTGGCGGTCAGCTTGTGCGTGATGTCGCCATAGACGATCGTGGCCTGTTCGTCGAGCGCCTGCATGTATTCCGATTCCTGCCGGGTGTAGCGAACGCCCAGCTTGGCGACGCTGCCCGCCATGTAGGTGTAGCTCAGGCTCGCATCCGCATAGGGGGCCCACCGGCTATCGTCGGTGATGGGCAGGCCTGGGGCGGCCTGGTCGGCCTCGGGATACTTGATGTTCTGCGCGCCCAGCCGCAGCGCGCCCACCAGATCCGATGTGAACCCATGGTCCACGCCGGCATAGAAGTAGTGGATCCTGGCGTTGCGGGAATCCGCCGGCCCGATCACATTGATCCAGGAAGGATCCCCGTCATTGGTGTGGTCGACGAATCCGTATTGGTATCCCAGGAGCGCCACGGTCTGCGGAGAGACTCGATACCGCAAGTTCAGGTGCGGATAGTGCTCGATGCGATCCAGGTAGGTGTATTGGGCCGCCTTCTCGTTGTCGTAATTGTACAGGTTGTTCGCATAGCCAATATCGAATCCGAACGTCGGGGTGAAATCGCCCGTGAGCTGGATGTTGCCCAAGTTGCGGATGTTATCGCCGTTGATGCGAATCCTCTGCCCGCCGCCATCGATCGCCGGCTCCTGGGAGATGGCGAACGAGTCGCTGATATCGAGCCGGTAGCTGTCCGAAAACGCGTGGTTCAACCTGGCGTCGATCTGGTGGTTGTGGTCGGCCGAGTTGCTGTCCCGATCCTCGTACCAGTACATTCCGTAGGTGTAACCTAAGGACGCCATGGTGGCATCGGCGATGTAGCGGGCTTCGACCGAAGGGCTTACCACCACGCCAAAGCTGTCTCGCTTGCCCTGATTGGAGGGCAGGGTGGTGTAATTGTCATCGTAAAATCCCCGGAGAGCCAGCGAGACACTCCACCACTTGCTGTTTTCCTGCGACGTCAGGCCTGGCGCGTACGCCGCTTGCAGACCAACCGCGCCCAACGCGGCAATACTGGCAGTGGTAATGATTCTTTTCATAACTTTTTTCAATTCACTGGTTTCGCCCTAAGTCAGCATTCAGAAATTATGGTCACTTCTACGGTTCCTGCAAGGAATTGTCAAACATAAATCACCGCTTTTCCGCCGGGCTCGAATCCGACCATTTCCTATTGACGGTCCAGACCGCTCCAGCGTTCGAAATCCGCTAAAAACAAATAATCCGGGAGCAGCTTGGTCCAGACATGGCGCAGGGGGAATCCGGGCGGGATTCGGCCCTGGACGGCGGTGCGGAGGATGAACTGCCCCCAGGCGCGCTCGTCGCCCTTGATCAGCTGCGACAGGAACGGCTGCTCGAGGATCACCGGCCCCAGCATCAGGCCTTTGACCGGCTTTTGGAAGTCGTTGATGGCATAAAAGTCCTGATCGGGATTGACGGTCAGCCACAGGCATTGGCGGTTGCCATACCAGGCGGCCGCCCACGGCATATCGCTCATCATGAGCTCATCGGGCCGCATCAGCCCCGTCATCTGCTGGATCAGCCATGGGTAATAGGGCGGATACGCCATGTGCGATTGCCGCGGAGGCAGGAGCGTCAGCCACAGCGGCGCGCAAAAGATCAGGCCCGCCCCCACGGCCACCCACCGGCGCAGCGGCGGGAACGGCATCTGCAACCGGTCGAGCAGCCAGTGGAACATCCCCGATCCCAGCACGAAAACCACCGGGGCGGTGATCACGAGGAGGTTCTCCGAGTTGATGTCCGGCGTCCATTGGCTGAGGTAGGTTCTTCCCATGGTCTGCACCAGGGCCATCAGCGGCAGGCAACAAACCACAAACAGCCGGATTCGAGACGCGGCGGGCTGGCGGAAAGGGACGAGCAGCCCGGCCAGGAAAAAGGCGGTGATCCAGTTGCCGCCCAGCCGCGGCAGGCTGTCCTGGATGACCCGCTGGCCGTTAGTCGTCAGCTTCCGAAGCTGGTCGTCGATCGAGAACAGATTGATCTTGGCCGGATCGGGGTGGACGGACCGTTCGAGGGTGGTGCCGGGATAGCTGGCGGTGTCCATGAAGAGGGCGTATCCGGCGGTGCCGAACAGCGTGCCGCTCAAGCGGTAATTGCGATAGAGCCAGGGAGTCCAAAGGAGCCCCATCACCAGCAGAGCCACCGGGATGAGCAAGGCCCGCCGCCGGGGCGCGAACCAGTAAAAGAACAGGGCCACCGGCGCCGCCAGCCAGGCGAACGAGTAGCGGGTCAGCGCCCCCAAGCCCAGGAGCAAGCCCACCCAGATCGCTCGAAAGACAAACCAGCCCGCGCCGCGATCCTCCTCCCGCTCGGCCCGCTCGACCCGCGCCAGCGCCAGCGCCAGCACCAGGAACAGCGCCACCAGGAAGGACGTGGACAGCCCCGACACGCTGAACCGCCAGAAGACGTCCGATCCCAGCATCAGCCCCGCCGCCAGCCAGGCGACGGACGGATTGAACAGCTTCCGGCCGAGCCGGAACACCAGCGCGACCCCGGCCAGAAACCAGAACTGGTTGAACCAGGCGATCCTGAAATCGCCCGGGTAACGGTCGAATTTGCGGTCGGGCGGGACCCCGGCGGGCGTCGGCGCCGCTTTCATGAGAGCTGCCAGCATGAGCGGATACAAGGGCGGATGAGCGAGGTCGGGGTGGCCATCCCGCAACAGGGCGTCGGGCCGCTGGAGATGGGACTGCACCAGATGCAGGCTCAGCGGGCGGACGAACAGCGTCGTAAACCCGCGCCCCTCGGCCAGATTGCGCGCCAGCTGCGCCGTATCCATGGCCTCGGGCGCCGTGAATTGGCGGTATTCGCGCAGGTCGTAAAAGACGACGACGCCGAGGATGGCCAGGAACAAGGTGATGCGCTTGATCCAGCGGACGCTGGCGCCCTCCTCGAGCTTGTAGATCCAGTTTTGTATGCTAGCCAGCATCAATTTCCCTCTCGTTGAAGGCCATGCAGTTTGCGGTGCAGTGTTCGCCGGCTGATCCCCAGCTGCCGCGCCGCCTCGGTTCGGCTGCCGCCCGCCGCCTCGAGCGCCTGGATGATCATCCGCTTCTCCGCCTCGCGCAAGTTCAGAGTTCCCGGTCCGGCGGGCTTCGCCGCCTGGATCCGACTCGGTTCTCCCTCTCCGGCGCCGGGCCCCGGGCGGAGCGCAGGGGGCAGGTCCTGGACGGTGATCCGGTCGCCGCGCCCCATAACGACCGCGTGCTCGAGGGCGGTGCGGAGCTCGCGGACGTTTCCCGGCCAGCGGTAGGCCAGGAGGGCCTCGAGCGCCTCGGGGGTCCACTCCCGGATGGGTTTGCCGTTCTCGCGGGCGAACTCGCGCAGGAACTGGCGGGCCAGCAGGGGCAGGTCCTCGAGCCGATCTCGCAGCGGCGGCAGGACGATCTCGACCACCGCCAGGCGGAAGAAGAGGTCCTCGCGGAACGCTCCCGTCTCGACCTGCCGGCGCAGGTTCTTGTTTGTCGCCGCGACCAGCCGGACATCGGCCGTCAGCATCCGGTTGGATCCCACCCTCTCGAAGGTGCGCTCGCCCAGGAACCGGAGCAGCTTGACCTGCAAGGCCGCATCGATCTCTCCGATCTCGTCCAGGAACAGCGTTCCGCCCTGGGCGAGCTCGAACCGGCCGATCCGGCGCTCGTGGGCGCCGGTGAACGCCCCTTTTTCGTGTCCGAACAGCTCGCTTTCGAGCAGCGTGGGGGAGAGGGCCGCGCAGTGGACCGCCACCAGCGGCATGCGGGCCCTGGGGCTGAGCTGGTGGAGCCCCCGGGCCACCAGCTCCTTGCCCGTCCCGCTCTCGCCCTGGATCAGCACCGTCGCCCGGGTTGGCGCCACCTGCCGGATGATCTCGATCACCTCGCGCATCGGCGCCGATTCCCCGATGATCTGTTCGAGGCCGTAATGGGTGTCGAGCTGCTGGCGGAGCTCGATGTTCTCCGTCTCGAGCTTCTGATGCTGCAGGGCCCGGGCGATCCGCATCTCGAGCTCGTCGATCTGCAGGCGTCCCTTGGCCACGTAATCGTCCGCCCCCTGTCTCATGGCCTCGGCCGCGATCTCCTCCGATCCGTAGGCGGTCATCAGGATGCAGACCGGCGGGCGCGGCAGCGATTTGGCGCGCCCGATGAGCTTGAGCCCGTCCTGGCGCGGGAGGCGCAGGTCGGTCAGCAGGACGGTGAAGGTCTCGCGCTCGAGGAGGTCCATCGCGGCGGGGGCGTCCTCGGCCAGGTAGACCTCGTAGCGATCCTCGAGCGCGGCCCGCAGCCCGTCTCGCGTGGGCTTCTCGTCGTCCACGATCAGGAGCATCGGTTTGGTGTCAGCCATCGAGACGCTCCTCGAGCAGGGGCGGGCCGGGCTCGCGCGCCGGGAGCCAGACCCGGAATGCGGTGCCGTGGCCGACCCGGCTCTGGATATCGATCCGCCCGTGGTGCTCCCGGACAATGCGCTGGACGATCATCAGCCCCAGGCCGGTCCCCCGCTGTTTGGTGGTGTAGTAAGGCTCGAAGATCCGGTGGATCATCTCGGGCGCGATCCCCCCGCCGGTATCCTCGACGCTGATCCAGACGCCGTCGCCGGCCGTCCCGGTCTGGAGGGTCAGCACCCCTCCCCGGGTCATCGATTGCATCGCGTTCTTGATCAGGTTCACCAGGACCTGCTGAATCTGCGCGGGGTCCAGCGGCGCCGTGGGCAGAGAGTCGGCCAGGCGCTGGCTCACGGTCAGGCCGCGATTCTCCAGCTCAGGCCCCAGCAGCTCGAGCGTCGAGGCGGCCACCGCGTTGAGCGAGCCCGGCTGGAACCGGGGCGGCACGGGCCGAATCGCCTGCAGAAACTGGGTGACGATGTAGTCCAGACGCGCGATCTCGCCCTTCGCCACGCCCAGGAATTGCTGCAGCCGGTCCAAGTGCGCCTGCGCCTCGGCTCCCTCGAGCCCGGCGGGCCGGCGGCCCCGCCCGCGCCGGGGCGCCGGATCCTCGGCCGCCCAGGCCTGCAAGCGGCGCAGCTCACGTTCCATCAGCTGGGTATGGATATTCAAGGCGTTGAGCGGGTTGCCGATCTCATGGGCGACGCTGGCCGCCAGGAGTGTGAGCGCCTGGATCCGCTCGCTCTCGATCGCATCGAACGTCTTCTGCCTCGCCTCGGTCGCGTCGTGCAGGATCAGGACCAGGACCTCCTTCCCGGCCGGCCCGGCTTCGAGCGGAGCGCCATAGAGCCGCAGGTAGCGGGGCCGGGGATACGACACCTCGAATTCCTGGCGCCAGACGCTTTCCTCCCCGGCCATCCCCCGCGCCCGGACCTTGTCCCAATCCAGCCCGGGCAGGAACCGGGTCAGCCCATGGCTCTCGGCGGTCTCGCGAGTGACGCCCACCAGCCGCGTGGCGGCGCGGTTGAAATAGGCGATGCGCCCCTCCGAATCCGCCACCAGCACGCCGTCTTCGATCGCGTCGAAGAGCATCTCGAGGAACCGCCGCTCGCGGGCCAGGCGCTGGACCACGGCCTGCAGGCCCTCCCCGTGCAGGCGGTCGATGCGGCCCAGGACCTTGTCCAGAAAGCCCGACTTGGCGCCCGCGGCCGGGGGCGCCGGCGGGGGCGCCGAGGAGGTGTTGTTTTCGGTCAAAGCCATCCTCGGCGGCGAAAATACAGGATTATCCCCAGCGTGCTGGCGAGCGTGATCCCGGCGATCGACGCGTAGCCCCAAGGCCAATCAAGCTCGGGCATGTTTTTGAAATTCATCCCGTACCACGTGCCCACCATCAGGGCTGGAGTCGTGATGATGGTGATGAGGGTCAGGAGCTTGATGATCTCGCCGGTCCGGTTGGAGGACATGCTGAGGTAGACCTGGAGGATCCCGGTGAGCGAATCGGTGTAGCCCTGGGTCCGCTCGCTGATGTGGAACAGCCCGTCGTAGACATCCCGGTAGTACGGCACCAGGTGCGCCCGGATGAGCTTGAACTCGCCCTGGGCGAACCGGGCCAGGACCTCGCGCTGCGGGCCGATGATCTGGCGCAGGTGGAGCACCTCCTTCTTGATCTGGATGATCTTGTTGAGCGTCTCCTGGGTCGGATTCCGCAGCACATGGGCCTCCAGCTCCGCAATCTCGATCGAGAGCTCCTCGAGCGCCGGCTTGTAATTGTCGACGATGCTGTCCAGGAGCGAGTGCGCGACGCGGTCCGGCGCCCGGGCGATGTGCACGTTGCTCCGCAGGCATCGCTCCTCGACCGCCTGGATGCTCTTGAGCGGCGTCATGTGGTAGGTCACCAGGAAGTGTTTCCCGAGGAAGAAGTCCAGCTCCCGCGTTGCGAACACGCCGTCCTTGCGGCTGTAGTCGACGGCGTGAACCACGATGAACAGATACGGCGTGAACCGGTCGTCCTCCTTGGGGGCGTACTCCTCGACCTTCGGCGCCGAGCTCTCGGCGACGCAGTCCTCGATCGACAGGGGATGGAAGTGGAACACGTCCTCGAGGAAATACTTGGCCTCTTCGGCGGTCGGATTCTCGAGGTCGACCCAGAGGAACAGGTTGGTGTCGGCCAGCAGGGTCGGCATCAGAAAGACCTCGAGGTCCTTGCTGTGGAGCCGACCCTGGGTGTTGAAGGCGAAGGACCGGACCATGATCGGGGCCTTTGGGGATCGATTCAGGGATGCGCAGGCGGCAGCCGCTGGAACTTGAGCCACCGGGGCAGCTTCTCGGCCTCCCAGATCCGGGGCAGGTATTGGCGGAACCGCGCCACCGCCGTCAGCCGGCCGTGCACAAGCACCTCGGCAGGCAGCGGCCGCGTGTTGTAATTCGAGGCCATCGAGAACCCATAGGCCCCCGCGCTCATCACCGCCAGGAGATCCCCCTCCTGGACCCGGGGCATGCGCCGGTTCCTGGCGAAGTAATCGCTCGATTCGCAGACCGGCCCCACCACGTCGCAGGTCACCATCGCGCCATTCCGCACCGCCACCGGCACGATCTCGTGATAGGCGTCGTAGAACGCCGGCCGCACCAGGTCGTTCATCGCGGCATCCACGATCACGAACGTCTTCGACCCCATCCGCTTCACGTACTCGACCCGGGTGACGAGGATGCCCGCGTTGCCGGCGATGAACCGGCCCGGCTCGAGCAGGATCCGCAGCCCCAGCGGCTCGAGCATCGGCGCCAGGTCGGCCGCATAATGGACCGCCGTGAGCTGCTGCCGGGCGGCGGCAGATTCCCACCACGCCTCGGCCCCGCTCTCGAGAGCCGCCTCGTACACGATCCCCAGCCCGCCCCCCACGCTGAAGAACTCCAGCGGATGATCCTTCTGGAGCTCGCGGATGAGCGGGACCACCTTGCGCGCTGCGGCCGCGAACGGCTTGACCTCGGAGATCTGGGATCCGATGTGCATCTGGAGGCCGCGGACCCGCACGTGCTTGAGCCTCCGGGCCCGGGCCGCCAGCCCGCGGATCTCCTCGAGCGGGATGCCGAACTTGTTGAGGTAGGTCCCCGTGGTGATCTTCGCGTGCGTCAGGGCATCCACGTTCGGATTCACGCGCAGGGCGACCGGGGCGGCCTTCCCGCGGCGCGCGGCGAGCCGGTCGATTCTCTCCAGCTCGGCCTCGCTCTCCACGTTGAACGCGTAGATGTCCTGGTTGAGGGCGTAATCGATCTCCGCCTGCGTCTTGCCGACTCCTGCGAAGATGCAGGTGCCGGGGCTCCCTCCCGCGGCGCACACCCGCCGCAGCTCGCCCTCGCTCACGACGTCGAAGCCGCTGCCGAGGTTCGCCAGCACCCGCAGCACGGCCAGGTTCGAATTGGATTTGACCGCGAAGCAGATGCCGTGCGGCACGGCCGCCCAGGCCTCGTCCAGCCGCTGGAAATGCCGGGTGAGGGTCCCTTGCGAGTAGACATACAGCGGCGTGCCGTGGGCGCGCGCCAGCGCGTCCACCGAAACATTCTCGCAGGCCAGCCTGCCGTTGACGTATTTGAACTCGTGCATATCAATCCATTTCCAGCATCCCGCATCCGCCGCCCGCGCGCGCGGCTCCCCCCGAACGGGTTGGCTCGGGCCGGGCGAGCCGGCGGGGCCTGGCCGCCCCGCTCCCGCCGCGAGCTGTGGCCGCCCGTCTGGAACGCAGCCATTGCCTAATGCAGCCAGAAGAAGAAAGCAATAACTTTTAACCCGCGGATTCCGGGGCGGCCTCAGCCGCCGGGGGCGGGCTTGCGTCGGCGGTGGATGCGCCGGGATGGCGGTAGCTGGCCACCACCCAGTCGCTGAGCACCCGGTCCGGGCGCTCGACGGCATCGGCGTCCACCTCGAACCGCTGCTGGCCAGTGTTCCGGGCGATGAGCCGGAGCCCGAACTGGTAATCCCGAAACCGCTCCGCGCAGAGGTCGCGCACGGAGACGCCCTGCTCCTCGGCGCGGGCGATCAGCCGCTCGACGGCAGCGGGGGTGAAGGCCAGGCGCAGCCCATGGCTGCGCTCGAACCGGTCGGCGAATTCCTCGACCACCTGCTGGGCCAGCTGCCGCTCCTGGACCTGCTGGCTCGCCAGCAGCGCCGGCAGCGCCCGCTCCGGCTCGTCCACCAGCTCGCGCGTGACCGAAAACCGCTTCACGCCCGTCGAGGGCAGCTCGAACTTGAAATCGCGAAACACCCGCTCGCAGACCGTCATCAGCCCTCGAGCGCCGGTCTGCTCGTCGGCGGCCCGCTCGGCGATCCGCCGCAGGCCGTCCTCCTGGAAGAGCACCTCGATCCCATAGGCCCCGAACGTCTGCTCGTATTGCCGGATGATGCTGCCTTCGGACGATTTCAGAATCTGGAACAGGTCGTCGGTCGTCAGCGGGTGGCAGTGGACCCGCACCGGCAGGCGCCCGATGAACTCGGGCTCGAATCCATACTCGATGAAATCCCGGGTCCGGGCCTGGCCCAGGACCTGCTCGGAGGTGAGCGACGCGGGCCCCCGGGCGGCAAATCCCACGACCGCCTCGCGCAGCCGGCGCCGCACCAGGGCTTCGAGGCCGTCGAAGGCCCCGCTGACCACGAACAGGATGTGCCGGGTGTTGATGGTGGACGGCGGGCGCCGCCCTCCCCGCTGCGTCATCTCCATCATCGCCTGGAGCTGACCAGCCAGATCGTTCGGCGCCCGCGACGGCACCTCGGTCTCCTCCATCAGCTTGAGCAGGTTGATCTGCACCCCGCGTCCGCTCACGTCCCGCCCCGACATCCCCGCCGTCGCCGCGATCTTGTCGATCTCGTCGATGTAGATGATCCCATGCTGGGCCCGGGTCACGTCGCCGTCAGCCCGCCGGAGCAGGTCGCGCACCAGGTCCTCGACGTCCCCCCCCACATACCCCGTCTCGGAAAACTTGGTGGCGTCGGCCTTCACGAACGGCACGCCGATCAGGTCGGCCAGGCTTCGGATGAGGTAGGTCTTGCCGACGCCGGTCGGGCCGATCAGCAGGATGTTCTGCTTGGCGTATTGGGCCTGCTCCTGGCCGGCCATGGCCAGCCGCACCTGATGGTAATGATCGCAGAGGGCGACGCTGAGAACCCGCTTGGCCTCCTCCTGGCGAATCACGAACCGGTCCAGGTGCGCCTTGATCTCCTGGGGCCGGTAATTGAACTGGAACGCCGGCACCTTGGGCTCCTCCACCGGATCCGCCCCCTCGCCAGCCGGCTCGGCGGGCGCCGGCCGAGCCCCCAGCCCCATCCCGGGCCACTGCTGCCGCATCCATTCCTGCATCCGCCGCTGGAGATCCTCGGGCGTCAGCGGCCCCATCTGCATCCATGGTCGCATCGTCTCCCACTATAGTGCCACCGGGCGGCAGGGCGCAACGAGTCATTGGATTCCAGGCTTGTGGCCCGCGGGGCGTCTGCGTTAAGAGCAACGGGACGAAAGGCAATATGCTGGAATTCCTTGTAGCGGGCGGGCCGTTCATGGTGCTGCTGGTGCTGACGTCGGTGGTGGCGCTGGCCTTCATCATCGAGCGGGGCTTTGCGCTGCGCTGGCGGCGGGTCATCCCCGGGCCCCTGAGCGCGGCCGTGGAAACCACTTACACCACCGGAGACACCGAGCCGCTCAAGCAGGCATGCCAGGCGCATCCGTCTCCGTTGAGCCGCCTGCTGCTGCTGGCCGCCGAGCACTTGATCTGGCCCAAGCCCGAAAACCAGGACGCACTCCAGACCCAGGCCCGGCACGAGGTCCTCAAGCTCGAACGCGGCCTGGTGGTGCTCGAGGTCATCGTCGGCATCTCTCCGCTGCTGGGCCTGGTCGGCACGATCCACGGCCTCATCACCCTGTTCGGCGACATCAGCCGCGCCGGGCTCGGGGACAGCACCGTAGTCGCCCGGGGCATCGGGATCGCCCTCAACACCACCCTGACCGGCCTGCTGATCGCCGTTCCCGCCCTGGTCGCCTGGAGCTATTTCACCAAGAAGGTCGAGGTCCTGACCGCGGAGATGGAGCTCATCTGCGACGAGTTCCTCCGATTCCACTACCGGCGCCGCAAGAAGGCCTGATCCATGCGCTTCAGCGTCCGCAAAAAACGCCAGCCGCCCACGGTGATCATCGTGTCGCTGATCGACATCCTGATCGTGCTCCTGATCTTCCTGATTGTGACCACGACGTTCAAGGAGAAGCCGGCGCTTCAGCTCACCCTGCCGGAGTCCGCGCACGCCCGGGCGGGCGCGTCGGAGAGCCATGTGGTGGTCACCATCGCCAAACAGGCGCCGTTCCTCTACCTCGGCCCCGAACCCGTCACGTCCGCCGACCTCGAGCGCCAGCTCCTGGCCCGCGCCGCCCAGCAGCCCGATCTGCGCCTCTCGATCCAGGCCGATGCCGAAGCGCCCTTCGGCCAGATCGTCCAGGTCATGGACATCGCCAAAACCGCCCGCATCAAGACCGTCAGCGCCGTCACTCGAACCGTCCGCCCCCCTTCCCCGGCGCCCTCGAATCCCTGAAAGCGTGCTGCTGCCTGCCGCCGGGTTGTGAGCTTGCAGGCATCGGCGCGGCGTCCACGGAGTGGCCGCCCTACCTTTCGGCTTTCGGCTTGCAAGGTAGG
>CAYWIM010000065.1:0-27344 GCA_964458325.1 uncultured Verrucomicrobiota bacterium
GCCCGGCGCGCAGCGGAGTGCGCGCCCTACCTGGCAAGCCGAAAGCTGAAAAAGCCAGTTGCGCAGGCCAGGGGCATGGGGTAAGAAAAACATCAATCGACATATGATCAATTCTCCTGAATTTCGGGAACAGTGCGCCAGCCGGCTCGCAGCCGCCGAGGCGCGTGTAGGCCAGCTGGCCGCCTTTGTGGGTTTGGATGGTTTCATCGACGAAATCATCCATGTGGTGAGCAAGCGGCAGGATGCGGAGACATTCGACCGGATGCGGGTCATCCCCGAGCTGGCGGACCGCATTCGGGCGGCTGCGGGCAAGAGCACGAACATCGAGCTGGTCAACCAGCGCACCAAGCTGGGCGGCAACGGGCCGATCATGGCCAACGCCCTCTGCAGCCTGGGCCTGCGGGTGACCTACCTCGGAGCGCTGGGCTACCCGGCCATCCATCCCGTGTTCGCCGATTTCGCGCGGCGCGCCCAGGTCCACAGCATCTCGGATTCCGGGCACACCAACGCCCTCGAGTTCGAGGACGGCAAGATCATGATGAGCAGCACCGTCCAGCTCAACGAGGTCAACTGGAAGAATATCCAGGACCGGTTCGGCCGCGACCCGTTCCAGCGGCACTTCGAGTCCGATCACCTGATCGGGTTCGTGAACTGGACGATGATACCCTACATGAGCGATCTATGGGAATCGCTGCTGGCGGAGCTCTGCCCGAAGCTGGCCGGGCCGCGCCGGATCATGTTCTTCGACCTGGCCGATCCCGAGAAGCGGCCCTTGCCCGAGCTCCGTCGCGCGCTGGATCTCATCGTGAAGTTCCAGCGGCATTTCGACGTCATCTTCGGCCTGAACGAGAAAGAGGCGTTCGAGATCGGAGACGCCCTTGGGCTCGGGCTCAGCGATCATTCCGAGGCGGGATTGGTCCAGCTGGCGGCGCGCATCCTCGATCGAGTCCCGGTGAGCGCGCTGGTGGTGCATCCGGTGGCTTTCGCGCTGGCCGCCGGGCGCGACGGGGTACAGGCCGTGCAGGGCCCCTTCTGCGCCAAGCCGCTCATCAGCACCGGCGCGGGCGACCATTTCAACGCGGGATTCTGCCTGGGCAAGCTGCTGGGATTGGACAACGCGATGAGCGTCCTCACCGGGGTGACGACCAGCGGCTACTACGTCCGAACCGGCCACAGCCCGGCGGTTTCTCAGCTGGTGGGCATGCTTCGCGACTGGCCCAAGGAATAGGCAGCCGATGCAGCTCGAAATTGTCAAGTATGGCCACCCCGTCCTGAGAAAGAAGGGACAGCCGGTCGCAGGCGTTACCCCCGCCCTGGCCCGCCTGGCGGAAGACATGATCGAAACGATGCAGGCCGGGCACGGCGTGGGATTGGCGGCGCAGCAGGTGGGCCGGGCCGTTCAACTCATGGTCGTCGATGTCCGCGGCGTCACCGATCGGCCTTCCTCGATCGAGCTGGGCGGCCAGGAGGCTCGCGTCGACGACTTCATGCCTATGGTCCTCTTCAATCCTGCTTGGAAGGCAGCCGCCGCGCCCGTGGATTGCATGGAAGGCTGCCTCAGTTTCCCTGACATTTTCGCCGAAATCCGGCGCGCAGCCCGGATCGACGTCGAGGCCCTCGACATCCGGGGGCAGCGGCTGAGCTTCCGGTGCGGCGGATTGATCGCAAGGGTCATCCAGCACGAGTTCGATCACCTTCAGGGGATCCTGTTCATCGACCGGATGATGTGGGAGGACAAGGACGAGCTGCGGCCGCAGCTGGAGGCGCTCCGCGAATCCACCCAGGCCGAGCTGGCCCAGCGGGCCGTGGCCAAACGCTGACAGGGCTGGGCTGCCAGCCGGAATCCCGGTCGCCGGCGCCGCTCCTGGAATCGCTTTTCGGGGAGGAACCGGCCCGGCTCAGCTCGATGGAGATTGGCCGTAATAAGCATCCCGGCCGTGCTTGCGGCTGTAATGCTTGTTCAGGAGGTGATTGGAAACGGGCGGCGCAGCCGGATTGAGCGTCATGGTGAAATACGCCATTCGGGCAATTTCTTCGAGGATGCTGGCGGAGTGCAAGGCGGCTTCGACGGTCGGCCCCCAGCAGAACGGTCCATGGCTGGCGACCAGAACGGCGGTGATGTCGAGCGGGAACCGGTCCCGCACCTCCTTGACGATCAGCATGGCGGTGTTGAACTCGTAATCGGATTCGATCTCGCGCGCCATCAGATCGCGCGTGACAGGGACGGCGCAGGGGAAGTAATCGGCGTGCGTGGTGCCGACACAGGGGATATCCCGCTTGGCCTGGGCCCAGATGGTGGCAAAACGCGAATGCGTATGGATCACCGCGCCTGCCTCCGGCAAGGCGCGATACAGTTCCAGATGCGTGACAAGGTCCGTCGAGGGCCGAAGGGTTCCCGCCACCGTGCGCCCTTGCAGATCGGTCAGCACCAGATCCTCCGGCCGCAGCGATTCGTATGGCACGCCGCTGGGCTTGATCACCACCACCTTGCTGGCCCGGTCGAGCGCGCTCACATTCCCAAACGTCTCCATCACCAGACCGCGCCGGACCAGTTCGAGATGGGCTCGGATCACTTCCTTTCGCAAAGAATCGAGCATCAGCGCCATGCCGCCTTTTTATCGCAATCCTGCGCCGGCCGCAATCCAATTTGCATGCCCCGTGCGGCTGGAATTTGCCTTGCCAACCGGATGGCGGCTCGGCACATTCAACGGTGCGGGCCGAGTGGCTAGATAGCTCAGTTGGTAGAGCAGAGGACTGAAAATCCTTGTGTCGGCGGTTCGATTCCGTCTCTAGCCACCAGCATTCAAGAGCCCAGGATCCAGTTTCCCATGGACGACATCTCGAAGGGGAGGCGGGCCTTCACGCCTTGTATTGAACACCTTATGGATTGATGCGACGTCCGAAACAAACCTGGATGACGGCCAGCCTGGCCGGTGGGGTGAGCGGATTTCTGGCCTTGCGGTTTGGGCTTGGGTGGCCCTGGTGGTGGGCATGGTGGGCGAGCTTCTCGGCGGTCGCTTTCGCAGCCTACGGCATCGACAAATGGCAATCCCGCCGGCCGGGCAGCTCGCGGATCCCGGAGATCGTCCTCCATCTCCTGGCCGTCGTGGGCGGTGTCGCGGGCGCCTGGATCGGCCGATCGGTGTTTCGTCACAAGACCCGCCATCCGGCATTCGCCGCCGTCTTGGTCATCAGCACCGGCCTGCACATCGCGCTTTGGTTTTTCCTGGGCCGAGGTCGATAAGATCCTCGTCTCCTCCATTGGCCATGGCGGAGAGGGGCGCGAAATGCGGACGGCCACTCGACTGCGGCCGGGCGCACCAAGAGCCGAAGAATTTTGTCCTGCATCCCGCCGTCGAGATTGGCTGATTTGCCGCTTGTCCCAGCCGGGCGCGGGACTTAGACTGCGAGCGACACCGAACGAACACAAACGATTCAGGCATATGAAACGCACCTCATGTCTCAAGGGATCCGGTCTGCTTTCCTGGCTGGCGCTCGCCGCGCTCGCCCTTCCGGTATGGGCGCAAGCCCCGCGCGGCGCCGGCCCCTACGGCGAGTGGCTCGTCAAGGCCGAGTTCAACGGCCGGCCCATGGAATCCATCCTCTCGTTTTCCCGGAGCGAGCAAGGGGATCTGACGGGCCAGTGGATCAGCTTCTGGGGGATCACCGACCTGGAGGATGTCCGATTCGAAAACGGGCAGCTCGCGTTCACGCAGGTGTTCCGCATTCCCAATGGGGAAACCATGAAGTCCCAGTTCAAGGGGACGATCGCCAACCGCCAGCTCTCCGGAACGGTCTCGAGCGATCGCGGCGAATACGCGCTCGCCGGGGAACGCCGCCCGCGCATGTCCCGCGCCGTCGGCGACTGGGACATGACCGTCAAGATGGGCGAGCGCGAGGTCAAGGGGAAGCTTGTCATCCGGCCTGGTGCGGACAACACGCTCACGGGCCAGTGGCAGAGCCAGCGGGGCGAAAGCCAAATCACTGACGTGGTGCTGGAACAAAACACGCTCCGCTTCAAACGGACAACCAAGGCCCAGGATCGCGAGTGGACCTCGACCTTCGAGGGCACGCTGCAGCGGGACACTCTGACTGGCGCCTTCAAGTCCGAGCGCGGCGAATCGGCGGCGGAAGGCAAGCGCCTGGGCGCCGCCCTGATTGGCGACTGGATCCTGGACCTCACCACCGACCGCGGCACTCGCAAGCAACGGCTTCGGGTCAATCCCGATCTCACCGGCCTGTACGGCACGGCGCTGCTCGAAAAAATCCGATTCGAGGGCGACCAGGTCGCGTTCAATCTGGTGCAACAGTTCGGCGATCGCACTTACGAGATGAAATTCGCCGGCAAGCTGGTGGAATCGAAGATCGAGGGCGAGCTGACCTCCGAGCGCGGCGCCACGAAGGTGACGGGCGCCAAAGTCGTGCGCGCCATGCGCGGCGGCGGCAGCAACCGCTGATCCGTCTCGCAAGGCCTTTCCCGTCAGCCGGCCAAGCCGCTACAGCAGCTGGGTGTTCCCGGGGACGGCGACGGGATAGATCCCGCCGGCGCCCGGCTTCACCGGCGGCTCGGTGTCCATCGTGACCTCGCCCCGCGGCGGGAAGGCGAACCTGGATTCCAGAGCTTCCTTCCACGTTATCTTCCGGCCGGAATAGACCGCCAGCTGGCCGAGCACGGTCGCCAGGGTCGAGTTGGCGAGGATCCTTGCGCGTTGAAACGGCCTGCCCGCCCGGATGGATTGCAGAAACTCGAGATGTTCCTGCTCGTAAGGCGACTTTTTCGAGGATGCCTCATCCGCCCGCCAGGTGACGTTGCCCTTGAGGTCGGTGAAATAGGGGGGCTGGAAACCCGCGAAGTGACAGCGGCCTTTCGTGCCGTGGAACACGTCCTTGTTCGAGCCGAAGCAGCCGGCGGCGGTCCGGCAGGAGCCGTAGATGCAGCGGCCGTCGGCGTACTCGTAAGTGACATGGTGATGATCGAACGATGTGCCCATCGAGGCCTGGAAATGGGTCGAGCGCCCGCCCATCCCGTAAGCCTGGTCCGGCATCACGTCGCCCAGCGCCCACAGCGCCGAGTCCATGTTGTGGATAAGCGACTGCGGGATGTCGTCGCCCGAGAGCCACGTGAAGTGATACCAGTTGCGGAACTGATACTCCATCTCGCTCCATTCCGGCCGGCGCTCGATCACCCGGTAGGGCGCGCGCAGAAAATCGCACTGAATGGCGATGATGTCGCCAATCTCGCCCGACTGGATCCGCCGCACCGCCTCGCGCCGGCCCAGGTGATACCGGTAGGTCACCCCGGCCAGCACGCCCGTCCCGTTCGCCTTCGATCGTTCGTCGGCCTGCAAGATCTTCTCGATGCCGGCGACATCCACCGCCGCGGGTTTCTCGACAAACACGTGCTTCCTCGCCTGCACAGCCGCCAGCGCGTAGTCGGGATGGAACCGCGATGCGCAGGCGATCAGCACGACATCGCAATTCTCGATGACACCGCGATACCCGTTCAGCCCGGTGAATCGGCGATCGAGCGGCACCTGGATCCGCTCCCGGAACTTCGGAGCCAGGGAGTTGATGCAAGCTTCGATCGGCTCCGGGAAGACGTCGGCGACCGCCCACAGCTCAGTGCCTGAATCGCTCGCGAGCGCGTCTCCGGCGGCGCCGGTGCCGCGGCCGCCGCAGCCGATGAGGCCGAGCTTGAGCGTGCTGCTCCCGGCCGCGTGGGCCAGGCGGGCCGGATCCAGCGCGCCGATCCACGCGGTCCCGGCCAGCGCCGCGGATGTTCGGAGAAAGCCGCGGCGGCTCGTGGATGCGGTTTGGATGGGATGTGCGTTCGTCTTCATGGTTGTTGGTTTTCGATCGATCAATGCGAAGCTCAGATTAACACTTCAGGGGAACCGCTCCAGCAAAACCAAACACGCCCGCCATACACCACACCCTGATTCGCATTGACGGTCTCCCATTCCGGATCGATGGCGGGCATAACGCGTTTCTGGCCCGCCCCCTGGATCCTGCCCGATTCGCCCAGGACGAACGCATCCTTCGCGGCCTGACATTCACTCGATTCAAGCACAGCTTCGTCCGGATCTGGGGCGCGCATTCGAGGAGCGGATGCCCGGCGTCAACGGACTTGAACGATGATGGCATCGCTGCCGGGGAGAGTGATTTCCATCCCGTTTTCCAGCCATGAGCGAACGTCCAGGATCGAGCGCTCGCCTGTTGGCAGAAGCCTTGTGGCGGCGGTCACACGGCTCAATGGATGGGGCAGCTTCTCGGGATGCAGCACGCATGTCACCCGTTTGGAATCCTCATCCAGGTTGGCCAGCAACACATAGGCCTCACCCGGACGGCTGTAGATGGCCGAGGCGCAGCGGCGGTCCGACAATGTCACTGCCTCGTTCCGCCAATCGGCAAACCGATACTTGCCGATGTCGCCCAGAGGCTCGAGCAGGGGGAGCAATTCGAACGTCTCTGCGCTGGCTGGCCAAGGAGTGACGCCGCCCAGAAATGCTTCCAGCGCGAACAGCCGGTGCAACCGCCGCGGCGCCGTGCTGTCGATTGTGCCATAGCTGATCACGCCGCGCGAGCGGGCGCCAGCCAGCGACCATTCCAGCGGCAGATCCTCGAGGTCCGGCGCGCGCTGGGTCCATTTCCGATAGCCCCATTCGGTCGCCACGATGCAGCTCGCGAAATTCTCGAGGGCGAACATCGGCGTGGTGGTGTTATGAACGATCACCAATCCTTTCGGCCCCACTCGCTGCCGGGTCCACTCCATCAGCTCGAGCAGCTCATCGATGTCCCAATGGCCTTGGGCCGCCGCAGCGGCGCTCTTCCCCTCGTGCAGCGGGTTGCAGCAAAACAGGGCCACATTCCAATCGTAGTATACGCCGTCGAGCGGATGGTTTCGGAGCACCCGGTCGATCGAGTGCTTCAGGAACTCCGCCCAGCCAGATCGCAGGCACATCTGCGCGCCGAACTCGCTCTTGCCCCGAAAGATATTATGGCGGAGATCGCCATTGCGATTCATCCGGCCCCAGTCGGTGCCGTGCTCCTGAAACTCCCGCGTGCTCGGGTGCAGCTCTTTGTTCGAGAAGTAAGTCGCCGTGCGAATCCCCGCTTCTCGGCACTGTTTCAAAACTCGGTTGTAGCCGTCCATGTCCGGGTAGGGCGGGTAAGCGCCATCGCGCCAGAACAGGCCGTCGTCGTAATAATCGCCATCGTTGTGGCAGTGAACGGTCTGATAGCCCTTCTCCGCCCAGCGCTGGATCTCGTCGGCCGCAACCCACTGGCCTTTGTTGCGATTGAAGGTTGTGTGCAGCCACGGCTGTTGGGCGCGTCCTTCGAGCAGGGGAACGGCGAGGTAATAATCCCATGCGGCGCCGTTGGTCAAAGCCACCGGATCTTGTGGGCTCGACAGGGGGGCAATCGACAGAGCCAGGCCGGCCGGCTCCCGGCTGGGCTCGAGCGAGCAGCGAGCCTGGCCGCGACGGCCCGAAAGCTGCAGATCCCATTGCGCCAGATCCGATCCGACGAACCATTCCAGGCCCTCGACGCCGGGATCCACAAAGATCATCGATCGGGGCACAAAGCGCGTCTCGAGCGATGGATCCCCAGGGTCGCCCAGACGCAGCTTCCCCCAGCGGTTGCTTCCGAACGAAAACGGCGGCGCGCCGTCTTCCTCGGCGATGCCTTCCCGGTAGCCGTAATCGGAGAGGCCAGGCGCCAGGACCGTGGAGAGGAGACACACCTCGCGCGCCCGAAAACCGCCGGCCGGACAGTCGAGCTCCCTGTGGATCTTCACGTAGCCCCAGCGATACTCGAAGGTGGACTTGACCCGCAGATCCGAGGATCGTCCTTGCTCATCGCAAAGAACGGATTCCACCGTCACCACCTCGTTCAAACCTGCCCGCCGGTGCGTCACTTTGGGATTAGCGTCCTTCAGGTCGGCCCATGCAGTGCCGTTTTCGTCTCGGAGATAGGCGCCGACGGGATGCACCAGCAAGTTGGCGGACTTGCCGTGCGTCAGCGTGATCCGGCAAATGGCGCCGCCCTTCTTCAGGTCATGCTCGAAGGCGCAGAACCGGTTGGTCAATGTCAGGGTGCCAGCGGCTTTGTCGAGCTTGACCGAATATGCATCAGGCCAAGTGCTGCTGGATTCCATCTCCGCTTCGAGCGGCATTGCTGCGCCCAGCAAGAGCGTTCCGGCAAAGACTAAAGAGTTCGTGTTCATGGTGAAATTCGAAACATCTACGCCATGGCATGACTGTAGGTGTAAACTGGGATCCAGGCTCCAAACACGCAGAAATAGGCGCGGTCCATTGCCTCCGCTGCCATCGGCGCAATAATCAGGCAGAAGCCGTACAGTGCGGCGACCAGGACAATCAGTTTTCGACGTTGGCTCATGGTCGTTTGCCGCTGAACGTATTCTGCGCGCAACGCAAGCCCCCCGGATGATGGGGGGCGTTCATTCGCTGACAGCAGCAGCTGCCGGAAAATCGTTCACAGGACGGTCCAGTTCAAGGGCCACGATCGTGTCTATGGGCTGGCGGCCGGCTTTGGGCACGGAGATTTCAAGGCCGGATACTGTCTGGCGAACCCCGGCGTTGCCGCCGTTCAGAAGGCGGCTGCGGACGACCTTGGCGGGGATGGCCGGCAGCTTCAGCGTTTCTTCGTTCCATTTCAAGATGTGGATGTAGACGGTGTTGCCTTTGCGTGTGGAGACGCCGTAGTCGCCCGGCTTGAACGGCCCTCCGCGGGTGCCATAGATGCTTTCGCCGTTCTTCTCCAGCCACATCCCCATCTGCTTCAGCAGGGCCGCCTGTTCCGGCGCGATTTCGCCGGAAGGCATCGGGCCGACATTGAGCAGCATGTTGCCGTCGCCGCCGGCGCAGCGGATCAACATCTCCAGGCAGGTGGGGAGCGATTTCACACCATCCTTGGGACCGCCCCATGCCCACTGGTTCTTGAGCGAGGTGGTCATGCACGATTCCCAGGGGTGTTGGTCGTCATACACGCCGATCTCCTGCTCCGGCGTGCAGTAGTCCGCGTGGATCGAAAGGAACTGGCGGTTGCTATTGCCCGGGCCCAGGTCGAGCCGATTATTCAGGACGATCCTGGGTTGAAGCGATTTCACCAGATCGTGCGTGCCCGCCTGATCATAGCACGGCTCATGCCCATCCCAGTCGAACCAGAGCAAGTCAATGGGGCCGAAGTTGCCCAGCAACTCGCGGAGCTCCGCCTGCATTCGGCCCAGAAATGCCCCATTGCGCTCGGTGCGGAAATCGGGATCGCGCCAGTCCATCGGCGAGAAGTACCAGCCGATCTTGATGCCCTGCGCCCGCGCGGCTTGGGCCAGCTCGGCGCAGACGTCGCGCTGGAAGGGCGTTTGGGAGATGTTGTAGTCGCTGGCTTTCGAGTGCCAGAGCAGAAAACCATCGCAGTGCTTCGCCGTGAGCACGATGTACTTCGCGCCCGCCGCCTTGGCAATCCGCACCCATTCGAGCGCGTTAAAGTTCGTCGGGTTGAACTCCCTGTAAAGGTTGTCGTAGACCTCGACGGGGATCGGTCCCTTGTTGGGGCAGTTTGTGTTGGAATTGGCCCGCGACCAACTGATCTCCGTCCCCTTGATACTGACGGGGCCCCAATGGATAAACATGCCCAATCGACCCTCCGCCCACCACCGGAGATGCTCGGGATAGGGGCGCGGAGCCGCAGGGGCTGGAGATGGCACGGGATTGGCAGCCGGAGGAGAAACCGGGCTGGCTGCCATGCCGCGCGGCGCGGCGACCTCGCGGATCGTTGCCAGCGACAGAGCGCAAAGCAAGAAGCCTTGAAAGCGGGCTTGACGGCGTGAATCGAGGAATGGAGATGACATGGGAGGGATGGTGAAAATGGATTGCGGCCGAAACGGTTTTATTGCCCAATGCGCCATTTGTCCGAGGTGTCCGTTCAGCGAGAACGGCGGTCACAGAAGGCAGTTTATCACGGAACCATGCGCATCAAAGGATTATTGAAGGCACTGAACCGGGTCCGAGCCCAACTGCAAGCGGGCATCGAGCCCGATCAGATCGAGTCCTTCGCGGCTCGCGTCCGGTCGCTGACCCGGCAAGTCGAGGAGATCTGCGCCCAGGGCGGTCTGACGCCCGACCGCCTGCCAGGCCCATCTCGAATGGCCTATCGGTTCCTGAAGGAGCTGGACCTGGAACACCTTCCCGTCCAGCAGGCCGGCCAAGCCCAACCTGAACGAGTCCATCGCGTGGCGGTCCGCAATGTGTGCGCCATCGAGGACAGCTTGGCCGATCGGTTCTGGGATCAGCTGCCTCTTCTCATGAGCTCCGCCGACGCCCGAGCGCAAATGCTCACGGATATCCAGAGCTCGGCGGAAGCGATCGAGGCCATCTGCGCCCGTCAGAACTCGTCGCCCGGCGCGCTCGAGACGCCGTCCCGACAGGCGTATTGCTGGCTGAAATTCCTGTCGAACGAGGAGAATCTGGCCGCCCATCTGGCGGCGCTGGAACGTGCGCAGGCAGCGCTCAAGGATTACCCCCCTCGTTTCGCCTTCCCCGTCGTCATGCACATGCTCAACATGCGGCCGCTCTGGCGCAAGCGTCCTTATAGCAACCTCGTTCTGTTCCAGGCAAACGAAGGCTTTCTGAACGCCGAGCCGGAAATATGGCGGGCGCTGATCCAAAGCATGGTCGATGGCCGTCACTCCCCTTTATCAGGTCAGATTCGCGCATTTGCCGACTCGGATGATTTCAGCGAAGTGCTGGCGGAGATCGAGTCGTTCGCGGAACCTCCCGGCGCCTCGACCCAAGGGTGCGCGCACGATCTCGAGGCGAGTTTTGCCCGGGTGAATGCGGCTTATTTTGGAGGCGGCATGCCCCGGCCGAGGCTGGTCTGGAATCGCATGCTGACAGGGCGCAAGTTCGGACATTACCAGCGGAGCACGGACACGGTCATGCTATCGGTATCGCTGGATGGGCCGGCTGTGCCAGCCTGGGTGGTGGATTACGTCATCTACCACGAGCTGCTGCACAAGAAACACCGCATTGCCGTCGTCAACGGCCGGCGTTTCTCGCACACGCAGGCTTTTCGGAGCGAAGAGCGGCTCTTTGCCGAGCATGACGCGGCGGAACACTTTCTGAATCGCCTCGCGAGACGCGCCTACGATCCATCCGAATCCTGAGGCCCTTGAGCTCCGCATCGCATCCGCGCGCGATCGTCCATCACGCCGCTCGGGTTCGGAGCCGGCCTCGGCCCCGGACGGGAGCGCGGGACGCATTCGGCGCAGCCGCCCGGCTCGGGGGCACGGCCGGTCGTCGATGGAGCTGGCGCCACATCCAATACTCCGTGAAGGCGACCAGAACTCCAATGGCCGCCACGAACAGGACCGGCGCCGCGCATCGGCGTCCGAAAGACAGGAGCGGAACCATGGTCCCACTCTACACCCAGTCCAGCACCGTGGCCAGCGGACGGACAAGGGGGGCGTAAGACAACATTTTTCGGCGCAAGAAGCGAGCCCCCTCACCCGTGATGGCCCGCCCATGAACTCCTTCCATGCGGAATCAGATGGCGCCCTCGCTGCCCGCCTTGATGACGGAGATCTGCGGCGCGTCCGCCTCTTTGGGGTCCAAGGGCAGCAGGTACTCCTCCCGATTGGTCAACCTGCCACCGACTCGACAGGAGGGCGATGCCCGGTTATCCTTATTGCGTGATGAGAACGCAGTCGCCGGACACGAGTCCAAAGGCCGAACAGGTGTTGATCGAATTGCTGCGGCGGACTCCGACGTGGCGACGCTTGCGATTGACGGACCAAATGAGTGCCACGGCCCGCAACCTCTGCCTGGCCGGACTGCGGAACCGTCATCCTCTCGCGAGCGAGGCTGAGTTGCGCCGCCGCTTTGCCGACATCCACCTCGGCCCAGAACTGGCCGAGAAAGTCTGGCGGCAATTGCCTTCGAACTGATGGACACCGAGCAGACCCAGGTGAACCTGCTGGTCGTGCAGGCGTTCGAAGCCTTGCACATTCCCTATTTCCTGGGTGGCTCGATGGCCAGCTCTGTGCATGGCATCTACCGCGCCACGGCGGACGCCGACTTCGTGGCCGCAGTTCGCCCGCGTCACGCTGGACCGCTGGTGGCTCTGCTCAAACCGGCCTTCTACGCCGACCTGGAGGCCATCCGCGCTGCGGTCGCTGCACGCCGGAGTTTCAATGTCGTCCACCTCGAAACGGTGCTGAAAGTGGATGTCTTCGTGGCCGGAACGGAGCCGTTTCAGTTGATGCAGTTCCGGCGTCGCGTGCTCCAAACAAGCAGCCCGGATGGGAAGACAACCTTCTATGTCGCCTCCCCGGAAGACACCATTTTAGCGAAGCTCCAGTGGTACCGAGACGGCGGCTGTGTGTCTGACAGGCAGTGGAACGATGTCCTGGGCGTCCTGAAGGTCCAGGGCACGGCCCTGGATCGCTCCTATCTGCGCAAGTGGGCGCACGAATTGGGGCTGACAGCGTTGCTGCAAAGGGCGCTGGATGAAGCGGGCTTACCCCCGGAGCCATAGCCAAGCCCTGAAGAGGCGAAGAGTTTTTATCCTGCAGCCGGTCAAGGAGCGGCCATCATCGCTTCTTGACGGCAACCGCCTTGAAGAACGTGTAACAGAAAGTGCCGCTGGGTTCCGCCGACGCTTTCAAGTCCGCAATTCGGCCAGCGTCTGTGATTGGTCCCGCAGCCGCTGGCTCTCGCGTATCGAGTATCCATGAACATAATCCGGCGCAGTCATCATTCGCTGGATCACTGGGAACTCCCAAACCACGCTCTCAGAACCGCCCCCGATAGAACTCGAGGTTCGGCGCGTTGATGGCCCAGGAAATGCCCAAAGCCTGATACCATTTCATCCGCTCCTCCTCGATCTGCTTGGCCCGCTGGGCGGCCTGGCGGTCGCCGTTCTTGGCCGCGGCTCGAGCAATCCAGTAGCGATGGCGGATCTCGCCCAGCTCGACGGCTTTCCGCAAGAATCCCACGCGCTGCCGAATCGTCTCGTCGCCGCCCGCCTCGCGCGCAGCCCGATCCAGCAGCGCATGACACCGGACGAAAAACTCGTCCCGAGTCCACTCGGCAAAAGGCGCCACCTCGTCTTTGCCCGGTTTCCTCGCGGCGCTGAAGCGCGCAAAGGAGTCGAGGTTGGTCTCGAGGAGCCGGAAATATTCGCCGATCGCGCCCGCGGCGGGTCCAAATCCGGCCCGGCAATAATCGGCGATGGCCGCATCGACGTCGGTCCCTGGATCCCAAAGCAATTTGGCCAGGACATAGTAGTTCAATCCGTCGCTGGCCCAGTGCTGATAGCAGCAGTCGAAGTCGCAGGCCATCATCTTGCGCTCGAGGCAGAATCGCAGATCGTCCGCCAGCCGATGCGCGTGGACGGTGGGCGAGCCCATGCCCGCTGAAAGCGCATTCGGGCGCAGGAAAATCCGGCTGGCCATCTCGGACCACTGCTGCCAGGCATCGCGCGACTGCTCCCGATTGGACTCGTTGAGGTACGAAAACCCGACGAATCCGAGGATCACGCTGGGATGAAGCTTTTCGCGCAGCGGCGGCAGGCGATAGACGCTGTAGGCGTAAGCGCCCAGGTTGCGCCCGGGGACTTCGCGCGCCACGATCGCGGCCACCTCGGAATAGAATCGGACGTATCGGTCGCTTAAGGAGACATGCCGGGTCGGTTCCTTCGGCCCCCACATCTCGATCGTTTCGCCCCCAGGCGCGTCCCAGGCCTCGCAGTTCGGGCAGAGGCAGTGTGTCACCGCCGCGCCGTCGTTGGGCGAGAGCGAGACGCAGTCGGCGGCGGGATTGCGCCGCAGCGACTCGATGGCGTCGCGCGCCACTTGCTCGATCAATCCGCGGTTCGAGACGCACAGCTGCGCGCGCGCGCCGTTTTGCGCCTTGCGTTGGTCGCGCGTTCCGTCGGGCTGCAGGGCAAACCACTCGGGATGCTGCGCGGAGAACCGGTCCCAGTATGTTCCGTAGGCATGGCCGTAACCGCCCACGAAGCTGCCGCCGATGCGATGGAAGCGAAACCAGAGCTCGGACTCGGTGGCGTGGCGTTTGAACTCCTCGGCGTTCCAGCCCAGCCGGTCCAATCCTGTCTGGATGCGTTCGTTATAGCCGATGTTGCGGATGCTGCGCTTCCGGAGGACGGGTGCGAACCGATCGTCAATGGCGTCGAGCTCGATCGTAGGGGTCTTCGGAACGGCCAGGCCCAGCTCCCCCGGCCACAGAACGCGCACCCCCAATCGCTGTTCCGCAAACGTCTCCGCTGCCCACAACGTTCCCCTCAACGGGACGCCATCGGGCCGCTCGTCGTCGCCGATGATCACCAAGGTGTCGGGGAATGTCTGGATCCGGATTTCCTCGAGATCGAACGTCGAGGGATCCAGGCCCAGGGCGCGCACAGCCCGCGAATCTCCGACGAGGATCCGGGTGGCTCGGCTCTCTCGGGGCAGACGGCTCTCGGGCTGGATCGTAATCAGCGCGCCGCTGGCTTTCTCGATCCACATCTGCAAATCGCGCGCCGCTTCGCGGGCTGCGGCCGACGGCTGGTCGGCAGTGACAATGACCGATCCTGCCCGGCCATCGCGCGCCAGGACGAGCCTGCCCCGAGCCGGATCCGATGGCGGAGGGGCCGCGCCGACGATCTCGGGCGCCGCCTCGAGTGCCAGCACCCAATCACGCTGCCCAGCGCGGTTGTTCCCCGGCCCTTTAACCACCTGACTCCCGCGGTTGGGGATCCGTTCGGTAGATTCTCGGAAAGCGCCTGAAGTCGGATCGAACCAGCGGAGGCGCGCGGGGGCGCGCAAGGCATCCATGCGGAGGGCGACCTCCGCGATCCCGGGCTGTTGAGGCAAATAGACCAGTGCCCAGGAGCGGTCCCTGGCTACCAATGCCGCCGTATAAGCGGCGCCTTGCCCGCGATGTTGCACCAGCGGCTGGTTCAACGCGAAATCGGGCGCAGCCAGACGGAACGGATAGGCCTGGTTGAGAGCGGAGAAATGCCTCACCTGGCTCGCGACCGGTTGATCCTCGAGATGCGCCTTCCACCAATCGCGGCTGTGGCCGGGCCGGGTCGGACGCGCGGGCACATCGGCGCCGATGCCCCAGAAACCGTGCCCCCCGTAGCCGACCGCGCACGCGCCTGAAAACACCGAGACCCAATGCGCCCAGCGGACCTCGGCGTTTTCCAGGCCGGGGTTGTGAGACTCGTAGAGCGGCTCGCCGTTGAACACCGGCGCGGCCGGGCTGGCCTCATAGGCCTGCCGCACCCAGTCGGGCACGTCCTGCGTCGGAGCGCGATGCCCGGATTGAACGACCAGGATGTCCGACCATCCCGCACGTTCTTCCGGCGCGTAATTGATGATGGTCGAGCCGCGGCCGGGGTGATCCGAGAGCAACCGCCGGTCGCCGCGCGCGTTCATCAACTGGCGCAGATGCCGGCCTGCCTCGATCTGCATCGGCTTGTCGAGGTTCTTTTGCCTGAGCATCCCCTTGTCGCCGCCTAAACAGAAAACCACGTGCGGAAATTCGTCTGCCGGATACGCATCGAGCACAAACTCGACGTAGCGGCGGTAGGATTCCCGAGAGAATGATTCCTGCCAGGCCGACGCCCAGCCCAGAACCAGAAATACGGTCATGTTCTTCTCGCGCAGCTTGCGCAGCGTTGCTTTGAAATCGTCGAAGAAGGCTGGATTGGGGCGCCGCGTATCCGGCGCGCCCACGCTGCCGGCGAAGGGCATGTGGCCGTTATCGTTTGTCGAGTTGCGTCCGTGCGGCAGGTTCTCGACGCCGAGAAGGGAAACGAACACGGCGTTGAAGCCTTGCGCGGGCCGCCGGCTCAGATACAGGTCCACGTCCGCCTGGTTGAGATAGCTGAGCTGCCACACCGTATCGATGATGGGGAAATGCGGCGTGCCATCCCGCTCCTCGAGAGATCGCCCGTCGGCACTGATTTGCAAAGGCCACTGCGTCGCCGCTGCAACCGACAAGGCGTAAATCAGTGTCAGAGCCAACAGGATGAGCCAGGTCCGTTGCGTGTCGGATTGCAGGCGTGCAGCCATCCGTCGGCGCTCACAGGGCGGCGGCCCTGCCATTCGGCTTTCCGCGTGCATAGGCAGGGCGCCGGCCGGGATATATGGAGCTTCAGGTCTCATTGGGTAGGATGATACTCCTTGGGCCCGATGGCAGACAAGATCATGAAAGAAATCCGCTTGTGTCTCGCGCTCATATTCTGGCTCGACTGGGCGGGCCAGCCCCAGGAGGCCGCGCCGCCCGCTTTCGTGCCCGCGCGCGTCATTCTCGATACGGACATGCACACCGACTGCGACGATGCTTCCCCCCGCACGCGGGCGCCAACCGCCGCCAGCCCCGCAGCGCCACCCTGCCTGCCCAGCCCTGTGATCGCAGCCTTCGAATGGGCGCCCGCCGATCGAATCATCCGCGCGGCGCGCGACGGTGACAATTGGCCGCTGACCTGGGCTGACGACGATGATCTCTACACGGTCTGGGGCGACGGAACCGGCTTCGAGCCGAAGGTGGAGAAGAAGCTGAGCCTGGGCTTTGCGCGCGTCACCGGAATGCCGGACTCATTCGCGGGCGTCAATGTCCGCTCGCACGCCGAGCAGCTCGGCCAGGGCCGGGCAGGCAAGAAAGGCTGGGGAATGCTCTGTATCGAGGGCGTCCTCTACCTCTGGCTTGGCCACGCCAATCGCCAGGGCGCAACCGCCCAGCTCGCCTGGTCCCGCGATCACGCCAGGACATGGGCCTTTGCCGGATGGACATTCGCCGAGTTCGGCCTGATGGGCTTCGTGAACTTCGGCAAAGACTACATGGGCGCGCGCGACGATTACGTCTATGCCTGCTCGCATGACGATCCTCGGGCCGACACACCCGCCGACCGCTTCATCCTGATGCGAGCCTCCAAGGACAAGCTCGCTTCGCGGCAGGCGTGGGAGTTTTTCGAAACATTGGATGCCGCCGGCCAGCCGGTGTGGACGCGTGACATCCGCCGGCGCGGCGGCGTGTTTAAACATGCCGGCGCGTGCTTGCGCTCTGCGATGACGTACTGCGCGCCCCTCGAACGCTATCTCTGGTGGCAGCAGATCCCGCAGCCAGCCGGCGCCAAAGACCGCGGCGACACCCGGTTCGCCGGCGGCTTCGGCGTCTACGACGCGCCGGAGCCATGGGGCCCGTGGACGACGGCGTTCTTCGCGGATCCATGGGACGTTGGTCCTGGGGAGCATGGCGATTTCCCCGCGAAATGGATGAGCCGCGATGGCCGGACGCTGCATCTCGTCTTTTCGGGAGACGATTGCTTCTCGGTGCGGCAGGCCACCATCCGCCTCGTTCGCTGAACGTGCGCGATCCGCATTACGAACAGCTCTTCCTGAAATATGGGTCCCGAGAACTCTACGAAACCTTTGTCCGGCTCCTGCGGAGTCCATGACTCCGCGGCGCCAGACCTCGAGCTCGACCTGCCCGAGGGCGAAGGATTCCGCTCCTTGCCGCCGCTGATCTCGCTCGCGAAAATGGTCGAGCGCAGCCGGCAGCTCCGCCAGTGGTTCCCGTCCGGGCTGCCCACCGCCGCCGAGCGGCTCCAGGCCAAGACCGCCGAGGAGTTCCGCCTGTAGCCGCCCTATCTCTTCGAGCTTGATCGGAGTGACAGCGGCCATATGATGGGAAAGAAATCAAAACACCCCATGAACAGCGGCACGAGCATCCCACTGACGCGGCGCCAATTCCTCGCCCAAACAATGCAGGCGGCAGGCGCCCTGGCATTCCCTTCCTGTGTTCCCGCGTCCGCCCTCGGGCGTGACGGGACTGTCGCGCCCAGCGAGCGCATTTTGATGGGCGGCATTGGAATGGGCGGGCGCGGCTCCTACGATTTAACCTGGATGCTGAACGAGCCGGATGTGCAGTGGGTTGCCGTCTGCGATGTCGTCAAGAGCAAGCGCGAGGCCGCCAAGAACGCCGTGGATGGCAAATATGGCAACAAGGATTGCGCCGCTTACGGCGATCTGCGGCAGCTTCTGGCCGAGCGGGCGGATGTCGACGCGATGCTGATCGCGACGGGGGACCGCTGGCACGCGCTGGCTTCGGTGATGGCGATGCGGGCGGGCAAGGATGTCTATTGCGAGAAGCCGGCCTGTCTCACAATGGCCCAGGGGCAGATGGTCGTCGAGACCGCCGGCCGGTATGGCCGGGTCTATCAAACCGGCGCCCAGCGGCTCAGCGAGCCGCATCATGTGTTCGCCATCGAGCTGGCTCGATCCGGCCGATTGGGCCCGATCCATACGGTCTATGCCGACATTCGATGGCGGGATGGGATGCGCCTCGACTGGCTCCCCGAAGAACCGGAGCCGCCCAAGGACGAGCTGGACTGGGATGCGTGGCTCGGCCCGTGTCCCTGGCGGCCCTATCACAGCGGCTACGTCAATGGCGCAGGGTGGTATCACTATTTCGATTTCGCTACCGATGTCGCCATGTGGGGCGCGCACACGGTCGCCCAGGCCCTGGCCGGGCTCGATATGTCCAGCGTCTCCTCGATCGAGTTCGAATATGCAGGGCCGGACGCGACGATGGTGACGCGCTTGTCCAATGGGGTGAAGCTGGTTCTCTACCGGGTGAGCGGCTCAGTTTGGGAGCCGTGCGAGTTCTGGCATGGGGCCTGCGGCGAGCGGTTCGATGGCGCCGAAGGATGGGCCGCGGCCGCCGACGGCTACTCGCGGACCGACGTCTCCTCGCCGGCGCTGCTGCTTGATTACCATAAGGTGCTGGCCGAATACACGGGCCGGACCCGGCGGCAGTTGAACCACGCGCGCGATTTCTTCGATTGCGTCCGCTCGCGCCGGCCGGCGGCGGCGAACCCCGATGTCATGTGCCAATCCATGAACATCTGCCTGGCCGCCGACATCTGCGGGCAACTGAAGCGGAACCTGAAGCTCGACCTGCGCCAGGCCGAGTTCGCTGGCGACCCCGAGGCCAACCGGCTGCGCTCGCGCGCGATGCGCGCGCCTTTCACGTTCTGATTCACCCCATGGTTCGTCTCGATCCGAGCGCTGAACGCGTCATACCACAACATCTGCAGTGAGCATGCCCTCACTGGTTTGCCGATGCGGACGGAAGAGGTTTCATAGGGAACTTGTCCGAATCCCACAGGACAAACGGGCGTTCCGCGTCCCACCCGATCTCGTAGCAGGACAAGAACCAGGTGCGGCCCCGGTCCCGGTTGCCTTGCACAAAAAGAAACGTCCGGCCGTCCCTTGTCTCGAACACGCCGGGGTGACCGGTCTCGCTCGCATTCCAGTCTTCCGGCGCGCCGTTTGGGATGAGCGGATCCGCAAACAGCCGCCTCCAGCGGATGCCGTCCTCGCTGGCGGCGCAGCCGATCTGCTGGGGTTCGTTGTTGTAGTCGCCGGCGTAGAACATGTAGAGCATGCCGCCCCGCCGGATCAGCGAGGGCGCCTCAACGCATCTCCTCTCCCACGGCAGCTCCGGCTTCAGGATCGGACCCGAGCAGCGCTGTCTCCAGGCCGCGCGGCTGAAATCCGATCTCAGCTCCGCGCTGGCCACTCCCAGCATCTGGATCTTCATCTCCGGATCGCGGGTCGCGAAGTAGAGCAGCAGCTCGCCCCCCAGCGGAAACACCTCCGCATCGATCGCACGGCCGCTGGTCCAATCGCCAGCCGGACGAAACACCGGATTCGACGCATCGCGAGTGAATTGCAGCCCGTCATCCGACACGGCGTGGCAGATGGCGTCCAGCGCGCCGCCGCCGTAGGTCTGATAGAAGAGATGGACCTTCCCCTCGATCACGATCGCCTCGGGCGCGCACAAGCCGCGGCGATCGCACTCCTGGGCCGGCAGCAGCTCCCCTGCCTTGGTCCAGCTCAATAGATCGCGGCTCTCGGCGATGCCGATGGCCCAGCCGGCGGGCAGCGCCTGGTTCGTCGATGGCGGCATCGAATAGTAGAGCAGATAGCGCCCCCCAAACTCGATCACCGCCGGATCCTTGGAAAACGGGCGGCCATTCCGGCTCGAATCGGCCCATAGCATCCGGGGGCTCGACGCTGCGGGTGAAGCCTCGCCGGCGAACCCGGCGGGCCTGACAACGCTCAATCCAAGGGCCAGGATGGCGGCGATGCGTGTGCGGTTCATCGGGCAGAGAATAGGTCCCCGCCTTCCCAAGGGAAGCCCAGTCACTCTTTTGCCTCCGCCAATATCCGAGCCGGTTTCTGGGATTCCTGCCACAGGCAGAGGAGCTTGGACTGCGTCTCGACGCCCGCGACGGCGCGCCTGTTGCCCGTTGGATCGTAGGCGAAGAGCTCCTGGGCGCCGTTGCTCAGGCGCACGCGAATGACATAGCCGCTCGTCTCGTGGGGCTGGATTTCGACCGCGTTGACTTCATCGGCCTGGCCTTTCGTTGCAGGGTCGATGACGGCGGCGAAGCAGGCGCTCTGGCCTCGGCGCGTGGCGGCAAGCATCGGCACACGGTCGAGCACTGACTCGCCCACCCCCGTCCCGACCAGCACATCCGTTCCAGCCTCGCCGTTCAACAGGATGCGGACCCGGCCAGCGTCCATGGCCACCACCGCGCGAATCGGCTCGCCGCTCGTTCCGCGCCGGATGTCGCTGACATACTCGAATCCTTGTCCTTCCGGCGCCGGGGCATTCCGGGTCGCGGCTGGAGAGTCGATGGCTTCCCCGCGGTTGTGATAGAGCCAATCGAAGGTGTGCGGCTTGCCGTCGGTCGAGGCCAGCACGTCGGCCACGACCAGAAAGCCCGGACGCAAGACGAGCAGCCGCCGGTGGATGATTCCCGGGTAGGCGCGATCGATGCGGGCGGCAGCCGCGGCGAGGTCCGGCCCGCTCGTGAACAGCTCGGATTGGCCTTCGGCGCCTTCCTGAGAGGCCCGGTCAACGACGACCGTGTTGTGGCTGATCGTCGCCCGGTACCAGTTCCTATGCACCGGGAGCCGGTAGGCCTGGCTGTGCGCGCGCCCGGGATCGTAGCCCAGCTCGATGCCGTCGCTGAAATAGACGAAAGAGAGCTTGTCAAAATGGCCGTGAAACCCGCCGAATGGCCCGAAGGTGAAGGCCGCGGTGGCTGTCCCGGCACGCAGGATGGCATGGCCGGCGGCGGTTTTGAGGGCGCTTCGGAGATCGCCCGGTTCCTGGACCGGTCTTTCGGCGCGCCCGTAAAGCACGGAATCCCAGGTGGGGCCTTCGGGCAAGAGAGCCAGGAATGCGGGCTCCCGCCATCGGTGATAGGCCGCCTCGAAGCGCTCGCCGGGGATCCGGGGTGTGGTGGCATCCCCGAACCGCGGCAGGGCGCCGTCCGCCATTCGATAATCCAGCGCCACCGCGAACATCTCTCGAACCTGAGGCGCCGAATCCAGCTCGATCCCGAGCCTCCGAGCGGTCTCGACGATCCGATCGACTGCCGCGAGCGTGTAGAAATGATAAGACCATGAGTTCTCGTACCACATGCCTCCCGGCAACACCGAGGCCCGCATCTGGTAGTCGAAGCCGTTTTTCGGATCTTCGATCGCCTGCCGGACGAGATCCGCTCGATCGAGCACTCCTCCGATCATCATGAAGGCCGCGTTGTGGTATGTCTGCCAGTTGCTTTTGCCCGCTTTGTGCTTGGCGACGTTCTCGAAGACCTTCAGGAGGAGATCCTCCCGGATCGCCCGGTGATCCTCGGCGGAGAACACGCACGATTCCCGGACCAGGTCATACGCCTCGCAGACATCCAGGATCCAGCTCGCCTCGTTGAGCGTTTGCTCGAACACATGGCCGCCGGATCGGCTGGCCGGGTCGGTCGCCTTCCCCATGTTCGCGCTGTGATAAGGGTATTCGCTATAACGCCGCGCGTATCCGGTCAGAATCTCGCGCGCCCGGCGGGCGTGCCGCTCGTCCCCGGCCAGCGCATAGGCCCAGGCGCAGGACGATAAATCCTGCGTCAAGCGGTGGTGGATCCTGCTGTAAACCACGTTGTCGTAGGGGAACCCGGTGTAGATCCGCTTGCACTTCGGGCAGCGATGGTGTTTGGCATCGACGGTTTCGAGTGCCAATTGACACGACTCGCATTGATACCACTGGTTGTGGTGGCCGCCCTCAGGGGGGAACGCCACCTCCGTCTGAAGGGCCTCGTTGGCCTCGGAGACCCGCCGCGCCACGGCGGCATGCGCCGGTCCCGCGCCTTGCCAGGCCGCGCGGAGCCGCGCCAATTCCTCGGGTGTGGCCGCCACGGAAGGGAACGGCTGCGGGCTGGGCAAGACGATGGGCTGCCGAGCCGGCAACGGTTGTGCACAGCACATCGTGGCGATGAGTGCGAGAACGAGCATGTCGATGCAGCGGTTATACGCAGCGACATAAGTCCCGCCGCGTGAGGGCACGCGGCCTGCTGCACGATTCTGACCGGGTCCCCTGACCCGGCGTTGTGGACTTAGGACGCTCTGTATAGCCATGGAAGATTCAAGGCATGACCGGAGCGATCTGTCGAACCGATTCCCCCGCAAAAATTGGGCATCGCCTCCGGACCGTCGGGATGATAGGCTGTCTCACATGAGACACCCATCCTTATGGAATCGGCGCGAGTTCTCGAAAGGGATTTTGGCGGCAGGCATGGGCATGGGCGCCGGGCTGGCCCACGGCGGCTCCGCGGAAACAGGGGGTGCCCGAGATTATTACGAGGAGCCCGCCCGGCGGTTGCCGATCCGAAAATTCGACGTGGCGGTGGCCGGAGCGGGTACGGCGGGTGTCGTGGCGGCCATCGCCGCAGCCCGGCAGGGAGCCAGCACGGTCCTGATCGAGGCCAAGGGCTACCCGGGCGGGACCGTGACCGAGGGCGGCACCGCGTTGCACAGCTTTTACAATCTGTGGAAGGCCTTTCCCGGAGTCGCCAGGCGCCAGGTGGTCCGAGGAATCCCGCAGGAGATCATCGATCGGCTCATGCGGGTGGGAGGCTGTTCCGGCCATGCGGAAATGATCCGGGGCTACAATTACGACTCCGTCTGCACGGCGATCGACACGGAGCTGTACAAGCTTGTCACGTTCGAGATGCTGGTCGAGGCGGGCGTGTTCGTCTGTGTCAACACCCTGCTGGCCGGGATCATCATGGACGGCTCGCGCATCCGAGGCGTGATCGTCGAGAGCCGGTCCGGACGCGAGGTGTTCCAGGCGAAATCGTTCGTGGATTGCACCGCCTACGGCGATCTGGCCTCTTACGCCGGCGCCAAATACCAGGAGCCGAACGACTATCCGGTCTGCAACAGCGTGGGGATCGGGAATGTGGACATCGACAAATACCATGCGTTTCTCGAGGCGAACCGGGCGTCCGGCCAGCTGGCCCGAGGCATGCGGAGCGGCCAGCCCGATCAGATCGTCCGCGCCGGCGCCGAGTCGGTGAGTGTGCCGGGCATGGCCGAAGCAGCGCGCGCCATTGGCATGGGCATGATCACCACAACCGTCCACGACAATTATCTGATGTTCATCAAGTGCAACCTCAAGATGCCGGTGAGCCCGACGAACCGGGACGAAGTCGCCAAAGCTGAACTCGAGATCCGCCGTCGGATGGCCCAGGCGGTCGAGCTGTTCCGCAAGTTCGTCCCCGGCTGCGAGAAGGCCTTCATGGCCCGAACTAGCCCGCGGCTCTGCATCCGGCGAGGTCGGCGGATCGAGTGCGACTACGACATCACGCTGCCGGACGTGCTCGAAGGCCGGCATTTCGACGATGAGGTCATGGTATACGGGTTCCACGACTCCGCCCCGCGATACCAGGTGAAGAATGGCGGCACCTACGGCATCCCTTACCGGGCCCTGTGCGTCCAAGGCATCGAGAACCTCTATGCCTGCGGCATGATGATCACCTCGAACCACGACGCCCACATGTCCACGCGCAACACGGTCTGCTGCATGGGCCAGGGCCAGGGCGCCGGGACCGGCGCGGCCCTCTGCGCCGCCCGGAACCTCGGTTCGCGCGACCTGAAATATCCAGCGCTGCGCCAGGCCCTCACGCAGGCCGGCGTCTATTTCGAGAGCTGAACTCCGATTCGCGATCGAAGGGAAGGTCGCCAGGATCAGACAGTTCCCTGCTTCAGACGGCCCCCTGGGAGTTGCAGCCTGCGACTTTCGATTGCTGCCGCGCCGATCTCGATGGTTCCCGTCACGGGTAGAACTCCCGGGCGTGTTGCTCGACCAAAGACCGCAGCCGAGCAGCCGCGTCGGCGTGATCCGATATCACATTGCGCTTCTCCAGAGGATCCGTGCCGAGATCGAACAAGGCCCAGTCGATCGATTCGGCTCGGTATTTGCCCGCCGCCCCATCCTGCCCAGGTTCGACCAGCGTGCGGTAGGAATGGGGCCGATGCAGCTTCCAGCGCCCGTCTCCGCTGATCACGCCTTCGAATTGATTGCCGGTCCCAAAGAAATAGCCGGCATGCGGGTTTCGGGCGCCCTCGCGCCCGGCAATCAGATCCCAGACGTTGGAGCCGTCGATGGGATTCTTCGGAAGCGGCGCGCCGGCCAGGTGAGCCAATGTCGGCAGGATATCGATCGAACCGAAGGCGCTCTGCGACCGCGACCCCGCCGCGATCCGCCCGGGATACTTCATGATGCAGGCGCTGCGGATGCCGCCGTCGAAACCGGTTCCCTTGGCCTCGCGGAACGGCGTCTTGCCGGCGTGATTGCCATAGGAGATCCACGGGCCGTTATCGGAGGTGAAGATCATCAGCGTGTGCTCCTCGATGCCGGCCGCCCGCACGGCTGCCATCACCTGCCCCACGGACCAGTCCAGCTCCATCATCACGTCTCCATAGAGGCCCGCCCCGGATTTCCCCCGGAATTTCTCGCTGCAGAAGAGCGGCACATGCGGCATCGAGTGCGGCAGGTAAAGAAAGAAGGGGCGGTCTTTGTTTCGCTGGATGAAGCTCGCGGCGCGCTCCGTGTACCAGGTCGTCAGCATGGGCTGATGCTCCTTGGTCACCCGTTCGATCGTGATCCGGCCATTGTCCCAGAACTGGAGAGGCCATTGGCTCCAGTGTTTGGGATTCTCGGGATGAAACTCCCACATGTCGTTCGAGTACATCAGGCCGGCGGATTCGTCGAAGCCGCGGGCGGGCGGGCGGGTATCAGGCTGGTCGCCGAGGTGCCATTTGCCGAACACGGCCGTGGCATAGCCTCGGTGGCGGAGGACCTCCCCCAGGGTGGCGAACTTGGGATCCAACCCGCGGGCGCGAGGCCCCAGGGCGCCGAAGACCTTCGTTCGGCCCGGGTAGCAGCCGGTCATCAGGGCCCCCCGCGATGCCGAGCAAACCGCCTGCGGCACGTAGAAATGGTCGTAACAACAGCCTTCGCGCGCGAGGCGATCGACATTGGGCGTCGGGTAGGCCGTGGGCGCAAACGGCCGGAAATCCCCCCACCCGGAATCGTCCAGGAAGATCAGAATGACATTGGGAAGCCGGTCGGCAGCCAGGGTCGAGGCAGGCCAAGCCAACGCAACGAGTCCCGCCAGCCATAGCGCGAACCCCAACGCGAGATGCAGCCTTCGATGATTCATGCCATCATCCTATCCGATTGGCCGATCTCTCCAACCCCGATTTTCTTATCACGCCGCGCTCAATCGCTTGAGGCTCGCTTCGAGGTTTTCCCTGACCATGGCGTCCGACTCGATCTGCTGGCGGGCTTCGAGCAGGGCCCGGGCGTCGGGAGATTGGAGGCGGCCCAAGGCCATGGCAGCCCGCCAGCGGACCTCGGAGGCGGGATCGTTCAGGGCTCGGGCCAGGCCCGGCAGCGCCGCAGGCCCCCCGATCCTTCCCAGGGACAAGGCGATCTCCTGCCGCACATCCGTCGGGCTGTCATCCAAAGCGTCGGCCAGAAGGCGCGGAGTGCGCGAGTCGTGGGTTGCTCCCAATCCATTGGCGGCTTCCCAGCGGGTGAAAGGGTCGGGGTGCTTCAATCCTTCGTGCAGAATCGGAATGGCATCCTGGCCGCCCAAAACGCTCAGGGCGACTGCCGCATTCCATCGCCGCCGGGGATCCGGAGCGGACAGGTGTGGGCGGAGCAGGCCGGGAACGGTCCCGTCATTGATGCTGTTCAGCGACCAGATGCTCCGCCATCGGGCATGGACGTCGGGATCTTCGAGCACGCGCTCGAGCACGGCGGGGATCGATCGCGGCGATCGGATATAGCCCAGGGTATTGACCGCTTCCCATCGCACCATGGGATCCGGATCGCGCGAGGCCGCAATCAGGGCAGGCACCGCGGACTCGCCCCGATCGATCAGCGATTGGGCGGCCGCGCGCCGCTCCGGGTAACTGGCGCGGAACTGCTCGACCAGACGGACGGCTTCGGGGTCGGGCGATTCGGACGCCTGAAGATCGGCCGCCGGAGGCGTGCGTGCAGTTTGGCATCCTGCTCCGGCCGCAACCAGGGCCAGGAGAATGCCGCAGCGGAGGAGCCAACCCGGCGCGAGTTCAAGTGGGATCCGTTGCATAGAGGGGTTTTCGAGTCCAGAGAGAGGCGCCCGCGCCCGTGCGCGGACGCCTCTCGAGAGGGATCGAGAGAGGCGCATCGAGCATCAGTTGCCCGCCGGCGAGTGAACCAGCAGATCGAGCTTGGCTTCGAGCTGCTCGAGCCGGATCGCCAGGTTCCTCACCGGGTCCGGACTCTGGTCGATCTTGGCCTCCAATCGGTCGAGCTTGGCCTCGAGAAGCGCCAGCGCTCCTGCGGTCCCGCCGCCAGTCGATCCGCCGCCAGTTGACTGATCGAGCTTGACCTCGAGGTAATCGAGCTTGGACTCGAGTTTCTCGAGCACCGGCACGACGATTTCCTGCCGGTCGACTTTGGCTTCCAGCCGGTCGAGCTTCGCCTCGAGCTTGGCGAGGATCGGAACGACATCGACCAGGCGGTCGAGCTTGGCCTCGAGCCTCTGCAGCTCCGCGGGGATGCCGATCCCGACGGGCGGAGTGCCCGGGCCGGCGTTCGAGGTGGGAAGCGCCAGCCACAGAACAGCGGCGACCGCGACCAAACCGGCCAGGGTCCGCAACGGCTTCAGGGTATGGTTCATGAGAATCTCCTTCGTGATAGGGTTATGGTTTTTTTGGACACGGTCACAAGTTATAAGCGATATTTGTTATAAACATTACGTTTATTATCATCATTATTACTCATGATCGGGATAATATATATGTATATGTTCGGCGCGCAACTGGAATTTCAGGGCGCGCGCTCCGCCGCGCGCCGGGCGGTGAGCTTGCAGCCATCCAGGCGGCGTCCACGGAGTGGCCGCCCTACCTTTCGGCT
>CAYWIM010000066.1:0-27292 GCA_964458325.1 uncultured Verrucomicrobiota bacterium
GGTAACCCGACTTTTGGCGCAACGTATGCTTTTGCAGCTCTTTCAATCCCCTCCCAGGTAACAAAACTTTTGGCGCAATTCGGGGATTACGGTTTGGGAGGGGCAGGATTGGCCTTTGCGGCGGCAGCGGCCGCGGCATCGAGGAGATTGCGCAGATCCTTGTCCGCTTCCCGGAATGCCGCGCTCAACAATTGATCGTTCAAGACATAGTCCTTCGTCAGATACGCCTGGGTCAGGGCATAACGTTGGGCGACGATCGGGAGATCCTCGGGTGTCGGAATTTTCCGATTGATCAAGCCATCCTGGTTCAAGTCCTCGATGAGATTGCGGCGCTGGTCCGGCGTGAGCGACGGATCGAGCGCTGCCGTGTGGAACAATTCGGCGGCCTGGAGATCCGTTCCCACATAAGCCAGAGCCAGCCGCGCCAAGGGTTCCTTGCTGCCGAGTTCGGTGATCCGGTTGTCCTGGTACGTGCGGGCGGCGAGGGCGACGCTTTGCGGGCCGAGGGTTTGCTGCAAATATCGCAACGCGCTTACATCCAGCCGGCCATCCGCCTGCACCAGCTGTGCTTGAGCATCGGGCACATAGGATGGATCGTTGAAGCGCCGGAGAACGCCAAAGAGATAGTCGCGGTCCAAGCGGTCCGGCGTGGAATTCCCGGACAACAGTGTGCGGGCGGTTTCCAGAGCGAGGGTCTGATATTGCCCCGGCGCAAGCTCATCGAGAGCCTGGGAGAGATAAGCCACTTCGATGCCTCGGGTTGAGCGGCCGAGGTTTTCTGCCAGCAGGTTCTCCGCATCGGTGCCGCCAATCTGGCGCGCGACGTCAAAGAGCGCAAATCGCAGCGAGGCTGGAACGAGGGCGTCGGTGAGCGATCGGATGTCTCGAGGGCCTTTGCCGCCGAGGGATTCGTAGGCGACGTCCTGGCCGGTCGCCAGGAACTGGCGGATGGCCGGCAGCGCGGATGGCCCTGCTTGCGCGAGTTGGTCCAGCAGCGCCAATGCGTGCCGAGCGGCGCGGGTTTGACCCGGCTTGATCGGCAGAGCGATCAGTTGGTTCAGAAGCGCCTGGGGATCGTCCGCAACAGCAGTCGGCGGCGGCGGCGGATTGGATCTTGGGGCAATCGGTCCGGCCGCGCGTCCGGCGCGCGCCTGGTTCAATGCATTATGGAATTGTGACCTCTCGGATTCCCAAGAGGCTCGCTCGGTGGCGAGCTCACGCGCCAAACGATCGGCTTGCTGGTGACTTGCCCACAACACCAGGACAACCAGTCCAACGCCAGCCAAGCCAAGGACCACACGGAGAGATTTCATAGGCGGACTGACCATTAGCATACACCAATGCCGCCCGATTGCCAGACTGAACCTACCGCAACCGGGCGGATGGACTCGGAGAAGGCGCCATGCCGTCGCCGAGGTAGAATCCGGGCTGAGGCGTCTTGTTATAGACCACGTTTTGGCAAGCGACAGCGAGTCGGTATTGGGGATCGTGCATGAGGGTGGGGAGTCGATGGGGGGTGGGGATCGTGGTGGTATACAGGCGCAGCGATCGGCCGTCGGGCGATGGGAAGATGACTTCCTCGCGCCAATCGCCGAGGAGATCGGCGGCGAGCGTGGGGGCGCGGGAGCGGCTCCAGCCATCAGCCTGGAAGAGCCGCTCCTCGATCCCTTGGTTCCAGTTCCATTTCGTGATCGTGGCGCCGGAGAGGAGTTCGCGGAGGAGGTCGCCGTCCCACCAGATGGCCCAGCGGGTCGATCGAGGGGCCGGGCCGATGACCTGGCCGCGAGCGTCCCGCAATCCTCCCGGGCCGCCCCATGCTTCGCAGCCGCGGTGACGCGGATCGATATCCGCGACCATGCCGGCTGCCACGTCGATGCCGGGGCTGTGAGTCCAGATGGGCTGGCCGGTGCGGGCGTCGTGGAGGCCCGCACCCGGGGTCTGGAACCGCACCGTATCGTCCTCGTTTTCGGTGATGAGGAACAGCTCGAGACCGGCCCGATCGGGATCGAAATCGCCCAGGTGCATCGTATCGCCATGGCGCCGGCCGGTCGAGTAGAGCCCCTTGCCGTTGTCGTCGATGGTCATGGCGTGATAGACGATCTCGTCTTTGCCGTCGCCGTCGACGTCCGAAACCGAGATGGAGTGGCCGCCCATGCCGGAGAACGGGGATGCATTTTCGAAAGGCGGGTAGCTGATGCCGGAATCGAAGATCCAGCGGTTGGTCAGGGTCCCCTGGCGCCAGTCCCAAGCCGCGATGACCGTGCGTCCGTAAACGCCGCGGCACATGACCACGCTGGGCCGCTGGCCATCGAGATAGGCGATGCAGGCCAGAAAGCGATCGCATCGGTTGCCGTAATCGTCATTGCCGCCGTTGCCGCCGATGCCGCCCCAGCCATTGATCGGATCCCGGCGGGGGATATAGTCCACGGTCTTCAGCGCGGCGCCGGTCCGGCCGTCGAAGATGGTGAAAAATTCCAGGCCATCGAGGATGCGTCCCAATCGGCGGCTATTTTCCTGGCGAATGCGCCAGTCCTTGGCCGGGTCACCGAGGATCTTGCCGGCGCCATCCCGGGTGCCGTCGGCGGTTTTGCATGCCAATTCGGCCCGGCCGTCACCGTCGAGGTCGCAGACCATGAACTGGGTGTAATGCTCGCCTTCGCGGATGTTGATACCCAGGTCGATGCGCCAGAGGAGGGTGCCATCGAGTTCATAAGCGTCCAGAACGGGCGTCCCAGTGATGCCTGCAAATGAGTTGTCGCGGCCGCGCGAGACCTGGTGCACCACGAGTTCATATTCGCCATCACCATCGAGATCGGCGACCGATGCGTCGCCGGGGCGGTAATCGGGAAGGGGCTGGATGGGGATTTCGAGGAAAGGGCGGTCCCAAACGCGCGCCGGTGCGGACGGGTGCGATTCCCGGCCTTGCCGGACCGTTCGGACGGAATATTCCAGCGCCTGGCCTGGCGGCGCCTCGGCGTCGATCAGGCAGGTCGGGCCCGTGATCGGCTCGGGATTGACCTTGAGTGGCGCGCTGCTGCCGGTGGAGCGGTAGAGGTTGAACGCGAGGCCGGCCGGATCGGTTCCGAACAGCCGCCAGGAGACAAACACGCCCCCTTCCGGAAGGCGCGCGGCCACCAATCCGCGCGAAAGCGATTCCATCTGTCGCTGCGCGGGAACCGATGACTTCGGCATGAATGCGGCGCAAAGAACCAACGCCAACAGCTTGAGATGGACGCGCATGTCACAAGGAGGCTTTCAGATGATGATGCTAGCGGCGGCGGCGGCGGGCAGGGCCGCAGTAATAGCCGCCGCTGAGGCGGACCGCGCGGACTTTTCCGGGGTAGCCGGCGGGCGCGCCCGGGCGGTCTTGCTCGAACAGGGCGGTGTAATCGTACGAGTAGGCGTCGAGCTTCTGCCTCGGGATTTTCTGGCCGATGAATCGTTCGATGGCGAAGATATGGGAGGCGTCTTCGGCGACCATCAGGGTGAAGGCGTCGCCGGCGGCCATGGCCCTGCCCGTGCGTCCGATGCGATGCACGTAATCCTCGGGATGCTGAGGGACATCGAAATTGATGACATGGCTGACCTCGACCAGGTCGAGGCCGCGGGCGGCGATGTCCGTGGCGACCAGCACCTCGAACCGGCCGTCCCGGAAGCCGCGCAGGGCCAGCTCCCGCTCGCTCTGGGTGCGGTTGGAATGGAGGACGGTGACGGCGTGTTGATTTCGTTTCAGGAGGTTGGCGATGCGGTCGGCGCGGTCCTTGGTGCGGCAAAAGACGATCACCGAGTCGTAATTGATGCGCTTGAGGATCTCGAGGAGGAGGTCGGACTTTTGGGATTCGGCCACGGGATAGATGACGTGTTTGACGGTTTCAGCCGGGGACCGCCGGACACCGATCTCGATCGTTTGCGGCTTTTTCATCGCCCAGGAGATGAGGGACTCGATCTGGGGCGGGATCGTGGCGGAGAAGAGGGAGGTCTGGCGCTCGCGCGGGCATTTCTCGAGGATCCGCCGCACGTCGGGGAGGAAGCCCATATCGAGCATGCGGTCGGCCTCGTCGAGGACGACGTGGCGGACGGCGTCGAGCCGGCAATTGCCTTGGCGGAGGTGGTCGAGAAGCCGGCCCGGGGTGGCGACGAGAATATCGACGCCCTCTTTCAAGGCCTGGTTTTGGCGTCCGTAACCGACGCCACCGTAGATGACGGCGACGCACAGGTCGGTGAAACGGGCTAAATCGCGAAACGCGGTTTCGACCTGGGCGGCCAGCTCCCGGGTGGGCTCGAGCACCAGGACTCGATGGCGGGGCTGATGCGGCCCGAGCAGGGAGAGGATCGGCAGGGCGAATGCAGCGGTCTTGCCGGTGCCGGTCTGGGCGCAGCCGATGATGTCGGCGCCGCCGAGGTACAGCGGGATGACGCGGAGCTGAATGGGCATCGGATCGGTGTAACCCGCCGCCCGAACTCCTTGGAGGATTCGCTCTGGCAAGCCGAGAGATTTGAACGGCATGGTTAATATTATGCCATCGGGAAGAACGCGAGGGAAGGTTTTAATGAGCAGGCAGCCGGTGGCCGCACTGGGAGCAATAGCGGGAGGGGGGAGGGCATGGCCAATGGCAATCGGGACAATCGTGGTGGGCAGCCAGGTGGCGCTTGTGAATGACGAGATTGCGGATGTAAGGGATCCAGGTGAAGGCGTAAGCGAAAATGAAAACCGAGTCGCGCTGGTAGAAGAGGGCGTAGCAGAACAGGAGGAAGGCGCCTGCGAGGCTGAGCCACCAGAAGGCGACGGGAACGATGACCTGTTTGCGCCGTTCGGTGGCGTACCATTGCACGAGGAATCGGGAAGTAAACGTGAGGTTGCCAAGCCATCCCACGATCTTCCAGAAATGCCATTCGATGCCCAAGAGCTTGCCTCGGATCAGCAGGAGGTCCATCAGCCAGTCCATAGCCGGGTGTATTAAGGGTCTGTGCAAAAATTACTTCCGATTTTGGCGGGAGCGCCGCCCCGCCCCTGCGGGCTGGGGGCCTTGGGCGGCCTGGCTGTGTTGCTCCTCGCTCACAGACCGCGCGGGTATGCTCGCTCGTCGCGCCTTGCCAGCCCGCCCAATCCCCTCCAGCAAAATCGGAATTAATTTTCGCACAGACCCTAATCTGCATGAGGCCGGAAGACAAAACATTTTGCCGATCGAATGGCGGGGCGGCCGTTCCGGATCGCCGAGCCGACGGCCGAGGAGCGCGAGGCGGAAGGTTCGGGTCCGCCTCCTCGCGTCGGCGGCTACGGAACCAGGGGGCGGCTACTCGGCGGCCAGGGCGGCCACGGGATCGAGGCGGGCGGCACGGCGGGCGGGGAGCAGGCCGCTGGCGAGCCCTACCAGGAAGCTGATCGCCAGGGCCAGGACCACGTATTCCGGCGGGGTCTTGACGGGCAGGGCGGGCACGTACAGGCGCAACAGATGGCCCGCCCCCATGCCCGCCGCCAGGCCCAGAACACCGCCCAGGGTCGAGATCAGGGCCGCCTCGCTCAAGAACAGCATGAGGATCTGGCGAGAGGTCGCGCCGATGGCGCGAGCCAGCCCGATTTCCGAGGTCCGCTCGTTGACCGAAATCCACATCATCGTCAGGATGCCGATCGATCCGACCAGGAGGGAGATGGCGCCGATCCCGCCGACAGCGAGGCTGACGATCCGGATGATGCGATCGAGGCTCTCGAGCATGCCGCTCTGGGTGGTGACGGTGAAGTCGCGCTCGCGGTTGTGGCGTTCGGTCAATACGGATTCGATTCGGTCCACAACGGTCTCGATGAGGGAGGAGTTGGCGACGGTGATGTCGATTTCGTGGAGGTGATCGCGATTGAAGAGGCGCTGGGCCCGCGCGACCGGGATATAGGCGCTGTCATCGATGTCGATGCCCAGGATCTGGCCTTTGGATTCCATGAGGCCGATCACCAGGAACCGTTCTCCGCCGATGCGCACATGGCGTCCGAGGCAGTTCTCGGGGCCGAACAGCTCGCGCTTAAGGGTGGGTCCGAGGGCGGCCACCGGCGCGCCGTCCCGCGCATCCAGCGCGGGCAGAAATCGCCCAGCCCGAACGCGAATCCGCCACACGTCGGGCATGGCGGCCGTGACGCCGTAGACGAAGACATTGCGGGTCTTGCCGGCGTGCTCGACGGGGGCGGCGCCGACGACGGAGGGGACGACGCGATCGACGCCGGGGATCCGGTCGATGGCTTCGGCGTCTTCGATCGTCAGCGGATGGACCGTGACGCCCAGGGCGCCCGGGGCGCCCGACGTTTCGATCCGACCCGGATTGATCGCGATCAGGTTGGCGCCGAACTGGGTGAATTCGGAGAGCACGTAAGAGCGCGTGCCCTCTCCGATGGACGTCAGGAGGATCACCGAGGCGATGCCGATCAGGATGCCGAGCGTGGTGAGAAAGGAGCGTTGGCGATGGAACCAGAGCGATTGCACGGCCAGCTTGAAGATGTCGAACGCGCTCATGCCTTTCGCCTCATGAGCGCCTCGACGGGATTGAGCCGGGCGGCGCGGCGTGCCGGGAGGATGCCGAAAAGAAGGCCGACCGACGTGGAGACGGCGAGGGCGGCCCCGATCACCCAGGATGGACAATGGATGGGGAAATCGGGATAGAGCCGCTCGAGGCCATGGCCGGCGGCCAGGCCGACGATCAGACCGAGGATGCCCCCGGCGGTGGAAAGGACCGCGGCTTCGACGAGAAACACGGAGACGACCTGGGCATGGGTGGTTCCGATGGCCTTGAGCAGGCCGATCTCCCGGGCGCGCTCGGATACGGAGACCAGCATAACGTTCATGATGCCCAGGCCGGCGACACCCAGCGAGATGGCAGCGATGCCCGCCAGGGCGGCCGTCAGGGCGCGGAGGATAAGGTTGAACGAGCTCAGCACGGCGTCCTGGGTGATGATCGTGACATCCTCCTGGCCGGCGTGGCGCTCGCGCAGGATTTGCCGCATCTCCTCCTGGGCCCTTTTCAGGTCCCGATGCGAGCCGACCTCGGCCAGGATTCGAAACAGGCCGCTGCGGTTGAACACGCGCAGGGCGGTCTCGACGGGGATCTCGATGACCTGGTCCATGTCCATCCCCATCGACGTGCCCCGGGGAGCCAGGATGCCGATCACGCGAAACCGCCAGTCGCCAATTCGAACCCATCGGCCCAAGGGGTTCTCCTGGGGAAACAGCTCGCGCGCGGCTCCGGCGCCGAGGACGCACACCGCGGCCCGGGGCTGCTCGCGGGGGAGGAAACGTCCGCTGGCCATCTGGAGATGGCGAATCTCGAGCACGTCGTAGGTGGCGCCCAGCAGGGTGATCTCCCGGCTGTGATCGGCGGCGGTCGCCCGGGCGGTGCCGACGACGATGGGGGCGATCTTCTCGAGGGCGGGAATCCGCTGCAGCAGGGCGTCGCCGTCTTCGAGGGTAAGGTCGTGCGGCGCCGTGTTCACCAGGGGCGCCAGGCCGGCGGTCTCGGTCTTGCCGGGGATGACGATGAGCAGGTTGGATCCCAGGGAAGCGAACTCGCCGGTGACATAGAGCCGGGCGCCTTCGCCCAGGCTGGTCAGGAGCAGGACCGAAGCGACGCCGATGCTGACGCCCAGCAGGGATAGAATCGTCCGAAGGCGGTGGCCCCGCAATCCACCCGCCGCGAATCCAATCAGATCCAGGCCCCTCATGGCGAATCGTCGGAAATGACCCGGCCGTCCGCCAGCCGGATCCGGCGCCGAGCCCGATCTCCGATTTTCGGATCATGGGTGACCACGATCAGAGTGAGCCCCTGCCGGTTCATTCGCTCCATCAGCTCCACGATTTCGCGGCCGGATGTGCTGTCGAGGTTGCCGGTAGGCTCGTCGGCCAGGAGCACGGCGGGTTCCATGACCACCGCGCGCGCGATGGCCACCCGCTGCTGCTCGCCGCCGGAGAGCTGATCGGGACGGTGGCCAGCCCGGTGGCCGAGCCCGACCACCTCGAGGACCTGCTGCACCCGCTGCCGGCGCTGTTCGGGTGCGATCCCGGCGAACACCATCGGCAGCTCGACGTTGCCGGCCGCCGTCAGGCGCGGCACCAGGTGGAAGAACTGGAAGACGAATCCGATCCGATGGCGGCGCAGCGAGGAGAGCTCGTCGTCGGAGAACCGGGCGGTTTCCTGCCCCGCAAACCGATAGGATCCGCCGTTGGGCCGATCCAGGCAGCCCAGGATATGGAGCAGCGTGGATTTGCCCGAGCCGGATGGACCCATGATCGAGACATACTCGCCGGACTGGATCTCGAGGGTCGTCTCCTTCAGGGCGCGCACGGGGCTTCCGCCCACCACGTATGTGCGCTCGATTGCGTCGAGGCGAATCATGGCTCTGTTTCTGGATGAGCCTCTGCCGGCCTTCGGCCGCCCTCTGCCCCGGGGGCTGCGGGGAGGAGGGCAGGGGGAGGGTTCGTTCCCTGGCTCAGGGATTCAGCGCCCGAGCCTGGATCAGGGAGATTCTCCTCCTTGGCGATGGCATGCGCGCCCGCCTTGACCTCCGGCCGATCGAGCGAGACCACCACCACCTCGCCCGCCGCCAGCCCCGAGACGATCTCGGTGAAGCTCCAGTTGTGAAGGCCGGTGGCGACCTTCTGCTCGGCCAGCCGGCCCTCCCGCAGGACCAGGACACGATCGCCCTCGATCAACGCGTAGGTGGGGATTCGGAGGACCTGTTCGCGCGCCTCGAGAATGATCTCGATGTCGGCGGACAGGCCGGGGAGCAGGTTGGCGGGAAGGGGATTCTCCTCGAACTCGGCCTCGACGCGGAGCGTCCGGTTCTGTTCCTGGCGGGTTTCGACGAACGAGGAGATGTAGGTCAGAGCGCCACGGAAAGAGCGCCCTCGAAACGCATCGAGGGTGATCCGCACCGGGTATCGGGGGCGGAGGCGGGCGACATCGGCCTCGTCGATCGGGGCGCTGACGTAGAGCGAGTCGGGATCGATCAGATCCACCACCGGCGGGATGAAGACGCCGGGCGGGCTGGGGCTGATCCACTCGCCCGTCTCGGTGGTGACGTCGAGCACGACGCCGTCGAAGGGAGCGGTCATGACGGTTTTGGCGAGGGTGGCGCGGGCCAATTCGAGGGCGGCCTCGGCCTCGCGGGCGCGGGCTTGGGCGGCCAGGCTGGCGGCATGGGCGGAGTGCGAGCGGGTCTGGTCCTGATCCAGCGCGATCTCGGAGATGACCTTGTCGCGGGCGAGGCTTTGGGTCCGTTTCCAGGATTGCTGGGCGAGCTCGGATTCGAGCCGGGCTTGTTCGGCGAGGGCTGTGGCGGCCTCGAGGGCGCGCTGCGCCAGTTGGACCTGAGCCTGGTGTTCGTCATCATCGAGCCGCAATAAAACGTCCCCTTTCTTGACTCGGCTCCCTTTCTGAACGCGGATTTCCGCCACCAATCCCGGGATTCCCGGGCTCATCCCGGCTCGGCGTCGGGACTGGACCGTGCCCGCTCGAGAGTTCACCACCGTGTCTTCGACGCGCCCTTTTTCGACGCGGCAGACGGCCACCTCGATGGGGTGGGGACGAAACACGGTGAGGCGCAAGGCGAGGCCAATTCCCGCCACGACGGCGAGGACAAGCCCCAGCTTCAGCCACGGAAAGGGTGAACGCTCAGCCTGAATCATGGGCGCAGGTTAGCCTCGAATGCATTGGGGCGCAAGGACCGCCGGGGTGCGCGGCCGCCGGCGGTGAATAACGCGCTGCGAGGATTCAGGCGTTCTCACTTGACCATAGGGGCAATGATTCCTTATTTATCACAGGCGATTTAGGCAACGGTCATGTTCGCACAACTTAAAGGGCTGTTTTCCAACGATATTGGGATTGACCTGGGAACGGCCAATTCTCTGGTCTTCGTGCGGGACCGCGGCATCGTGTTGCGGGAGCCGTCCGTGGTGGCCATTCAGGCGGGCACGACGAACGTGCTGGCGGTGGGGGAGGAGGCCAAGCGCATGCTGGGGCGAACCCCGGGCAACATCCTGGCCATCCGGCCGATGAAAGACGGCGTCATCGCCGATTTCGAGGTGACGGAGTCGATGCTGCGGTATTTCATCCAGAAGGTGCATCACCGGCAGCTGATCGCGCCGCGGGTGGTCGTGGCGGTGCCGTCGGGGATCACCGAGGTCGAGAAGCGGGCGGTGAAAGACTCGGCGATGCATGCCGGGGCGCGCGAGGTCTACCTGATCGAGCAGCCGATGGCGTCGGCGATCGGGGTGGGGTTGCCGGTCCACGAGCCGGCGGGCAACATGATCGTGGATATCGGCGGGGGGACGTGCGAGATCGCCGTCATCTCGCTGGCGGGGATCGTCTTCAGCCGGAGCATGCGCGTGGGCGGAGACGAGTTTGACGAGACCGTCGTCGCCCACATGAAACGCGCCTATAATTTAATGATTGGTGAACGGACCGCCGAGGAGATCAAGATTCGCATCGGCTCGGCATATCCCTTGGAACAGGAACTGACGATGGAAGTGAAGGGTCGCGATTTGAGCTCCGGGCTGCCGAAGACATTGTCGGTGCGTTCGGAGGAGATTCGCGAAGCCCTCAAGGAACCGCTTTCAAGCATACTGGAATCCGTGCGCATCACGCTCGAGCGCTGTCCGCCCGAGCTGGCGGCCGACCTCGTGGACCGGGGCATCGTGCTGGCCGGCGGCGGGGCGCTGCTCCGGGGCATCGACCGATTGATCGCCGACGAGACCGGCCTGCCGGTCCACATCGCCGACGATCCGCTCAGCGCCGTGGCCGAAGGAACCGGGCGCGTCCTGCAGGAGCTCCAATTCTTGAAGCGGCTCGCTTTCTCGAAGACATGATCCAGGCGTTCACCCCCCAACCGGGTCGGGGTGAAGCATGTTGAAACGGCCGTTTGTAGCTGCCCTTATCGCAATCGCGGCGCTGGCGACAGGTTTGTGGAACCTGCCCCTCTGGTTTTCGTCGCCGGCCAAATCCATCCTCGGCGCCGGATTTGTCCCGCTCTTCGGGCTCGAGCACGCCGGCCGGGAACTGACCGATGCGGCCGGCAACGCCCTGGCGCCCCGGCAAACCCTCGTCCAGGAGCGGGACCAGCTCCGGCGGGAAAACCAGGCCCTGCGCGTCCTGGTCCAAGAGGCCGCCGATCTCCAGATCGAAAACGAACGGCTCCGCGCCCAGGCCGGATTTGCCGCGCGCGCTCCCTGGAAGCTCCGCCCGGCCCAGGTGATCGGCCGCGATCCTTCCAACTGGTGGCGCACCCTGCATATCGATGCCGGAGCCAACGACGGCCTGCGGGTCAACTGCCCGGTGCTGACCCCCCAGGGGCTGGTCGGACGCATCAGCCAGATCCATGCCGAGCGGTCGGTCGTCCGCATGGTGGGCGATCCCGAGTGCCGCGTCTCCGCGCTGATCCAGGAGACGCGCGAGACCACGGGCATCCTCATTCCGGCCGAGGATCTGTCCGATCGCGGCGACCTGGTCACGCTGACCTTTCTCTCGCGCCATGCCGCGCTCAAGGCCGGACAAAACGTGATCACCAGCGGCCAGGGCGGCCTTTACCCGAAAGGGATCCTGGTGGGTCGGATCGTGGATTGGGGGCTGGCTGACCAGGGGCTTTACCAGGAAGCGCGGGTCCAGCTGGCCGTCCGCCAGCATCAGCTCGAGGAAGTGTGGGTGATTCTCCCATGAACCGCGTCTACACCCTCTGTGTCTGGCTGCTGACCGTGGGCACGGCTTTCGCCGCAGCGGCCATGGATTTCCCGCGGCGGATGTTGGGCACGCAGATCGACCTGATGTCGCCGCTGGTGATTGCCGCGGCGCTGGCGGCCGACCGGCGGACCATGATCGGGGTGGCGGTCGTGGGCGGGCTGTCGCTGGACACGCTATCCGCCACCCCGCTGGGGCTGAGCGTGCCGCCGCTGGCGGCCGTCGGCCTGCTGGCGCACCGGCAGCTTCCGCTGATGCTGCCGGACCAGAAGGCGGTGCAATGGCTTCTGGGGCTGGCGGGCGGCCTGCTGGCGCCGACTCTGTCCCTGCTGAGCGTGCAGGGGTGGGCCTATTTCAGTGGCAGCACCGATCCGCTGGCCGCGCCATCCACCGCGTCGGCCATCGAGTGGGGCTGGATCGAGGCGGTCGAGGATCGAGGGCTGCCTTTGACGGCGGGCTGGGTCCTCTGGCGCCACGTTCCTTTCATGGCCGTGGGCAGCGCGTTCCTGACGCCGTTGATGTATGCGCTGTTGCGAAGGCTCGGACGGGCCGTCGAGTATCCGCTGGTCAAGCCGCCCTATTATCGGCTCGATCGGGAAATGAAACGGGGGCGGATGTGAGGCGGCCATGCTGATCCTGGACCAACTGAAGCGGAGCGACCGGGGCTTGTGGCTGATGGCCGTGGGCATCCTGGTGACGTTCGGTTCTCTGCTGGTCTGGCTGGCGTATCTGCAGGTCTTCTCGGTCAGCCGCTACCAGGCCAGCCAGCAGGCGCAATCCATCCGCCGCATCCGGTTCCCGGCGGTGCGCGGGACCGTGCACGACCGGCTGGGCCAGTCCCTGGCCGAGAACCGGCCCATGTTCAACGCCAACCTCTACATCGAAGAGCTCAGCCCGCTTTTCAAGGCCGAATACCGGCGCCTGATCCGCGAGAGAACCGGGACCAACATCGCCCGGCGGAGCTGGTGGGACTGGCTGGGGCGGCGGCCGGTCGAGAAGCCGGCTCCAGCCCCTCGCCTGACTCTGGCGGAGCGGGAGGCCTTGGGGCGGCAGGCGCGGTTCCAGGTGGTGAACCAGGTCGTCCAGGAACTGGCGGCGCAAATCGAGCAGCCTCTGGCCTTGGATGAAGCGCGGTTCCATCAGCATTACGAGGAGCGGCGCGCCCTGCCGCTGCCGCTGCTCGAGAACCTATCCGATTCGATTGTCGCCCGTCTCCAGGAGCGCCCGGAGCGGCCTGTGGGGGTGAACCTGGACGTCCAGCCGATGCGATGGTATCCCCACCGCATGCTGGCGGCCCACGTGCTGGGGCAGGTCCGCCGGATGGATCATATCCAGGAAGACATCGATGACGGCTTCTATTATTGCCTGCCCGATTACCAGGGGAACGTCGGGATCGAGGGGGCTTTCGATCGCGAGCTGCGTGGCCATGCGGGTTTCAAGGCGGTGCGGGTCAACAACATGGGCTACCGGCAATCGGAAACCATCTGGTCGCCCCCGCAGCCGGGCCAGGACGTCTATTTGACCATCGACCTGCGCATCCAGCAGGCCGCCGAACGGGCCCTCCGGCAGGCCGGTTCCAATCCCAAAGGCGCCGTGGTGGTCATGGATCCCCGCAACGGCGATGTCCTGGCCATGGCATCCTCGCCGCCGTTCGATCCGAATTCGTTCGTGCCGCGAATGAGCCATGCCAACTGGGTCCGGCTCAGCGATCCGGACACGAACCCCATGTTGAACCGGGCCTCGTTCGGCTCCTACGCGCCGGGATCGATCTTCAAGATCGTGGTCGCGCTGGCGGGGCTCGAAGCGGGAACGCTCGATCCGCGCGAGATCTATTCGAGCAAGGGGTATTACTCGATGGGCAGGCGCAGCCGGCCCATTGGGGACACCGCGCCGGCAGGGGATTACGATTTCCGACGGGCCTTCAAGCTTTCGAGCAACTCCTATTTCATTCATCACGGCCTTCGGGCGGGGCTGGATCGGATCATCGAGATGGGGCAGCGTTTCTTCCTGGGCCAGCGCACACAGATCCCCCTGCTCCAGGAGGTGCGGGGCTTTTTCCCCACGTTCGAATGGGTCTCCTCCCGGAATGAGCAGGGCGATCCCATCCAGCCGGGCGAGGTGGCCAACTTGTGCATTGGCCAGGGCTTCTTAACCGTGACCCCGTTGCAGATGGCGGTGCTGACCTGCGCGATCGCCAACGGGGGCACAGTCTACTGGCCCCGGCTGGTCGAGCGAGTGGAGCCAGGAGGAGCGGCCAGGATCGGCGGTCCGCGATCGGCCGGCCGTCCCCGGGGCGAGCTGGGCGCCAGCCAGCAGCACTTGGCCCTCGTCCGCGAAGGCATGCTGGCCGATGTCGAAGACCCCGATGGCACCGGACGCCATGCCTCGGTCATCGGAATGCGGGTGTGCGGCAAGACCGGGACCGCGGAAATGGCTTCGAGTGAAGGCGGCAAACGCAAGGACACCTGGTTTGTGTCGTTCGCGCCTTTCGAGAAGCCCCGGTATGCGGTGGTGGTGGTGGTCGAGGGTGGCGCGTCGGGCGGGGGGACATGTGCGCCAGTGGCGCGCTCTATCTACCAGGCGTTGAGGCAGTTGGAAATTCAATCGAATCCGTCGAATCCTGAGAGATCGAACTGAAATGGCTTTTAATGGTCTTCTAACTAATAAGTGGCGTATCGCATGCTAGAGGCATCGCTCAACGAACGGGAACGGCGGGTGGACTGGCCCCTTCTGGCCAGCGCGTTGGGCTTGATGGTGCTGGGGGTGGCTTTCATCTGGAGCGCGACGGCCAACCCGGACCCGGTCGGAGGGTCCCCTTGGTATCGGCAGACGGCCTTTCAGCAGGCCGTCTGGTGCGTGCTGGGGCTGGGGGTGGCCGTGGCCGCCTGCCTGGTCGACTATCGGATCTATGCCCGATGGTCGTATCTGATCTACGGGTTGACGATCCTTTTGCTGATCGCGGTCCTTGCCGTGGGCTCGGTCCGGTTCGGCGCCCGGCGATGGATCGATCTGGGCCTGTTTCAGTTCCAGCCATCCGAGTTCGCCAAAGTTGGTTTTCTGGTGGCGATGGCTCATTTCCTGAGCCGTCCTCCCGAAGAGCTCGCCAAGCCGAGACTGTTCTGGCTGGCGCTGGCAATGACGGTCGTGCCGTTTGCGCTGATTCTGAGGGAGCCCGACTTGGGGTCGGCGCTGGTGTTGCTGCCGATGGCGCTGGTGATGTTCTTCGTGGCGGGGGTGCCGGTCCTGTTTCTGCGCCGGCTGCTGACGGGGTCCGCGGCCGTGTTGGGGCTGATCCTGGTCGACGTTCTTTGGGCGCCGCCGGAATGGCAGGTGATCCATCTCGAGGACTACCAGCGGAGGCGGTTGCTGGTCTATTTCGGGCTCGATTATGCGGGGCCCAACGCGTCGGAGGAGGAGCGCCGGCGGGCCCGTGTCCAGCAGCTCAACGATTCCTATAACGTGCGCCAAGCCCTGATCGCCGTGGGTTCGGGCGGATGGACGGGCAAGGGATGGCGGCAAGGAGCCCAGAATGTGCTCGGGTTTTTGCCGAAAGGGGTGGCCCACAACGATTTTATTTTTTCGGTGATCGCGGAGGAGAGCGGGTACGTGGGGAGCATGACGGTTTTGGGGCTCTACACCGTGATCCTGTTCGCCGGTTTGAGAACCGCCAGCCAGGCCCGCGATCGCCTGGGTAAACTGCTGGCAGTGGGCGGCGTGACGCTCTTCTTCAGCCACGTCGTCATCAATATTGGAATGAATGTCCGGCTGATGCCCGTGACGGGCATCCCGTTGCCCCTGCTCAGTTATGGGGGATCTTCGGTGCTCTGCTCGATGATCGCGGTTGGCCTGTTACAGAACGTGTATTTCTACCGCAAGTCCTATTAGCCATGAGTGAACGTAGCTTTTCGAGCCGCCGGCGCAGCGGCATGCGATTCCGCCCCGCAGGCGGATTGTCCTCACGTCCCGGCCACGGGAGCCGGACGCCCTCGACGGCCCGGCCCGATCCCGCGGCCCTCCCTGTCCCCCAGGACACGGTCTTTGACCGGTCCCGGCATGCCCGGGAAATCGAGCGGTCGGAGAACCTGGCCGCCGGCATCCCGTTGCAAGGCCCGCCTGCGACGGCGATCCAGCCGGCCCCCACCCCCGCCGACCCCGATGGGAGTGCCGCCCCGCGCAAGAGGGATTTCCGCGAGCCCGACCTTTCGATTCCCGCTGAGGTTCAGGAGGAGAAAATCTCTGTGCCCGTCGCCGTCGGCGAACCCGCCGCCTCGGGCATCGTCGAGACGCTGCGCGCGGCGGCCAACCGCGTGATGCGCAAGGTGCAGCGGCTCATCAAACCCAACAAGCGCGTCCGGAAGGAGATCGTGATCAATGCCGAATCCCTCGAGATCCGCGTGGCGGTCCTCGAGGAGGGCAAGCTCGAGGAGTTCACCATCGAGCGCACGGAGGAGGAGCGGCTGGTCGGTAGCATCTTCAAAGGCCGGGTCAAGAATCTCGAGGACGGACTCAAGGCGGCCTTCGTCGACATCGGCTTCGAGAAGAACGCTTTTCTCCATTATTGGGACATCGTGCCGAGCACGTTCGACAGCTCGATCGAAGTCGTCGAGCGCGAGGCCCGGCGCCGGGACCGCCCGCGGATCACCCCCAAGGACATCCCGCGGCTCTACGCCCCCGGCAGCGACATCGTCGTCCAGGTCACCAAGGGGCCGATCGGCACCAAGGGGCCGCGTGTCACCACGAACCTGGCGCTGCCCGGCCGGTTCCTCGTGCTCCTGCCCAACTCGGACCAGTCCGGCATCTCGCGCAAGATCGAGCAGCCCGAGGAGCGGCAGCGGCTCAAGCGGATCCTGCGCGGATTGAAGATTCCCGAGGGCATGGGCGTCATCATCCGCACCGCCGGCGAGGGCCAGCAGGCGCGCTATTTCGTGCGCGACCTCGCGCTCCTGCTCGACGAGTGGCGCGGGATCCAGGAGAAGATCACGAACAATCCTCCCGCCACCTGCGTATTCCAGGAGCCGGATCTGATCGAGCGGACGGTGCGCGATTTTCTCACCGAAGGCGTCGAGCGGATCGTGGTGGATTCCAACGCGGCCTACGAGCGGATGATCCGCATGATCCAGCGCATCTCCAAGCGCTCGATCCACAAGATCATCCAATATTCCGAGCCCCAGCCGCTCTTCGACCGGTTCAACATCACCCGCCAGCTTGAAAACGCCTTCGCGCGCCAGGTCCACCTCAAGAGCGGCGGCTATATCGTCGTGGACGAAACCGAGGCCCTCGTGGCCATCGACGTCAACACCGGCAGCCATAAGGGCGGCAAGGACCAGGAGTCCACCATCCTCAAGGTCAACATCGAGGCCGCCGACGAGATCTGCCGCCAGCTCCGGCTCCGCAATATCGGCGGGCTCATCGTCCTGGATTTCATCGACATGAAATCACGGCGCGACCAGCACGCGGTCTACCAGCGGATGAAGGAGGGGCTCCGGCGCGACAAGGCCAAAACCCACATCCTGCCCCTCTCGCAGCTGGGCCTCATGGAAATGACCCGGCAGCGCCACTCCGAAAGCTTTCGTTCATCCGTCTACGACGATTGCCCCTACTGCAAGGGGCGCGCCAAGATCAAAAGCGCCCTCACCATGAGCGTTGAAATCCAGCGCAAGCTCATGGAGATCCTCCGCAAACGCGACCGCGACGAGTCCGACTTCCAGCTCCGCGTGGTCGTCCACCCCTCCGTCCTCGATCGGTTCCGTTCCGAAGACGAAAAGCTGCTCATCGAGCTCGAAAAGCGCTACTACGGGAAGCTCTCGTTCCGCGCGGATCCCGCCTTCCATGTCGAGCAATACCGCATCCTCAACGCGATGACCAACGACGCGATGGCGGAGTCGGCGGCTAATCCCCAAGGATCTTGACCAGAACCCGCTTGCGGCGGCGGCCGTCGAACTCGCCATAGAAAATCTGCTCCCACGGGCCCAGGTCGAGCCGGCCCCGGGTGATGGCCACCACCACCTCCCGGCCCATGACCTGCCTCTTGAGATGCGCGTCGGCGTTGTCCTCGCCCGTCCGGTTGTGGCGATACTGCGCGACCGGCTCGTGCGGCGCCAGCTTCTCCAGCCAGACGTCGTAATCGTGATGCAGCCCGCTCTCGTCATCGTTGATGAATACCGAAGCCGTTATGTGCATCGCGTTTACCAGGCAGATGCCCTCCTGCACCCCGCTCTGGCCCACCCGCTTCTCCACGGTCTGGGTGATGTTGACAAATCCGCGGCGCTCCGGGATCTCGAACCATAGGTAATCCGTCAGGTGTTTCATGGCCGCCGATCCTACCCCGGCCGGCCCGCCTTTGGCCAACTTTCATCCATCGCTGCGGACGTGGACGTCCGCGGTCCGGAAGGATCGGAGCGCGGGCTTCCTGGCCCGCAGCGCTGTCGATTCCGGCTTGACTTGAGTCAAAGCGCCGCGCGCGGCCTGGACGCACCTTGGCTCCATGAAAGACACGGCTCGGGAAAATGCGCGCGGATCGATCGAGACCATGATGGAGGAGCACCGGCTGATCGAGCGGGTCCTGGCCTCGCTGGCCGCCCTGGCGGCCCAGCTCGAGACGAATCCCGTGGCGCCCCGCGAGCGAATCGCCCAGTTCGCCGATTTCTTCCGCAACTTCGCGGACCGATGTCACCATGGGAAGGAGGAGGATCAACTGTTTGCCAAGCTCAACGAATGCGGTTTTCCGCGAGAGCATGGGCCGGTGGGGGTCATGCTCGCCGAGCACGCCGAAGGCCGGCGGCATGTCCAAGCCCTGTTTGGGATTGGGGCCGGGGCGGGACCGCTCCGCTCCGATGAGGCCGCCCAGGTGGTCATCCATGCCCGCCAGTTCATCCCCCTCCTCCTGGATCACATCCGCAAGGAGGATCATGTCCTGTATCCCATGGCCCGGCAGGCCATTCCCGCCGATGGAATGACCCAGCTCGATGAGGCATGCCGCGCCTACGACCAGGACAAGATCGGCGCCCTCGAGATCCAGCGCCTGCGCGACCTGGCGGCTGAACTGTTGCGGATCCATCCGCCCCACCCTGGGGTGCTTGCCGCAGGTTGACTCGCCCAATTCGGCAGCCGGCGCCCGACATGCGACAAGGATCCGGCATCAGCGCCTGCGCTCCCGGTCCGAAACGCGGATTTCAATCCGCACGGGTTTGAACCGAAAGCCATCCACTCGATCCGGCATGACTTCCGCGCTTGCCCCGCCCATCCGGACCGGGTAACCATGGTCCAAACATGCCGCTGTTCGGATGGACCCCGGGAATCCGTTGCGATTCGGTCTGGATGGCGCTGACGACGTTCGAATAGGCATTGTGGCTGGCGGGATCGATCTGAATCCATGCGCGTCGAAATCGAGTTCACAACTGGGAGGATCGGGCCCCGCTCCGATCTCCCCCCCGAGTGTGGCGGCCGCGCGGGCGCTGTTGTCGAGTTCAGCGGACGGGTGCGGGCTGACGAGGACGGCCATCCCATCGCCGCGCTCGAATACAGCCTGCAGCGGTCCATCATCGAGCGCTTGATACGCGAGCGGGCGGAGAGTTTGGGCGGGCGGTTCGAGTGCCTGTATGTCCGGGTGATCCATCGGACGGGGATCATTCCCGTGGGGGAGACCCCGCTTCAAATCGTGGCGGTGGCCGTCCATCGAACCGAGGCGCTGGGGATGGCAGGCGCTCTTCTGGACTTTATCAAAGAGGATCTCCCCATCGTGAAACATCCGATCGGAATGGATGAATCATCGAAAAGAAATATTGCATGAGGAGCGGTTCGGCGTTCCCGCGCCAGCCGGTCCCCAGGAGGTGATCGATTGCCTGCGGCACATCATCCGTCCCTTGCCCGCGGAACGGATTGGTCTGATGCGTGCCCTGGGGTCTGTCCTGCGCGAGACCATCGTCGCTTCGGAGGACCAGCCGGCCTTTGACCGGTCGTCCGTGGACGGCTACGCGGTGCGGCGCGACGATCCTCGGTCGAGATTCCGCGTCGTGGACGAGCTGCGGGCGGGGGATTGGCAGCCCCGGCAGCTCGAGCCGGGCGAGTCGGTCTCGATCGCCACCGGCGCCGCTCTTCCCTGTGCCGGCCTCGAAGTCATCATGCTCGAGGATGTCCAAAGGCGGGGCGAGTGGATCCGCGCCCGGCACCGGCCAAGCGTCGTCCACGTCCGATTCCGCGGGGAGGATGCGAGGGCCGGCGCCGTGCTGGCCGAGCCAGGCCTGATGCTTTCGCCCGGCGCACTGGCTCTTCTGGCCAGCGGCGGCCACACGCGGCTCTGGGTCACCCGCCAGACTCGAGTCCTCCACGTAGCCACCGGCAGCGAAATCGTCGCCCCTCGAGTAAAACCGGGCCCCGGGCAGATCCGCGATGCCAATTCGATCCTGGTCCGGGCGTTTCTCGAGCCGTGGCAGGTCCGGCTCCGACAGCTTCGCGCGCCCGAGGACCCAGCCGTTGCCGAAGCCCGGATGGCTCGATGGCTCGGATCGCCCGATGGGGACGAGCCGCCCGAGGACGGGGTGGACTTGCTGCTGATTTCCGGCGGAGCGAGCGTGGGCCCGCACGATTTCACTCGCGCTTGCCTCGATCGATTCGGTTTCACGATCCGGATCCACCAGACACGGACGCGTCCGGGCAAACCGCTCATGGTCGCCCAGCGCGGTTCCACGATCGCGTTCGGCTTGCCGGGCAATCCGCTGGCCCATTTCGTGGCGCTCCATCTCTACGTCCGGACGGCCTTGGAAGCCTTCAGCGGCACACCCGCCAGATCGGTGTTTCGGAGAGGCTTTCTGGGGAGCGGGCTGACCTCCGATGGCCACGAGCGCGAAACGTTCTGGCCGGCGCGGGGCGGGTTCGAGGACGGTTGTGTCGTGCTGCAGCCGCTCCAATGGCGCAGTTCGGGCGACATGACATCGCTGGCGGCGGCCAACGCGTTGATCCGGGTGCCTGGTGGCATCCGGCGCATGGCGCGCGGGCGCGCCGTCGAGTTCGTTTCGGCATGCCTGGGGAGGAGCGACTTTGAAAATCGGACGAGTCACGATTAGCGATCGGGCGGCGGCGGGCCGCTACGCCGATCGAAGCGGACCGGAGATCGAACGCCGGCTGCGGGCGGTTTTCGGCCCCGAGGCATCGTTTGTCGCGGTCGTCATCCCCGACGAACTGGATCAGGTGGCTGGGGCGCTGCGCCAGTTGGCCGATCAAGACCGGTGCGACCTCATCGTGACCACCGGCGGGACTGGCATTGCGCCCCGGGACATCACGCCCGAGGCCACCCGGTCCGTGCTCGACCGGGAATTGCCCGGGGTCGGGGAGCTGATGCGGATGCGGTCCTATGATCAAGGCGTGCGCACCGCCGTCCTCTCGCGCGCCGTTGCGGGCACCCGCGGATCGACCCTGATCGTGAACCTGCCCGGCAAGCCGGCCGCGGTGGCCGAGTGCATCGGGTATCTCGATGAGGCCCTGGTCGAAGCGGTGGCGCTGCTGCACGGCCAGGATCCGCACGCCGCGCCGCCTGCGGCCCAATCCTGAACCCCCATGGATCCCTTCGGCCGCACCATCGACTACTTGCGCGTCTCGGTGACCCACCGCTGCAATGAACGCTGCCTCTATTGCATGCCCGAACCGAACGACCGCCCGGTGAGCAGCGGCGATTGCCTGACGGCAGACGAAATCCTGCGGGTGGTGCGGACGGCCGCCGGCCTCGGTTTTCGCAAGATCCGTTTGACCGGCGGCGAGCCCCTCGTGCGGCCCGACCTGTGCGATCTGATCCAGGAAGCCGCCGCCGTGCCGGGCATCGAGGGCATCGGCCTTTCGACTAACGGGCTGAGGCTCGCCCGCCTGGCCCCATCGCTTGCCGCAGCCGGCCTCAGGGGCATCAACGTCAGCCTCGACACCCTCGACCCAATCGTTTACCGCCGCATGACCGGCGGCGACCTCCAACGGGTGCTCGATGGAATTCGCGCAGCCCAGGCCGCCGGTCTGGCCCGGATCAAGCTCAATTGCGTGCTGATGCGCGGGATCAACGAAACCGAGATCGAGCCGCTGGCCCGGTTCGCAGCGGCGCGCGGCCTTCCGATCCGTTTCATCGAGCTGATGCCTCTCACAACCTCCATGGACCCTCATCGCCTCCGATTTCTCCCGGCCGAGGAAGCCATGGCCCGGCTGGGCCCGCCGGATGCGTGGATCCCGCACCCTCGTTCGAGTGAGGACTGGGGTCCGGCTCGCTATTGTCGGCTGCCCAATGGGGGCGCCTCGGTCGGCTGGATCCGCCCGCTCACCGATCCGCGGTTTTGCGATTCCTGCAACCGAATGCGCCTCACCGTCGACGGCCAGCTCCGGCCCTGCCTGGGCGATCCCACCGAGTTCGATCTCCGCAAAATCCTGCGCCAAACCGCCTCCGATGAACCGGTCCGAGATTGCCTGTTGCGAGCCATCGCCGCCAAACCCGGGCAGCATCGGTTCCATCGCCTCGACCAACCCTGTCGTCCCATGAACACGATGGGCGGGTGAATCGCATGATTAGGGGCCGTCAGAAAATAACCTTTGCACTTTGTCGCCAGCGCCGTGGGGGCAGATGCGAGGCGCGACGAAGGAGCATAGCCTTGACCTCTGTGACTGAGGAGCAACGAAGCAGATGCCCCCACGCCGCGGCGACCCGCGGGGCTGCGGCCATTGGGCTTGGGGGCTTTGTCGCTCACTCCTCACAGACCGCTGGCGGGTATGCTCGTCGCTCGCTCCGCGCCCGCAAGCCCAATGGCCAGCAGCAAAGTGTAAAGGTTATATCCTGACGGCCCCTTACAGCCCGTCTTGCTCCCTCCCCTCGATGGCAGTCGAGGGAGGCGCAGGGGAGAAAAAACGTCTGAGTTTGAGGCTTTTTTTTGTTGCCATTCCACCCAAGCTCCGTTTTACTGAATGCGCAATCAACGGACATCCGGACTTGGCTGTCGGTGGCCGGGCAGGTGGGTTGTCATCAGACAGCGGATGGATTTCTGTCGAGCGCTATTACTAAGCCTGTGGAATGATGTTAATGTCTATGAGAACAAAACTCTTTAAGAGCGCCCTTCTTGGGCTGCTGGTGGGGTTGGTCAGCACCCAGACCGGCGAAGCTGGCCTGCTGAAACGCTTTATCTACGCTAACTTCTCGGGTACAGCGATCACCAACCTGTTTGGCACCAATATCGTCGGCACTCCTGGGCTGTTCCCCAACAGCCCCGATGGCGTCGAGTTGGTTCCGGCCAGTTCCTACTATGGCCCCTTCTATGCCGAGACCGGGTCCGGCGTCGGCGACAACTATGGGAGCTGGATTCCCGGCTATGTCGAGCCGCCCGAGACCGGCAATTACATCTTCTACCTTTCGGGGGACGACGAAACCGAGCTCTGGCTGACCTCCGATGCGGCCGATCCCAAGAACCCGGCTAAGAAACAGCGGATCGCCGCGGTGGTGGATCCAAACGCCCCCGGAACAGGCTATAGCAGCTGGCACCAGTGGAACAAGTACGCCACCCAGCAGTCGGCCCCGATCTACCTCGAGAAAGGCAAGATGTATTATCTCGAGGTGCTCCATAAGGAAGGCACCGGCGGCGATCACGTCGAGCTGGGGTGGCAGACGCCTGACGGCAAGATCTACCAGCCGATGTCGAGTTTTTATTTCCACCCGGCCCAGGATATCAACGCGGCATTGCCGCTCGAGGGCCCCTATATCGGCCTGGTGAATCCGAACACCGATCCGTGGACCGGTTTTCTGGATTACAGCACCGTTTACGAAGGCAATCAGGCGGCCATCTGGGTGGACCTGGTCAACGTGAACCTCGCCGCGCAGGCCCTCACCTTCACCTGGTACAAAAATGGCCAGGCGATCAGCGGAGCCAACCAGAGCTATTATTTCTTCCGGCCGACCCTCGCCGACAGCGGAGCCAACTACCGGGTCCGGGTCCAGATCGGATCCCAGACCCTGACCTCGAGCGATATTTCGCTCTTCGTTTACACGGATTCAGTGGCCCCGACGGTCTCGAGTGCGGCCCTTGCGCCGGCGAACCCGACGGAGGTCAAGGTGGTGTTTTCCGAGGACGTCGAGGAGGCAACGGCCGAGGCGCTGAGCAGCTACTCCATGCCCGGAGCCACCATCCAGTCGGCCACTCTCCAGGGCGACAATCGCACCGTCATCCTCAAGACCGCGTTGCTTAATCCCACCACCATCTACACCCTGACGGTCAGCAACGTTCGCGACCGGGCCGACACGCCGAATGTGATGGTTCAATCGCAGCATACGATCATGGTGACCGATGGCCAGATCCTCTTGCGGGTCTATTACTCGACTCCCACCAGCTTGGCCACTTTGCGGACCTGGGCGGCCAGCGGCCCGGATTACACCAACGTGCATGCGGCCGAATCCCGGTTGATCACTTCAACCACAGTGGGCTGGTCCCTCGGCTATGACTATTACCAAGGTCAAATCGTCGGATTCCTCACTCCGCCGGTGACCGGCAATTACAAGTTTGCCATCGCTTCCGACGACCACAGCGTGCTGTACCTGAGCACGGACGATCAAAAGGCCAATCGGCGCGAAATCGCGTCTGTCAATGGCTCCAACGGCCAGTACCAGATCACCGAGTGGCCCGACACCCAGATGACCCAAACGAATATTTGGCTCGAAGCCGGCAAACGCTATTATATCGAGGCGGTCTGGCGCGACGGCACCGGGGGCGACGGCTGTACAGTGGTCTGGCAGAAGCCGGGCGACGACCCGTTTCCAACCACCGGCAACGTCTCTTCCACTTACCTCATTCCGGCCCAGTATCTCTCGGCCTATACCGCTTTCGGCAACGTGACGATCACGAACCAGCCAACCAGTTTCTCGACGATGGAAGGCGACCTGAAGAATTTCACGGCTAAAGTCGATGGCACGATGCCCTATTTCTTTCAATGGTATCGCGCGGGCGTCCCGATCCCCGGCGCCAACAATAACGTCTATCAATTCCGGCCCGGCGCCTCCGATGACGGCGTCGAGTATTACATGGTGGTCAGCAACTATTTCAGCGCCGCCACCAGCTCGATCGTGAAGCCCACGGTCAGCCAGGATACCGTCAAACCTGTTGCCGCGGCGGCCGGCAGCCTGCTCAAGCAAGCCGTCCGCGTCCGGTTCAGCGAGCCGGTCAACACGAATGACTCGACCACGCTGGCCAAATACAGCCTCAAGACCGCCGCCGGCGCTGCCGTCGCCATCAATTCGGTCAAGCTCGACACCAATAACCTCGCGGTTGTCTACCTCCAGACCGGGCCGCTGGTCGAATACGGCGCCTACGAGCTCACCGTCCAAAGCATCCGAGACAATGCCGAAGTCCCGAACACCACGGATGTCGCGACGCTGCCGTTCATCGCCTACAACTTCGAAAACGCGGCCCGGATCGGCTACACGCAAGGCTGGGATGCTTACGCCGAGGGTAGTGTGATCACGCTCACTGCCGGCGGCTCCGATATCTGGGGTACCGCCGACCAGATGGTCTTTGCCTACAAGAACATGACCGGCAACTTCGACCTCAAGTTCCGTGGCGTGTCCCTCTGGATGACCAATAGCACTTTCGCTGCCAATAACTGGTCGAAGATGGGGCTCATGGCCCGGGAGTCGACGAATGCGAACAGCCGGAACGTGTTCTCGGCTGCGGCTCCGACTGGCACCATGGCCAATGGCACCGCGTCGCAGAACACCTACACCGCCCAGCACCGTCCCGCGAATGCCGGCACGAGCTACTCCAGCGCCGATGGCGCCCTGCCGCTCTGGCCAATTGTGGCGGGCCTACAGCCCGGCGCGCTCCCGCGGCCCACGGTGACCTACCCGAACACCTGGTGCCGCCTCCAGCGGATCGGTAATACCTTCTATTACTACTACAGCTCCAATGGCGTTGATTGGACCTACTGGACCTTTGTCAACGTCGAAAGCGACGCTGCGGGCGCCTATCCGGATACTGTCCCAGTCGGTTTGGCAGCCAGCAGCCATGGGACTGCCGTGCTCGCCGATGCCGTCATGGCCGACTTCGGCCCGGTCGTTCAGGCCCCGCTCGCGGTCGATCAGCCGCCCGTGAGCCAGACTGCCGAGGAGAGCAAGCCCGTCACGTTCACGGTCGCGGCCTCCGGACAGCAGCCATTCCAGTATGAGTGGCGCGTGAATGGCACGCCTTACGTGGATCCCGTCACCTTCGCGCCCGCGACGAACGCAACGTGGACCTTCTCCCCGTCGTTCACGCAGAACGGCGCGGCAATCACCTGCCGGATCTACAATCCTCAAGGACAGAGCGTCGTGAGCTCCGCGGCTACGCTGACGGTCATCCGTGACACCACGGCGCCCGCGTTCGCGCTGGCGGCGACGCCGCGCGTGCTGGCCGGCAACACGATCCAAATTCAATTCAGCGAGCCCCTCGTGCAGGGCCCCGCCGAAACCGCTGGCAATTACGTCATCACCAGCTCCGCCGGATCGCTTTCGGTCGTCTCGGCGGTCCTGAGTGCCGACCGGAAGATCGTGACGCTGACCACCGGCGCTGGAGTTCCCGGCACCACCTACACGATCACGATTAACAACGTGACCGACGCCGCTGCCACGCCCAATAAGATCACCAACGGCAAGATCGACTTCTATTTTGCCGGTGCCACCCAAGGCGTCATCACCCAAGGCGCCGGCGGCTACGTGATCGTCGAGGCCGAACACTACTCTCGATTGGTCACCGGCACCACGCCGGTCAGCGATTGGGAGATGCGGAATACCGCGCCCGGCTACTCCGGATTAGGCTACATGCTGGTTCCCAGCCCGAAGCCCGACCTTGATGCCACCACCGGCGGCACGGCGCTCGGTCCGCCTTCCGTCGCCACGGGCGCCGCGATGGAATTCGACATCCTGTTCACCAACGCGACTCCAACCCGGTTCGTGATCTGGCTCCGCGGCTGGAACGAATACACCGGCCGCGCCGGAAACAACGACTCGGTCTACCTCGGGTTCCGCACCAATGGCGCCACGACAATGAACCCGCTCATCGCCCAGCAGGCCGACGGGGCCACTTCAGTGGACAACTCGACGCTGACGGGCTTCCCTGCTTCCGGCTGGGATTGGCGCGCCGACCGGAACACCACGGTCGGGGGATTCACCGATCCGTTCGCGTTCACTAACTACACGCCCGGCCTCCACACGTTCATCATCTACGTGCGCGAGGACGGCACGCTGATCGATAAGATCCTGCTCCAGCCAACCACCTCCAACCCCGGTGTCAGCGCCGAGCCCACCCGGGCGTCGATGAACGGCGGCTTGGGCGATATCGAGACGTGGGATTTTGTGGCCGCGCTTCCGACGGCGCCGACGGCCTCGATCTCGAGCCCGGCGAACAACACGACGTCCTCCACTGGCGGAAACGTCGCGATCACGGCGACTGCCAACGGGTCCAACCCGATCGCCAAGGTCGAGTTCCTCAGGTCCACCTGGGATCTGGGATATTATGTGAACAATACGGTCATTGGCGAAGATACGACCGAGCCGTTCGAGTTCACGGATCCCAACGTGCCTGAAGGCATCTACCAATACACCGTC
>CAYWIM010000067.1:0-26812 GCA_964458325.1 uncultured Verrucomicrobiota bacterium
AATCCGGTGCCCCGAGAAATACGCCAAAAGCCTAACCTGCCTTGCGGAATTGCTGCCGCTCCAACGCCGCCCTGGACAGGGCCTCGAGTTCCATGCATGCTCTCCCCCCTCAATGGCAGCTTGGTGGAACAAAATCACGAGCTCGCCCCTGCTGGTTCGAGTGGCGCCGTTCGCGGTGTTTCTCGTCCTGACCTCTCTGCAGGGGCGGCTGGGCGAAGCATCGCAGTACTGGATGTATCTGGCCAAGACGGCCGTGGGAGGGGTGCTGGTCTGGCAGATGCGCCGCTACGTGGCCGAGATCGAATGGCGCTTCACCGGCGCGGCGATTGGCGCCGGAATTCTGGTCTTCCTGCTCTGGATCGGGCTCGAAGACGGCGTGCGCGCGCTGGGTTTTGCCCATTCGTATCCCAAGTTCGTCCATCCGACTGCGGTCTGGAATCCGCTGGCGTTTTTCGCCGGCGCGCCGGCCATCGGCTGGATGTTTGCGGTTGTCCGGATCCTGGGTGCGACGCTGGTGGTGCCGCCGCTCGAGGAGGTGTTCTATCGCTCCTTTCTCTACCGCTACCTGCAGCAGACCGATTTCCTGGGGGTGCCGCTCACCCGGTTTTCCGGGTTCGCATTCATCCTGACCTCGGCCATCTTTGCCTCGACCCATGTCGAGTGGCTGGCGGCCTTGTTATGCGGTTTCATCTACCAGGGATTGGTGGGGTGGAAAGGCCGGCTGGGCGACGCGATCGCCGCTCATGCGCTCACCAACCTGCTTCTGGGCATCTGGGTGGTCAGCCGCGGAGCGTGGCATTTCTGGTGAACCGGTGATCCCGTGCCTGCTGTTCGAGGATGAGCATTTGCTGGCGGCGGCCAAGCCGCCCGGCTGGGATCTTCGCGCCTCTGGCCCCTACGCTGGGGAAGGTATTTACGATTGGCTGCGCCACCGCGAGCCCCGGTGGACCCGGCTCGCCACCGTGCATCCGCGGGGCGCCGAGATCTCGGGCGTGCTCGTCTTTGCCCTGAGCGAGTCGGCAGCGCGGTCTTTGAGGCAGCAATTCACCGAACACGCCGTCGAGGAGCGCTTCCTTTTCCTGACCGACCGGCCGGCCGGGCAGGCCGCACGCGAGATCCGATCCGGCATCGCTCGCGCCGGCGGCCGTTGCGAGATCCGGCCCCTGGCTTCGGGTGCTGAAACAGCCCATACCCGGTTTCGATCTCTGGGGTCCGATCCCGGGGGCACGCGGATCGAGGCCGTCCTGATCGCCGGCACAACCGACTCGATCCGGGTTCACGCGGCGGCTTGCGGATGGCCGATCCTGGGCGACTCGATCTACGGGGGATCGGCGGCGCCTCGTCTGATGCTGCATGCGGCCAGCTTGCGGCTTCGGCACCCGGCGAGCGGCGCGCCTCTGGTTTTCGAGACGCCGCCCGAGTTCGATCTGCCGCCCTTCCAGGCCCGCAGAATGGCGATCATCGATCCCGAGGCGACCACCGCCTACCGCCTCATCCACGGCGGGGCCGATGGCTGGCCGGGCTGGTTCATCGATCGACTCGAGGATTATCTGGTCGCCGCTTCCGCATTCGAGCTGACGCCCGGCCGGAGGGCTTTGCTCGACTCCTGGGGCCGCATCGCCGAAGCCCGCGGGGTTTATCATCGGCTCCTGACACGGCAGGCGCAGAACCAGCCCGCGGAACGGCCGAAGCTCGACTGCGCGGCCGGATCGCCCGGGCCCGGCCGGTTCGCCATCCGCGAGAACGATCTGCGATTCCTCCTCCGAATGGGAGAAGGCGGATCAGGCGGGCTTTTCCTCGATCAGCGCGACAACCGGCGACGCCTGCTGAGCGGCCATGTGGCCGCCGGCTTTCCGCTCTTTCCGGATGGGGCAGCCGGCCGCACGGTGCTCAATACGTTCGCTTACACGGCCGCATTCTCTGTCAGCGCCGCGGCTTCGGGCGCCCACACCGTGAGCCTGGATCTCTCCCGCAACTATCTCGAGTGGGGCCGGGAGAACTTCCGCGCGAACGGCCTCGATCCCGCCGCACACGAGTTCGTCGTCGGCGACGTGTTCTCCTGGCTGAAGCGCTGGAAGCGGCGGGAGCGCATGTTCGACCTGGCGATCCTGGATCCCCCGACCTTCTCGCGCTCGCGCGAGCACGGCGTGTTCCGGGCGGAGCGGGATTTTGCCGAGCTGGCGCAAGGGGCCATCGCGGTCCTTCGGCGCGGGGGTGTGCTGCTCGCCAGCAGCAACGCGGCCCAATGGCCACCCGCCGATTTCCAGGATACGATCGAATCTGCCGCGGCGGTCCTGGGGCGGCGCGTGACCCACCGCCATTATGCGCCTCAGCCCCCCGATTTTCCGTCGCATCCGGACACACCGGCCCACCTCAAGACCCTCTGGCTCCGGCTCGAGTAATCGCGGTTTCCGCTCAAGGAGATTGCCGTTTGATCCTGCTTTGTGTATTTTGTTTCTTTTGATGGCGATTAAGAAATGAGCGAATCATCGAAGACAAAGGAAAGCGGGCCCGGGCCGGCTGCCGATCCCTCCCCGCGCCCCGCAGAGGCTTCGGACGGCACGGGCGCGGACAATGGCACGTCGAGGCCCGACATGGGCGATGAGGAACCGGTGTCAGCCCAGCCAACGGCCGAGGAAATCGCCCGGTGGCAGGAGCGCGCCTCCAAGGCCGACGAGTATTGGGATCGGCTGCTGCGGCTGACGGCCGAGTTCGACAATTTCCGGAAGCGCGCCCAGCGCGAGCGCCAGGAGGCGGTCCAACACGCCAACGAGAGCCTTCTGGCTCGACTGGTGACGGTCCTGGACCACTTCGAAATGGCCTTGGCCGCCATCCAGCAATCCTCGACCGCCAATCTGGATTCGTTTCGCACGGGCGTTCAGATGATCTATTCGCAGCTTCGGCAGGTGCTCCAGGAAGCCGGCCTGGAGGAGGTGCCGGCGCTGGGCCAGCCGTTCGATCCGCAAGTCCACGAGGCGGTCCAGCAGCAGGCGTCCGCCGACGTCCCGGAGGATCATGTCCTTTCCCTTGTCCGGAAGGGCTACCGACTCAAGAGCCGCCTCATCCGCCCAGCCCAGGTCGTGGTCGCACGCCCACCGTCCGCCTGATCCGCCATGGCCAAACGCGACTATTACGAAGTCCTCGGCGTCGACCGCAACGCCGGCGAGGAGGAGATCAAGAAGGCCTATCGCAAGCTGGCCCTCAAGTATCATCCCGACCGCAACCCCGGGGACAAGACTGCCGAAGAACACTTCAAGGAGCTGGGCGAGGCCTACGAGGTCCTCAGCGATCCCCAACAAAAGGCGGCTTTCGACCAGTTCGGCCATGCGGCCTTCGATCCCCGCGCTCGCGCCGGCGCTTCCCGCGGAGGCGGATTCCACGATCCGTTCGACATTTTTCGCGAGGTGTTTGGCAGCGCGGGCGGCAGCATCTTCGAGGACTTTTTCGGCGGCGCAGGCGGCGGCCGCTCCGCACACGGCCCCCAGCGGGGCGACGACCTCCGCGTCGACCTCGAGATCTCGTTCAACGAGGCGGCGCTCGGCTGCGAAAAGGAAATCTCGATCACGAAGCCCGATGCGTGCGAGACGTGCCGCGGCAGCGGCGCGCAGCGCGGTTCGGGCACCAAGACCTGCCCGACATGCGGCGGCCGCGGCCAGGTCGTCTCCTCCCGCGGCATCTTCAGCATCGCCCAGACCTGCCCTCGCTGCGAGGGCGCCGGCCAGATCATCGAAAACCCCTGTCGATCTTGCCACGGCACCGGGCGCGCGAACCGATCGGCCTCGATCAAACTGCGGATCCCGCCTGGGGTTGATACCGGCGCGCGGCTTCGCTCGGCTCACAATGGCGCCACCGGTGTTCGAGGCGGCCCCAGCGGCGATCTCTACGTCATTCTCCACGTCCAGCCCCACGAGATCTTTCAGAGAGACGGCGACGATCTGATCTGCGATGTGCCCGTGAGCTTCGTCCAGGCCGCCCTGGGCGCCGAGCTCGAGGTTCCCACGCTGACCGGCAAAGCCCAGATCCGCATCCCACCCGGCACCCAGTCCGGCACCGTGTTCCGCCTCAAGGGCAAGGGCGTCCGCAATCTCCAAGGCTACGGAACCGGCGACCTCCATGTCCGCACCGCCGTCGAAGTCCCCGCCCGCCTCAATCCCGCCCAAAAGGCCAAGCTCGAAGAGTTCGCCGCCCTTTGCGACGCGAATGTCAATCCCCTGTCGAAAAGCTGGTTCGAACGCGCCTGGGATCTCTTCCGCTCGAATCCTTGAAAAGCCCATCGTGTTGTTATTCGATCCAATGCTGACAATGATTCCTTTTCTGGTTGGGGGCTTTTCAAGGATTCGTTGAACGAGGCGTCGATGTCCGCAAATCGTCGTCGAAGCCCATTGCGCGGGAACGGAGGATGGCCTCGCCGGTCTGAGGTGAAGCCTCGCTAACGATTATGCATCGGTTTTTCGCTGAACCGCCTGTTCTGGGCCTGGATTCCTTCCGGCTGGATGCCGCGGAATCCCGGCACGCCGCGCGGGTCTTGCGCCTTGGCCCTGGCGATCACATCGAGATCCTCGACGGCGCCGGCATCCGCGTCGAAGGCCGCGTGATCGAGGCCGACCCCGCCGGGCTCCGGATCCAGACCGTTCGCCGCCACTCGATCCCCTCCCCGGCTCGCCCGATCACCCTGGTCCAGTCGATGCCCAAAGCGCCGACCATGGAGACGATCATCGAAAAGGCCCTCGAGCTGGGCGCAGCCCGAATCGTTCCCATCATGTCCAGCCGCTGCGAGGTGCGCCTCGATTCCGGCGCGGCCGTCTCCCGGGCTCGGCGCTGGCGCGCCACCGCCATCGCCGCCCTCAAACAATGCGGGGCCCCTTGGCTGCCCCAGATCGATCCTCCCCAATCCTTGGCGGGCTATCTCGGGCGCCCATTGGCAGCCGAGCTCGCGCTGTTGGGCACGCTCGAATCCGATGGCCGGCGGGCACGCCATTGGATCGATGCATTCTGCAGCGCCCACGGACGCGCCCCCGCCTCCGCGCTGATCTGGATCGGACCGGAAGGGGATTTTACCCCCGACGAGATCCGGGCCATCCGCCAGACGGGCGCTTGTCCGTTGTCGCTCGGCCCTCATGTCCTCCGCAGCGACACCGCCGCGATCGCCGCGCTCGCCATCCTCCAATCCGAGCTGGCGTAACCGGCTCGAGCGCCGCGGGAACGAGGAGCTGGACCTGGTCCTGGCCTTATGGTTCCATTGCCCTGGAATCATGAAGAAATCTCTTGGCGCAAAAACCCTGGTGTGCCCCACCCCCTTGTTCGTGGTGGGCACGTACAACGACGATGGCCGCCCCAATGTCATGACCGCCGCCTGGGGCGGCATCTGCAACTCCAAACCTCCGTCGGTGGCGATTTCATTGCGCAAAGCGACCCACACGTACGGGAACCTCGTCAAACGCAAAGCGTTCACGGTCAGCATCCCCTCGGAAAACTACGTCCGACAGGCCGATTTCTTCGGCCTGGCCTCGGGGCGCGACCTCGACAAGCTCGCCGCCGCCGGTCTCACCGCGGTTCCCAGCGACCTGACCGATGCCCCTTATGTGGCCGAGTTCCCGCTGGTCCTCGAATGCCGAGTCGTCCACACATTCGAGCTCGGCCTCCACACGCAGTTCGTCGGCCAGATCCTCGATGTCAAAGCCGATCCAGCCATGTTGGACGCCGACGGCTGCCTGGACATCGAGAAAATGCAGCCCGTTTCGTACATCCCGGACTCTCGGGCGTATTTCGGGATCGGGAGGTATCTCGGCCGCGCCTTCGAGATCGGAAAGTCGCTGCAGCCATGAGCCCCGGCTTATGCGATCCGCCCGAGGTGCGCGCTGCCGAACCGCTTGTTCCTCCACCGCCGCCGTCGGCCCGTCTGGGGCCATGCCAATGGCCCTGCGCATCCGGACGACCCAAACAGTCCCATCCTCACCCTGAAATCAAATGAAAGCCGTCGCTCCCCATCGGTGGATCGGATTCCTGGCAGCAGTCCTTCTGAGCGTATGCGGCGCATCCGCCGCCGAAGAGCAAACGCTGCTCCCCGACAAGCTCAACGACCTGCCGCCCGAAGTGCGCTCGTTCGCCGCTGCGAAGGAGAAGCAGGCCCGGGCGCTCGCTCGCAAGCTCGACATCCAGGTGGACCCGCAATTCTGGACGTTCTTCGAGTTGGCCAGGGACGGAAAAAGCGCCAACGCCCTGGCGCTTTTCTCGAAACTGGCCAAACGGGCCGGCCAGTACAAAGGCGCCCAGCCCGATCCCAGCGTGACGAATCCGGCGTGGCAAACCCTCATTGAAGTCGTGATGGCTATCGAGGCCTTCGCCCAGGGAGAACCGAAATACGCCTTCGCTTTCGGACGCGGCATCATCGAGTCGATCCCGCGCGGCGCCGTCTACTTCGGCGGCACCGATCCCGGGCGCGGTCTGCCCACCGCCCTCTGCAAATCCCACGAGCAAGGCGATCCGTTCTTCACCATCACCCAGAACGCCCTGGCGGATGGGAATTACCTGAGCTACCTCCGCGAAATGTACGGCAACCGCCTGAAAATGCTTTCGGTCGAGGAATCGCAACAGGCGTTCACAGACTACATGAGCGACGTCCAGGAGCGGATGAAAAAAGGCAAGCTCAAGCCCGGCGAGAGCGTCCAGGTCGTGGACAATCGCGTGCAAATCAGCGGGCAAGTCGCCGTGATGGAAATCAACGCCCGATTGGCCCGGAGGCTGTTCGACGCGAATCCGGACATGGAATTCTACGTCGAGGAGAGTTTCCCGCTCGACTGGATGTATCCGCACTTGTCGCCCCATGGATTGATCATGAGGCTCCACCGCCAGCCGCTGAAGGCCATCCCGGCCGAGGCGATCGACAAGGACCGCGCGTTCTGGGCCAAACAGCAGCGGCAGCTGATCGGCGACTGGCTGCGCCCGGAGACGCCGGTGAAGGAGTTGTGCGATTTCGCCAAGAAAACCTACGTGCACAAGGACCTGGCTGGATTTACCGGCGACCCGAAGTTCGTCCGTGACGATCCCGCCCCCAAGGCCTATTCCAAGCTGCGCAGCTCGATTGGCGGGCTCTATTTCTGGCGCATTGCCAACTCTTCCAATGACCAAGACCGGCAGCGCGTCAAAACGGAGGCCGAACTCGCCTTCAAGCAGGCCTACGCGTTCTGCCCCATCAGCCCCGAGGCACTCTTTCGCTTCGTGAATCTCCTGATGTCCGACGGGCGCATCGACGATGCCCGGCTGCTGGCCCTGACCACCCTGCAGCTCAACCCCACCAACCAGGTCGTCGAGGATCTTTCCCTGCAGCTCGACCGAATGAAACGGCAGCAGAAACCATAGCCACCAATGTGCGGAGGCCGATACCGATGACCGCCAACATCGCGCTGTTGCGAAAGGGAGAATGAAAACAATCTGGCTCGCGATCTTCCTGCTGCTCGGCGCCGCCGAAATCGCCGCCGGATCGGCAGCGGATCCTCCCTTGTGGATTCAAGCGGCGGACGCCCGCGCCATTTCATCCCTCGTGACACAGGCTTCCGCCGTCGGCCTGCAGGAGCCGGACGCTTTCGGCGATTTTCTTGTGCCCATGGTCACGGCAACGCCAGAAACCCCTGCTCACGACTGCTGGATCGAGCTCTCCACTGCAATCCCGAAAAGCGGATCGTATTGGTTCTGGGGCCGCGTCCGATTCCCCGCCGGACCGGATGAGTCGTTCCACCTCGATCTCACCGACTCGACCAACACCAATCCGGCGCTGATCCTCGCACCCGGCCCGGAACCGCATCGCTGGCATTGGATTCGCGCCGGCCCTCTCGAATTAGCTGTGGGTCCATTCGTATGCCGCATTCGCCCGCACCGCTCGGCGGCATCCACGTTCGGCCCCCTCCATTGGCGGCAAGCTGAACTGACCCAAACGCCCCGGTTGAATCTGATGTGCCTGACGGCCGACCCGGATTTCGTTCCCACCGATGACGCCGCGGCGGCGGTCCTGCGACTCTCGAGCGAATCACTGCCCACGCCGTGCGTCGTGCCAGCGCACCTGGATTCGCTGCCGGCCAACCAGTCGCTGGTCAACGATCGGAAGCCCGTGCCGGACTGGATGCGGTGTCCGCGATGGTTCACCAAAGATTCCTGGCGGGACGAGTTGCTCCATCGCCAAGCCGGCGACATAGCGGCTATCGTGCGGGAAGTGGCAGCCAACGGAGGCGAGACCTTGCGCTTAAGCTGCTTCTGGGGAGGCGAAGCCTATTTCCAAAGCCGCGTCGCTCCGCATGCGCCCGGCCTGGGCGCGCTCGATTATCTGCGCGAGGCGCTGGACGAGGCGGCGCGCACCGGCGGGAAGGTCGTCGTTTACATGAATCCCAACGCGCTCTGCCTCGGGCATCCGCTATACGACGCCTGCGTGATCCGTGCCGCTGATGGCCAGCCGAGCCGGCAACCCGCTTATGGCGCCAACTGGCGGCCCGAGGCCGCCTATGCCTGCATCCATCATCCCCGCTACCGGCAGTTCCTCAAGGATGTCCTCACAGAGATCTTCACGCGCTACGGACCCGCCGGGCTTTACGTGGACGGCCTGACGCCGCATGTCTGCTTTTGCGAGCATTGCCGGGCAAAATGGCTCGAATGGTTCGGGGCCGAGATGCCCGCGGACAGCCTCGAGCGGCTCGAGGCCCGGTGGGCTGTGTGGGGCGAGTTCGGCCGCGATCCGCAGCCGGTCGGCGATGTCGTCAATGATCCCCTGGCGCGGCGCCTGACGGAGATGATGCGCCGCACCCTGGTCGAGGTGACTCGCGAGTTCCGCCACACCGTCCAGCGGGCCAAGCCGGATGCGGTCACGCTGTTCCATTCCCATCCGAAACCGGACAACGACGCCGATTACGACGGGACGTTGACGGAGGTGTATTCTCCTCGGCCGTGGGTTCACACCGCCTGGCGGAGCGGCGAGCTGGCGGGTTATTCGGCGGTCTATCCCGTGCCCGTGCTCTTCAATGTCTATCCCCACCGCCATTTCACCGCCGCCGAGGCCCGATACCACGCGCTCCAGGGGCTCGCCAATGGCGCATACCCGAACTTCTGGAGCGCGGCCGGCATGAAGCCGGTCTTCGATTACATGCGCCGGTGCGCCCGCCAACTCGACTTCAACATGACCGCCCCGGTGAAGTTCATCGCCCTGCCGCGCGACCTGCGCGAATCGGACACGCAGCGCCGCGCGGCGGTTTCCCGGGAGGTGGCTTACGCGTCCGGCAGCCGATTCCTGGCGCCCTATGTGGGCGCCTATTCGGCCCTGATGCGCGCGGGGTTGCCGGTCGTCACGCTGCAGCGGCCGCACTTCGAGGATGGGCTCGACGGCTTCCAGGTCCTGGTCCTGGCCAATGTCGCGCTCCTGAGCGACGCCCAGGCCGAGGCCGTCCGCCGTTTCGTTCGAGACGGCGGCGGGCTCGTTGCCACCCATGAAACCTCCCTGTTCGATGAAGCAGGCCGACGCCGCGCCGATTTCGCAATGTCCGATGTTCTCGGCATTCATTACCAGAACACACTCCCCGCCGCCCCGCGCCCCGTGTCACTCGAGGCAAACCATCCCCTCGCCGCTGGCCTCCCGCAACCCTTGCATCTCATCCACGATGAACCCGTGGTCGCCGTGTCGCTCGCCGGAGCCACACGCGCGGGCGCGTTCGCGGACGGCCACCCTGCCCTCCTGGTCCGCGCGTATGGCCGCGGACGGATCGTTTACATGCCCGGCCGATTCGATTCCATGCAGTGCGACACCATTGTGCCGGCGATCGAGCGCCTCTTCGCCAATGCCATCCGCTGGGCTGCGCCGGACCGATCGCCCATTGAAATCCGTGCCGCGGGCCCGGTGGGCGTCACTCTCTTTCGCCAGCCCCGGCGCCTGATCGCTCACCTGGTTAATCATCAGCGCGACAGCCAGCTCGCCTCGGATGCCTTCGCCCCGCTCCGCCATGTCTCCCTCGACATCGCATTGCCCGAAGACGCCCGGAATCCAATCGCGCGCCGCCTTTGGGCGGACTGCGATCTGGTCCCGCAGGTGCATGGCCGAACCCTTCAGATCGAGCTCGGCACATTGGATGAATATGAAGCCGTGTCTGTCGAATGGTAGCTCGGGATTGGCTCGCGAACCGGCCGGCGCCTGTCATGGCCACCTTTTTCCTCGCACGCCGGGCGTGTTTTGGTGAAGAATGCGGCCAGCCATGAATTCCTTTCGCTCGTTCCGTCGGCCGGGCATGGATCCCGCTTCGATCGCACGCCCACGCTATCGCCAAGGCCTGTATTTGCAGCCGGCGATTCCCGCCGCGCTGTGCATGCTCCTCCTGGCCAGCGCGGCCGCGCACGCCGAGCTCACTCCGGATGCTGTCCAGGAGCTGGACGCGTCCATCCGGGCCCATCGCCAAGGCGCCCTGACCATCGAAGCCGCGCCCCGCAGCGATGTCGCCGTCGAACAGCTGCGCCACGAATTCTGGTTCGGCGCCGCCCTCGCCAACCAGGCCTTTAGCGGTCGCATGCCCCCTGAAGACGCCGAGAAATACCGGGCGATCTTCCTGAGCAACTTCAACGCTGCGGTCACCGAGAACGCCCTCAAATGGCATACGATGGAGCCCCGGCGCGGCCGCGTCGACTACGCGACCGTCGAGGCCATTCTGGCTTGGACCGGCCAGCACCAGATCCCATTGCGCGGACACAACATCTTCTGGGGCACCCCCAGCTTCGTCCAGAGCTGGCTCAAGGACCTGCCCGATGCGGAGCTGCGCGATGTCGTTCGAGAGCGCGCCCTCGACATCGGCCGGCGCTTCCGAGGCCGATTCGCCGAATACGACCTCAACAACGAGATGATCCACGGCAATTACTACGAACAGCGCCTGGGCCCCGACATCACCCGCCAGATGGCCCAGTGGGTGCGGCAGGAGGATCCGAACGCGGCGCTCTACCTCAACGATTACGACATTCTGACGGGCGCGCGGCTCGACGACTACGGCCGCCACATCCGGGGGCTCCTCGATCAGGGCGTGCCCATCGCCGGCATTGGCGTCCAAGGCCACCTGCATGGCGACACGTTCGATCCCAAAGCCCTCCGAAACGCCCTCGACAAGCTCGCCGAGTTCAACCTGCCCATCCGAATCACCGAGTTCAACATGCCCGGCCAAAGATCGCGCTACTATCACGAACGCCACCTGCGCCTCACCGAACAGCAGGAGCAGGAACGCGCCCAGGCGCTGGCCGACTATTACCGGATCTGCTTCGCCCATCCCCGAGTCGAAGGCATCCTGATGTGGGGATTCTGGGAAGGCGCCAACTGGATCCCGGTCAGTTCGCTCTATCGCCGGGATTGGACCCCGCTGCCGGCGGCGCATGCCTATCGAGACCTCGTCTTTCGACAGTGGTGGACCCGCGAAAACGGCCGGACCGACGATCGCGGGCGATACGCGCTGCGCGCCTTTTTCGGCCGCTACCGGATCACCGCCGGCGGCAAGGAGGTGATCGTCGATTTCCCCAAGGCGGCCGGCGCGCGCGTGGTGTCGATCGGATCGGCCCATTCGCCAGCAGCCGGCGGCCCGGCGCCGCCATGATCCGCGGGCAGGAGCGCCGGACGACACGATCCCGCCGGAGCAATCCGCGCTCTCGCAAAACGCTTGCCAGCCAGCGGCGCAGCGGCTTTCATTTGATTCCTGCGGGCGCCCGCCCCTGACGAAGGCGCCTGCCATGAAACCATGGATGTGACGTTGCTCGCTCGCGCCAAAGCGCTCGGATTCTCCGATCGTCAGATTGCGCACCTCACGGGCCAGACCGAGAACGCGGTCCGCACAGAGCGCCGCCGCCTCGGCTTGACGCCCAGCTACCGCCTGGTGGATACCTGCGCCGCCGAGTTCGAGGCCTACACACCCTATTTTTACTCGACCTACGACCGCGGCGATGACGAATCACGCCCCTCCGACCGCCGCACGATCATGATCCTCGGCGGCGGCCCCAACCGCATCGGCCAGGGCATCGAGTTTGATTACTGCTGCGTCCACGCCGCATTCGCCCTCAAGGAAGACGGCTTCCAGACCCTGATGGTCAACTCCAATCCCGAGACCGTGTCGACCGACTACGACACGAGCGACAAGCTCTACTTCGAGCCGCTCACCCTCGAGGACGTCCTCCATATCTACGAGCGCGAGCGGTGCTGGGGCGCCATCGCCCAGTTCGGCGGCCAAACCCCCCTCAACCTCGCCCTCGACCTCCAGAGGAACGGCGTCCGCATCCTCGGCACCTCCCCGGAAAGCATCGAGATGGCCGAAGACCGCAAGCTCTTCGCCGCCATGCTCGACCAGCTCGGCATCCCGCAGCCCCCCAACGGCATCGCCACCCGCGAGTCCGAAGCCCTCGATATCGCACGCCGCCTCTCCTACCCCGTCCTCGTCCGCCCTTCCTTTGTCCTCGGCGGACGGGCGATGCGCATCGTCTACACCGACGAGGAGATCCGCCATTACATGCGATTCGCCGTCGAGGCATCCCCGGAACATCCCGTCCTCGTGGATAAATTCCTCGAAGATGCCACCGAGGTCGACGTCGATTGCATCGCCGACGTCGGCCTTCAGGATGATCCCGACCAGGGCACGGTCGTTGTCGGCGGGTTCCTCGAGCACATCGAGTTCGCGGGCGTCCATTCCGGGGATGCCACCATGGTTCTGCCCCCTCACACCCTGGCGCCCGACACGATCGAGACCCTGCGCCGCCACACCCATGCCATGGCCCGCAAGCTCCGGATTGCCGGCCTCATGAACGTCCAGTACGCGGTCAAGGATGACACCGTCTACGTCCTCGAAGTCAATCCTCGCGCCTCGCGCACGGTGCCGTTCGTCAGCAAGGCGATCGGCGTGCCTCTCGCGCGCCTGGCGGCCCAGGTGATGGCCGGTAAAACCCTCGACCAGCTCGGGTTCACCCGCGAAATCCACCCCGCCTATTGGGCCGTCAAGGAATCCGTGTTCCCCTTCCGCCGGTTCCCCGGCCAAGACATCCTCCTCTCGCCCGAAATGAAGTCCACCGGCGAAGTCATGGGCCTCGATGCCGACCTCGGAATCGCCTACGCCAAATCCCAGATGGCGGCCGGCGCCGAGCTCCCCCTCCACGGCCGCGTCTTCATCAGCGTCAATGACGCCGATAAAGCGCGCGTGGTCCACGTTGCCCGCGAATTCGCCCGGCTCGACTTCGAGCTCGTTGCGACGGGCGGCACCGCTCGCACCCTCGAGGAAGCCGGCCTCAAGGTCCAGCACGTCTTCAAGCTCAGCGAAGGACGCCCCACCGCCATCGACCTCCTCAAAAATCGCGAGATCCACCTCGTCATCAACAGCCCCTCCGGCCAGATCCCCCGCGCCGACGAAGTCCGCATCCGCACCACGGCCGTCCAGCTCGACATCCCCATCATGACCACGCTCAGCAGCGCCAAAGCCGCTCTGCTCGGCATCCAGGCTCTCCGCAAAAGCGGTTACACCGTTCGCCCATTGCAGGATTACCACCCACCATGTTCACAGGTATTGTCGAAGAAACCGGCGCCATCGAGCGCATCCAACCCGCCGACCGGTCCATCGAGCTGACCGTTCGCAGCCGAGTCTGCGGCCGCACCGCCCGCGTCAGCCATAGCCTCGCCGTCAACGGCTGCTGCCTCACCGTCGTCGGCGTCACCCCTCGCGGGCGCGACCGCCTCCTCCGCTTCGATCTCCTCAAGGAAACCTGGATCCGCACCAACCTCCAGTTCGGCCGGATCGGATCCCTCGTCAACCTCGAGCGCCCCCTCCGCGCCTCGACCGAGCTGGGCGGCCACTTCGTGACCGGCCACATCGACGGATTGGGCACAATCCTCCGCTGGGAACGGTCCGGCCAGGATTGGCTCCTGGATGTCGCCGCCCCTCCCGACATCATGCGCTATGTCGTCTTCAAAGGATCGATCGCCCTGGACGGCATCAGCCTCACCGTCGCCGACCTCATCCCGGGCGGATTCCGGATCTGGATCATCCCGCACACCTACGAGGTCACCGCCCTGCGCGAGCGGACCCCCGGCGCCCAGGTCAACCTCGAAGCCGATCTCCTCGGCAAATACGTCGAAAAATTCTTCGCTGCCCGTTCGGCTCGCCCCAGCCCAGCGGCAAAAGCGGTCAAGAGAACAACTCGGCGTCGCATCGCCTAACTCGATTCCGCTGAAAAACGGAGCGAGCTGCACGCCGGCGTGGTTCAGGCTCTTTTCATCGCCGGCTATGGACCAGCCCCGGCCGAAGCGGCCTACGGCATCAGGGTGGCCCGATAATACAGCGTCTGGCCGTCGGCCGATGTCTGCCGGTCGACATACGTCAAGGATCCGTTGCTGAAGGTGAAGGTGCCCGTCATCACCGCCGTCCACTCGACCATATCCGTCGAGGATTCGATGACGACCATCCTGCCGCGCGGCCCTTTGAACGTCATCATGACGTCGCCGTTGGCCAGCGGCTGGGTGGTCACGGTGATGTCCGGATCCGGCATGATCCGCGTCCGGTAGAACCGGCGCTCGGTGAACAGCTTGGCCTGCGTGTCCGAGAACTGGAAGCCCAGGCTGGCAAGGCTGTTGGTGTGGATCGGGAACCAGTTCTGCAGATCGGTCGAGGCCTCGACGGCAAACCGTTTCCCGGGCGGCCCCATCAAGGCAAAGGAATGCGCCCCGTTGGCCAGCCACCTCCCCGGCATCACCTGCATCATCGTCTCCGCCAGCATCCGAACCCGGTACCTCCGGTTGCCCGGCCCCTCCTCTTCATCGACCGCCACCGCCGGCTGGCCCAGGAACGTCACCCGCTGCAACGGCAGCCACGTCTCGTCATCATCCGAATACTCGAGCACCGCGCTCTCCATGCTGGGGCCCTGATACGTGATGACACGACCCGTGCCTCCCTCATTGCGATTGACCTTCAGGACGGCCGGCTCCGTGCCCGGCGTGGCGCCGATCCGCACCCCAAAGCTCCCGGGCGGGTTCATCTCCGGAAAGTGATACGGCCCCCAGACCAATTCCGATTCGGGATCGTCCGGATCCGCCGGCGCCAGCTGCCAGAAATCCTTGAACCCAACCCCGATCACCGCCGGATCGAATATCTTCAATCCCGCCTGGTCCAAATAGACGCCCGAGAAATTCTCGAATTTCACTGTATAGGTGAACCGCTTCTTCACCGGAACGCTCAGCCCGGGGAGGGTGATCACGTTGTACCCGGGAAAAACGCGGAGCGGGTCGCTCTGGTAGATCCGGGTGCCCGGCCCCTTGTAATTGTCCCCCTCCCCTCCAGCGGCGCCCACCACCGGCTGGCCATCGTTATCGTAAAAACGGACCTGGACGGTTCGATCCGTGTTGGTCGGCGTGTAATAGGTGTAATACTCGAGCTGGAAATTCGTGATCGTCAACGTCCGGCTGTCCGAAAAGATGACATCGTCCCCAAATTCGTTCAACGACGGGTAAAATGTCCCATAAGCGGTTTGTGTGTTGTCGTAGATCACTTCCCCGACCGCCCCCACGCATCCGATCCACGCCGCAACCAACACTCCTTGAATCCAATTATTTGCATGTCTTCGCATCATTTTCAAAGGTTGGGTCAGACATTGAAAACACAGCTCCCGGCCCCCCCCGGCCGGGCGAAAACAACTCGCCTTGCCTCGGCCTGTACGGACGCCGGATGCGGGCACTCATTTGACCCGTTGGTACCTCGGCTAGGACTTGAACCTAGAACCAATTGATTAAGAGTCAACTGCTCTGCCAATTGAGCTACCGAGGCCACCACCCCTTTCTCCACCCGGCTTGCCTTCGCTGACTTCGGAGGCAACCTCCGTCGGAGCATCATGGGCGCTCGCCCGATTCAGCAGTCCAATGCCTCTCCCTCGAGGCATGGCCTGCACCGTGCACCATTCTAAGAGCCCCCGTTGATAAATCAAGCCCTTTTTCGAACCCCATTTTGCCCGAATCGCATGCGAGAGGAAAAGGATCGGGCATCGGCTGTGATTCGGCTCACCACGCGCCCCGCCGGGACACCAGGAATCCGATGCCCACAAGCGCCGGCGTCAGGATGCTCACCAGCACGTTGAGGGTCATCCCAGGCAGGAGCCGCGGGATGTCGTCGTGGAACCGCCAGGCGCTCCGCCCCGCCAGGATCGCCAGCGGGAGCGTCAGCAGGCCCAGCAGCGTCCAACCCGGTGCCAACCCCGTCGCCGCCCCCGCAACGATCGAGGCATATCCGCCCGCCAAAAACAGGCCATAGATCATCGCCCCCGCCTTCGTCCCATGCCGAATGATCCAATGGTCCCGCCCGATCGACCGGTCGGCCTCCAGATCGGGGAACTGGTTCAGGAGCAGCAGGTCGCTCACGAAAAAGAAAGGCGCCAGCGATGCCATCAAACCCGTCCATGAAAAGGAGCCCGCCACCGCATACTCGGCCCCCATCACCATGCATGGCCCAAAACCCAACCCGGGAGCGATCAGGCACAGCCATGGGTTCCGCGTCAATCGAGGAGTGTAGGCCACGATGACGGCCAGACCCGCCAGCCCGGGCAGGAGCATCAGCGGGCCTCGCGCCCATACGAAATACGCGCCAATCATCGCCGTCAGCAGGGCCGTACCCACCCCCGCCCACCCGGTCCAGGATGCCAGCTCCGGATGGGCCGGCAGCGTGCCCGTCCCCCCGCTGAACGGCGTCCTTCGCGTCCGAAGATCCAGGCCCGTCCGGAAGTCGTGATGCTCATTGAGGGCATTGACGCTGGCGTGGGCCATCACCCCGCCGGCCATGGCCAGCGCGCAATCGAGCAGGCTCGAACCGCCCGTCCGCCAGATCCCCGCCCCCAGCCCGGCCAACACGCACGCCGGCGTCAGCAGCAGAAACCGCGGCCGCATCGGACCCGCCCGCAGCATGATCCTGTTCACGGGCCGACAAATTGCAGGATCAGGATGCCCGGATCAAGCGCCAATCGACTCCACGGCGCGCATTTTGAATCGGTCCGGAATGGCCGGACGGCACGCTCTCAAGCGCGCCGGATCGGATCAGGTTTTGACTTCCGCCCTCTGCTTCGCCGGTCAAAGGAAGCTGGGCAGCCCGAAGAAGATCACGTAGAGGATGGCAGCGATGACACCGATCACGATGATCTGCGAGATGATCAGCTTGCGCCCACCGTCGAAAACCCGCCTCCAGCCGCCGGGCCGCTGCCAGTGCCGGTCGATCCGACCGCCGCAAGAATCGCATCTCGGGAGGGCCATCGGGTTTCTCTCGCCGCAGAAACGACAGGTCACCCAGAGGGCGATGTGGCACCACTCGCACGCCTCGCTCCCGGGCGGATTCAAATGATCGCACCTTTCGCACAGCACGCCTTTGTGCGATTGGATCGTTGGGGCTTCCTTGTGGGGCACTGTGGCTTCAGATGGATCCTTCGAGTTCATGCTTCCATCCATGTATACGCGATCGGGACACCCATCTTGGCGCGCCCAACAATTTGTTTGAGGATGGGCAGAGCCGGAAGGCCGATCCGATTCGGACTGGCTCCCCCGGCCGCGGGCGGCCGGGGGGGGGCGATCCTTGGCCCCAAAGACCGAGCCAGTACGTCGAGCTGGGCCGCAATTCCGGGGGGTGGTTCCAATCTGCTCCTTGAAACAGGCGACAGACAGAGGGCCGCCCGCCGCCACGCTTTCCCTCCGTCCCTCCCTCTTAGCAAGCCCGAGGTCGACGAACAGCGAGCAACCGGCCCATATTCACGCAACGACATCGCCAACACGCAAGAACACCCTCGATCCGCCCCCCCACGACGGGCCCGCCGAGATCGACAGGGATCTTGGACATAGCTATCGTGCTTTTCAGGAGTCTCGGGTCAAGAAAAAATTCACGCGGCAACGCGGTGACGCGGTGCCGCCCGAGGAGTCAAAGGCGGAGGGCGCCGGCAGGCCCGCAGCGCAGCCGGCGCAGCGCAGCCGGTTTACGGCTGCTCCGAGATCGCGGCGTGGTAATCCTGGAGGGCTTTCACGGCGGCGCGTCCCTGGCGGTATTCGGCGATGCCCTGGACCGATGCGCGCGCCGCGGCGGTGGTGGTCAGATAGGGGACCTTGTATTTGATGGCCGCCTTGCGGATGTAATCGTCATCGGCCTGGCTCTGTTTGCCGGCGGGCGTATTGATGATGAGGTGGATCTCCCGGCTCTTGATTTCATCGACGATGTGCGGACGGCGATGCTCGTGGATTTTGCAGCTCAGCTCGCACGGCACGCCATTGCTGGCAAGCATTGCGCGCGTGCCGGCCGTCGCTTTGATCCGAAATCCCAGGGCATGGAACCGGCGCGCGGCATCGAGAATATCGCCCTTGTCGCGATCGGCGACGGAGATGAGGACCGTGCCTTCGACGGGCAGGGGCGGGCCCGCCGCCTCTTCGGCCTTGAAATACGCGAGCCCGAAGGTCGGCGCCAGGCCCAGCACCTCGCCCGTCGACCGCATCTCGGGGCCGAGGACCGGATCGACTTCGGGGAACATCGCGAAGGGCAGAACGGCCTCCTTGACGCCGACATGGGAGAATTTTCGGCGGCGGAGGCCCAGGTCCGCGAGCCGCTCGCCCAGCATCAGGCGCGTGGCCAGGCGCGCCATGGGCACGTTGCAGACCTTCGACACCAGCGGCACCGTCCGCGAAGCCCGCGGATTGGCCTCGAGGACGTAGACGCGGTCGTTGGCCACGGCGTATTGAATGTTCATGACGCCCACGACCTTCAGCTCCCGTCCAAGCCGCAATGTGTAATCCTCGATCGTCTGGATGTGGCGGGCGGGCAGGGTGACCGGAGGAATGACGCAGGCCGAGTCGCCCGAGTGAATGCCCGCCAGCTCGATATGCTCCATCACCGCAGGCACATAGGCATCGGTGCCGTCGGCCAAGGCGTCCGCCTCCGCCTCGATGGCGTTCTCGAGGAAGCGGTCGATCAGGATGGGCCGCTCCGGGGCGATCCCGACCGCCGCGGCGACGTATCGCTGAAGCATTTCGTCGTCGTACACCACCTCCATGCCCCGCCCCCCCAGCACGTAGGAGGGGCGAACCATCAGCGGATATCCGATTCGCCGGGCGACTTCGAGGGCTTCCTCGAGGTTGGATGCCATCCCGGATTCCGGCATCGGAATGCCCATCTTCTCCATCATCCGGCGGAAACGGTCCCGGTCTTCGGCCAGATCGATCATGTCCGGGCTGGTGCCGAGGATGCGGACGCCAGCCGCGGCGAGCTCGTTGGCCAGGTTGAGCGGTGTCTGGCCGCCAAACTGCACGATCACGCCCTCGGGTTTCTCCTTCTCGTAGATGCTGAGGACATCCTCGACCGTCAGCGGTTCGAAATAGAGCTTGTCCGACGTGTCGTAATCGGTGGACACGGTCTCCGGATTGCAGTTGACCATGATGGTCTCGATGCCGGCGTCGCGCAGGGCGAACGCGGCATGGACGCAGCAGTAGTCGAATTCGATCCCCTGCCCGATCCGGTTGGGGCCGCCGCCCAGGACCATCACCTTCCGGCGGTCGCTGACGGCCACCCGGTCCGATCCGTTGTAGGTGGAGTAATAATACGCGGCGCTTTCAACCCCGCTGACGGGCACGGCATCCCATGCCTCGACGACCCCGAGGCGAGTCCGATGGCGCCGGATCTCGGCTTCGGGCGTCCCCAGCAGCTGCGCCAGGTATCGATCGGCGAACCCATCCTGCTTGGCTTGGCGCAGGCGGTCGTCCGGCAGCGTCTGGCCGCGGAACCGGAGGATTTCCTGTTCGACATCGACCAGCTCCTTGATCTGCTGGATGAACCACGGCTTGATGAAGGTCTTTTGGTAGAGGTCCTCCACGGAGGCGCCTTTGCGCAGGGCCTCGTACAGGATGAACTGGCGCTCGCTGCTGGGCTCCTTGAGCAGCCCCATCAGCTCGTCCAGGGATCGCCGGTGGAAATCCTTGGCAAACCCCAGACCGTGCCGGCCGTTCTCGAGCGACCGGATCGCCTTCTGGAACGCCTCCTTGAAGTTCTTGCCGATGCTCATCACCTCGCCCACCGCACGCATCTGCGTGCCGAGCCTGTCCTCGGCCCCCTTGAATTTCTCGAATGCCCAGCGGGCGAACTTGACGACCACGTAATCCCCGGACGGGGTGTATTTGTCGAGCGTGCCTTCCCGCCAATATGGGATTTCATCCAGGGTCAGCCCGGCGGCGAGCTTGGCCGAGATCAAGGCGATCGGGAACCCGGTGGCCTTCGAGGCGAGGGCAGAGGATCGCGAGGTCCGGGGGTTGATCTCGATAACGACGACCCGGCCGGTCTTGGGATCGTGCGCGAACTGGATATTGGTGCCGCCGATCACCTGGATGGCCTCGACGATCCGATAGGAGAACTCCTGGAGCCTGGCCTGCAGCTTGGGATCGATGGTCAGCATCGGCGCGACGCAGAAGGAATCTCCCGTGTGAACGCCCATCGCATCCACGTTCTCGATGAAACAGACGGTGATCATGTGATTGCGGGAGTCTCGAACGACCTCGAGCTCGAGCTCCTCCCAGCCCAGGACGGACTCCTCGATGAGGATCTGGCCGACCATGCTCGCCGCAATGCCGCGGCTGGCCACCGTGCGCAGCTCCTCGACGTTGTAGACCAACCCGCCCCCGGTCCCCCCCAGCGTGTAGGCCGGCCGGATCACCACCGGATACCCCAGCCGCGCCGCCACCTTCTCCGCATCCTCGACGTTGAACACCGCCTCGCTCCGGGGCATGTCGATCCCCAGCTGCTTCATGGTCTCTTTGAATAGGATACGGTCTTCGCCTTTCTCGATCGCATCGGCTTCCACCCCGATGATTCGGACGCCAAATTGGCTGAGCACGCCCGAGCGCGCCAGCTGCGAGCTGAGGTTCAGACCCGTCTGCCCCCCCAGGTTCGGCAGAAGCGCGTCCGGACGCTCCGCCTTGATGATCTCCGTCAAGGTGTCGAGGTTGAGCGGCTCGATATAGGTCCGGTCCGCCATGCCCGGATCCGTCATGATCGTCGCCGGATTCGAGTTCACCAGAACGATTTCGTAGCCGAGGCCTCGAAGCGCCTTGCACGCCTGGGTCCCCGAATAGTCGAACTCGCAAGCCTGTCCGATCACGATCGGACCGGATCCGATGATCATCACCTTCTTCACATCCTGACGTCGCGGCATGGCGGCTCCCTCTTATGTGTTGCTGCTTTCCGTGTCCCCGATTCAACGGAGCTGACTTTCTATTCGGCCGCAAGGACCGAGGCAACCAAAATCGCCGAGCCAGAAGACGGGAAGCGCGATCGAACTTGGATTGACCGCGCCCGGCCACCCGCGGCAGAATGGCTCCATGAGTCTGGCGACCGGCAAGCGCACCCCGCTCTATCCCCGGCACACGGAGATGGGAGCGCGCTGCATCGAATTTGGCGGCTGGCTGATGCCTCTGCAATACTCGGGCATCATGGCCGAGCACCATGCCGTGCGGAACGCCGCCGGCCTGTTCGATGTCTCCCACATGGGCCAATTCCGCGTCGCCGGCCCCGGGGCGGCCGACGCGCTCGACCGCCTCCTGACCAACGACATCCGGAGGCTGGCCATCGGCCAGGGCCAATACACGCTGATGTGCAACCCGGGCGGGGGCGTTCTCGACGATCTCATCGTATACCGAGTGGCCGAGACCGAGTACCGCCTGGTGGTCAACGCCTCTCGAACCGCGGCAGACTGGGCGTGGATCGAAGCCCGGATTTCCACGCCGTCGGCCACGACCTCCGTCGACTTGTCGGACCTGGGTCCCGCATGGGGCATCCTCGCGCTCCAAGGTCCGCTAGCTCTTTCCATCTTCTCCCAATCCATCGCTCGACAGGGGCCTTCGGCGGCCTTGCCTGCCACGGTGAATTCGCTCCGCCGGTTCCATCTGATGGCTCTGCCCATTGGCAACGGAACCGCGTGGGTGGCCCGGACCGGCTACACGGGCGAGGACGGCGTCGAGATCCTGGTCCCTGCCGGCCATCTGCTGGAGATGTGGGATCGATTGCTCGAGACCGGCCGGCCCCAGGGCCTGCTTCCGGTGGGCCTGGGCGCCCGCGACACCCTCAGGCTGGAAGCTTGCCTGCCCCTGTATGGCCACGAACTGACCGAGCAGATCACACCGCTCGAGGCCGGGCTGGACCGGTTCGTCCGCCTCGACAAGCCGGCCTTCGTGGGACGCGAGGCCTTGATCGCCCAGAAATCCAGGGGGACAACCCGTCGGTGCGTGGCGTTCCGCCTCGTCAATCCCGGGCCGCCCCCGCGTCCCCACTACGCGATCTTCAACGGAGCCAACCCCCCCCAGCCCATCGGTGAGGTGGTCAGCGGCACGCAAAGCCCGACGTTGGGCGCCGGAATCGGGATGGGATACGTGCCGGCCGAATTCGCCGCGCCAGAAACCCCGATCCACATCGATATCCGCGGCCGGCTGACATCGGCGATCGTCGCGCCGAAACCGCTGTATGCACGGCCGATCCCGCCCCCGGCGAAACCGCCGAAACCATGAAGGGGGCTGCGGCATCGTGACCGCGCGCCAATCCGAAACACCATGAACCCACACATGCCTTCCTCCCTGCGATACACCCGCTCTCACGAGTGGGTGCGAATGGAGGATCAAACCGCCACGATCGGCATCACCGATCATGCCCAGCGCGAGCTGACCGATGTCGTGTTCGTCGAGCTGCCGCCCGTCGGCCGCACACTCAAGGCCGGGGAGAGCTGCGCGGTGGTCGAGTCGGTTAAGACCGCCAGCGACATCTACACTCCATTGAGTGGGGAAGTCGTCGAATGCAACGCGGCGCTGGCCAGCAGCCCGGGCCTCGTGAACAGCGATCCGTACGGCCAGGGCTGGTTCTTCAAGCTGCGCCCCTCGAATGCCCGGGAACTCGAGGATCTCCTTTCGTCCGAAGCCTACGGCCAATCGATCGGATCCTGACTCGGACCTCCTCGAACGGCGGGGATCCGCTGAAGCCGCCATGGGCGCCTCGATCGCAATCCATGAGATCTATGCGAGCATTCAGGGGGAGAGCACCTTCGCGGGCCTGCCCTGCATCCTGATCCGTCTAAGCGGCTGCCCGCTGCGCTGCTCCTATTGCGATTCCGCGTTCGCGTTCGCGCCCGGACGCCGCTGGCCTCTGGGCAAAGTGATCGAGCGAGTCGATGCGCTGGCGCGGCCGTGGTTCCTCCGGCAATGCTCGTCCCGCCTGCCGCTGGTCGAGCTCACCGGAGGCGAACCCCTCCTTCAGCCGGCCTCGCTCGATCTCATGCGCCGGCTGTGCGACGCCGGGTATACAACCCTGCTCGAGACCAGCGGCGCCCTCGATATCTCCCCGGTCGATCCGCGCGTCCGCCGGATCATGGACATCAAGTGCCCCAGCAGCGGCGAGTCCGAGCGCAATCGCTGGGACAATATCGCCCGCCTCCGCGCCACCGACGAGGTCAAGCTTGTCATCGGCACCCTCGAGGATTATCGGTGGGCTGCCCGCATCCTGTCGGATCACAACCTGGCCCGGATCTGCCCCGTTCTATTCTCCTGGGCGCATCCGATCGAATCGGCCGCGCGCGATCCGTCGCTGCGAACGCCTCCTCCCGATCACACCCCGATCTCGCAGCGCGCGTTGGCCGAGCGCATCATCGCCGACGCTCTCCCCGTCCGTTTCCAGCTCCAGCTGCACAAGGCCATCTGGCCGCCCAGCCAGCGGGGCGTTTGATGCGGCGCCGCAGCAGGCTCGACGCGCCATCGCAAGGCGCCGGCACGAACGTCGGCGCTCCCCTTCCCTTCCGGACCGTGCCCAATCGCACCCCGCATCTTCACCGCAGCTTGACGGGGCCTGCGGTTCGATGATTACTATACAGAGCGTCATAAACCTGCAACGCCAGGCCAAGCCTGCCTGCCGCGCTTCGCCTGGCGCACGCAGGAGAGCGGCCTGCAGAATCGAGCAGCGCTCAGGCATCGGGACGCAGCGGATGATATTGTGAGCATGCGATGTGCCAGTTCACGGATTACGCGGCGGGGTTTCCTGCAGTCGGCGGCGATGGCCGGCGCGGGTCTGGCGGCCAGCGGCCTGCCTGCCCGGGCCCAAACGGCCGCCAGCTCCCGGCCGCGCCTCAAGCTCGGGCTCGATAATTTCTCGCTGCGCGCGCTCGGCTGGAAGGCGGGCCAACTCCTCGATTACGCAGCGGCCCAGAAGCTCGATGTGATGTTCTTTTCCGATCTCAAGGTTTTCGAGAGCCACGAGGAATCGTATCTGAGATCGATCAAGGCCCAGGCGGACCGGCTCGGGATCGAGATCCAGTTGGGCACGTTCAGCATCTGTCCCTTGTCAAAGTCGCTCACGCGCGATTACGGGACGCCGGCCGAGCACCTGCAGCTCGCCCTGCGCATTGCCAGGGCGCTGGGATCGCGCATCGTGCGCTGCGTGCTCGGCACGGGCGAAGACCGCCTGGCCGAGGGCGGGATCGAACGCCAGATCGAGGCGACGGTCCAAGTCCTTCAATCCGTCCGCGAACCCGCCATCGACGCTGGCATCCGGTTCGCCGTCGAAAACCATGCGGGCGACATGCAGGCATGGGAGCTGGTCGCGCTCATCGAGGCCGCAGGGAAGGACTTGGTCGGCGCCACGATGGACCCCGGCAACGCCGCATGGACCATCGAGGATCCCATGGTCAACCTCGAGGTTCTGGCGCCCTACGCCCTGGCGACCGGGATCCGCGACACCGCAGTCTGGGAAACGCCCGATGGCGCTCACGCCCAGTGGACGTCCATCGGCGAAGGGAACACCTACTGGCCTGGATACGTCAGCCGGTTCGCCGAGCTCTGCCCGCAAACGCCCTTCACCCTCGAGATCATCTCCCAGTACGGCCGCTCGCTGCCCTATTTCAAGGACGAGTTCTGGAACGTCTTCCCCAAAGCGCGCGCCCACGAGTTCGCACGGTTTCTCGCCTTCGCCAAGCGCGGCAAACCGCGGCTCGGTTTCTTCGTGCCGCCCGGCCGAAACCGATCCGAGTTCGAACGTGATTTTCAGAAAAACGACCTCGAACGCAGCATCCAATACTGCCGGGAGGTGCTCGAGATCGGCCGAAAAACCTGATTTTTCCCCGCCTTCATCGCGAACGAATGCGGCTCCGCTCCGCGTGCCTGTGCGGGAGCGAAAACCTCTCGGTGGCGGTGTTGAGCCGGCCCGAAACCATCGCTGGTTGGCGGAAGGGACAGGATTCGAACCTGCGGACCAGTTGCCCGGTCTCCTGATTTCGAGTCAGGTGCCTTTAACCACTCAGCCACCCTTCCCGCCATTCATCATCCACGGATTGCAGATCGTGAAACCCGATCCTTTGCGCTCCGTGCGCCGACTAATGTAGCCGGCCGCGAACCCGTGGCAAGCCGATTGTGCGCAGCTTCAGCGGGCCCATTGGTTCTTGTTGGTTTGTTGCCCGGCCGGTCGAGTTTCGCAGAAGATCCATTCCCTCTCCTGCCTGCCGCCGCCTCGGCAGGCGGTCCAACAGAACGGCCGGACCGAAGTGGAATTGGAAGAGGTGACCCTGAGCCTCAGAAGGCCAGGCATGATTAACGGCTACGTTTCATTTCAGATCGAGAGCGCCGCCATCTTCCAGGACGTAGCGCACCGGTGTGGAGAGTTTGCGGACCAGCCCGTCATCGGTGAGGTCTTGAGGGGTCATGGCTATGAATCGGTGTGAGAGCCATCGGCGAGAGCGAGGGGCAGAACCGTCTCGACGCCGGCTTGGCGCAGCAGGAAACCGGCGATGGTGAAGGTCCACTTCGAATCCACGACATCGTCTACCAGCAGGACCGGCCCTTGCGGCAGCCCTTCGCGGCGGACTGCAAGCGTCCCATCAAGGTTCTCGACCTGGTGCGCGCTGTTCTGCATGTCGCGTTGTCGCTCGGAATGGGCGCTCTTTACGAGGGCTGCGACAAAGGGAAGTTGAAGGCGCGCAGCAAGCCGCCGGGCAAAATCGGGGACCAGATCGGGATGGCGAAGGAATCGCAGTCACCCAGGTTGGCATCGGGTGCGGATTCCAATCCGCCAACATGTCGGCACAGGCTTCCACCAGGCGGCTGTCGAAGCCGGAGGCCTGTCCTGCGGAAGGGAATTTTCCGCGTCGGACCAGTTGCCCCCAGCCGGGATCCCCCCAGATGCAGAGAGCCCGCCCTTCCTCACATTGGAATTCGGGCGGCATGCGGGAACGACCCTCGCCAAGACCGGCAAAAACCTGATAGGCACCGGCGGGTTAGAGGCATCCATTGGTGCTCGATCATCGCGACTGCTCCTCCCGGTCGTCCGTCCACGGCTTCTGCGCCCGCACTTCGTCGATCAAAAAACGCACGCCTTGGTTGTCGGCGGGATTGAGCCAGAGCATCCGGTCGAAGACGCGTTCAGCCTCCGCGAAGCGGTCGAGGCGCCACAAGCAAAGGCCAAAGCCGTTCAGACAGCGCAAGAAGGGCCGGTTGTTGATGGAACCCCATGGCAACAAGCCGGCAAAATCCGTGCCAAGCGACAGCTCGGCGATCCGGACGCCGACCTCGAAGTGCCGGATGGCGTCCTTCGGGCTGCAGTCGAAGACGAGGTTCCCGAGGTGGGCATGGGCATCGAGGCAACGGAGGTCGGCCTGGCAGAGCTCCATCAGGATCCGACGCGCACCGCCCGGATCGCCGGCGGCCTCGAGCTCGATGGACTCGAGGATCGGGTCCGAGTCGAAGTCTTCCGGATTAGGGCTCTTCAGGAATTGTCTTGGGATTATTTGCGGCCTGAAACCGATTGTGGCA
>CAYWIM010000068.1:0-26328 GCA_964458325.1 uncultured Verrucomicrobiota bacterium
TCCCCGGCCCTCCCCTCCACTGCCGCGGAGGGGAGGGAGAAGACAATCGGCTGCCGGGGCGCAAGTCGCTCACCACGCCGTCTGAAAGCGGTTGCCCACCACGCCCTCTGAAAGCGATCGCTGAGCGTGTTGCTTGGCTGCCCGGCGTGCCGGCACTTTCTCGTCACTGTGAAGCCTCTTCTTGTTTCCCTCCCCCCGCGAGGGACGAGCGGGGGGAGGGCGGAGGGAGAGGGGATTGTTCCAACGCCCGCCTCTCCCCGGCCCTCCCCTCCACTGCCGCGGAGGGGAGGGAGAAGACGATCGGCTAACGGGGTGCAAGTTACTCACCATGCCGCCTGAAAGCGGTTGTCTCGTCGGCTGCCGCATCGTCTCTCGCAAGCTTGCTCTCGTTTCCCCCCCGCGAGGCACGAGCGGGGAGGGAATCCTCTGGCCACTCCGGAATCGGGCGGGTAATTTTCATGGCGGATGAAGTTTCGCTCCACTGCCAGCGCGCCCGAGGATCCCACCTGGACTGCGCGCGCGCGCTCGACCGGTGAAATCCTGCGCCGGGTATCGGTTTTTGTATGGCCGTACCGTGGATTGGCGATGGCCACGATCGGCTGCGCCCTGCTGTCGCTCGCTTTCGCGTTTGCGTTCCCCAAGCTCACCCAATGGATCATCGACGAAATCATCGGCCCGCGGCGGCCTCAATCGCTGACCGGGCTGTGCGCGGCGCTCGTGGGCGCCATGATCCTTCGCGACGGCTTCAACAGCCTCCGGATCCTCGTCAATAACACCTTCGAGCAGCGCGTGATCTTCGACATGCGCCGCCGGGTGTATGCCCATCTGCAGCGGCTTCCCGTGCGGTATTTCGACCAGCGCGCCTCCGGCGACCTCATGACTCGGATTCTCGAGGATGTCCAGGCGGTCGAGCGGGTGTTGATCGATGGCACCGAGCAAGGTTCGGTGGCGGTCCTGAGCGTGGCGGGGGTCCTGGTCATTCTCCTGGCCACCCACCCGCTGCTGGCAGCCGTCGCTCTGGCGCCGCTGCCCCTGCTGGCAGCGGGCGCGCTTGCCTACACGCTGACGGCACGCCACCGCTACCGGCTCCAGCGCCAGGCAGCCTCCGCCCTCAATGCGCTGATCCTCGACAATCTCCTGGGCGTCCGCTCGATCAAGGCCTTCGGCCGCGAGTTGCACGAAGACAGCCGGTTCGCCGAGCGCGCCCTCGAGCTGCAGCGATGCAACCTCCGGATCATGCGCGCCTGGGCGCTGTACTCGCCGGGGATGAGCCTGGCGGCCGCGCTGGGCACGGTCCTCGTCCTGTTCGTCGGCGGCCGCCAGGTGCTCGCCAATTCCATGTCCGTGGGCGAGCTGATCGGCTTCCTCTTCTACCTCCACCTGTTCTATGATCCGATCGCCCGCCTGCATGGCCTGAATCAGATGCTCCAGTCCGCCCGCGCCGCCGGCGAGCGGATCTTCGATATTTTCGACGCCGCTCCCGAAGGCAGCGCGCCCGAACGCACGCTGGCCCTCCCGGTCAGCGTCCGCGGTGAGGTCGTTTTCGACCAGGTCTCCTTCCAGTATGCATCCCACGATTCCCAGCGCCCCGTGCTGTCCGGCATCTCGCTGCGCGCCCCTGCCGGCCAAATGACCGCCCTGGTCGGCCCCACCGGCTCGGGCAAGTCCACGCTGGTCGGTCTTCTTCCGGCTTTTTACGAGCCGACGGCCGGCCGGATTTTCATCGATGGCCATGACATTTCGCGCGTTCGTCTCGAAGTGCTGCGAAGCCAGATCGCGGTCGTGGGCCAGGAGCCGTTCCTCTTCAACGGCACGATCCGCGAGAACATCCTCTATGGCCGGCTCCACGCCACAGCCGCCGAGATCGAGGCCGCTGCCCAGGCCGCCAACTGCCTCGAGTTCATCCGCCGTCTCCCCCAGGGTTTCGATGCCCGCGTCGGCGAACGTGGCATCCGGCTCAGCGTGGGCGAGAAGCAGCGCATCAGCATCGCGCGCGCCCTGCTCCGCGATGCGCCCATCCTCATCCTCGATGAGGCCACTGCCAGCGTCGATACCGCCACCGAACGCCTCATCCAGCAAGCCCTCGAACGGCTCCTGGCCCGCCGCACCAGCTTCGTCATCGCCCACCGCCTCAGCACCGTCCGTCACGCCGACCAGATCCTCGTCCTCCATCGCGGCGAAATCGTCGAGCGTGGCACCCATAGCCAGCTCCTGGGCGCTGGCGGCCTTTACGCCCGGCTCGCCCAGGTTCAAAACACCCTGTCCATCGAAGAGGGATTCCAGGAGCTGGAGCTCGAGACGCCGCGATCCGCCAGTCTCCATCAACCCGGATCCGCAAACGGCTCCAGCTCGAGCGGCCGGTCGTGATCCAGATACTCCTCCGCGGCGCGGAACAGCCCCTCCTGGCTCGTCGCCCGCTTGATCCGATGCAGCAACCGGCCCGTCGGCTCGATCCCCGTCCCGATGAAATTCGAGTATTTCTTGAACCGCTCGACCTGGGCGCGCTCCGGGCAGCCGGCCGAGGCCAGAGCCGCATAGAGCTCGCGCAGATACTCGAGCACCATCCGGCCCGTCGGACGCCCCACAGCTCCTCCAGATCGGTGCTCCCGAATCTGGCGGAAAATCCATGGGTTCCGGATCGCGCCGCGCCCGATCATCACGCCGCGCGCGCCGGTCATGGCCAGGACGCGGCCGGCTTGCGCGAAGGAATGGATGTCCCCGTTGGCCAGCGCCGGGCATTCGAGCCCCGCGACCGCCCGGGCGATCCAATCGTAATGCACTGCGCCCCCATACATCTGCTGCACCGTTCGCCCATGCACGGTCACCAGATCGACTCCGTGGCGGTTCATGAGCGGCAGCCATCGCTCGCACTCCTCGGGCGCCGACCAGCCCAGCCGGATCTTCACCGTCAACGGCAGCGCGATGGCATCCCGCAAGGCGCCCAATATGGACTCCAAACGCCCCAGATCCCGCAGCAATCCCCCGCCGGCCCCCTTTCGGCTCACCACCGGCACCGGACATCCCACGTTCAAATCGACCGCGGCGACTGGGTGCTGGCTCAGCTCGCGCGCGGTCCGCGCCAGCGCCGCGGCATCCGTTCCCACCAGCTGCGCCACGATGGGCCGGCCGGTTGGATTCTCCGTGATCGACCGAAGGATATCCCGGTCCAGCCTCGAGGCGCCGTGAACCCGGAAGAACTCGGTGAAGAAAAGATCCGGCCCCCCGAACCGGATCAGGACGCGCCAGAACGCCGCATGGGTGACATCCTGCATGGGCGCCATCGCCAGCAGCGGCTCGGGCTGTGCCAGCAACTGGCGCAAGGCCGTCCGTGCGGTCCCTGTCCTGGTCACGTCGCGGTCCTCGTTTCCGCTGCGCCGGCGCCATCGGGCTCCGGGCGCATGGAGAACCGCCATTGGCAGAAGCAGTGGGCGGGATGCGGATCCGGCGGCGCAAACTGGCACTCGACCGCGATCCGCTCGTCAATTACCCGGGCGAATCCTTCGAACTCGGCGGCGTGCATCGCCTTGCATTGGTACTCGCCGAGCCCCCGCCGAAGCCGCGCCTCCTGGGTCGGGCACGAGGGCACAGTGAGAACCACCTCGTCAGGCTTTTCCTCGATCTGATAGCCCACCAGCATGCACCAGGGGAACAGCCGTTGCGCCTTGACGAAGCCGGCCAGCCCCTTTTCCCGGATCTGAAACCGGGCGATCAGATCTTTGGCTGCCATGCCCGACACCTTGCCCCAGACCTCCTCGTTGACCTGCTCCGCCGCCGGCTGCCCATAGCGATCCGTGACCTTGAGAAACCAGAAGGCATCCACGACCCGGTAATGCCAGAGCAGGAACTCGAGATACTGCCGCCGCCCTGCGTCGTCCATCGCATCCAAAACGCTTAAGTCCATGATTGTGTCCTTTGTTCGTTCTTCCGATTCTCCGCCGCATCCATCCACCGCGACAGCTGCGGGGCCAGCGCGAGGGTCGCTCCCGCCAGGAGAATGCCTGCCGCGACATCCGCGACGTAGTGGACGCTGATGTAGACAGTCGAGAATAGGATCGCCAGGGCCCAAGCCCAGAAAAAAGGGCCGAGCCCCGGCAGGAACCGGGTGGCGAGGATGGCGGGCACCAGGGAAAGGGCGGTGTGGCCGCTGGGGAAGGCGTCCAGGGTGGTCGCCTCGACCTGGTGCAGGAAGACCCGGACAGCCCTCGAGATCGCGCCGCCTCCCAGCTGAGCGGCCTCGAGCGCTCGCGGGACGCGCGGCCCTTCCGCAGGCCACAAAAAGTAGCCCAGGAACGACAGATAGAATCCCAGAAGGATTGTGAACGTGACCCGCTCGAATGGGCCCGGCCCGATCCGGAAGCGGACCAGCAAGGCGACGACGACCGGCAGCAGATAGAAGCTTGCGTAGGCGATGTAGACAAGGTCCGTCAAGGCCGCCGGCCGGCCGAAGGCGCCCCGCCAGCTCGATGCGATCGAAGGGAACCATCGCGCGTCCACGGCCGCCAGGGCGGCGTCCCAGCGGATCGAATTGGCCGCAGCCACCAGAGGCTGCAGGAGCAGATACACGCCGAGCACCATGATCACAGGGGCGACATCCCGCGCCAGGGCCATCCAGGGTTTCCGAGGAGCGCCGCTCAGTGCAACCGTGGCCAGGAGCAGGATGGCGAAGACCGCAACCCGAAGGCGCCAGCCTTCCGGCCGGGTCAGAAGCCCCAGCAGCAAAAGGCTCGCCAGGACCAAGGCCGTGAGCTTTTCCGACGGCCGAAGGTTGGAGACCGATTGCCGGATCATGACCGCCGCGCATCCTCCTTCGCGCACCGCCAGGTGGGGGTTCCTTCGGGAGGCCCCAGATGCTCGGCGGGATGTTCCAGGATGTTCCGCACGAGCGCCAGCGAGCGCGCGCTCGAGAACGCGTCGTCGATCCGCTCGTCGAAGGTCCAGCGCACCGAGAGCATATCCTCCGAGACAACGCCGTGCGCCGAAGGCAATGCAACACGGCGGGGGGCGGAAACAGCGCCGAAGATGGAGACTGTGCCGTATTCGTAGAGGTGATGGAATGCGTCGGAGATGCCCACGGATCCCAGGTTGGCAAGGAACAGGCTCGAGAACATCGGATCGTCCCGGATCATGAAGCCAGGATAGAGGTTCCAGCGATCCAGGCGGCGGGCCAGCCCGATCAACCAGCGAACCGCGGGGCCGGGGAGCCGCATGACGAGGGCCACCTCCCGGTCCAGCCGCCGGCCCGAGCGGCGCGCGTCATCCACCTGCGACGAGATCCGGGTCGAGAATGCGTGGAAGCTCTCGCCAGGGAATGCCGGCAGCTTGACGGCAGCGATAGGGGATTCGTCCGTGAAGGCGGTCTTGACCGCGAAGGAGACAGACACGCCCCGGCGCTGATAAATGCGGCCGCCGGAGACGAATCGGTTCAGGCGCGGCCGGGCCTCGAGGGCGGCGGTGCAGGCGTAGGCGACGAGTTGGAAGAGGATGGCGCGAGGTGTGTGGGCGCGGTTGTAGGCCTTGAGCCAAACCCGGGCGTCGGCGATGCGGTAGTGGGTTTCGTGGTAGACGCAGCTCTCGTTGCGGCTGGGCATCAGGTAGGGCATGATCCGCCGCACCGGGGCCTCCTCGCGGACCAGGTCGCCGTCAGCACGAGAGAACAAGGGCATGGCCCAGGGTTGTGGGCGCAGACCCCGCAAAAGTCAAGAACGACGGGCATGCGGCGGTAACCCTGGGTGGTGGACAAAATTCTTCGGCTCTTGGTGTGCCTGGTCGCAGTTGGGTGGCGTGGTGGGCGGCTTGCACCTCGGTAGCCGATTGTCTTCTCCCTCCCCTCCGCGGCAGTGGAGGGGAGGGTCGGGGAGAGGCGGGCGTTGGAACGAGCCCCTCTCCCTCCGCCCTCCCCCCGCTCGATCCTCGCGGGGGGAGGGAAATCAGAGCAAGCTTGCGAGAAATCATACGACGGCGTGGTGGGCGGCCGCTCGCATTTCGCGCCCCGTCCGCCCGCCTCGATTGTCAGGGCCTCGGAGCTTTGCTTCGCTCCCGCAGCTGGTCGAACGCATCGCGCGCCATGGACTCGGCATGGCCATCCGCGAAGCATACTCCGACGAACGGTTCGCGCTCGAGCTGAGGATTCTCATCGACGATCTCATAAACGAGCGGAGTTCTCGATGGATCCTTGATGGCGCGAAGCAGAACGCCCGGCTGGATAAAGGTGTAGCCGCCGTGCTGGTCGATCCAAGCCACTTGGGCATATCGCGGCTTGCTCTTGAGGTCGCTGGGGGGCTGCACCGGCGAACCCAATGGCAGGAGTATCGCTGCCGATCCCAAATAGGGCAGGGTGTCAGCAAGGTGATCCGGCAGCTTGTCGTTGAAATCGCTCGCATACATCATCATGGCGAGGCCGATCTGTTTCAGGTTGGTCAGGATCTGGACCCGGTCGGCCCTGGTCTTGGACTCCTGAATGGCCGGGATCGCCGCCGTTCGGGCCAGGGATCCGATCCGGCCTTTGTCGAGCCGGATCCGCACGGTGTCCCCGTCCACCGCGGGCTCGAGGGCGGCTCCAAGCTCTGTCCAAATATCCATGTGCTTCTTCACTTCCTCGATATTGCCCAGGGCATTCCACGCCCGGGCGATCAGCCGGTCGAGCGCTTCGGCATCGGCGGCCGACTTCGAGCGGATGGCGATCTCGATGGACCATTCGGGAGGCGGCTGAATGCCGAGCGACACGAAGAGCAAGCCCTGCGCGAGCGTCGAGCTCGATCCGCCCCCGAGGGTCGATGGGAGAACGGGCATCAGCTCTTCGATCACGCGGCCCGCGTCTTCGTAAGGAAACAGAGCCGCCTGGAACATGCCCGGAGGGGCGGCCGCAAAGGCTCGCTCGAGGCGCCGCGGTGTTTGAGGCGCCCGGGCCTTGACACGCTCGAGGACAGAATCCGTGGCCGCCACCAGGCAGCCGCGGAGAACGGCGGTGCTCAGGCTGTCGAGAACTTCCGCCTTCTTCAGCATCGCAGCCAGCCGCGCCGGATCGCTGTCGTCCTCGAGAGGGATCACGAGCGCCGCTGGAGGCTCGAGACCCAGGTCGCTGAGGTTGACAACCAGGTAAACCACCTTACCGCCCGCCTTCCGGAACTCGTCCAGCCAGGATTGGACCGCTTGGGTGGCCTGACTGACCGGTGCGGCCATGGTTTGGCGCCGCTCCGGCACAAGGTCAAGGATCGCCGATGCCCAGGCGCCCGGCTCGACTCGGCCAAGATCCAAACGGGCTACCCCGACGGTGAATTCGTCCGTGAACGGCAGGACGCTCGAGAGATCCGGAGGCGCTCCAGCCCGGTTCGTTGTCGGGACGGCGAATGGCGCCAGACTAACCAGCAGGACCCGAAGAAGAGAGCAGATGTATTTCATGGATGCACTCCAAGTTGAGGGCCAAACATCGTTCGGTCGGTTCAAGGGCGAATGGAGAGTTCGTAGATCTTCGAGTTGCGCTGGTCGCGATCCGGCAGGGTCGGGCCCTCGAGAATCGCGGTGTTGCCCTCGAGGCGATAGAGGAATCGGACCCCGGTCATCGGATCCCGGGGGATGGGCACGTCCTGGATTTGGTCGAGCGAGGCGGGGAGCCGTCGGCCGTGGCCAGCGGCATGAAGCCGGATCGCCTCGACGCATCGCAGCATGGCCACCCGGCGTTCGACAGTCGCATAGCGGCTCGCCGCTCGAGTGAGGGCCGGCAGGAGCATGCTGGGCAGGATGGACCCGATCGGATCCTGCCTTCGGGCTTCCTGGAGGCCGGCTTCGGCTCGAGCCATGCCGTCCCGCGCCTCGTGATAAGGCATGGCGAACCATTTGAAGAGGTCGTCCCGCTGGGTGGCGTAGCTTTCGCCGATGTAGCCGGCCAGGGCATCGGCCACGGGCATTTGGCGGATGTCCTGCCTCGATCGTCCCTGGCGCTCGAGGTGTTCGATGGCTTTCGGGTACGCCGCCAGCCCCGCGGCCGCCGTCACCAGTATCGCGCTGTCCTCTTCCGGCAGCCACGGGAGAAACGTTCCGGATCCGCCGAACCGCCGGAATTCGCGGACCAACTGTCGCAGGTCGGCCGCCTCGACAGGCCGCTTCCTGGCTTCCCAGAGCACAGGCATGTGGACATAGAGGAAACAGCGCTCCCAGCGGGTGGCGCTCCAGAGGTTGAGAAAGGCCGGAGGAAGGTCCGACAGCGCCCAGTAGAGGTTGGGGGCGCCCGGTCGAGCCGCCAGCTCCTCGACGCGATCGAGCATCACATTGGCGATGGCAAGCCCCACCAATCCTTCGATCAGCGTCGTGCCATTCCCCGTGTGCCGGGCCAGCGTAAAGCCCGCCTTCAGTCGATCGATGGCCTCGAGATAACGCCCCTGGCGGATCCGCAACCGGATCTCGATCGCCAGGAGCCGCGAGATGCCCCGCATCTCGGCCAGATGCGGCAGCAAGGCGTTCACCCCTTCCTGGCGGATCGGGATCTCGAAATCGCAGCGCTCATGCAGTGTGGCTTTGGCGAATCGATCCAGGTTCGATGCATGCGAAAACACCAACTCCTCGACCGCCTCGATCGGCATCTGGTCGATCGGGAGCTTGAGCCATTCCTGGATCTGTTCGCCCTGGTCGCGCCACTTTTCGTTCTGGGTGATCAGGCGCGCCACTTGCTGGTATGCCAGCGCCGCGTTCCCAGGCATCTGGTCGATGGTTTCGTGGACGAGCGTGTAGCGCAGGGCAGGGCGCGGCGCCGCCATCGGCTCGAGCGCCATCCGGATGGGCGCCGATGTCGATGCCGCCGATGTGCTCGACGGGGGCTGGATGGCGGCCAGCGCTGCCCCTGGCGCCTTGACCGGCCCCGGAATGCCCAGGAAATAGCCGATCAGCGCGGGCAGGAGAACAATGATAGGGATTTTCATGGGAATTTCCTTTCCAGACGTTGACACACATCCTGAACGACATCCTCGGCGGCGGAAGGATCGAGCCATGGAAGGGCATGCAGAACGAGCGCAGTGCTTTCCCGCTCGAACCATCGTCCCGGCTCTTGAGCGTCGATCGAATTCATTGCCACACTCCTATTCTATAACGCCGCCGCTAGCTTTGTTGAACTGATTTTGACTTCCCGCCGTTGGCCGGCCCCAGCTGCCATTGCCGGTGTTCGAGTTGGACAGCCCAGGAGTCGATTCCTCACCGAGAAATGCAAATTGTTTTTTGCCCGCTCTAACACTCCCGGAACCCAGCATTGTCCAACGAAGGAGTTGTGGAATAATCGATCTCGAAATGTCATCCGATCCAGACACAACAGGGGATCAAAGCCGAAGCCGCTCTTACTACCGGTTTTTGTTTCTCACCGCCGGCCTGGTCGCGCTGGGGGTTGGGATCCACATGGTCGAGTTCGGCCGCGGCCATCATGCCTGGAGCCAATACCTGCGCACTCGCCCGAGCCCGGACATCCCGTTGGATTGGCAAGCCTACATCCCCCCATCAGTGCCCGACGACCAGAACTTCGCCTTGACGCCGTTCCTCCGGCCCCTGTCCGATTTCGAGCCTGGCACCCAGCGATGGCGGGATCCAGAGGCCGTGGAACGGATCCAGAAGGATTTCGGGGCCCCATATGTCTGGGATGATCGCTCTATCTTGTTCGATCATTGGCTCAAAGAGGGACGCATCGAGCCTTCGGAATGGCTGCGCATCAATGCCGGGCAGCTGGATAAAGCGGTCGGGAACGCGCCTGCAATCCCGGAATCCTCCCCCATGACGAACCGGGCGGAGGCAGCCCTGGAATTGCTGGCCTGGCTCGAGCCGTTCGCCCCCGTCTTCGCCGAACTCCGTGAGGCCAGCCGCCGTCCTCATGCCCGATTCAATCTCCGATACGAGCAAGCCCCGCTTCTCTCGATGCCGCTGCCGCACCTTTCCGTTGTGAAGAAGGCAGGCCTGATGCTCGAATGGCGGGCGGTGGCGCGGCTCGATCTGGGCCAGACCGAGGCTGCATTTGAAGACCTCCTCCTGCTCGGATCCTTGGCCCATTCCATCCGCGACGAACCCGTGCTCATCTCGCATCTCGTCCGCGTGGCTGCCATCCGGGCCGCCGTCCAGGTGGTCAGCCAGGGATTGGTTGACCGGCGATGGTCAGCCGGCCAGCTCCGCCAGATCGAGGCGCAGCTTGCCCCCCTCCAGCTCATCGCTGAATGCCGCCATGCCCTCCAAGCCGAACGCGCCGGCGGTTTGCGGATGATCGATCAGGTCCAGCACCAGCGCGCGCTGCTCTTCCATATGGCGGATGACGATTCGTCCCAAGCCTGGGTCCCGGGAACCCTGGCGCGCCTGGTTCCTGCCGGATGGTTCGATCTCGAGAAGAGAAACTACGCGCATGGTTTCGATCTGTTGCTCGAGAAAAGCCTCGAGCCCGACGCCCGCCGCGTCGATCCGGCCGGCCTGGCCGAGTTCGAGCAGCACCTGGACCATCTCGGCTTGGACAACCACTTGATGCGGCACCGCTTTTTCCTGTCCGTGCTGCTCTCGCCCATGACCAAAGCCATCCAACGCTCCGCCCACACCCAAACGCTGGTCGATCTGGCCCGGATCGCATCCGCCCTCGAGCAGCACCGCCAAGACCATGGCGCCTATCCCGGCCGCCTCGATGCCTTGGTCCCGACCTGCCTCGATCCTCTGCCCGCCGATCGGATCACCGGCCAATCCCTCGAGTACCGCAAGACCGAGCCCGGCGGTTTTCTCCTGTATGCCGCGGGCTGGAACGGGCGCGACGACGGAGGCCAGATCGGTCTTCACAAAAACAAATCGCCCAACCTGGACGAGGGCGACTGGATCTGGCCCAGGCCGCCCGGGCAGTGAGCAACAAACAATGGGGTCTAAATATAGATGACCCCATTGCCTGTTCGCCGGCAGGAGTCACGGCGCGTTCAGCTCGAACAGCCGCTCGTCCTTGTCGATGCAGGCCCGGGCCTGAATCACAGCGAGGGGATTGTCCCGGGTGATGGGCTCGGCCGACTCGTAGTTCCGCATCCGGCAGCCCACCATGCTGATCGTCAGCCGCTGGCTGCCTCGAACCCAGAGGAAATCCTGCGAGCGCCCCAGGTTGCTCAATGCCGAGTTGCCGCCCGAGAATGCCTCGACATTCGAGAGCGCCGTGTGCCCCTGGCCCTCGATGATCAGGGGATGGATGTCCCGGACCGACGGCCCCGTGTTGGCGATGATCGATCCCTGGGCGATCTGCCAGTTCCGATTGAACGTGCTGTCGCCCTGCTTCTGGATCCCAACGGTCACGCAATCGAGGTTGAAACTGGTCAGCTGCCCATACGTGGCCGGCCCGAGCCACACCCCGCCATACGCACCGAACGTGAAGACATCCATCAGGACCGCATTGTCTGTGTGATCGATCGCATAGGTGAACGTCCGCCGCGCCACCACGGCGTCGATGACCGCCCGGCTGAATCCGCCCCGGATGAACCGCTGGTTGGCCGGATTCACATGGCAGTGCAGCACGCGCGGGATGTCATAGCAGTAGTCGATTCGGATGAACTCGCCGCTCAACGGGTACCCGTAGCAATGCTCGATCAGAACCTGCTCGCACGGGTTGCGCCGCGCGGCCCGGAAATCCATCGCCAGGTATTCCCCGAAAAAGGTCAGGCAAGAGAGCGTTACTCCCTGGGCCGGGCGATCGGGCGAGACCCGGATCGTGGCTGGGTAAGCAATGATCTTTGCCGGATCATGCAGCGTCTGGTTCGGATACCAGAACTGGATGCCGCGGACCTGGGTGGCGCCTTCCACGGTCAGGAAAGGGCGGTTGGTGTCGGTGATCTGGAGCACGCTTCCGACCGGGTGCGGCCGTTCCGGGTGCCTGGTTCCGCGTCCCACGGGCCCATGGATGCCGATCAGCGACACGTTGCGCCGGAGGACCAGACCGCTGGCCACCGGGTAGGGCGTGTCGGCTGGCTCGATCCAGATCGCCGCTCCGCTCGAAGCTGCGGCATCGATGGCCGTTTGCAGCAAATCCCGATTGACAGCCGGCGGATTCGTGGGGCTCACCCCGATCTCACGGATGCCGCGGCCGGGAAATCCCTGGCCGCTTGCATTCGCCCCCATTCCTGTCCAGTGGAACAGCAACAGCCAAATGATCAAACCGGTTCGGCTGCCGCCTCCGCTCGCCCGCCCACGCGATGTCATGCCCTCCTCCTTACCGCCCGCGATTGACCCAGGCAATCCTTCTGTTCCATCGTGCTCACTCCTCGAGTGGGGCGAGGAAACCGTCGTCTGCTACTCCGCGAGCAGGCAACCATGCGTTCTGCACGCCGGTGTTGCGGCAGCGGCTCGCAGTTGGGTATGCTGTCGGCAACAAACTCGATAATGGCCATGAACGCCAAAGCAACCGCCGGCGCCCCCTGCCCAGTGACACGCCTCAAACCGCTCGGCGCGCGGGTCGGGTTGCTGGCGGTGGGGCATCACACGTACTGGGGGCAGTTCTCGGGGCTCCTGGATGAGATGCACCGGAAGATCGGCGTGCTGGCTGGGCGGATCCGAGCCCAAGGCATCGAGGTCGAGGAATTCGGGCTCGTGGACGACGCTCCGTCGGCCTGGGCGGCGCTGCCCCGGGTGAAAGGGGCGGACATCGATCTCCTTTTTGTGGACATGGCGACCTATGCCACCTCGTCAACCTTCGGGGTCATCTGCCGCGAGGTGAATGTGCCCATCGTGCTGGTCGCGCTTCAGCCGATGGCCGCCATGGATTATCCGAATGGCACCACCCAGATGCAGCTGGCCAACGACGATTTCTGCTCGGTGCCGGAATTCACGGGTGTGGCCATCCGGTTTGGCAAGGCGGCGCCGCACGTCATCCTGGGCCATGAAACCGGCGATCCGGAGGCCGAAGCCGAGCTGGCCAGCTGGTGCGCGATCGCGAAGGTGCTCCACAGCCTGCGCAAGGGCCGGATCGGCCTGATGGGGCACGTGCTCGAGTCTATGTACGACATGCACACCGATCCCACGGCGGTGACGGCGGCGTTTGGGTGTCACGTGCCGCTGCTCGAGCCCCACGACCTGATGCGCCATTACCAAAAGGCCGAGCGCGCGGCCATCGCCGCCAAGAGGCAGGCCATCCTCGAATTCTTCGACACGCCCGATCCGAAGAACGATCCCATCACCGAGAAGCTCACCGAGGTGGATCTGGAGACGGCGGCCCGGGCGGCGGTCGCGCTCGACGGCCTCATTGCGGAGAAAGATCTGACCGGGCTGGCGTACTATTACGAGGCGGATCCGGGCAGCGAGATGCGGACCCTGGTGACGAACCTGATCGTCGGCAACTCGATCCTGACTGGAGGCGGGTTCCCGATGTGCGGCGAGTATGACCTGAAGAACTGCATCGCCATGCTCATCTTCGACCGGCTCGGCATTGGCGGCAGCTTCGCCGAGTTTCACCCGGTGGATTTTGCTGCCGGCACCGTCCTGGTGGGGCACGATGGGCCGCATCACATCAATATCGCCGATGGCCGGCCGGCGCTGCGCAGCCTGAAGAAATACCACGGCAAGCCTGGCAGCGGCGCCAGCGTCGAGTTCCGGCTGAAGGAGGGGCCGATCACCATGATGAGCATCGGCCAGAAGGCGGATGGCAAGTTCAAGTGCGTCATTGCGGAAGGGATGTCGGAGCGCCGGCCGATCCCGCCGACGGGCAACACCAACACGCACGGCCGGTTTGGCCGGGATGTTCGGTCGTTCCTGCGCGACTGGGTGAGGGAAGGCCCGACGCATCATTTCGCCCTGGGCATTGGGCATCACGCGGAGACGCTGGCTCGAGTGGGAGGCTGCCTGGGCCTGGAGGCGGTCGTGGTGCGGCGGCATGAGGACTGAGCCTGCTTGATGAACGCCAGCCGGCCAGAAACGGGCACAGTTCCTCGGATCGCCTGGGTGCTCTGCGGCCTGCTGTTTGGGGCCACGGCCCTCAGTTTTCTCGACCGGCAGGTGCTCTCTGTGCTCGCGCCGTCGCTGACCGAGGACCTGGGCATGAGCAACACGCAGTATGCGCGCGTGGTGTCAGCCTTTGTCTTCGCCTACACGATCATGTTCGCGGCGGGCGGATGGCTGGTGGACCGGCTCGGGACCGTGCGCGGGCTCGCCCTGGCGGTGGCGGTGTGGTCCCTGGCAAGCGCGGGCCATGCGCTGGCGGCGGGCGCCCTCGGGTTGGGAGTGGCGCGGTTCGTGCTCGGGCTGGGCGAGGGGGCGTGTTTTCCGGGGGCGACCAAGGGGGCGGTCGAGTGGTTTCCGCCACACAAGCGCAACCTGGCGATCGGGATTGCGATTGGGGGCTCGGCATTCGGGGCGGTGTTGGCGCCGCCGGTGACGGCGTGGCTGGCGGTGCGATTCGGCTGGCGCGGCGCGTTCGTGGCGACGGGCGCGATCGGCGCGCTGTGGGTGGCCGTCTGGCTGGCGGCAGGACGCTGGGCGCCTGCCCCTTATGCGGACCGCGAGCCTGAGCATTCGCCCCGGGCCATCGCTTGGGGCGAGATCTTCCGGCACCCGGCCACGTGGCGCGTGATGGTGGCGCGGTTCTGTTTCGATCCGGTATTTTACTTCTACATGTTCTGGATCCCGCAATATTTGTCACGCGAGCGGGGATTCTCGCTCGAGGAAATCGGCCGGTATTACTGGATCCCGTTTCTCGCGTTGGGCTTGAGCAACATCGCGAGCGGCCGCCTGGGCGATCTTCTTTTGCAGCGCGGGTGGAGCGCGACGGCCTCGCGGCGGACGCTGCTGGGCGCCGCCGCCCTTCTGACGCCCGTCTCGTGTCTGGTGATTTTCACGCCGAGCGCAGTCTGGGCGATCGCGCTGATGGCGGTGCTGATGGCCGCGCACGGCCTGTGGATCTGCAACTACGTCGCCCTTATTGGCGATCATTTCCCGTCGCGCGTCATGGCGACGGTATTCGGTCTGACCGGCACCGTAGGCGGCACGGCCGGCATCATCGCCAACATGGCCACCGGCCCCGTGGTGGACCAGCACGGTTTCGCACCGATTTTCATCGGCACGTCGTTCCTTTATCCGCTGGCGCTGGTCGTCCTGCTCACGATCCCGCGCTCGGCCGCCGCATCGGAGACAAGATCATGAACATACCTATTGAAATCCGCTCGCTGATTGCCAGCCTGCTGCTGGCCTCGATCGCGGGCCACGCAGCCTCCTGGGAAGCGCTTCGCCAGTCGTTTCGAGATCCCCCCCACGAAGCCAAGCCGCGCGGCTACTGGGTCTGGCCCCATGGCCATTTCGATTACTCGACGATGCGGCGCGAGCTGGCCGATTTCAGCGCCAAAGGGCTCGGCGGCGTGGACATCTTCGACCTGGGCGTTCAGGACCGCCTGAAAGTGATTCCGCCGGGGCCCGGGTTCATGAGCGTCGAGCAGGTGGATGGCATCGCCTTCGCGCTCGAGGAGGCCAAGCGGCTGGGGCTGAAGATGGGACTGATCGTCTCGAGCAGCTGGAACGCGGGGGCGACCTGGACGCCGCCGGAGCTGGCCATGATGAATCTGGTTGCCTGGCGCGAGACGAATGCGGGGCCGATGCGCTATGAGCGCTCGCTGCCATTCCCGGAGGTGCCCGAGTCGTTCCGCAAACCGTATGGGGTGTATCCGCTTCACGTGCCCAAAGACGCCAATGGCCTGCCGATTTACAGAAAGGAAATGGCCGTCATCGCGTATCCGCTCGACGCCGAAGGCCGCATCGCCGATCCGAAACAAGTCCGCATCCTCAGCGACCGGGTCGATGCGAGTGGCAAGCTCGTGTGCGATCTGCCGGCGGGCCAGTGGGTCGTGATGCGGACGGTGCTGGTCAACTTCGGACAGCGGCTCTGGCTTCCCAGCTACGGCTCGCAAGGACTGACCATGGACCATTTCAGCAAGGAAGCCACCCGCCACCACTTCCGCACCATCATCGACCGGCTCGAAGCCCGAGTGGGCCCTCTGCAAGACACGGCACTCGAACGCTTTTACCTCGCCAGCTACGAGGCGAACGCGGGTGTCATTTGGACGCCGGGTTTCGAGCATGCCTTTGCGCAGCTCAATGGCTATCCCATCGAGCCCTTCCTCCCCGCCCTCTACGGCGTCGTCGTCCAGGACCAGGAGGCCACCGACCGGTTCCTTTACGATTACCGAAAGACGGTCTCGGAGCTGTTCATCGAGAACCTGTATCGCGAGGCGAGCCGGATCTGCCGCGAGCGCGGCCTGCTGCTCTGTTCGGAGGCCGGCGGGCCGGGCGCCCCGCTGCACGATGTCCCGACCGAGGAGCTCAAGGCCCTCGGGGCAGTGGACGTCATGCGCGGCGAGTTCTGGAACGGGAGGACGAACCAGCTGACCCCGGACGGCTTCGAGGAGCTCCAGATCGTGAAGCCGATCTCGAGCGCAGCCCACATCTACGGCCATCGAATCGTCGAGATGGAGGCGTTCACCAGCCATATCAATTGGATGGAAGGCCCTGGCATCTTCAAGCCGCTCGCCGACCGGGCGTTCTGCGAGGGCATGACTCGAGTGGTGTATCACACCATGTCCCATAACCTCCCGGAGGCAGGCCAGCCCGGGTGGACCTACGCCGCCGGCTCGCACGTGAGCACCCGCCTGACGTGGTGGGACATGTCCGATGGGCTGCATGCGTACATCGCCCGGTGCAGCGCCATGCTCATGACCGGAACCTTCGTGGCCGACGTCGCCTTTTACTATGGCGACAGCGTCCCGAACTTCGCCAAGCCCAAACACATTCGCCCCGGCTTGGGCTTTGGATACGACTATGACGACCTGAACACGGATGTCCTGCTGCAAGCGTCTGTGGACTCGAAAGGCGCCATCGTGCTCCCGAGTGGGATGCGCTACGCCATTCTCATCCTGCCGGAAACCGAACAGCGGATGAGCCTCGAGGCGCTCGAGAAAATCGAGCAACTGCTCGAGACTGGCGCCACCGTCATCGGCCCCAAACCCGAGCGCATCTATGGGCTCCGCGGATTTCCCGGCGACCAGGAGCGCTTGCGAATCCTTGCGGATCGCCTCTGGGGTTCAACGCCGGCAGGGAAGGATTTTCAGAGGAGACATGGACGGGGATTGCTCGTTGCCGGAAAGCCCGCTCGAGATGTGCTCGCCCAAATCGGGTTCGGGCCCGACTTCGCCTTGCGCCCGGCGGCGCTCGAATCCCAGATCGATTTCATCCATCGCCGCATGGAGGAGATGGACATCTACTTCGTGCGGAATGCGGCCGATCGGCCGGTGGATTTCGAGGCCCGGTTTCGCGTGGCCAACCGGCGGCCGGAGCTGTGGGATGCGGTGGCCGGCGCCATGGCGGCTGCCGCCGTGTATCGGCAAACCGATGACGGCACGCTCCTGCCGCTTAACCTCCCGGCCCATGGATCCGTCTTTGTCGTGTTCGGGCCTCGAGAGCAGCACGAGCCCGATATCCGGGCCGTTCGCTTTCAGGGCCGGGACGTGTTTCCCAACCGCGAAGCCGATGCGCCGCGATTCGAGGCCTGGCGCGCATCCGCCAGCGAAATCCGATTCCGCGCGTCAGCACCGGGCGATTACCAGCTTGAGTTCAGCGATGGCAAGACACGGACGGTGGCCGCGGAGGCTGACGCGCCGCCGCTGGAGATCGATGGCCCATGGTCAGTCCGCTTCCCTCACGGCTGGGATGTGCCCGTCTGCCAGGAGTTCAACAGTCTGTACAGCTGGACAGACTCGACCAACGCCGCCACCCGGGCGTTCTCCGGGACGGCGGTCTATGCCAGGCAATTCCAACTGCCCCCGGATCGGCTGGTTCCCGGCCAGCGCGTTCGACTCGAGCTCGGCGATGTGCGCGAGATCGCGCGCGTGTATCTGAACGGACGCGAGGCGGGAATTTCGACCTTTGTGCCGCATGGGCTCGATGTGACCGCCTTTGTGCGGCCGGGCGAGAACTCGCTTATCATCGAGGTGGCCAACACCTGGCTCAACCGGCTCATCGCTGACGACGCGCTGCCCGAGGCGCAGCGCAAGACGCACACGAACCTCACGGGCCCGATCGGAGGCCAGCGCTGGCGCGCTGCCCAGCCAAAACCGTCCGGCCTCCTGGGGCCTGTGCGGCTGGTTTGGCCCAGGGAAGCCGCCGTGAGCTTGAGGGAGTGATTCTTTCGGCTCCTGCGGACGAGGACATCCGCGGTCGGGAATGTTTCTCAGCGCGAGCCCACTGGCCCAATGCCACCACATTTTCGAGCGGTTCTGTTCCATTTTTTTCGAGCTTTTTGTAAGCGTCAAGGGGGGTGCACGTCGCCGCTCACGGAAATTGACCCGGGTGTGCTCATGAGAACTGAGCCACGTGGGTGACGACCGGAGGGATTCCCTTTCCAGGGAGGAAGGCGGGTTCCGAGTAGGGAACGACGAAGCGCGGATCGCGGAGACGAGGGAAGCGATGGATTCAGCGGGACTGGAGACGAAGGGCGTCGTTCCAGTCCTTGGCCGGAGGGCGAAGTCGGGCGATGGCGGGATGAAGCTCGATCATACGATGAGCCATGGCGTCGCCGGTGGGATCGGCATCGAAGCCGCAGAAGACGGGCAGCGCCGAATGGAGCAAGGCGGGGAGCCAAGCGGGTTCGGGTCTGGCGCCGGATGTCGACAGGCATCGATAGGCCGGATGCAGGGCGTGGCAACTGATGGCGTCAATGGCCGATTCGCAAAGGACGATGGCTTGGGCGGAGGCAGCTGGAGGCCGAGAAGAAGCCGGCATCTTTGCGGGAGCCCGGAGCCAGGCCGCGCCAGGGCGCAGAGGTGGTACCGCGCGCAGAACCTCGCCGTGCTGGCGCCAGTTCACGAGGCGTCGGACAGATTGAAAAGCGTTGCAGATCGATCGGCGCAGATGATGCAGGTGGATGTTCCCTGCGATCGTGTCATCCCTGACACTTCTTGGCCACCGCCTTGAACCACGTGTAAAAGAAGGTTCCTTCGTCCACCACGTCCACGCGGGCGCGTATAGGGGCCAGTTCTTATAAACTACAATAAAGGGTTGACCGGCAACCGCCCCAATGCTTTCAATGCGCCCATGCCCAGACCGTTACGCATCCAGTTTGCCGGAGCGATCTACCACTTGATGAGCCGCGGCGACCGGCGGGAGCCGATCTTCGGCGATCGACACCGACCGCCGCGGTTTTCTGGCCACCCTGGGGGAAGCGTGCGAAAAGACCGGCTGGCAGGTGCATGCCTATTGTTTGATGAATAACCACTTTCGGACATCGAAGAGCTGAGCCTGTCCGCTTTTGCCTGGCACGGCTTCTGCTACTATCGCGAACGCGAAACCCAAGTGATGCAGTCCGGCTGATGGCGGGGCGCGGAAAAGGTGCTCGAAGGGACTATGAAAAGATTTTGGAGATGGCATGGAACCTGGATGCTGGTCATGGCGGTATGGGGGATGTCGGTGGGCGGGAACGGCCAGTGGTCGGATCGACGGGAGCAACCTTCCTCCCCGATCAACTTCGCGCCCCAAGAGCCGGCTCCGGGCGGGGCCGTGGCGCCGAGATCGACGGGATGGGCGGGAAATGGACCAGCGAATGGGGCGCAGCCGGGTACGGGCTTATGGCCGGCTGCGGGCGCTGATAGCCAGTATCGGGCGATCGATGCGTGCCGGTATGACGAGGAACTCCAGCGCAAGCACGATCTCATCTTGTGCGAGGGGCATCGAGTTCTCTGGCGGTTTGGCGAGCAGTTGCGTCAGGAGGCAATCGATTATGCCCGGTGGAGCGCGGCGGGCGGGGTTGTGGGAAGGACGGTCCGAACCGTGCTGAAAAGTGCTCGCCAGACTGCTCGGATTGGGCATAATGCACATAATGTCGCAAAGGGGACAATTCCCTGTGCTGGCGGGGTCATACGGCAATTTGAACAGCCAGGAACGAGAATCTACTATCGCGTTTTTTCGGGTGATGCGACGACGGGCAGATGGCTCATTTCTGTTGCACCGAGGAGTCGCGCTTGGGCACAAGAAGCCCTCGCTTTGCCGCCTTGGAACAAGGCAACGCACATTCAGGAAGTCGTGGTGCCTGAGGGGACCTTGCTCGAAAGATCCCGTGCCATTCCCGTTCCAGAGTGGGGGCGATTGCGCGGAGGAGCGGAGCAGTTCAAGCTGCTTGAGGTGATTCCCGAAGCCAACTTCGGACCGGGGAGGCCTCTGTCATGAATGCCGTCCGTTTCCAGGGTAACTTGCTCTTTGTCGGCAACGCGAGCTTGCCGATGCCGTATGCGGTTCGCGATGCCTTCCTCCTGGAGGGCATGATCATCGTTCTGCTCGATCCTAACGCGTATCTTCGCGATCCGTCCTACGGAAAGAATCGGCGGCGAGGCGACCGCCCGCTGCGTAACCTGCTCGCGCTGTCGACTGAAGGGAAATTGCTGTGGGAGGCAGAGTTCCCGGAACGGGCGGACTACTATTACAGGGTCTCCTCGAGATCGCCTTTGACGGTTTTGTCGTTCTCATCGTTTCGGTGCGAGATAGATCCGCAAACAGGGAGAATCCTCAAGAGAGTGTGCTTCAAGTAGTATAGGGGTCAGTTCTTATAAACTACAATAAAGGGTTGACCGGCAACCGACCCAATGTTTTCAATGCGCCCATGCCCAGACCGTTACGCATCCAGTTTGCCGGAGCGATCTACCACTTGATGAGCCGCGGCGACCGGCGGGAGCCGATCTTCGGCGATCGACACCGACCGCCGCGGTTTTCTGGCCACCCTGGGGGAAGCGTGCGAAAAGACCGGCTGGCAGGTGCATGCCTATTGTTTGATGAATAACCACTTTCATCTGGTGGCCGAAACCCCCCAGCCCAACCTGGTCGTGGGCATGAAATGGCTCTTTCTCACTTTGCAGCCTCGATCCGAACCGCGAAACCGCCGCGCTCGAGCATGGGGATCTCGAGGGTGCCGCTTTGGATCAGGGTGCGTGTTTCGGTGACGAGGTTGGTTGGGGTGGGGCCGTCCCTGTAGATCCGCGCCTGATACGAGGCGTTGCCATCGAGAAAACGGAGCGGTATCCGGGCGGTCCTGGGGGCATCGGTCATGCCGCCGAGATACCAATCGGATCCTTTGCGCCTTGCGAAAATGGCGTGCGTTCCCGGGTAGCCGTCGATGAACCGGGTCTCATCCCATGCGGATGGCGCCTTCTTTAGGAACTCGACGCCAGGGAACGCCAGGAGCCGGTCGTGCCGCTCGGCGTAGATCTGGATGCCCGCTTCGTAGACGACAGTCTGGGCCATCTGATAGGCATGGGAGCCGAGGGAGCGATCGAACTTGATGACGGTGAAGCTGACCGGCCCCATGATGTTGCGCACATAGGGAATGGTCAGCTCGTTCTCGATCTTGGGGTTGCGTTTTTCCATGCCGGCGACGCCTTCGGCGGTCATGAAATGGGGGTAGCGGCGACGCTCGCCCGAGGGCAGCGTGCAGCCGTGGAACTCGAGCACGAGCTGGTGTTTGGCCGCGATCTCCATCAGGTAATCCCGCATCTTCAGGCTGGCCTGCGTGTCCTCGAAATCGCGCGTCCGTTTTTCGCCCGAAAAGGGGTGGTGATCGAAGAAATCGAGTTTGGCGCCGGAAAGGCCCATGCCGGCATAACGGGCGAGGATCTCCTCAGCTTTCTCCGGCGAGTTGAGGTCCGGCGTGTAGCCCCAGCCGATGATTCGGACATTCTTCTCGCGGGCGTATTTCGTGGCGGCGGCGACATCGAACCTGCGGGCGAAGCCGGCGTCGACCAGGTGGTATTCCCACCCCATGGCGACGTCAAAATCGATCCATGTCTGGGGCTTGTCCCGGTCGCCGGCGAGGAAATCCCAACTGGCCCGGCCGGGCCGGATCCAGCCGGCGTTCCGGAGCTCCGGCTCGGTCGGAGGATTGAGGTTCTCGATCATGGTCGATTCGACAATGGCGGCCAGCGTGTTGGGGGAGATGATCGCCAGCCGCCAGGGCGACTGGAACGGCAGCGACGTTTCGACGGGTTTTTCCTGGTCGAGCGGGAAGCGGACATTGAGCTGGCGGTCCTGCCGTTCGAAGTGCGGAACGATGTAGGTTCCGTAGGAGGCGGCTTGGGCCACGAAGAGGAAGTGCTTCGCGGTCTCGAGCTCGACCAGGACCGGCATCGAGATGCGGCTGCTCTCGACGCGGCCGAGCATGGTTTCATAGCCATAGTTGTTCGGGTGCTCCTGGCCCCAATACGTCACCGCGCCGCTTCCGGGCAATCGAAAGCCGCTGGTTTCACTCGAGATCGTCACGGGCCCGCTGCCGTCCAGGTCGTAGCGGAAGGCGATGCCGTCGTCGTAACACCGGAACCGGATCTGCATCGCTCTTTGATCCTTGCGGAAGGCCAGCGCCAATTCGTTGGCAGAATTGACATAGGCGGATCGTTTTCCGACTGGCAGGCTGTAGGTCTCGCGGATCTCGTGGGCGGTGCGGCTGACGAACGTCATGCCGCAGGTGAAATCGCCTTGGCTGGTCGCAATCCCCAGCGGGCTCAGCTCGATCACCGTCAATCCCCGACTCTCGACACGGTAGGAGACCGTGCCGGAATTCTCATCGAGCATGACCGTCGCGCGAATGGTTCGACTTGGGGATGCGACCGTCCACTCGGAGACAGCCGGCACGTGGTGTAAGTAGAGCACCGCATCGCCGGGGAATGGGGATCGGAACGTGCGTCGGCCGCCGCCGGGGACGGCATCCGCTTGTCGGCTGGTTCCATCGGCGGCTCGGATCCACTCCACCTCCAGGGACCCGGCTGCGGCCGACAGGTCCACGGCGCACTCTCTGCGTTCGGGCATGTAAACGACATACGCCTTTCCGGGATCGGCCAGGCAATAGCCGCTCGAAGCCAGCTCGGGATGCGGGATCATGGCGGCCAGGTTCAACCGTTCCGCCAGACGGCGGGCGTGGCCCATTGCAGCCCGGCCGGCGATCCAGCCATCGGAACCAGCCAGGTTCTCCATCAGCAGCGCGTTATGGCCGCGCGTAAAACTCTTCCACACCCAAGCGCGTGTGAACCCGGCGTCATTCATGAAAACCTTCCATCCGATGTGGTCTGTATCCAGGAGGCACACCTTCTGGCCATCGGCGGGAGGGGGATTAGATGTCCACGGGTCCTTCGGTTTGTCCCATCCCGTGGTGGCGAGCGAGGTCCAGTCGGCGGGGCTTTTCAGGCAGTCCTCGTTCATGTCGCCGACGGAAGTCATCCCGACTGGATGCTGGTTGGGTAGGGATGCCTCGACGCTTTTCACGAAGCGCACCATCTCGTACTGCCAGTCGCGGGTGTGGCGTATGCCCTCGTTGCAGATTTCGTAAAGGACGTTGTCGAGGTCGTTAACGGTCTCGATCACCTTGCGAACGTAAGCCTTCTGGACCTCGAGCACGGCCGGCGACTGCAGGGTGTGAATCTCGATGCCCCAGCCGTCGCCGTTCCCATCGCCATCGATGCCCGACGTGTTGTTGTCCCTGTGAAACGGGTGTTTCTCGACCGGATGATCCTTTCGTTTGTTCATGAAGATCCAGTCTTCGAACAGCATGATGCTGACGTAAATGCCTCGGTCTCGGGCGGCGATCACCCGAGCGCGCAGGCGGTCAAAATAAGCGGGATCGAACCGGCGCAGATCGAATCGCGCCTTGCCATCGAGGGCCTGGCCGGGCCCGGTCCGCTGCCACGGCTGGGGTTCATGATCGGTGAGCTCCCAGCGCCAGAGGCGGATGAAATTGTGGCGGTTGGTCTCGAGCAGGTCGAGGTAGCCTCTGTAGTCGAAAGGCTGAGCCACGGCCGTGTAGTTGCTCAGAATCCCATCCTGCAAGCTCTGCCAGGTGTGCGAGCCGGTCAGAAAAACCGGCCGACCGGTCGGATCGGCGAAATAGCGCGGATTGGCGGTGCATGTGCGCAAAGGGCCCATCCGCTGTGGGAGCGCGCTCTCTGGCGCCGCGCTCAGAGCGATTGCCGGAATCGACGCAGCGAGTATTGGAACGATGCGGAGAAGCAAGTGTTTCATGAAACGAGCGTTTGCCGAATTCTGGTTACGCCTCGGAAACCAATTGCAGTTTGAGCCGCGAGCAGAGTTCTTTCACCTGGGGCTCGAGATCGCCATAGAAGGTGACGCGATGCCATCCCATGGACCAGTGCTCGGTCAATTTCTCGAGGTCGCCCTGGACGACGGCCTCCAATTTGGTGCGGCAAGCCATGTCGCTCGGGTTGTTCGCGATCGTCTTGGCGCGATGGAACAGCACTTGCCGGGTTATCGGATTGATTTCGAGTGTGGTTGTCATGTAGCCGGTGGGCAGAAGGGATCGGATGGATGCGCCCTGGCGATCCTCCGAGTGTGTGAGGATCTGGAACGGATTTGCGGCGCCGCCGGGTCCGAACGGCTTAGTGGGGGCCACGCAGTGGGCGTAGACGATGGCGTTCTTCGAGGTGTCGATGACCGGATCGGAGATGTAGCCGGGCCGGCCCGTGAGCACGCTGATGGCCGCCATTGTCATGGCGGACATCTGATCCGCCTCGCAGCCGCCCACGAACCCGTCGTCGTTCAACTGGCAAAAGCCCAGGCACGGGTAAGCCTTCAGGTGGCCGCCGTAAAAGCCGGCCAGGCAGTGGATGCTGATTCCGCGTGCGCCATGCTGGCTCATCAGCTCTTTCATGGCGACGCACATCGCGCCGGCTTTCTCGATCTCCTCCGGCTGCACGCCGCCGATCGATTGGGCCTTCTGCATCCATCGCTCGGCAAACGATCTGGCCGCTTTTCGGTCGGCCCGATCGTAGGCGGCCGCCATGGTTTCGAACGGGATCGGAATGAACTCGATTCCGGTGACCTTTTGGCTCGCTTGGCGCATCGGATCTCCACCGCGGCCGCCTCCGACCACCAGGAGGCGAGTTCGGCGGAGTTCCTGAATGGCCTTGTCCATATCGAGCGATCGAACCGGATCGGCCTTGCAGGTCCAATCGGTCGTGGCCGGAGTGTTTTTCCGCCGGGCGGATCGGAATGCGGCGGCGATTTCCGCCCCGCTCTTGCCCTGGGCCAATCCCGCAAAGCGCCGGGCGGAGGCGACGAGATCCGAGTCGTTTCCCGAGCTGACCCAATCCACCGGATGGCCCGCGCCCATGATCTTGGCGATCTCCCGGAGGAAGAGCCCGGATCCGCCATATAGATTGTCGGCCAGCAATGTGGGTTTGCCCGTGGCGCAGAGCTTGACGATGTCGTTTTTCCAGCCGAGGCCCTGGATACAAACCAGGTAGCCATCCACCTCGGCATCGCGCTCGAGCACGGCCTCGGCATGGGCGGGATCGTTCATGACGCTTGCCGTCCGGAACTCGATATCCGGACATTGGCTGGCAAGGAGAGCAGTGATCCGGTCGCGCCGGGCATCGAAGCGATAACCGACATTGGGCCAGATGGGCTTGTCGTTGGGTGTCTCGCAGAAGACCAGCCGGATCTTGGGACGCCTGGAGGGCGGTTGGGCCGCCCAAGGTCGAATCCCGCTCGACAGCGAGGCCGACCCGCAGGCCATGCAAGCCGCGCAACGGGAAACGAACCGGCGCCGGGTGATGGCCGTTCCCGATCGATCGGGATCGTCGAGGGGCAAAGGGGGGATGGCGTTTGGTTTCTTCATTTTCTGATTTTGTGCCTGCAGGATGGAGACGTGTCAATGCATTCGACACGCAATGGGACGGCGGGGGCGCAGGACAAAATACTCCGGCTCTTGGTGCGTCCGGTCGCAGTTGGGCCATCGTCCGCAGTTTGTCTTCTCCCCCTCCGCGGCAGTGGAGGGGAAGGTCGGGGAGAGGCGGTCAATGGGTTTTGGAGCGCCGTCCCAACGCAGTTGACGTCGTATGCCGGATGGAGGAGACTACTAGTGACTCGCATGTCCACGTCAAACCGCGCATAAACTTTGAACCGCAACCCATGACAACACTCGGCGATTTTGCGCACTGCCGCCGGCTCGGACAATGGCTCCCGCTCTGCATGATGGCCGGTTTGCTGGCCGGGGTGAGCGGGTGCGGTCCATCGGGCGGCTCGAGGGAGAACCAAGCTGCGGGCCAAGCCGCCGCAAGCGACATCGAGATCAACCGGGTGCTGAGCGAGCTGACCCAGTTGGTCCGGAAATACAGCGTCGAGCAGCGCCAGGCGCCCCAGAGCCTGGACACCCTGGTGGCCAAGGGTTATTTGGCTCGCGTCCCGCCTGCCCCGGATGGCAAGCGGTTCGCGATCACGAAGAACCTCGAGGTCGTGCTGGCCGACCGTTAAGGGTGGCCATGCACTGCGGGCTTAGGGTCTGTGCAAAAATGAATTTCGATTTTGCTGGAGGGGATTGGGCGGGCTGGC
>CAYWIM010000069.1:0-26037 GCA_964458325.1 uncultured Verrucomicrobiota bacterium
GCTTCCAGATGGCGTGATGGGTCGCTTGCACCCTGGCAGCCGATTGTCTTCTCCCCCCGCGGCAGTGGAGGGGAGGGTCGGGGAGAGGCGGGCGTTGGAACAAGCCCCTCTCCCTGGGCCCTCCCCCCGCTCGATCCTCGCGGGGGGAGGGAAACCAGGGCAGGCTTGGCAGAGACGAGGGGGCGGCGTGCCGGGCGACTGCTTCCAGGCAGCGCGCCGGGCTTCAGCCGCCCGGGTCGGCCGGATCCAGCACGACCTTCAGCAAACCCGGCTCTTTGCGGTAAAGGCGGTCGAACCAGACCGGCCCCTCGGCCAGCGGCGCCCGCGCCGAGATCAGCGGCTGGACCTGGATTCGGCCGCTGGCGATTGCCGCAATGCTCGCCGCGTAATCTCCCCGCGACGCGCACGATCCGAGCAGCGTCAGCTCGCGCGTGACGATCTGCTGCAACGGCAGCTCGACGCGAGGGGCGATGTTCCCCACCATCGTCAGCGCGCCGCCTTTGCGCAGCGCCCCGATCGCCGTCTGAAGCGACGCGGCGGCCCCGACCGCCTCCAAAGCCACGTCCGCCCCTTCACCCTCCGTGCGCTCGCGGATGGCCGCCGCCGCATCCATCCGCTGTGGATTGAATCCCTCCTCCGCGCCCAGTTGCCGCGCCAGCTCGAGCTTGCCCTCCTCGATGTCCACCGCGAACACCCGGCCGCATCCGGCCAATCGCAGCGCCTGGATCGCCAGCAGCCCGATCATTCCTGCCCCCACCACCACGGCCGTGTCACCCAGCTGCCGCGGAGTCCGGTTGGCTGCATGAAACGCAATCGCCACCGGCTCCACCAGAGCCGCCTCCACAAAGCCCAGCTCGTCCGGCAGCCGATAGACAATCCGCTCCGGAACCGCCACCCACTGCGCCATCGCACCATGCCGCCTGTACTCTTCGCACGAAACTCCCAGCACCCGCCGCTGGTTGCACAGATGGATGTCGCCTCGCCGGCAATAGGCGCATCGGCCGCAATACACCGTCGAGTCGAATGTCACCCGCTGGCCCGGCTTCCACCCCGCCACAGCCGGCCCCACCGCCTCGATCTCCCCCGCCGCCTCGTGGCCCATGATGACCGGCGGAATCCGGCGCCCGCTGGCGCCGTCGTATCCGTGCACGTCGCTCCCGCAGATGCCGCAGGACCGGACCCGGATCAGAACCTCATCTGCGCCGGGCTCGGGGCGGGGGAATTCGACCAGCTCGAGCTGACGATACGCCGTCAGCATTAATGCTTTCATTCAGAGCGGATCATACTCCCACCCTGGCCGGCGTCGAGAGTCCTTGGGCGATGTTTTCTGCCGAACGATTTTGCCATTTGGCATGCCCTATTCCATAATGCATCCATGAAGACCTTGATCGCGATGGATGCGGGCGGGCGGCTGGTCCTTCGCAAAAGCGTTCGCCAGTTGCTCAAATCGATCTCCTCGATCCTCCTCAATCTTCTGGCCGTTTCCTGCCTGAGCCACGCCTGGGCCGCCGAACCTCCCGCCGAGGACCGCGCCCTCGAGTCCTTCTTCCAGCAGCACATCGAGGAGTGGTTTCGGTTGCGCCCTCTGGATGCGACCCGCCTGGGCGACCATCGGTTCGACGATCGGCTCGACGACCTCAGCCCATCGGCCCGCCAGCGCGCCACGGAACAGACCCGCCAGACCCTCGCCGACCTGCCCCGCCGGGTTTCCCGCTCCGACCTCTCCCCCGATGCGCAGGTCGATTACGACATCTTCGAGCACGAGCTCGAAAAATCCCTCTGGCTCACCGCGCACACCCGGCCATTCGAGGAAGACCCCCGCGTCTACAACGATTCCATCAATGACTCCGTTCACCTCCTCCTGACCCAGTCGACCCTGCCCCGCGAGACCAACGTGGCCAACGCCGTCGCCCGGATGCGGCAGATCCCCCGCCTGATCGCCCAGGCCCGCTCCAACCTCCGCAATCCCCCGCGCGTTTTCGTCGAAACCGCGATCCGCCAAAACCGCGGTGCAATCGGCTTCTTCGAGTCCGATCTGCATTCGATCGCCCAGCCCACAAGCCAAGCGGAAGCCCTCGCCGCCGCCGCGCGCCCCGTGGTCGCCGCCCTCCGCGATTACCAGGGATTCCTCGAGGATCTCCTCCCGCGGGCCACGGGCGACTGGCGGCTCGGCCAGGACCGATTCCGCCGCAAGCTCGAGCTGGAGCTCGATGCCGGCCTCACCGCCGACCAGGTCCTGGCCGAAGCCGAGGCCGAGTTCGCCCGCGTCGAGCGCGACCTGTATGTGATCGCGCGCCAGCTCTGGAGCCAATGCTACCCGGCAGCCGCATTGCCACCTGACGATCCCGACGGCCGGCAGTCAACGGTCCAGGCCGTTCTCGACCATATCGCGCGCGATCACAGCACCCCGGAATCCCTCGTCGCCGACGTCCAATCCACCGTGCGCCAGGTCAAGGAGTTCCTCGCCGCCCACGATCTCCTGCGCCTCCCGGATCCCGACCGCTGCCGGATCATCGAGATGCCCGAGTTTCAGCGGGGCAACTCGACCGCCTACATGAACTCCCCGCCTCCGCTCGACCCGCGGGCCGCCGGATTCTTCGCTGTCAGCCCCCCGCCCGCGGATTGGAGCGCCGACCGCATCCGCAGCTATTTCGAGGAGTACAACCGCCAGATGCTCCACATCCTCACCATTCACGAGGCGTATCCCGGCCATTACGTCCAATACGAATACGCCAACCGCCACCCCTCGCTCATCCGAAAGGTGCTGGGCTCGGGCGTCTATGTCGAAGGCTGGGCCGTTTACACCGAGCAGATGCTCCTGGACCAGGGCTACGGCCAGGGCGACCTCGCCCTCCGCCTCACGCAGCTCAAGTTTTACTTGCGCGCCGTCGCCAACGCCATCCTCGACCATCGGCTCCATTGCTCGGGCTGGACCGACGACCGGGCCTTCGAGTTCCTCACCCGCCGCGCGTTCCAGTCCGAGGGCGAAGCCCGGCTCAAAATCATCCGCGCCCAGCAGAGCTCAGTCCAGCTCTCGACCTATTTCGTCGGACGGCTCGGGCACTATCGCCTGCGCCAGCAGATCCAGCGCGAGATGGGGGATCGCTTCCATCTGGGCCGCTACCACGAGGCCGTTCTCGCCCCGGGACCGATTCCCATGAAATATCTGCCGGACCGGGTCCGCTCGCATCTCGATCTGCCTCGTTGATCTCGACGCGCTCTGCGCATCCCCGTGTTCAACTCCCCCTTCGCCGCTCCTGTTTCTGCCCTCCCGGCAGCCGCCGAGGCGCGCCATCCTCCGGGGCTTTACGCCCTCTTCTTCACCGAGATGTGGGAGCGCTTCAGCTACTATGGGATGCGCGCCCTTCTGGTCCTGTTCATGGTCGACCAGATCCAGGCAGGCGGCTTGGGACTGACGGACAAGGTGGCAACCTCGATCTACGGGCTTTACACGGCGGCGGTCTACCTGGCGGCGCTGCCGGGGGGTTGGGTCGCCGACCGCATCCTGGGCGCCCGGCAGGCCGTCTGGTGGGGCGGCATCATCATCGCCATGGGCCATTTCACCCTTGCCATCCCCCACACCGCCGCATTCTACCTCGGTCTCATGCAGGTAGTGATCGGCACGGGCCTTCTCAAGCCCAACATCAGCGCCATGGTGGGACGGATGTATCCCGAAGGCGGTGCGCGGCGCGATGCCGGGTTCACGATCTTCTATATGGGCATCAACCTCGGCGCTGCCCTCGGCCCCCTCGTCTGCAGCGCGCTGGGCGAACGGCTCAACTGGCACTACGGCTTCGGCGCCGCCGGCATCGGCATGATCCTTGGCCTGGTCCAGTTCCGGCTCTCGCGCCACCGGTTGGGCGCGATCGGGGAAGCGCCAGACCTGCCCGCTCCCGCCCGGGCTCGAGACCGGCGTTGGGCTTTCGGGGCCCTGGCCGTTCTCGTCCTGCTGGTCTGCCTGATCTGGGCGGGGGCGATCCCGATCGATCCTGTGGCCCTGGCACGGGGCGCCACTTCCGTCATCGTCGCCATCGCGACCCTCTCTTTTGCGATCCTGTTCCTGAGCCCCCGGCTTGATCCCGGCGAGAAGAGGCGCGTGGCGGTCATCGCGATCCTGCTGCTGGCCTCCGCCATGTTCTGGTCCGGATTCGAGCAGGCCGGTTCGTCGCTCAACCTCTTCGCCGAACGCCACACCCAGCGCCTGATCGGTTTCGCCGGGTTCGAGGTCCCGGCCGGGTGGTTTCAGTCGTTCAACCCCATCTTCATCATCACGCTGGCGCCGGTCATGGCTGCCCTCTGGGTCGCCCTGGCCCGCTGCAGGCGCAATCCATCGACGCCGGTCAAGTTCGGCTTCGGCCTCTTGCTTCTGGCGGGGGGATTCCTGGTCATGGCGGCGGCCGCCCGCCGCGTGGCTGGCGGCCAGACGGTCTGGCCCACGTGGCTCATCGCCACCTACCTCCTGCACTCGGTGGGCGAGCTCTGCCTCAGCCCCGTCGGCCTGAGCTCGGTCACCCAGCTCGCCCCCGCCCGGCTCACCGGCCAGATGATGGGTTTATGGTTCCTGGGCACATCGCTGGGCAACCTCATGGCCGGCCTGCTTGCCGGCGATTTCGGCGCCGGCATCGACCGCATGCCTGACCGATTCCTTCACATCGTGATCACTGCCGGCGGTACCGGCCTTCTCCTCCTCCTCTGCGCCCGTCCGATCGCCCGGCTCATCCGCCGCGGATCGAACCGTCTTTAGGTTCATCCGGGTGCTATCGGTCCAGCGGTTCGACCTTGCGGTTCCTCTCTGGGTCAGGGCCGCCAACCCAGCGCATCACCCTGCTTTGGGATCAGCGGCATCGGGCTATCTTTCCACCTGGCGGCCGTCCTGTCCTTCCTCGATCACGGCCACCGGTCCTCGCCCATGCCACAGCAACGCCACCCGCCGAGTCGCAGGATCGAAACTGCAAATCTGATTGTCGCCCAGTTGAAACAGGACGATGTCGGACGGCAGATGGACAGCATTTCGGACTGTCCAAGCCCCAAAAGGTGTTTCGTAGGAGAAGTGCACGCGTTCGCCGGTCGCTTTTTGGTGGCCGCGCAACCCTTCGACCGGCCAAAATCCCGCCCGGAACGCCCACGGGCTGCGGGTCGCGCTGCCGATCCGGGGCGCCTCCCCGATGCTGAACCAAGTCCCGCGCGGACCGTCCTCCATCATGCGCAAGTCGGCCGCGGTTTCGCCCACGAGGTTCGTTCGCACCTCGACCAGCTCGGGAGGGCGGCGATCATCGGTCTCCCGTCGCGCCATTAAATCCCAGCGGTTGGTGTCCGCAGCGTTGCGTCGAGCAAAGAGCCGGTCATTCTTGTTTGCCGACTGCAGGTCGAAGACTTTCTGCTCGATGCTGCCGGCCAACTCGCGCTGGCACACGCTGCCGTCCGCCAGCCGGATGTAATAAACGCGCACGAATTCAGGCAGGTCGAGCTCGCTGACCGGGACAATATCCATCCGCGTGTAGAGGGACGTGCCGCTGGCCGCCCAGTACCAGCCGAATAGCAGAACGTACGAGACGCTCTGCACAACCAGCGACGACTGCAGGCTCCTTCGAAGCCAATCGCCGGTTTCACGAAAACACCATGCGACAAAGGGCCATTCCAGCGCCAGCGTGATGCCGTATGTCACCGCGACCATGACCCAAAACCACATCCAGCCGTTGTCGAGATCCATCGGCAGCGAATCGACGATCGCGCCGCGAATCAACAGGCCGCCCAGCCACGCCGAGATGTAATTGGCCAGAATCATCACGCTCATCGCCCTGCCCCGCGGAGCGCCGAACAGCCATCCGAGAAGCGCCCCCTCGAGAAGTCCGATCAGCGCGTTGCCAGCGACGAGGTGGAGCATCCCGGCCCACATCAAGGGCGTGCCCGCATTCGCCCATGCCGGCGAGGCGAACCCCAACAATCCGGCGACCACCAGCAACGGAATGACGCGGCGCTTCATTTTGATTCCCCCGCGGGCAGCCTGAAGTTCAATCCACGCCAAGCCATCGGCCGCGGCGGCGCGCTGCCCGCTCCGCACCGGACCCATCGCGAGCATCGTTCAGGTGGTCCCATGGTGTCGCTCCGGTGGCGGCGGGATCGCAACCTGCACTGTTTGTCGCTGCATTTTGTTTCGTAAACCCGGATCAGCATTGGCGATTCTGCGTTTTGTGCATTTTGCTCAATTGGCGGGAAAATGCAATCAACAGCGTGGCCGATGCTGCGGCGCTTTCCACGGCTGGTAAGGGATCAGTCAATGGGATTGTCACAGTCTCCGCACGCGTTGGTTTGATGAGGAGCCGCCGGTGGCGGGCTTGCGTTGGAGCAGCCAAGCCAAGGATAACGTGACAGGTTCGTTGTTTGCCTCCGATTTCACCATGAATCACCCGCCCGCTTCCACCTGATCGAGCACGGTCGGGGGGCTCGAAGCCTCGCCGTCGCCGATTTGTCCCCTGGATGCACCCCCCCCCGGCGGACCGGCCCGGCGGCCGTCCTGGCCGGCCCAAACCAGCGGAAATCGTAAAATAGTCTGGACCATTTTACGATGCCTGCGATATTGGTCGCATGACAGAACGCCCCCGTTTGTACGGCGCGGTCCTGCGTGACCACCTCGAGCGGCATCGCCAGATGGCGCTGGTGAGCGGCCCGCGCCAGGTCGGCAAGACGACCGTCTGCCGTTCCATCGGCGACAAGTACCTGAACTACGACAATGCCGACGATCGACGCGCGTTGCTCCCGGGTCCCGCGGCGCTGGCGGTGTCGCTCGGCCTGGATCGCCTGCGGGCCAAGCGGCCCGTGGGCGTCCTCGACGAACTGCACAAGTACCCCAAATGGAAGCAGTTGCTCAAGGGCTTCTTCGATACATACGGCGATAAGGCACGCCTGATCGTGACGGGAAGCTCGCGGCTGGACGTGTTCCGCCGGGGCGGCGACAGCCTGATGGGGCGCTATTTCCTTTATCGCATGCATCCCTGGAGCGTGGGAGAGAGCTTGCGGGCAGAATTGCTGCAGGGGGAGATCCAGCCTCCCGCGGAGATCGCCTCCGCCGATTGGGAAGCGTTGTGGGAGCACGGGGGCTTTCCCGAGCCATTCTTGCGTCGCGACAGCCGGTTCACCCGGCGTTGGCGTTCGCTGCGACGGGAGCAACTGGCGCGTGAGGACTTGCGCGACGTGAGCCAGGTCCAAGACCTTCGGATGATCGAGACGCTGATGCTGCTGCTCGCGGAACGGAGTGGTCAGCAACTCGTCTACTCGAACCTCGCCCAGGAAATCGGTGTCGCGGTCGATACGGTCAAACGCTGGGTGGACCTTCTGCAGAGGCTGCACTACGGGTTCCTCGTCCGGCCCTGGTTCGTCAACGTGGCAAAGGCGCTGCGGAAAGAACCCAAGTGGTTCCTGCGCGATTGGAGCGGGGTGGCAGACGACGGGGCGCGGGCGGAGACGCTGGCAGCCTGCCACCTGCTCAAGGCGGTGGAAGGCTGGACCGATCTCGGCTTCGGCGATTTCGAGCTGCGTTACTTGCGCGACAAGTCCAAACGCGAAGTGGATTTCCTCGTCGTTCGCGACCGTCATCCGTGGTTTCTCGTCGAGGTGAAGCTGAGCGACACAGGGCTTTCGCCGGCGCTGGGCCGCTTCCAGGCCCAGACCGGAGCGGCGCACGCTTTCCAGGCGGTGACGAGCCTCCCGTACGAGGCCGCCGATTGCTTCACCGCCCAGCAGCCGGTCGTCGTCCCGGCCCGAACGCTCCTCGCCCAGTTGCTCTGATCTCATGTGTCGAAACGATCGCGCGCCTGCTTTTGATCCCGATAACGTGACAGGTTCGTTGTTTACTGCTCCGCTTTTCTTCCAGCCCGCGTGCAGTGCTCGAGATCTCGGGCAAGCCGGGCCTGACCTACTCGATTCAGGCGACCTCGACCCTGGATCCCCAGGCGACGTGGGAGGAGGTCGGCACCCTAACCCTCGAGGGCTCGGGTTTCTTTCACGCATTTGGCGTATTCCGCGGTTCAGCCTTTGTGCGAGCCGGGATGCTCGAGGGCGACGGCTCTACTGGATCCGCTCGATCTGAGCCCCCAATGTGCGCAACCGCTCGTCGATCCGCCCGAAGCCGCGGTCGATCTGGATCACGTTTTGGATGATCGATTCGCCGTCAGCGCAGAGGGCGGCGATGAGCAGCGCCATGCCGGCTCGGATATCCGGGCTGCTGAGCCGCGCTCCCCGCAGCGGATCCGGCCCGAGCACCACGGCCCGATGCGGATCGCAGAGGATGATGCGCGCGCCCATGCTGATGAGGCTGTCGACGAAGAACAGGCGGGACTCGAACAGCTTCTCGTGGATGAGGATCGGCCCCCGGCATTGAGTGGCCGTGACCAGCGCGACGGAAGTCAGGTCGGCCGGAAATCCCGGCCACGGCGCATCGTCGATCTTTGGGATCGCGCCGCCCCAATCGCTCACGATCTCGAGCGCCTGGCCTGCCGGCACGAAAAGGTCGTCTCCCCAGTTGAGCGTGTTGATCCCCAGCCGGCTGAACACGGAGCGGATCATGCGGAGATCCTCGAATTGGACGCCGCGGATCAGCAGTTCGCCTTTGGTCACCGCGGCCAATGCAATAAAACTGCCCACCTCGAGGTAATCCGGCCCGACGCTGTGCCGGGCGCCCCCGAGCGATTCCACGCCCTGGATCCGCAGCACATTGGTCCCGATCCCCTCGATCCGCCCCCCCATTGCGTTGAGCATCCGGCAAACCCCCTGGACGTGCGGTTCGCTGGCGGCGTTGCGCAGGATGGTCTCTCCTTTCGCCAATACTGCGGCGCAGACTGCATTCTCGGTTGCGGTGACCGATGCCTCCTCGAGGAGTATATCGCTGCCCTTCAAACCGTCGGTCCGCAGCTCGAATCCCGCCGGCGCCTGCCGGATGTCGGCCCCGAGGGCCTGCAAGGCCGTCATGTGAGTGTCCAGCCTCCGCCGTCCGATCCGATCCCCTCCCGGCCGCGGAAGCAAAACCCGGCCTCGGCGCGCCAGCAGCGGGCCGGCCAGAGTCACCGCGCCCCGCAGTTGCGAGGCGAGATCGGCGGGCAGCTCCGCCGCGGGCGTCGCTCCTGCCTGAATCCGCCAGCAGCCCGCATCGGGCCCCGGCTCGGCCTCGACTCCGAGCCGGCGCAGGATTTGCGCCATCACCTGCACATCCTCGATCTCCGGCACGTTCTCGAGAAGGACTGGCTGATCGGTCAGGCAGCAGGCCGCCAGGCACGGCAACGCCTCGTTCTTGTTGCCCTGCGGCCGGATCTCCCCCTCCAGCGGCCTGCGGCCGGCCACCCGGAATTGCGCGCGACTGGACGCCTCTTGCATGGGTTCAATACGCCATGACCCTCCCGGCAGGTCGAGTCATTTTTCGCTCATCCCGGCCCGTTTTACCGTTGTGATTCTGTGTCTGATGGCTAGGCTCAGGTCATGGCGCGTAAAGCTGCTAACGCCTCCTCCGAAACCCGCGGCCTGAGCGACATCCTGGGGCTGTTCCTTCTCGGCATGTCGCTGCTGGTGTTCATCGCGCTGTTCTCCTTTGATCCCGGCGATCTGGGCTTCAACCAGGTCCCCCCCAACGAACACGCCCACAACTGGATTGGCCCCATGGGCGCCTACATCGCCAACGCGCTGTTCCTGGTGGCCGGCGCGGCGGCCTTCCTGCTGCCCATCCTCCTGTTGGGATTGAGCCTGGGCTTTCTTTTCCAGCCGCTCGCTTACCTGCGACGGCGCTGGCCCTGGACCCTTGTTGTGATCCTCGCGACCGCCGGGGCCCTGGACTTGCTCGCCCCCGCGTTTCCATCCTGGAACGACGTCCTCAAGGAGAACCTCAACGCGCCCAGCGCCGGCGGCCTGCTCGGGCTCGCGCTCAACGATTACCTCTTCAGCCGGCTGTTCGGCCGCATCGGCGCGGCCACCCTCTACGGCACGTTCTACCTGATCGGCCTGGTCGGCCTGACCAATTTCCAGCTCGGGGACTGGCTTCATCGCCTCTGGCGCTTCATCGCCCGCCGCCGGGCGGCCGCCAGCCCGTTCAGCGACAAAGACCTCGACCGCCGCGCCCGCGAGCTGGCCCGTGAAACCGAGCGGCTCGAAGAAGAAGCCGCCCGCTCCGGCCTTGGCCCCGACCTCAAACCCGTGCCCGAACCGACTGTCCGCGACTTGAGCATCCCCCAGGCCGCTTCCGGACGAGCCGCACCCTCCGCCTCCAAATCCAAACCGGAGCCTTCCGGCATCGAAGGGGAGGTCATTCCCGCCCGTGAAGTGGCGTCGGCCGCCGCCCCAGCCGCCGCGACCACCGCCGACATTCTCGGTCGCAAACCCGCTGCCCCTTCCACCCCGTCCCCAACAGATGCGGCGGCCTCCCCGGATTCCTCCTCCAAGAAGCCGGAGCCGCCTCCTTCGTCTCCCCCGCCGCCGGCCTCGAAAACCCGGCCGGCCTCCCGCAAGCCCAAGCCCATCGCCGTGGCTGCCCCCCCGCAGATCGGCAATTACCAGCTCCCGTCCCTCGACCTCCTCAACCTGCCCGATCTCACCGTGCGCCCCACGGAGACCAAGGAAGAGCTCATGGCCAACGCGCGCCTCATGCAGAACACGCTGGCCCAATTCGATATCGAGGTCGCCCTGGGCGACATCACCAAAGGCCCCACCATCACTCGATACGAGCTCCATCCCGCCCCCGGCGTCCGGCTCGAGAAGATCGTCGCCCTCAGCAACAACCTCGCCGCCGCGCTCAAGGCCGAGAATGTCCATATCCTCGCGCCCGTGCCCGGCAAGAGCTCGGTCGGCGTCGAGGTGCCCAATGCGGTCAAGACCAAGGTGATCATGCGCGAGCTGCTCGAATCCAAGGAGTGGCTCGAGACCAAGAGCCGCATCCCGCTCGCCTTGGGCAAGGATGTCTATGGCCAACCCATCGTCGCCGATCTGTCGGAGATGCCGCACCTGCTCATCGCCGGAAGCACCGGCTCCGGCAAGTCTGTCTGCATCAACGCCATCATCTCTTCGCTCCTCTACCGGTTCCCTCCGGACCAGCTGCGGTTCGTCATGATCGATCCCAAGGTGGTCGAGCTCCAGCACTACAACGCCCTCCCCCACCTCGTCGTCCCCGTCGTCACCGATCCGAAGAAGGTCATCCTCGCCCTCCGCTGGGTCGTCAGCGAGATGGAGAAGCGCTATCAGATCTTCGCCCGCGTCGGCGTCCGCAATATCCGATCGTTCAACGAACGCCCCCGGCATAAGCCGCTCCCCCACGCCCAGCCCGAGCTGCCCCTCTCCGGCCGCAAGGAGCGGATCGAGCCCACATCCGATGGCTTCGCCGTCGAGGTCGACGAGGAGATCGTCGTGCCCCGCGACGAAGACATCGTCATCCCCGACAAGCTCAGCTACATCGTGGTCATCATCGATGAGCTGGCCGACCTGATGCTGGTGGCGCCCACTGACGTCGAGATGGCCATCGCCCGCATCACGCAGATGGCTCGCGCGGCCGGCATCCACTGCATCGTCGCCACTCAGCGCCCCAGCGTCGATGTCATCACCGGCGTCATCAAGGCCAACATCCCCGCCCGCATCGCTTTCCAGGTCGCCGCCAAGGTCGATTCCCGCACCATCCTCGATGCGATGGGCGCCGACAAGCTCCTCGGCAAAGGCGACATGCTCTACCTGCCGCCGGGCTCCTCGAAGCTCCTCCGCGCCCAGGGCGCCCTCGTCACCGATCCCGAGATGCAGCACATCGTCGAATTCATCAATCGCCAAGGCAAGCCCAGCTACGAAATCGAGATCCATCAACAGCTCGCCCGCCCCCTCGAAGATTCCAACGGCGACTCCCGCACCGACGAGGACGAAGAACTCATCCAGCAGTGCATCGAGGTCATCCATACCGAGCAGAAAGCCAGCGTGTCCCTCCTCCAGCGGCGCCTCCGCCTCGGTTACACCCGCGCTGCCCGCATCATGGACGAGCTCGAGGACCGAGGCATCGTCGGCCCCAGCAAAGGCGCCGAGCCGCGCGACATCCTCATCGACCTGGATCAGCCCGGCGACGTCGACGACGCTCCCCCACCCTCCCACCCTCCCGCAACTCCTTCGCCCGGCACCGCGCCCCCTGCCCGATAATCCGTCCTAACCCGGATATTTCACACCCCGATGGAAACGCCGACACGCTGCCGGGTGAGGGCGCCCGGCCTACAGCTCGCAAGCCTGCTCTCATTCCCTCCCCCCGCGAGGCGCGAGCGGGGGGAGATGTTCCAACAATACACGACCGCCTCTCCCCGGCCCTCCCCTCCACTGCCATGGAGGGGAGGGAGAAGACGATCCGCTGCCAGCGCGCAAGTTCTCCAGCACGCTGTCTGGAAGTGCTTGTCCAACACGATGCCTGGAAGCGATTGACAGAATTTGACCTGATCGCAACGAGCTTGGCTTTTCAGGAATTCCAGGCACGCTGGAGAGTAATCCCGAACATGGTTCCAAGAGCCGAAGAATTTTGTCTTACGCCCCCAGACGCGCCTCGCGAATCTTCCGCATTGACCCCCGTGCGCGTTCCGCCTACACACGAAGCATGGCCATCGTAGCAGGCGTCGACTTTGGCACGCTCAGCGTGCGCGTCTCCATCGTCCATCACCAGCAGGGACGCCTCGGCTCCGCCGTCGCGGAATACCCCCTCCACCGGAGAAAGGACGACCCCGACCACGCGACCCAGTCGCATGCCGATCAGATGCAGGCGCTGGTCCAGGCGACCCGCGCCGCCCTCGAAGCGGCCAGCGTGCCCGGCCGCGATGTGGCGGCCATCGCCCTCGATACCACCGGATCGAGCGTGATCCCTGTCGGCGAAGGGCTCGCCCCCTTGGACGACTACTACCTCTGGTGCGATCACCGCGCCAAAACCGAGGCGGCCCAGATCACCGAAGCCGCCCACCGCCTCGCCCTCGAAGCGATCCGCTGGTGCGGCGGCGTCTACTCATCGGAGTGGGGATTCTCCAAGCTGCTCCACTGGCTCCGCCATCACCCCGATCAACGCGGCCGCATGGCCACCGCCCTCGAGCACTGCGACATGGTCGCGGCCGTCCTTTGCGGAATCCGCGATCCTCGGCGCGTCCCTCGCAGCATCTGCGCCATGGGCCACAAATGGATGTGGAATGCCTCGCTGGGCGGGTTGCCGCCCGAGGATTTCCTCGTCCAGGTCGATCCGCTATTCAAGGGCATCCGCGCCAAGCTCGATGGCGCCTATGCCACGTCCGACCAGATCGCCGGCCGGCTCTGTCCCGAGTGGGCCACCCAGCTCGGTCTCAAGCCGGGCATCCCCATCCCCGTCGGCGCGTTCGACGCCCATTGGGATGCCATCGGCGCCGGCATCCGCGAAGGGGATGTCGTCAACGTTGTGGGCACATCGACCTGCATCATGGCCATCGCGCGCGAAGCCCGGCTCATCCCCGGCGTCTGCGGTGTTGTGCCCGGCTCGATCCACCCGCGGTTCACCGGCATCGAAGCCGGCCTGTCCGCCACTGGCGACATCTTCGACGCCATCGCGCGGCGCGCCGGCTCGACGGTCCCCGTTCTCTCGGCGGATCTGGCCGGGCACCGCGCCGGCCAGACCGGCCTGCTCCGTCTCACTTGGGACAACGGCGACCGCACCGTCCTGGTCAATCCCGAGCTGGGCGGCGTCACGCTCGGCTGGAACCTGGTCCACACGGCGCAAGACGAGCTGTTCGCCGCTCTCGAAGGCACCGCCTTCCACACCCGCGTCATCCTCGAGCGCATGGCCGAATACGGCGTCCCGATCCACCGCGTCATCAATGGCGGCGGCATCCCCCAAAAAAACGAGGTCCTCAACCAGGTCTACGCCAGCGTTCTCAACAAGCCCGTCCGCGTGCCTCTGGCCGAAGTGACGAGCCTCGGCTCCGCCATCTTCGCCTTCCTGGGCGCCGGCGTGTTCCCCACGATCGAGGATGCCCAGCAAGCCCTCTGTCCCTCCTATCGCACCGTCGAGCCCGACCCAAACGCCGCCGCCGTATACGAGAAGCTCTTCCCCCTCTATCGCCGCCTCTATTTCGCCCTCGGCCAGCCCGGCTCGGATCCGGCGGCGCTTGGCGACGTTCTCCCCGCCCTGCGCGCCATCGCCGCCCAGTCGCGACGCCTGTGACCCAACGCCAAGCCAGCCGCTCACGAGCCGCGTGATCAGCTGCCGCATTGCCGCGGCGACGGGCCCGCGTTCCTCCTCATTCTGTCAACCGACATTTCCATATCAGGGTCAACGCATGGTCCACAATGCTCCGGATCTCCTTAAAGAAGAGCTTTGGCTTGCCGACACGCTCAACGGCATCTTTGACGAAATCTCGCAGCGCCTCGTCCTTGATCGTCAAATGGCTCAGCCGCCATCGCACCACGTGCAAGATGTGTCGATCGTAGGCGGGGGCGTCACCGAACAGCGCCTTGACGGACACCAGCCCGCTCTGGAGGCCGGAAGTGTAGTCCCGCAGCGCTGTGCAGGTCGGGCGAATCTTGCTCCCATCGATCTCCGCCAGGCCAAGCTGAACGAGTGCATGGGCAAGTTTGCCCGCCTCCCTGGCTTCGATCTCGCCTCGGGCCACCAAGTCGGCGTAGGCCGTTTGCTCCTCGGTGGAGCATACGTCCCAGGCGGCCTCGAGGGCGCTGCCGTGTTCCGCCTGGACCCAGGCGGCCGCCCGGCGCACATCCGCAAGGGTAACCGGCCTCTTTGCGTCTTCGAACAGGCGTCTGGCCAGACACACAGCCAGCCGCGGTATGCCCCCGGTCGTGTTGGCAAACTCTTTTTCGACCCCCTTCTCAAGCCCTCCATGCGCATCCGCCAGCGGCTTGAGCAGTGCCTCCAGTTCGGCAGGTGTCAGTGTCTTCAGCCGCGTGGGCGGGTCCTCGAATCGCTCCCAGAAATCCGACGCCCTCCCGGTGGCGCTCTTGCAGAGCTGGCGCAGCGGCTTCCGGCTCGTGGCCAGAAGATTCACGCTCCCGACTTTCGCGAAGCCCGCCAGGTTGTCCCAGAGGTTCTTGGTCAGGCCCGAGCAGTCGAGCGGTTGGTCCATGCCATCCATGATGATCAACACCAAAATGCTCGTTGTCCGCGGTCTTCTCGTCCACCACTTCCTTGACAAGCTCAAGCGCCACGGATGCCTGCTTCCTCTGCTTGCACAAGGCAAAGATCCGGTGGCAGATGCCTTGGATCAGGAGAGGCTGGCAGGCCGTGATCTGAATGATGCGCCGGATCGCCTCCTCCGCATACACCAGGCGTCCGCTCACCGGCTTCTCGATCAGCCGTCGGGCCTCATCGGGTTCGAGACCACGGAGTGTCACCGGATCCCCGAGGCTGAACAGGATGTTCCAGTAATCTTTGCGCAGCCGGCGGATGGTGCGTGAACCCGTGAAGATACCGGCCACCTCCCCTTGGTGCTGGAACAAATGCCGGAGGTTTTCCGGAACCTGGTCGCTCGTAATCCTGCTGTCGATCCCGTCTTGAATTCGGTCAAATTCCTCGAGCACCAGCAGTAGTCGCCTCGGCGCCAGCGCCGTGCGTATGGCGTGGAATAAAGTCTTGAATGTCGTCCAAGGCTGGTCCGCTCTGATCAGCTCTGGTGTTCTGGAGTCCAAGAACGTCCGAAATCCCAGGTCATTTACTGGAGGCACGATCCCCACCCCTGGCAGCTCAAGCTGCGGCAGCGCATGGCAGGCTGCGGTAATGAGTTCCCGGGCTATGCCGATGAAGATGTTTCGCGTCGGGATCCCAGGCCGCGCGGTTGCGCCTGTTTCACCCTCGAAGTCCTGGAAATCAATAAACACCGGCACCCATGCTGCTGGCAAACGACATCGGGTGAGGTGTTTCAGCAGCCATGTCTTCCCAATGCCCCGGTTTCCTTCCACCAGAAGAATGGTCGTGGCGCTGGGACGTTCCAGGTTTTCGATAATCCGGCGGAGCTCGGCCTCGCGGCCGAAGAACATCCGTTCATGCTTGCCCTCCGGCAGCCGGCGGTAGATGTATGGATTCTCGCCCAGGTCGCCGGCCGCCGTTGCCGCGACCCGCAAGGACACAACCTCGAACGCCAGCTCGATTTCTCCGCTGGCCTCCGATTCGTCCATTCGCCGCCCATTCCAAGCGAGGAACAAGGGCTGCTTGCCGCTTTCCTTGCCAACAACCTTCACGGGCCAGTGGTGGCTCCCCCCCGGCCTCAACCAACTGCAGCTGGATTGCGATTCAAACGGGCGGGTTTCAAAGGTTAGCTTTCGCAGCGGCAACAGCCCTTCGTTCGTTACCGAGATCGAAACATCGGCGGGGATCCCGAGCGTCACCAGCGCGGGCGCGAGCGACGCGCTGATCCGGGTCGCCTCCACGTGGCTTTCGTGGTCCGCTCGCCAGATGCTCCGCAGGCCGTCATAAAGCGCCTCCATGCGGTTACGGATGGTGTATATGTGCGTTCCGCCCGCGCCATAGAATACTCGTTTTGCCGGTTCACGCAGCTCCTTGTAGGCGCGGCGAAAAGGATTCTCCCGATGGTGCGTCTGCAGCCACCAAGCCTGCAAACTCGAGAACCGCTCCGGACCGGCCGGCAATGCAAGGATCTCCAGCAGACGGCCGCCAAAATCGTGAAAGCCCTCGAGCCAGTCGAACAACGGGTCAACGCCATCATCCACGGTGTCGTCACGCCGGATTTTGCCCAACCGCGCCACCAGCTCTCCAAGAACCTCACGGGGTGTCTTGCCTCCTGGCTCGTCCCCCGTCGGCTCCACCATAGCGCGGACCAGCTCGTCCTCCAGCAGAAACCGCACCGAAGCTGAAAAGCCGGGCTTCGACTCCAGCACGCGAATGATGCCCTCCAGGCTCTGGCCGGCAGTCACGTGGCGGATGGCGTCCGGCGGCACGCCGCCGGCAAATATGGGAACCGCCAGTTGCTCGACGTCCTTCTTTCTCAGCCGACCGATAGACCCGCTCAGGCTTTGCCCCTTCATCCACGCCTGATACGGCTCCGTGGCCAGCAGCCGCGGCAAGTAGTTTGCCAGCGCCGAGTCGGAAACGCGGATGATGTCAACCCCGCTGGACGCAACCATTCGCGGCCCTCCCCCGGCCACCACCGCCACCTTTCCAATCGTGCCTGCGACCGTGAGCAGAATGTCCCCTTCTTGCAGAAAGCAATGGTAGGCGGCGCGCGCAATCCCGTCTTTGGTCATCCGTGCCATGCTGGGCGATGGCGCCAGCTTAATGCCTGCCGAGGGCGCGAGTTTCAAGAGGTCACGAACCCTCACCAGCCGGACATCCTCGGCTCCCTCTGCTGGCTTCTCCGCTTTCTCGTCCAGGATGTCCGTGCGCCGGCAGCTCATCCCGGACCATACCGAGCAGTTCGCGTTGTGCAGCGTTTGGATCTTCGTCTGCTTGTCCATGCGCTGGATTGCGTCCAGGAGCAGCTGCAGTTGATCAACCCCTGTGGACTTGGGAACAAGCTCCCACCGCCGACCAGCAAGTTTTTCGGCGCTCTCCCAGCTAACACGGTCTTCCAGTTTTCCCAGGTCGCCAGCAGGCGGCGGCTCCTCTCGCAGCACGGCGGGTTCGCTAACCTCATGAACGGCGCGAGTCCTGATCATTCCGACCAGGCCCGCCAGCAGATCGTTCTTCCCCCCCGCTTCCTCGTAGCCCCGCAAAATTTCCCTCGTTGCCGCCCCTTGGATAAAGGCAATGGACTTCGCCGGCTCGATGCGATGAACCGCCAGCAGGCTCGTGCGAATCTCGCCCAGCCCATGAATCTCGCCAGCGGGCAATGATATGACGGCTTCCAAACGATAGTCCTGCACAAGCCGCTTTCGCAGCCGCTCCTCACCGCCCTCCCGGTAGAGGAAAGCCTCCGGCATCAGCACCACCGCCCGACCGCCGGGGCGCAAGTGTGCCAGGATGTGCTGGAGAATGAGGGTCTCCGTGGATCGGGATCGAATTGGAAATCGGGCCGCCTGCTCGGGCGATGCGCCGCTCCCGATCGGAGCGCTGCAGAGAATGACGTCATAACCATCGTCCTGGCCGGCTTCGAGGATCGGGCGATCGAGCGCGTCTCCGACTTCCAATCGAGGACGGGTGACGCCTGCGAGCATCAGATGAGCAAGTGCCACAAGGCAAATGTGCGGATTGAGTTCGATCCCGAAGAACGTTGATGCCATGACCGACTGAGCCGCTGCCGGATTTTCGTGGCGCAATGCCGGCAAGATAATCCGCTTGGCGGTGCGCACCAGCAAGGTGCCGAAGCCCGAGCACGGATTGTAGATCCGCTCGCCAGGTCTAGGTGCTGCCAAATCGACCATCAAATCAGCGACGGAATTTGGCGTTTGAAACAGGCCCACATGGCCCTCAAGAAGGTAATGGCTAATAGCATGTTCCAGAGGGAGAACCATCTCCGTCGCGATGTGGGCTGCTTTAGGACCGAATCGAACCGTGTCAGCATCCATCGGGCTTACAGCCGCTCGGTATGAGGACGGGTGAATGGCTGCCGGTTTCAGGAGACGCGGCAGCATTCTCAAGGGACTGCTCGCCGGACTGCTTTCCAAATGCGGAAATACTTGCTGCTCGATGTATTTACCTAACTCTGCAGGCGGCACTGATTTCAATATTTCCCAGCGCGCGTTTTCGGGAAATTCACAACTGTACTGTGCGCCATTGAATTCCGCGACGGCCCGCCTCTCTTCCTCCAGGTGCTCTTCAATACGCAATATGGAAAGAAACGCGAGAACCGGAAGCAGGTCTTCAGCCCCAATTGGCTCGGATTCAAGCATCCAATGCAATGAAGCGGAATATGGGTCCTGTGCCTGGCGGTATCGGTTCCTATAGCCCATAATCACAGGTTGCCAGCAAACGCTTCGCGCAGAATGGACTCGCGAAGAGCACTTTCCTCAACCACCGCTGCAGTCAACGCGTCCTTCAGTTTCCGTGCAGTGGGGCATGCAAAATTTAGCTTTTTGGTTATTCGCTTCTGTTCTGCCGATTCCGGCAGCCGAAACTCAAAAGCAAACAAGTGCTCCCGATTCACTTTTGGAATGCCAGCTCGGTTAGAGCCTTCAACAGCATACCTTGTGAGCTGGCGAGAAAGCATCAGGTAGAAAAGGTAATCACGTGTTAGTTTGCCCGATTTCGGCCGAATTGGGTAGCTGTCTGCACTGCATAAGCCGGTGAAGTCAGGACGAACCACTTTGCGCAACTTCGGACGGATCTTAGAATAAATCACGTCCTCTGGTGTGAATAGGTATTTTCCCGAAATTAGCTTTTCCTCCGCAGCTGTCATTAGGTCAACAACCTCGCCCGTCCCGGAGACAATATTGGCGCCTCCGATGTGAAGCAAAGACGCAAATTGAGGTTCACGCGGATCCACCAACGCCGTAGCAATCGTCGCTACATCCCCAAGTCGTGCTGGTGTCCCATTTACGTTGGCGACAGCAGCGTCAATCAATGCATCTAGCAAAGATTTTGCGTCGTTTTCGGCCTCCTGGCACAACCGCTGCATTTCCTCGACGCGGCTCAGGCACTCTTTGATCCGGCCTACCACCCGGCGCTGCTCAGTGACTGGGGCGTCAGGTATCAGAGCTTGGCACATGAACTCTTCCGGGACGCGCTGCTGTCCTGCCGATCCATGAAAGTGCCGCTCGGCCTCGTCTCTAAAGCTTTTGCCGCGCACAAAGAAGTAAAGCCACTCCGGAGTCGCTTTCGTTGGTCGGAGCACATGAAATTCGGTTGAGCCGAAGCCAAGCCGATTTACCAGATTCAAACCAATAGCAGCTTTCCCGTTTTCCATACAGGGCGTGATTTTCGCAAAGATCACGTCGCCCTCCGCAAAATAGGTAAAACCCTTCCGCACTTCGCCGAAGGGCCTGGAAATACCCTCCGTGATCGCACCGGTCTTCTCACAAACGGCTGCCATCGGCACGAACGAAACCGGGGTGCTTTTGTCGAGATTCCGAAGCTCAATCGGGCGCTTCGGGTTTATCTCCGCGACCTCAGTCAGTGGCCTCAAGGGCCATCGCGACTTGTATATGCTATGCCCCATTTGCGGTTAAAACCTCCTCCAGCTCGCTTGCCAGCTCAGCGATTCGTTCCTGCTTGGCCTTGATGCTCTCGACCAACTCAAGGGGCGTCCGCTTATCCGTCTCCGCCGCGCGGTTCGGGTTCTTGGCGGAGAGATCCCAGCCCCGCTTCTCAATCTCCGCCAACGGCAGCATCCAGGAATTGTCTCCGCACACGCGCTTCTCCCACTTCTCGAGGAAGTCAGGAAATTGGTCGCCTTCGATGGGCTTGCGCGTCTGCTTCAACTCGAATCCATCATTGAACAGCTCGTAGAACCACACGTCCTTGGTCGTCTTGCCGTCTTTCTCCCGGTTGAAGAACAGCACGTTCGTCTTCACGCCGGCGTAGGGCAAAAAGCACCCGGCTGGCAGCGAGAGAACCGTGTGGACGTTGAATTCCTTGAGGAGCCGCTCTCGCACCTTGGCGTCCGGCCCGCCCCGGAACAGGACGCCTTCCGGCACGATGACGCCGGCCCGCCCGCCTAGCGCCAGGTTGGCCATGATGTGTTGAACGAATAAAATCTCCGTGGCGCTCGAGTGTATCGTGAAATTCGTCTGGAGAGACCGGTCCAGTTTCCCGCCGTAGGGCGGATTGGCAAGGATGACGGTGTATTTGTTTCTCTCCGGCACATTGGGGGTGTGAAGCTCGAGCGTGTTGGCCAGCTCGAAGTTGGCGGATTCGATGCCGTGCAAAATCATGTTCATCGTCCCCAACAGGTAGCTCAATGGCTTGAACTCGACGCCGAAGAAGGTGGCTTGATGAAACTTTTCCAAATCCGCACCGCTCATGTGCGGGGTGGTTTTGAGGATGTGATCCGCCGATTCCGTCTCGAAACCGGCGCTGCCGAAGCACGGGTCATAAATCCGGTTGCCGATGCGCGGGCGCACCACGCGGACCATCGCGCGGATGATGTGGCGCGGCGAGTAGAACTCGCCCGCGTACCCCGGCGAGTCCGCCGCCACCTGCTTCAGCAGGCTCTCGTATAGCTCGGACAGGATCATCACGTCCGTCCGGTCGCTGAAATGCAGCCGATTGACCTGGTCCACCACCTTCGCGAAGATCACACCCCGCCGGCAGTAGTTGCGGACGGTCGAGAAGATTCGTTGGAACCTCTGAGCCACCGGGTCCGTCCCCATGCTTAACAGCTTGGGCCACAGCTTGTCGTTGACGAACTTCAGCATTTCGTCAGGCCGGTCCGTCAGCTTGGACCACGCGGCCCACCGAAACTCCACCGGCAGCCGGTTCTCGATCATCTTGTCTTCGAACACGGCCACATCGGCCCGCACCGCCTCGGCCTCGTCGAAGGCTTTGAGGAAGAACATCCAGGCGAGCTGCTCGACGTAGTTGCGCGGATCCACGCCATCGGAGTTCAGGTAATCGCAGGCGGTCTTGATCGCCGCGTTGACCTCGGCGCGCCGGTGCTCGAGGCGTTCGACTGACAGCACGGCCAAAGACGCGGCCTCGCGCTGTTTCCTGGACGGGAGTTGGTAAGTGACAGATTTGCTCATCGGATCAATTGGCCACGTAAAGGTGGCGTTTCACCTGTTCGAGGTCGCCCCGCAGTTTCTGGCCGCCGCCGTAGATCGGCAGGAACCCCGAGAAACTGCCGAGCCGGGACACGAACTGAGGCGCGCTGTAGGTCTCCCCGCGCTCCAGGTCGTCAATCGAGTAAAGGGCGTAATGGTCCAGGGCGGTTTCCCAGAACCCCATCTTCGTTTCTTCGCTGTCGGCGCCCACGATCAAGCGCAGCCATGCGTCATTGCGGTCCCAGAACCGCGTCACGCGGTCATGGCGCATGGGGATGGACGGCAGGCTGAAGCCGACCTTGCCCAGGATGTCCACGTCATCGGCGGCATCCAGATCGAAGTAATGGCGGAAGGCCGCAATGTGGATGTCGTTGCTCTTGAGTTCCTCGCGAACGTCTCTCCGCGTCTGCTTGTCGGCCCACAGGTCGAGCAGCGTCTGCAGGTCGTTCGGGGAAATCTTACGGATGACCTTTTTGGATTGCTCGCAGTATTCGTCGAATGGAATCCTCCGGCCGTCGGCCAGGCACACGAACCGCTCGCTGGCGGCGATGTAAAGGCTCACCCCTTGCGCCACCGGCCTCTGGACGATCGGAGGCGCCTTGCGCGGCGCCTGCTTGATCGGCACGGGCTTCTGGATGTTGGCCGGATGCCCATCGAACTCGGCGTCTTCGAGCATGCTGGCGCCGCTGTAATCGAAGATCGAGAAGAACCGCTTGTCGATGTCCTCGCACAGCCGTGTGCCGCGCCCCTTCATCTGCTTGTACAGGATGGCGCTCTTGATCGGGCGGACGAACACGATGACTTTCACATCGGGAGCGTCAAATCCCGTCGAGAGGAGGTCCACGGTCACTGCCACCCGGGGCTTGGCGCGGCCCACCTCCTGGAAGTTCCGCTCCAACTGGTGCGAGTTGCGCTCGGACCGTGTGATCCGCGCGGCGTAGTCATTGTCGCCAGAGATGCGCCGCAGTTCCTGCGCGAAGAATGCCGCATGGGTATCGTCCACGCAGAAGACGATCGCTTTCTCATTCAGGAGCCCCTGCTGGCCAAGCTGCGCGTGCAGGTCCTCCGCGATGAACTTCGTGCGGTCCGGCAGCCGGATCTCCCGCTCAAAATTGGCCGTGGTGTATTGCCGGCCGTCCGGGCCGGTGAAGCCGTCGGCATCCAGGTTCGTGATCCGCTGTTCGAGCAGATAAGGAACCAGGTAACCGTCCTCGATGGCCTGTTTGAGGGAGTAGGTGTAGGCGGGGTCGCCAAAATAAGTGTAGGTGTCCCGGCGCCCTTCCTCAGGCGTCAGTTCACGGCCATTCACCTCAGCGATCTCGCGCGGCGTCGCCGTCAGCCCCAGATGGAAAGCCCGGACGAAGTAGTCCAGGATGCCGAACCAGTCCCCAAAGCCGGATCGGTGGCATTCGTCCACGATCACCAAATCAAAAAAGTCCGGGTCGAAATGCTCGAAGAGCTTCTTGCCGCCTAGCTCCTCGTCCAGGTTCTGGTAATTGGCGAAGTAGATTTGCCCGACCCGGTGTTTCCCCTGAGCGACCAGTTCCTTGTCAATGACCAGCCGTGAAGCCGACGGGAAAGCGCTGAAAGCCCGATACGCCTGATCCTGGAGATTGTTCCGATCCGTCAGGAAGAGGATGCGGTTGTTGCGCAAGACATTCCCCTGGATGAGCTTCCAGATGAGCTGAAAAACGGTGAACGTCTTGCCCGTCCCCGTGGCCATCAGCAGCAGGACGCGCGTGATGCCTCTGGCAAACCGCAGCAGCGTTTCGAAAATGGCCATTTCCTGGTACGGCCGGACCTGTTTCCGTGTAATCTGGTCAATGTGCCACGGAGATGAGAACGCAGACTGCCATCGCGCCCAATCAATCGCGTATCCCAGCCGTGCCAGCAGGTCGCCCGGTGTCGGTGGTATGGCGAACGTCTCGCACGACTGCGTGAGCAGGTCAGTCAGGATGTATTCGCCTCCGTTCGAGGCGATGGAGAACCGCAGGCCGAGCCGCTGGGCATAGCGCTGTCCTTGCTGGATGCCATCGGATGCCGCCTCGCTTTCCGCCTTCGCTTCCAGCACCGCCAATGGCAAGTGCCCGAAGCGAAGCAGGTAATCCAGGATCAGTTTCTGGTTCGGATCGTACATCGAGCCCTCGGCGATGTTGACCGGGCCGGGCCCCAGCGGAAGCTGGCGGTCCCACGCCCAACCGGCACGTTGCAGGGCTGGCTCGATCAACTCGCGACATGTTTTGTCCTCGTTGCGGCTCATGTTTCCGACAATATCGCTCTTCGATTCCAGAATCGAGAACTGCGTGCAGTATTGCCTTTCCTCGAATTTTCTTCTAGCCTAAAATTCGCAAAGTCCATAACTCTAAAGTCATGTATGCGGAATTGCTCCAGCAGGGCGGGCTCTCATTGGACCGACTGCAAAGCTTCTGCCTGGTTGCCCAGGCCGGCGGCGTCACCAAGGCCGCTCAGGGCGACCCGGCGCGGCAGAGCCTCTTCAGCCGCCAGGTCAAGGAACTCGAGGTGTTTTTCGGCGCCGAGCTCATCCGCCGCAAAGGACGCGGCATCGTCCTCACAGACGCCGGCGCCCAGCTCAACAACATCGCCCGCGAGTGCTGCGCCGCCCTCACGGATTTCAAGAGTGAGTGCCGGAACCAGCCCGTGGAAGTTGTCATTGGCGCCGGAGAAAGCGTCATCGAGTGGCTTCTCATGCCCCGCCTGGACAAAATCCGCGGCCAACTCCCCAATGTTCGGCTGAAATTCCTCAACCTCCCCACCGCAGACGCTGTAAAACGGCTGGCCGACGGTGTTATTGATTTTGCCCTGGTCCGCAAGGACGCTGTCTCACGTCCTTTGCAGGCAAAACCGCTCGGCTGCATGGTCTATTCACTGTTCGTTCCTGCTGGCCTTCAGGCTGCCACAGGGCGCACGGACGGTCTCAAGCTCCTTGACGGCCTGCCCCTCGCCACGCTCGAAGGCGAGGGCAGTTTCCGCCGTGCCCTCGCTCAGTCGGCTAAGAAGCAGGGTGTCAAACTCAACATTCAGATCGAGTGCTCCTCCTTCCCCCTGGCCGCGCGTTCCGTCGCCAAAGGCCGCGTGGCGGCCATCCTGCCCGCCATTGCCGCCGCCGATTTGCCCCCTTCGGTCGCAACTCAGATCCCCCTCTCGTTTCTGAAGCTCTTCGACCGCGAAATGTGCCTCGCCTCGAACGCCCGCCTTCTCCGCATCCGTCCCATCCTCAACCAAGCCGCCGCCACCCTCATCCAAACCTGCCACTTCCTCAGTTGCGAAGCCTGAAGAAACCGGCGCCGCCTTTCAGCGTGATCGTGGCGGGGTTTCCGGTTCCGAGCGGTTCCCAAGTGTCATCCGCGAGACTGGACTTTGATTCGAGTATCCAGCCGGGAACAGGACTCCACCAATGCAGCATCAGCGTGTCGGGGCTGCTGCTTGCAATCCGCAGCCATGGCGCAAGGGAGATGTTGAGCATGGTCCAGCGGCTCATGCCCGCATTGGCCAGGATATCGGCGCCGCCGACGAGGGTTCGCGCCTGGTCGCTCGCGCTTCCGGCCATCAAGGCGCCCCCGGTCGGAGGATTGCCGCTCAGATGGCTTGTCACGCCATACAGGTTCGTCGCCAGGCCGAGCACGCTGCCGGCGTAGGGCACGGGGGAGACGATCTCAATGCTGCCATCGGCGCTCTCCGCTCTCCAGCGCGGATGTCCGAGGCTCAAGCCGAGGGAGTGGCCAATCTCGTGGAGCGCCACCGTCATGACGTCGGCGCCGGGCAGGTAAATGCCTGGGGCCGTGGACCAGGAGCGCGCGGCCACGATGTCTCCGCCGCCCAAGTCGGCGCGTCTCTCGTGGTAGTTGGCGAATTCCTCGGCGGACCAAGGCGTGGGGTCGAGCCAAAAGATGAAATGAGCCGCGGAAAGGTCATTGTCGAACAGGATGCGCCCGCGAGTCTCACGTGCCCCGTCATGTTCGAGGAGCATGTGGCTGGAAAAACTGCCAACGACGGGTCCCCAGCCGAATTCCAACACCAGAACATGATCGTCTTGAATGGCCAGCTCCCACAGGTCGGACGCGGCGTTGAACACGTCCACCAAGTTGCCCCCGATAGCGTTGGTGGGCTGTTCTCCGCCCGTAAACTGGCGGACGATCGTGAGGGCGGGACTGGCGGTGGCTGCCAGGCGCAAAATGAAAATCACCCAACAGACCCTGGCGATTGAGGTCTTCGCGAACATACCCACGCGGTCTGTGAGCGAGGAGCAACAAAGCCAGCGCGCCCAAGGCCCCCAGCCCGCAGGGGCGGGGCGGCGCCGGGCCATCTGCTTCGTTGTTCGGTCGGTCGAGGATCGCAGGGGATACACTCCTTCCCTTGCCTGCCTGCGCCGCCGCGGCAGGCAGGCGCCTCGCATCTGGCCCGGCG
>CAYWIM010000070.1:0-25936 GCA_964458325.1 uncultured Verrucomicrobiota bacterium
CCAGGATCGGCTGATCCCGGCTTTGGGCAAGATCGAACACCGACACCTGCGCGAGCACCTCGGACGCGCCCGCTCCAAATCCGACCATCGCGCGCCGGAGCCGGTTCCCCTCGTCGACCTGGAGGAACTCCCCGTCGACGACCAGCCCGTCGGCGGGCAACGGCATCCCCCGTGGCTGGCGTGTGGTGGGAATCTTCCGAGCCGTCAGCTCCTCGGCGATGGTTTCCGACAGCAAGCGCGCCAGGCGGGCCGCCTTTTCCTGCGGCGGCTCCTCGGATCGCCGGGGCTGCAGGATCAGCTGCGCCGGCCCCTGCAATCCGGGTAGCGGGCCCGGATCGCTCTTCACCTGAGCCGCATCGTAGGCAAAATCGTGCACGACCACAGGCCGAGCCTTGGGCGCCACACCGGCCGGGCTGCCCGCAACCTGCGGTCCGCTGCCGCCCCCGGAGGATGCGGCCGCCGGCCGCCCAGTCGAGCTCGACTGGCAACCGGTCCCGATCAGCATCGCGCCCAGCACGATCGCCGCCGTCCAAAGCTCCCACCGGCCAATCATGGTCTTCATAAAGCTTCAGGTAGCATTCTCGGAATGATGATCCCGCAAACTCACCGCGTCAGCATGTCCCATAGAAAACAGGGGGTGACGCAGCACGCATCATGCTCCCGCTCGCCAAGAATGGAGTCTTCTTGTCGTTATGGGGTCAAGCTGTCAATGTGAATGAATGCAATTTTCTGCAGCAAAGGACAACCGATGTCAAGCCAACAGCGGTGGATCCAAGCCGGCGGGCCGCGCCGGGCGTCGAATTACCGCTTGATTCCCAAAATCGATGTTCTATATTTGCCGTCTTTTAGAGAACGGGAATCTATTATGCGACGACCGAGATCGATCAAGACCCGCAAGGCCGTGACCAAGCGGTTCAAGCTGACGGCCCGAGGCAAAGTGATGCGTCCGCGAGCGGGCAAGCGCCACCTGCTGGCTTCCAAGAGCCCGAAGCAGCGTCGCGCGCTGGGGACCGCCAAAGTGGTGCACAAAACCGACGCGTATCGGATCACCCAGAACCTTCCTTTTGGCCAGTAATGGGCCGGCCCTGACGAATTGAACGAGTTATGCGTGTTACCAATGCTCCAGCCTCGAGGAAGCGCCGCAAGCGGATGCTGCAAGCCGCCAAAGGCTTCCGCATGCGCCGCTCGAAGCTCTACCGATATGCCTCCGACGCAGTCGATCACGGCCGGCAATATGCCTACCGGGATCGGCGGAACCGCAAGCGCACCTTCCGCGCCCTTTGGCAGGTGCGGATCAATGCCGCCGCCCGCGCGGCGGGCATGACCTACAGCCGGTTCATCGAGGGTCTCAAGTCGGCCCAGGTCGCCTTGGACCGGAAGATTTTGGCGGATCTGGCGGCGACGGATGCAGCCACGTTCGGCGAGTTGGTCAAGGTCGCCCAGGCGGCTCTTGATTCCAAGAAGGCAGCTCGGGCCTGATCGCTGCTGCCTTGCATGACCCGTGCCGGGGCAGCCGCCGAGGCAACAAGGCGGGTATCGCTTGGGGCCGATGGTGCCTGCCTCCTCGCGTCGGCAGCTCCGGTTCAGGGGTTCAGGGCGCGAGCCTTGAATCGGGGAGTGCTCCCATGAACCTGTCCGCGGGCAGCCGCCGAGGCAACGAGGCGGGTATCGCTTGAGGCCGATGGTGTCCGCCTCCTCACGCCGGCAGCTGCGGCTCATGGTTTTCGTGAATCGTCCAGGAAGCAGGAGAGCTTTCCGCCGGCGATCCCATCGTGGGTGTCCACCGCGCCGGGAGGCGGGTGGATCGAGGATGGCCCCTGCGGGCGCCGGCTGTTTCCGTGGCGCCAGCCTGATAAATTTATGCCAGCCCTGATCGATCAAATCGAACCGTTGAAACAAGCGGCGCTCGCCCAGCTCCAAGCGGCGGGAGACCTGGCCGCGCTGGATCAGGCCCGGAGCCAGTTCCTGGGCGCCCACGGGCAGTTTACGGCGCTGATGAAGCAGCTGGGGACCCTGCCGAAGGAGGAGAAGCCCGCAGCGGGCAAGCAAATCAACCAGGCCAAGGGCGAGCTCGAGGCGGCGCTGGCCGCCCGGCGCAGCGAGCTGGAGCTGGCGGCGGTTCTCCCGAAGGACCCCACCGATTTCACGCTGCCGGGTCGGCGGCGCGGGTTGGGCCGGAGCCACCCGCTGACGCAGGTGATCGAGGATATCGTGCGCAGCTTCCGCAAGCTGGGGTTCGTGGTCGCCGACGGTCCCGAGATCGAGGATGATCACCACTGTTTCGATGCCCTCAACACGCCGGCTGATCATCCGGCGCGGGATACCCAGGACACGTTCTACCTCGATCATCCGAGCTCGCGGCTCCTCCTGCGCACGCATACGTCCTCGGTCCAGATCCGGGTCATGGAGAAGCAGGCGCCGCCGATTCGGATCATTGTGCCGGGCCGGGTGTATCGGCGGGACAACGCCGACGCGACCCACAACCCGACGTTCCAGCAGATCGAGGGCCTGTATGTCGACCGGGGAGTCACCGTCGGGGATCTCAAGGGCACGGTCGAGTTCGTGTTTCGCGAGCTGCTGGGCGCCGACACCCAGATCCGGTTCCGGCCCCATTACTTCTCCTACACGGAGCCCAGCTTCGAGATCGACTTCGCCAATGCCACCGTCCGGAAGATGGGCAAGGCGTGGCTCGAGATCGCGGGCTGCGGGATGGTGCATCCCCAGGTGTTCGTCAATGTGGGTTACGACCCGGAACAATGGACGGGGTGGGCGTTCGGATTCGGCATCGAGCGGATCGCGATGCTGCGCTACGGAGTCAACGACATCCGCCTCTTTTACGAGAATGACCAGCGGTTTCTCCGCCAGTTCTGATTTTCCATGAAGATCACCCTCAATTGGCTTCGGCGATACGTCGATTTCAGCGGAACGCCCGACGACCTGGCCGAACGTCTCACCATGCTGGGGCTCGAAGTCGAGGGCGTTCAGCGGACGGGCGCGGAGTTCGACGGCGTGGTGGTGGCCCAGGTCATCACCCGCGATCCGCACCCCAACGCCGACAAGCTCTCGGTCTGCCGCGTCAACGATGGCCAGGGCGAGCGCATCATCGTCTGCGGCGCCCACAACTTCCAGGCGGGCGACAAGGTGCCGCTGGTCCTGCCCGGGCACGCCCTGCCCGCGCGCCCCGGCGAGCCCCCTTACACGATCAAGGTCGGCAAGATCCGCGGGATCGAGTCCCACGGCATGATGTGCTCCCCGAGCGAGCTGGGCTTGTCCGAGGACGCGCAGGGCCTGCTGATCCTGCCGTCCACGGCGCGCGTCGGCCAGCCATTCGCGGAGTTCCTGGGCCGGACCGGCCAGGACGTTGTCTTTGACCTCGAAGTCACCCCGAACCGCCCCGATCTCAACAGCGTGATCGGCATCGCGCGCGAGATCAGCGCGGCCACGGGCCAGCCTCTGCGCCTGCCCGAGACGCCGCTGGCGGAGGACCCGGACTCTCGGGCTGCCGATGGCGTGGCTGTGCGGATCGAGGATCCGGATCTGTGCCCGCGCTACACGGCGCGCCTGATCCGCGGCGTAAAGGTCGGCCCGAGCCCGGACTGGCTCCGGCGCCTGCTCGAGCTGGTGGGGCTGCGAAGCATCAGCAACGTGGTCGATGTGACCAATTTCGTGATGCTCGAGACCGGCCAACCGCTGCACGCGTTCGACTATCGCCTGATCAGCCGGGCGGCTGGGGAGTCGGGGCAGGAGGGCTTGCCAACGATTGTCGTGCGCCGGGCGCGCCCGGGCGAGAAGATCGCCACGCTCGACGGCCAGGAGCGCGGCCTGACGGCCGAGATGCTGCTGATCGCCGATGAGCAGCGCGCCATCGCCCTGGCCGGCGTCATGGGCGGCCTCAACAGCGAGATCAACGATCGCACCGTCGATGTGCTCCTGGAGAGCGCCTATTTCAAGCCCACGTCGATCCGGCGCACGTCCAAGCAGCTCGATCTGCGATCCGATGCCTCCTATCGGTACGAGCGCGGGGCGGATATCGGCATTTCGGATTGGGCCAGCCGCCGGGCCGCGCAGCTGATACTCGAAACAGCCGGGGGCCGGCTCGCCTCGGGCGTGGTGGATGCTTACCCCCGCCCGGCCACGCCGCGCCATGTCGCTGTGCGGTTTGCCCGGACCGACGCGCTGCTGGGCATCTCGATCCCCGCGGCCGAGCAAGTGGACCACCTGCGGCGGCTCGGCCTGGAGCCGGTGGCCACCGCAGGATCGGAGGCTGCGTCCGGCGCCACGGGAACCGTCCGCGTGCGAATCCCGAGCTTCCGCGTCGATCTCAAGGAGGAAGTCGATCTGATCGAGGAGATCGGGCGGCTTCATGGGGTGGATCGGATTCCCGCCACGCCTCCGCGAGGGGCGCTGGGGGCGCATCCGCACGACGCGGTTCACGACGAGCTGACCGCGGCGCGGCGGCTGTTGTGCGGCCTGGGGCTGAGCGAGACCCAAGGCCAAACCCTGATCTCGGATGCCCTGGCCGCCCGGGTGCTGCCGCCCGAGGAGGCCAGCTCGATCGTGCGGCTGGGCAATCCGCTCAGCAGCGACATGAACGTCCTGCGCCCCAGCCTGACGGCGGGATTGCTCGACGCGCTGCGGCGCAACCTCAACCGCCAGGAGAGCGATCTGGCCCTGTTCGAGATCGGCCGCGTCTTCCGGCTCCGCGAGGCAGCTCCCGCCGAGGAGCGCCACCTGGGGCTGGCCCTGACCGGACGGCGCCACCCGCCGTTCTGGAGCGGGGCGGATCGGGGCCAGGCGCTCGATCTCTACGACCTGAAAGGGATCCTCGAGGAGTTTCTCGATGGGTTCGGGGTGCGCGGGTATTCGTATGCGCGGCGCACGGGAGCGCATCCGCTCTTCCTCGAGTCGGCTCAGATCGCCCAGGGCAAACAGGTCCTCGGCGAGATCGGGCAGCTGCTGCCGGCGGTCGCACGCCAGCTGGATCTCCGGGATGCCGTCCTGGTGGCCGAGCTGAGCATCGATTGTCTGCTGGCGCGGCGCAATGCATCGAGGCAGTTCCGCCCGCTGCCGGCCTTCCCGGCGGTGCGTCGCGACGTGGCGATGGTGGCGCCCGAGTCCCTCACCCACGAAGCGGCTCTGGGGGCCATCCGGAAGGCGCGTCCGGCCCATCTCGAGGCGGTCGAGTTGTTCGATGTCTTCCGCGGGGGGCAGGTGCCCGCCGGGCACAAGAGCATGGCGTATGCCATGACGTATCGGCACCCGGAACGAACCCTGACGGATGCGGAGGTGAACGCGATCCACGAGAAGCTCGTCGCCAGCCTCAAGCAGGACCTGCCCGTCCAGGTACGCGAGGGATAATCGGGCCGGGCGCTAGAGCCATTTCCGGTAGCGAGGCGCCGAAGCCAGGCGGGCGACCAGCTCCTTGACCTTCTGGGCCTGGCTCTTGTGAGCCGCCAGAAGGGCGTCATCCGTCTGCACGATGATCGCATCCCGGAGCCCGACCACGGCGATGGGCGTCCGGTTTCGCGTGCGGGCGTCGAAGATCAGATTGCGCTGGGCATCCACGTGCACGAAATCGCCGACGGCGCAATTGCCGGCCTCGTCGGCCTTGAGATGGCGGGCGAGGGCGGTCCAGGAGCCGAGATCGTCCCATTCGAACGCGCCTTCGGCCACCACCACATTGTGCGCCTTCTCCATGAGGGCGAAATCGACCGAGATCTTGGGCAGGCCGGGATAATCTCGAGCCAGGCAGCGCTTGAGCTGGTTGGGTTTGGCGGCGGCGGCCATCCAGGCCTGAGCGGCCTGGGCGAGCTGGGGCTGGTGCTGGAGCAGACTCTCGGCAATGGTCACGAAGGACCAGACAAACATCCCGGCGTTCCATCGGTAGGCGCCGCTCTGCACAAATTCGACAGCCTTTTCGTGATGGGGTTTCTCGACGAACTGGCGCGCCTTGTAAAAGGGCGTGCGATAGGCGGATGCGCCCCGGGGCGGAGGGAGCGGATCGCCGATGTGGATATAGCCATAGCCGGTGTGCGGCTCGGTCGGCGTGATGCCGATGGTGACCATGACCTGGCCGCGCCCTGCGAGGTCCAAGGCGTCTGCCAGCACCTGGCGGAACTTCCGATCGTCCGGGATCACATGGTCGGCAGGCAGCACCGCCATGGCCGCCGCAGTCGAGCGGGCTCCGACGATGGCGGCGCCCAGGGCGACCGCGGCGCAGGTGTCGCGCCCGCAGGGCTCGATCACCAGATTCGCGGCGGGCAGCCGGGGCAGCTGCTTGCGCACCAGCGGCGCCTGGACGGCATTGGTGATCACCAGGAGGTTCGACCATGGCACCAGCGGCAGCACCCGCTCGACCGCCTGCTGGAGCAGGGAGTGCTTGCCCACCAGCGAAAGCAGCTGCTTGGGCATGCGCTCGCGGCTGACCGGCCAGAAGCGCTCGCCGCGCCCGCCCGCCATGATGATCGCGTATCGGTCCCCGGGAATTCGCTTTGGAGCCATGGCATAATCCTGTGTTTGGAGGAAATCTGGAATCGGTCTGGCCACCGATCAAGGAAAATCTCAGGGCGACGTGCGGGCGAGCCGCCACGGCCGTGTCATAGGGCGCGCAGCAGCATGTAAGAGGCCCCCATGATCAGAGTGGCCGGCAGCGCTCCGAGGAACAGCCTGGCGGGCGCGATGTCATTTTCGAAATGATCTCTCAGGATCGATTGCCCCGCTGGATTGGGGGCGTTGGCGATGACGGTCAGGCCGCCACCGGTCACGGCGCCGGCGACCACGGCGTATTTGAGCTCGGGCGAGAAGTCCGGCACCAGGGAGGAGAGGTAGGTAATGGCGGCGTTGTCGTTAAACGATGTCAGGATCGTCGAGCCAATCATCAGAGGCCACTCGGTCAGGCTGCTCAAGACCGGGGCGATCCACCAGGCCTGACAGCCGCCATGAATCACCAGCCCAGCCAGAAAAAAGCCCACCATCAACGGGCTGCGGATGAGCGTTTGCTCCTGGTAGTGCGAGGTGGCCTCGGTGAGCGCCAGGTAGAACAAAAATCCTCCCACGAACATGACCGGATGATGCGAGTTCACCACCGTCCAAAGCAGGAACACCAGGTGAATCACGATGAGCCAGGGAGGCATCGGGGTTTCGTCAGCGATGCGGCCGTTCATACGCAGAAGCGTGCCGCCGATGCCGCCCTGGAGAGAGTCGAGGCGCCCCAGCTCATGTCGAAACCAGAAGTAGTACAGGACCGTGCTGGTGAGGATGCCCAGGACAGTCTTCCATCCGAAATGGGCCAGCATGAAGGCGGTATCCCATTGCCAGCGGGTGGCCACCATCAGAACCGGCGGCGCCGCGAAATGGCTCAGGGTGCCTCCGACGGAAACGTTAACAAACAGCAATCCCAGCGTGCCGTATTTGAGGGCGGGGCTGGGATTGAGCCTGTAGAACTGCCGGGTGAGGAGCATGGCGGAGATGGTCATGGCCCCCGGCTCCGTGATCAGCGATCCGAGGATCGGCCCGAGGGTCAGGATCGAGAACCACCAGGCGGACGGACGGGATCCGCCGACGGCCGCCAGCCGGGCCAGGCCCGTCTCGGCCAGCTGCAGGATCGGTCTCGAGGAGGCAATCGCCATGATGATCACCACGAACATCGGCTCCGTGTAGCGCACCGTGTGCGCCACGTAATGGACCATGGTGTCATACCCTCTCGAGTAGATGATCGCCGCCATCAGCGGCAATGACCAGATCCCAAAGACCGCCTCGACCTCGCCCAGAAAATTAAACAGAGTCGCCTTGAATCGGAGCTTGTCCCGCTCGCGCCCGTAAGGATCGACCCCCTGTTCGAGCAGCTCCTTTTCCCGGGCCGCCAGGTGCTGGGCATGCCGATGGAATCGCGGCGCCACGAACGTGTGCACCACCGCGCAGAGAAAGATCAGGGTCGCCGCCAGGTTGAACGGGTCTCGATGAATTCGATGGCGGATGATCTGCCCGATAGATTCGAGGGCCTGGTCCTGATAAGACTCGAGGGCCATCGGGAAGGCGGCGCTGCTCGAGGCGGCGGTGGCGCCGGCGTCTTCCGCCCCCCAGAGGGCTCCGCCGAATCCGATCCCCAAGCATAGCCATAGTCCCAATCCCAATCTCGTCACGGGACCCCTTTATTCCGCATCGGGCGTCCAGGTGAAAGGCTTTTTTCGGGGCCGCGCGCAGGGCAAGCTCGGATATTTCACACTTGGAGCGTCCGGTCGGGGGACCCGGCCTTCAGGAACAGTGCGTTGATGGCTGTAGCAGGCCGGGTGCCCTCACCCGGCAGGGTGTCGGCGTTTTCATCGCGGAGGTAGAAATATCCGGGCTAGCGCGAGGCAGGCTCCCCGAGACCGGTTCGAGTCAGGCCGCGCAGATCGAGGCGCCCGCTGCTCGAGACCGACCAGCGGCGATCCCGGCCGCCAACGATCCCGTAAAGCCGGCTGTGGATCTCATAATCGAACTGGGCGGATTCGAGCATGGGGCGCAACCGGCTGACCAGAGCCAGATTCCGGAAATGAACCAGGATCGCCTGGGACGCGGTCGCCAGCCCGGGGACCTCGATCGCCTCATGCGTGAGCCCCTGCCCCACGTAATCGCCATTCAGGTAGATCCGATGGGCGCCCCCGGCAAGGCGGATCGGATCGGGCTCCGCATTCTCGATCCGGACAATCATCTCCCCGGTCGTCTCCCACAAGGTGGCATCGCGAAGGCGCAGATCGGCCAGCTCGACCGTCAGCGCAGGCTGATCTCGAATCGTAGCGCACGAAGCGAGAACCAAAACCAAGCCCGCAGCAAGCCGGAGCAGATCACGCATGGCACAAGTATGGCCTTTTCCGGGTCCTGACACCACGGATTTTTGCCCGCGCTTTCCGAAATGACGCGAATATTTTGATGACCTTGCCCTCGGAAAGGTAGGGCGCGCACTCCGTTGCGCGCCGAGTTTTGAACTTGGAGGCCTGCAAGGCAGGGACGCGACGCTGTTGCGTCCGATGGAAGGCTGACGCTTGCATCCCATCGATGGCATAGCTGCAGGTTTCATCCTGCGTTCACTCCACCACAGAGCCGAGGGCGGATTGTGAAACGCACCCCTCTCCCTGCGCCCTCCCCCCGCTCGTCCCTCGCGGGGCGAGGGAAAGCGCTGCCGGCTTGCAGGAGACAAGGCGACGCGGTGTCGAACTTGTTCACCCGGTCATTGATCGTCTTCTCCATCCCCTCCGCGCCAGTGGAGGGGAGGGTCGGGGAGAGGAGGTCGATCGGTTTGGATCCCCTCCCCTTGCCCCCCCCCGCTCGATCCTCGCGGGGGGAGGGAAACCAGAGTAGGCTTGCCAGAGACGAGGGGAATGCCAAACAGTGGGACATGGAAGGCAATCGAGCATGACGACGATGCGCAGGCGGTTATGGATCGGGCTCCTGGCCTTGGCGGGAGCAACATGTCCGAGCGATGCCACATCGGCGGCGGAGGCGGCCCGCGCGCAGGCCGCCGCGCCGCCCTTGCTGCCGTATGTCGAGGTGAGCCGACGGGATCCGCGCTATTTCGATCTCTCCGATGGCCGGCCGTACGTGCCGATCGGGTTGAACATGATCGCACCCCCAGGCGAGGATCGCTGGGAGATTATGGAGGGGTGGATGCGGCAGCTCGCGGCTCAAGGGGGCAATTTCATTCGGATCTGGCTCGGGCATTCGTGGTTCGATGTCGAGCACAGCCGGAGCGGCGAGTATGACGCCGAGAAGGGGCGCCGGATCGACCAATTGCTCGAGGCGGCGCGCCGGCATGGAATCCGCGTCAAGCTGTGCATCGAGAGCTTCCGGCATTTCGGGACGCGGAACCAATCGTGGAGCGCAAAGCCGCTGCATCTGCAAGGCCAGGGCGGCCCGGCGGCGGACATCGCGGATTTCTTCGACGGCGAGGCCAGCCGGGCGCAGTTCAAGCGGAAGCTCGCGTGGTATGCGGATCGGTATGGATCGGATCCAGTCATCTTCGGGTGGGAGCTATGGAACGAGATCAACGCGGTGGCGGGGGGCGATTACATGAGCTGGAGCGAGGCGATGCTGGTCGAGCTGCACCGGCTGTTTCCCAGGAACCTGGCGATGCAAAGCCTGGGGAGTTTCGACACCGAGCGGGTGGACGCCCTCTATCGGCGGCTGGCAACGATGCCCGGCAACGACGTGGCGCAAGTGCATCGCTACCTCGACTTGGGAGCCTCCCTCGAGGCGTGCCGCGGGCCCGTCGACCTGCTCGCCGCCGAGGCGGTCGAGCGGATGCGATCGTATCGGCCGGGCCGGCCAATCCTGCTGGCGGAGAGCGGCGCGGTCGAGCCCCGGCACACGGGCCCGTTCCAGCTCTACCCGCGCGACCGGGAAGGGGCCATTCTCCACGACGTGCTGTTCGCGCCCTTCTTCTGCGGAGCAGCCGGGCCAGGGCACATCTGGCATTGGGATTCGTATGTGAGCCGGAACGATCTCTGGTGGGCATTCGGGCGATTTGCGGAGGCCATCCGGGGCGTCGATCCCGCCGGGGAGCAGTTCACGCCCCATCGCTTCTCGCAGGGATCGGTGCGGATCTACCTGCTCGAAGGGAAGCAGACGGTCCTGGCCTGGTGCCGGGACGCGGACAGCTCATGGGCGACTGAGCTTGGCCAAGGCCAGGCGCGGAGACAGGTCATCGGCCAGAAGATCGAATGGCCCGGCCGCCTGCGATTGCCGGCGGAAGGGACCGCGCGCGTCTACGATCCATGGGAGAACCGGTGGTCGAAGATCCAGTGGTCCGGAGGCAGCCTCCCGTTGCCGCCATTCCGCCGGTCGGTCGTTGTTTCGGTTTCGACAGGCCGCGGCAATCGGTAGGCGCAGAAGCTCGGGGCGGTGCCGCAAGGCAGAGCGGCCGATCCGATCGATCATTCGCCAACCACGAGCAGCTTCATCTCATGCGGCGCGAAGGCAGCCGCGGCATCCGAGGCGGCCTCGGCCACCTCGCCGGTCCAAGGATCGAACCACTGCCGGGGGCCGTCGGCGGACAACCGGATCCGGGCGGACACCGGCTGCGATTCTTCGTTGAACAGCAGGTAGGCGTGGCGGCCGGCCTTGGTCACATGGCGGCAGCGCAGGCTGGTCGAGGCGGGCTCGAGGGCAAGATCCGGAGAGGCGAGCCGGTCCAATGCCGCCAGGAGATCCGCAGGCGTTTGGGTCAGAATTGCGCCGGTCCAGCGGCCGGCGTGGGGCGAGCTGGGCGCCAGGACGAGCCTGCCCTGGGCGGCGAGCTTCTCGAGCACGGGCTGGACTTTCTCGGGCAGGCGCGGCAAGCCATCGAGGATCACGGCCCGGTAGATCATGCCGGCCAGGTGAACGCCATCCGGTTCGATCCGGGCATCCTCGTGGAGATGGCGCAGCTCGAGGTAATTGAAGTCGCGCTGGTGCTGGAAGCAGACCTTCGCGGAGCTGTCGGGCAGCCAGTCGGCGTCGCCGAGGATGGCGATGTTGCACACGTGCCGGGAATCCGTATTCAGCCAGCTCAACCGGCGGCAGAAATCGGCGTAGGGCCGGTATTTGTCCCACCAGATCGCGTTGGGCCCCACATCGGGCGGGCGCTCGTCACGGCGCGGCCCGCGGATCGAGTAATAGAAGGCATGGGGGTAAAGGAGGTTGTGTCCGCGGACAAAGCACCAGCTGGCCAGCCAATGCATTTCGTCGAAGGTGAGATTGTGTCCGTAGGCACCGTAGAGCTCGTTGGCGTTGCGGCGGCGTCCCAGGTGGATCATGGCACTCGAGGCGCACTTGGCCATGGTCGAGTGGGGCCCTTCGAGCGCGCTCGGGCCAGGCGTGACGTAGCGCCAGACCAGGTCCTGACCCGGGATCTGAAAGTAGCGCTCGGCGCCCAGGTCCATCGAGCCGGCAGGATGTCCGGTGAGCGCGATGCCATGCCGCTGGCACCATCGGCTCAGCCGTCCGTAATAGATCTCCTCGAGGCAGAGGCTGATGGCGCGATGGTACTCGGCCCGGCGGCGAGCGGACTCAGGGTGGTCGGCGTACCATAAATCGGCCAGATGCGGCCGGAAATCGTAGCCGAGGATGCGCTGGATGCGGTCCAGGAGGGCGGCATTGCCGGGCACGACGCCCCGGGCGCTGCCGCGCCCGAGTGGCGACGGCTCGTCGGTGAACACGCCGAGGATGGTCTTTCCGAAGTGGGCGCCGAACTCGGCGGCAAACCGGTCATAGACCAGCTCGACAAAGCTGTCGACGGCATCGGGATTGAGGATGTCGCCGGCGGGCGGGGTTTGCTCCCGCACGCGGCCGGTCTCCTCGCCCAGGTAATGGAGACCGCGGATGACGCCGCCGGAGGGGCGATCGACCACGGCCAGCCGCTGGCCATTGGGACGGTCGAGGATGATGACCAGAGTCCATCCTTCGGGCAGATCGGGCGTCTGGCCCGGGGCGAGGTCGATCTTGGCCAGCCCACGGGCGGCATGCCTTGGGTTTCGGGCCACCACCTGGCCAGCGGAGGATCCGGAGGGGTACATGCCCTCGTCATACAGGATCACATACATCCGGCGCCTGGCCGCCTCCTCGATGGCAACGCGCATGCAATGGATCATCCGGGGCGAAAGCCATCCGGTATCGGCGGGCAGGCCGATCCGCGGGTGGATCACGAAACCATACACGCCGTGCGCATCGAAGTCGGCGATCTGCCGGACCACCTCCTCGTCCGTGAGCCGATCGTTCCAGAACCAGAATGGCATCACCGAGAATTCGCGGGGGGGATCGCGGAACTCAGCCAGGAAACGATCCGGATCCGGCGGGGCAGCGGAGGCATGGCCCGCCACTGCGAGGATCCACACCCAGGCGGAGAGCAGACAGGCCGCAGCTCGATAAATCCCGAGGATCGAGCCGGCGTGAACCTTGCCAGGCGGCTTCATAATCCCGGCCTCAAGGCAGCGGGGTCACGGTCACCCGCCGGAAGTGGATCTCGCCGCCTTCGGACTGGAGACCGATGGGACCGGGAACCGCCGCGACGCCGGTCACGTCATTGACCTGCTGGCCGTTGACCCAGACCGTGTAGCGGGAATCCTGGGCGAGGATTTCGACCTGGTTCCACTCGCCGGCGGGGGCTTCGGCATCGGCGAGCTTGGCGACGCCGTGGATCTCGCCGGCCACGGGGTGAGAGGCCACGTGGAAATAGCGTGGCTGGCTGGCCGCTACGGGGAGGCCCTGGAGGCCGAGCACGTCGCCGGCGCTTCCATGTTTGAGCTGGACCTCGACGCAGCGCGGCAAGGGGCGGTTGTGTTCCTGGATCCGGGAGAAGAGTCCGCTGTTGCCGGGCTTGGCTCCAGGCGCCCAGCGGTATTCGACGTGAAGGCGGAAATTGGCGAACAGTCGATCGGTGTAGAGGAAGCCGAGCGGGTCGCCTTGGCAGACGAGAATGCCATCGCGGACGGACCAGACCTGGTCGCGGGGGACGGCGGCATCGGCGAGCACATGGCCCCAGCCGTCCAGGTTGCGCCCGTTGAAGAGCTCGATGGCGGTGGACGGGCCGTGTTCATCGAGGCTGCTGCAGCCGGTGAGTACGGCCAGGGCTGCCAGGCAGCTCCACAGAGAGATCGATTCCGTTTTCATGGCCGCTAATCAACCACAGGCGCCGGCCGGTTTCCAGCCCGAAAGGCCGTCCGCATCGCGGCGATGCGGACGGCCCGCGGATCGGAGCGCTGACCGTGGTTGGCGGTCGCAGCAGCGAGAAGAGCAAAGGCCATGCCAGACGCCGGCGCGAGAGCCATCGCGAGACAGGACACAGGTCCGGGCGCTGCTCCCCCCAAGGTCTTTTGTTTTGAAGGGATCATGAGCAGAGAAGGTTGAGGCATTGGCCCGGGCGCGAGTGGAGGCGTTCTTGGATTTCCGGCAGCGATTCCTCGGGGCAATGATCGGCCAGCACCGCCAGCAACACGCTGCGAAGCAGTGCCAGATTGGCCAGCAGATTCGGTTGCCGGCTCCGGGAGCGGTCTTCGCCCATCAGGGCGTCCCGCCGCCAATGATTGCGGATTTCCACACCGCCCCAATGGCCTCGGATCAGCTCCAGCCATTGGAACGGTGTGTATTGGCCGGAAGGCGCGCTGGACAGGTAGTAGTGCGACTCGGTGGTCGTGGCTCCGGTTTTCTTGATCGTGCGCTGGTTGCGCAGCAGGATCAACGCGCGGGCAAAGGGAAAATCCGCCGTCATCGGTTCGATCGGGAACGGATGGAGCAGGCGGCGTTCGATGCGGCCGTGACCGGCATGGGTTTGGGCAAAAAGGGGGTGCCGGAAAGCTGGTCCAAGGCTTGCGCTTGTTGGAACAGATGGGGTTGGTTGGCTTTGATCTGCAAGAGATAGTCCCCCCCTTTTTCCACGATCTGCCGGGCCGTTTTGCGCTGGCAGTGGAGGGGATCGGCCGTGACGATCTTTCCATCCAAGGCCCTGATCCCATTGAGCAGGGAAGTGGCCGCGGTTTGCTCGCAACGCTCGGTGCCCTCTTTCTGGTCGTAGATCGCGATGGCTTGCGGGGCGCCATCCTCGTGTTGGGCCAGCGTCAGCAGACCGATGTGATCGCGGATCATTTTGCCATCCAGGGCCAGGGCCGCCGGCAGCGTGCCCGCCCGTGCCAGCAGCCAGCCGCTCAAGAGTTGGGCGAAACTCTCCGGATCCATGCGGGTGAGCACTTGATAGAACACGCTGTAGCCGGGGACCTTGTAGAAAGCCTGCGTGCCCTTTTTCCGAGGCAGCCCCAAGCGGCGGCGCTGCCGCGGAGTCAAGGTCCGGGCAAACCGGGCGATTTGGGCGATCTCTCGCCGCCCGGCTAATAAGGCCATCGCCACCAGCGTCAACACGGGCCCAATCCGATAGTGCGTGTTGGAGTCGCGCGGATCCGGGGCTTTGCCCAAGAGATCCAAAAGGGAATCCATTTGTTCTTGGTTCACCGGCAGCACCCCCGAAGGCCCCGCCGCCAATGCGCCGCGGCATTCCTCAGGCACCTGGACCGAGCGCAACTGAGCCCGCGCATCCGGAGCCAGCGGCCGCAGCCACAATCGTTTGGGCCGCTCATTGGCCACATAAAAATCGGCCCGGTGGCGGCTGTAGCCCGCGCTCCAGCCCACCGCCTCCCAGTTGCTGGCCCTGTAACAAGTGCCGGCATAGGTTTCCGGATCGGTGAAACTCTCGGCCAGCAGCGGACGATAACCAAAGGCTTCTCGCCACTGGGCGGCCAACCCTTGCAGGGCGGCCCCCATGGCTTGCGAGGCCAGATTCGGGGCTTGGCCCGCCGCGCTCAGGAGCAGAAAACGGCGGTTTTGAACGATCAGTTTGAGCCGTTGCACTCGCTGGGGCGCGCTCCAGCCAATCCACAGATCCCGATCTTTGAGGGCGTAACAGGCCGGGCCCCATGCCAACAAGGCCGCCGGCTGGCCCTCCACCTCGACGATTTGTCGCAGATAATCCCCCACCGATCGGCCCGCTCCCAGATAATGGTGCCGGCCCATTTGGGCGTCGAACCATTCCATTTCCTCTGCCTGGGCGACGCGAACATGCAATCGGGCCTGTCCGATTGGCTTGAATGCCATGGTCAATGATTGTTTCGTCCCAGCCAAGACCAGCAAAAAACCTTCCCAGTGTCTAGCTCTTTTTTCGTAGCCTGATTTCCAACCACTTGCCTTCTGACATCAATTGGCCCTGCTGCTCCCCCGCTTTTATCTGGATTCAGGGTTGGCTTTTTTTTACAAACGGAGCCTGTGAGACCGCGCTGGTTCGTCCCCGGGGACATCGATGGATTTTTCGGATTGTTTGTCGACAATCTGCTTCAGCTGATGGTGATCGCGGTGCTGGGGCAGGCGGTGTGCGGGTTCCCCCCGGAGCTGATCACGGGCCGCATCCTTCCGGGCGCGGCGATATCGATCCTGGTGGGGAACCTCTACTACGCGTGGCAGGCGCGCCAGCTAGCACGGCGGACGGGACGCAGCGATGTCACGGCGCTGCCGTACGGGATCAACACCCCAAGCGTGATCGCGTTTCTGCTGCTGATCATGGGGCCGGTGTATCAGGAGACCAAGGATCCGGCTCTGGCGTGGCGCGCGGGAATATTCGCCTGCTGTCTGAGCGGGATCATGGAGACAGTGGGGGCGTTTGTGGGGGACTGGCTGCGCCGGCACACGCCGCGGGCGGCCTTGCTCTCCTCCCTGGCCGGCGTGGCGATCACCTTTATCGCGATGGGATTTGTGTTTCAGATGTTCGCGTCGCCGGTGATCGCCCTGTTGCCGATGATGCTGATCCTGATTTCGTACGCGTCGGGGGTGCGGCTGCCGCTGCGTCTGCCGGGGGGATTGGTGGCCGTGGCGGTGGGGACCGCGCTGGCATGGGGCCTGCGCGCGGCGGGCGCCCCCCTGTTTGTTCCCCCCTCGCAACCGTATCAGTTTGCCATCCACTGGCCGATCCCGGCGGTGGTCGAGCTGGCGGCATTCTTTCAATCGCCGATCGGGTGGAAGTACATGGCGGTGATCGTTCCGATGGCGCTGTTCAACGTGATTGGCGCGCTGCAGAACCTGGAGAGCGCCGAGGCGGCGGGCGACCGGTTCGAGACGCGCCCGTCGCTGCTGGCCAACGGATTGGGCAGCCTGTGCGCCGCGGCGCTGGGGAGCGCATTTCCGACGACGATCTACATCGGCCACCCCGGCTGGAAGACGATGGGCGCCCGGGCGGGCTATTCGATTCTCAACGGCGCGGTGATCACGGGGCTGTGCCTGGTGGGAGGGGTGACGCTGGTGCTGCGGGTGATCCCGCTCGAGGCCATGCTGGGCATTCTGCTCTGGATCGGGCTGATCATCACAGCCCAAGCGTATCAGGAGAGCCCGCGCCGGCATGCGCTGGCGGTGGCCATCGGGCTGGTGCCGGCGCTGGCGTCCTGGGGATTGTTCCTGGTCGAGACGGCGGTTCGGGCTGCCGGGTCGAATCTGGCCGCCACGGCGGACCGATTCGGCACGGATCTGCACATTCACGGGATGGTGGCCCTGAGCCAGGGATTTCTGCTGACGTCGATGATTCTGGCAGCGGTGCTGGCGCTGGTGATCGACCGCCGATTCCATCATGCAGCGGTCTGGGCGCTGGCGGGCGCGGCGCTGTCGGCTCTGGGTTTCATTCATGCCTATGAGCTGACGGCGAGCGGTGTGCAGAACAAGCTCGGGCTCCTGGCGGCGCCGGGATTTGCGGCGGCGTATGCGCTGACGGCGCTTTGTCTCTGGATGTGGCACTGGATACGGCCGGCTGACGCGGATCCGGATCCGGCTGCGGCTCGAGGGCCGGGGGCATGACATGAAGCCGCCGACACCCGATTCCCAGGGGGCGAAAGCCGAGGCCGGGGCGCCGCGGCCGGCGGATGGCGAGGCGCGCCGGCTGGGCGAGATCACGCCGCAGCAATGGAAATCGGGGATCGCGGCATGGCTGGGCTGGCTATTCGACGGCCTGGACATGCACCTCTACACGCTGGTTGCGGCTCCGTATGTGGCGCAGCTGCTGGGGGCGGCGACGGCAGCGGACACGGGGGTGAAGCGGTCGAGCTCGTACATCCAGGCGGCGTTTCTCATCGGCTGGGCGCTGGGCGGCGGCGTATTCGGCCGGCTCGGAGATCGGCTGGGCCGGAGCCGGGTCCTGGCCTTGACCATCCTGACCTATGCGCTGTTCACGGGGCTATCGTCGGTGGCGCAGACCTGGTGGCAGCTCCTGATTTTCCGGTTCATGGCGGCGCTCGGGATTGGGGGGGAGTGGGCGGTGGGATCCTCGCTGCTGGCGGAGACGTGGCCGCGGCGCTGGCGGCCGTGGATTGCGGCGGTGCTGCAGACAGGCGTCAACATCGGCGTGCTGCTGGCTTGTCTCACGGTGTTTCTCATGGCCGACCGGAACCCGCGCTACGTGTTTCTGGTGGGCATTTTGCCGGCGCTGATCGTGTTCTGGATCCGGCGGGCGGTGCCGGAGCCGGAGGAGTGGCAGCGGGCCAGGCAGCAGGCGCAGGAGCGCGCGCCCGGGATCCGGGAGCTGTTCCAGGGGCCGACGCGCGGGCTGACCCTGAAGACCATCGCGGTCTGCGCGTTGAGCCTGACGGGCTGGTGGGCGTTCATGTTCTGGAACCCGCAGCATCTGCGCAACCTGCCGGAGCTGGCTTCCTGGCCGGCCGCCGACCGCGAGCGGCTGGTGAGCGCGGCCTTCTTCCTGGTCATCGCGGTGTCGATGGCAGGCAATTTCTTCGCCGGCGCGCTGGCGAAATGGCTGGGGTACCGGCGGGCGATCGCGATCATGTTTCTGATGTTTTTCGGCTCGCTGTTTGGCGCGTATGGGGTCGCGCGCGGCCACGTCGGCCTCCTGTTCTGGCTGCCCTGGGTGGGGTTCTCGTCCGGGGTGTTCGGGCTGTTCACCATGTACCTGCCGCCGCTCTTCCCGACGCTGCTCCGGACAACGGGAGCGGGTTTTTGCTTCAACATCGGGCGGGTTGCAGCCGCGTTCGGCACGGTGTTCTTCGGCTTGTTCTCGCAGGTCGGAGATTTTCGGCGCGCGCTGTGGTATGCGAGCTTTCTCTTTCCGGCAGCCATGCTGGTCGCCCTCCGCATGCCGGAGGCGGGGAGCCACGGCGCCGGCGAGACGCCCGCGCCGCCAAGACCCGATGCCGGATGAGACCTTCGGGATCGCGCCCCATCGAACCCCGAGCTTGCGCCTGGATCGTGTCGAACAGTAGATTGGATTCATGGCGCGCGCTGAGTTCGTTCATCTGCACGTCCACACCGAGTACTCGCTGCTGGACGGGGCATGCCGGCTGGACCGATTGGTCGAGAAAGCCCGGGCGCTCGAGTTCCCGGCGCTGGCCATCACGGATCACGGCGTGCTGTTTGGGGCCGTGGATTTCTACCGGGCCGCCCGCGAGCAGGGGCTCAAGCCGATCATCGGATGCGAGATGTACGTGGCGCCGGGGAGCCGGCACGAGAAGAAGACGTCGAGCCACGGGCGGGACGTGTATCACCACCTGGTTCTGCTGGCGCGGAACGCGGTGGGGTACCGCAACTTGATCCGGCTTTCGACGGCGGCTCATCTGGAAGGCTATTACTACAAGCCGCGGATCGACAAGGAGCTGCTGGCCGAGCACCGCGAGGGTCTGATCGCCTTATCGGGCTGCCTGGCCGGTGAGATCCCCGAGCTGATCTTGAAGGACGACCCCGATCGGGCGCGGGCGGCGATCGATTTCTACAAGCAGACGATGGGGGCCGAGAATTTCTATCTCGAGCTGCAGAACCATCGCCTGCCCGAGCAGCACAAGGTCAACCGGCAGCTGATCGCCTGGGCGCGCGACTTCGGGCTGCGCCTGGTGGCGACCAATGACGTTCATTACCTCGAGAAGAGCCATGCCCGCGCCCACGACTGCCTGGTGTGCATCGGCACGCAGACCCAGCTGCGGGATCCGAAGCGGCTCCGGTACGAGCCGGAGCAGTTCCATCTGCGGCCGGCAGAGGAGATGCATGCGCTGTTTGCGGAGACGCCCGAGGCGGTCCGGAACACCCTGGCGGTCGCGGAGCAATGCCAGGTCGAGATCGAGTTCGGCAAGCTGCACTATCCGGTGTTCGATCCGCCCTCGGGGATGACGCGGGAGGGCTATCTGCGGCAGCTAGTCGCCGAGGGGCTGGAGCAGCGCTACGGCCTGCGGGTGGAGGCGGGGGCGGACGGCTTCGCCGTGCGGGCGATGGGAGATCCAGGCCTGCTGCCGTTGGCGGCGGTTCCCGCGGCGCCTGCAGACGGGGGCGCCGCTCCGGCGCCCGCAGCCCCCACGGGCGACGCCGTCCAGGCCGCCGTCCGGACCGTGCTGGATCGGGTCCATCTCGAGCTGGCGGTCATCGAAAAGACCGGATTCGTGAGCTATTTTCTGATTGTGGGGGATTTCATCCGGCACGGCCGCGGCAAAGGGATTGCATGCGTGGCGCGCGGGTCGGCGGCGGGATCGATCGTGACCTACCTGCTGGGGATATCGAACGTCGATCCCCTGCGCTACGGGCTCCTGTTCGAGCGGTTCCTCAATCCCGAGCGGGTGAACCCGCCCGACATCGATATCGATTTCGCGGACGACCGGCGGGCGGATGTCATCCGGTACGTGCGGGACAAGTATGGGCGGGACTCGGTGGCGCAGATCATCACGTTTGGCACGATGGGGGCCAAGTCCGTGGTTCGCGATGTGGGGCGGGTGCTGGGGATGGATTACGGGGATGTGGACCGGCTGGCGAAGATGATACCGAACGAGCTGAAGATGACGCTGGCCAAAGCGCTCGAGAAATCGGCGGAGCTGAGGGCGGCGTATGAGGGGGACGACTCGGTGCGAGAGCTGATCGACATCGCGTTTGTGCTCGAGGATCTGACGCGGAACGCATCGGTGCACGCGGCCGGCGTGGTGATCGGCGACCAGCCGCTGGTGAACCTCCTGCCGCTCAAGCAGGACGAGGACGGCTCAATCGTGACCCAGTATGCGATGGGGCCTGTGGGCGACCTGGGGCTGCTGAAGATGGACTTTCTGGGGCTGAAGACCCTGACCGTGATTCGGAACACGTGCGACCTGGTGAAGCGGACGCGCGGCATCGATGTGCCGATCGATCATCTGCCGCTGGACGACGCGCCCACCTATGCGCTGCTCAATCGCGGGGAGACGGTGGGCGTGTTCCAGCTCGAATCGAGCGGGATGCGGGATCTGTGCCGGAAATTCCACATCAGCTCGCTGGAGCACATCACGGCGCTGATCGCCCTGTACCGGCCGGGCCCGATGAAGCTGATTCCGGAGTTCATCCGGCGGCGCCACGGGGAGGTCAAGATCGAGTATGAGCATCCGCTGCTCGAGCCCATCTGCCGGGAGACCTACGGGGTGATGGTGTATCAGGAGCAGGTGATGCAGGCCGCTCAGGTCCTGGCCGGCTACACGCTCGGGGGGGCCGACCTGCTCCGCCGCGCCATGGGCAAGAAGAAGGTCGAGGAGATGCAGAAGCAGCGGGCCACGTTCGTCGAGGGGTGCGCGCGGCTCAATCAGATCCCCGCGGATCGCGCCAACGAGATCTTCGATCTGCTGGAGGATTTCGCCGATTACGGCTTCAACAAGTCGCATGCCGCCGCCTATGCGATCGTGGCGTACCAGACCGCGTATCTCAAGGCCAACAACCCGGTCGAGTTCCTCTGCGCGATGATGACCAATGACATGGCGGACACCGACAAGCTGGCCATCCTGATCCAGGAGGCCCGGGCGTTTCAGATCGAGGTGCGGCCGCCGGATGTCAACGAAAGCCACGTCCATTTCGCGCCCGCTCAGCCCGGCCCGGGCATCCGATTCGGCCTGGCGGCGATCAAAGGGGTCGGCGAGATCGCGGTGCAAAACCTCCTGGACGCCCGCCAGAGCGGCGGCCGGTTCATGTCCCTGGCCGACCTCTGCGAGCGCGTGGACACCCGCACCGTCAATCGCAAGGTCCTCGAAGCGCTCATCCGGTGCGGGGCCTGCGACGGCTTGGGAGAAACCCGGGCGGCGATGTTTGCCGGAATCGATCGAACCCTGGCCAGCGCAGCCAGCCGGGGGCTGGATCGGATCCGCGGCCAGGGCCAGCTGTTCGATTTTCTCGCCGACCAGGGCTCGGCGCCGGCTCCGGGGGAGTCGGGGCTCGAGGAATGGCCGGTGGCGCAGCGCCTGGCCGCCGAGAAGGAGCTGCTCGGCTTCTATGTGACGGGGCATCCGCTGACGCCGTATCGGGCCATTCTGGACCGATATGCCCTGACGGACACGGCCAGGCTGCCGGGCCTGGCCCATCGAACCGTCACGCGGCTGGGCGGGCTGGTGACGGCGGTGCAGGAGGGCATCTCGAAGAAGACCGGCAAACCCTACGCGCTGGTCACGATCGAGGATCTGGCAGGCTCGGTCCCTGTGCTCTGCATCAACGAGAACTACGATTCGTTCCGGCCGCTCCTCGAATCAGGCCGATTCGTCCTGGTCACCGGCGAGGTGAACCTGTCCGAAGACAAGCCGAAGATCTTTCCCATCTCGATCATCCCTCTCGAGGAAGCCCCCCGCCGGCTGACGTTGCAGGTCCACATCCGCCTGGACGCGGCCCAGGCGACCGGAGACCGGCTCCGCCGGCTCCGGGACATCGCCGATGCCCACCACGGCTCGTGCCCGCTGTTTCTGGGCCTGCGCCGCTCTGGCGGCGGCTGGACCTACATCGAGACCCACTCGCAGTACTCGGTCGTTCCGTCCCTGGAATTGCAGCAGGCGATCGAAACGGATCTCGGCGCGGGCAGCTATTACGCCAAGGCTGACCTCACCATGCCCGCCCGCCCGGCCCGCGCCTGGGAGCGCAAGGGCAATGGAGGCTAGACAATGCCTGAGAGTGAAGAGGTATGAAAAGCGTCCACGCCATCGAGGCTGTACCGGCGGCGAGAATGAGGTAGGCGGGCCAGTTGGTGCGCAATCCTTCGTAGGGGTCCGCAACCATCATCGGTCAGCCGTCGGCGCGACGAACAAGTTGTCCGTCTGGGCCAACAACAGCCCTCGATCCGGATACTGGTGCCATCAAGGACAACCCGAGCACACCCAGCGTGATGGCGACAAAAAGCGATATGATCGGGCGGCGCATCTTAAACCCAACGCTCCGGCTCAGGCACGCCGGGCCAATGGCCTTTGATTGCCAACCGAGGCGCGATGCCAGCAAACGACAAGGTCACCGACGCGGCGGAGCCGCGTTCGGTGGACCGTCTGGTTCGATGAGTTCTTCTCTCACGGAGACACCAAGACACGGAGGTTCCGGGTCCAGATTCTCAATCGCGACCCCTGCCTGGCGCTGGACCCTCAGGCCCCGCCGATCCAGTGCCCGGGCCAGGGTCACTTTATAGACCGTCTCCAGCAAGCCGGGCCCCAGATCCCGGTGCAGCTCAACCGCACAGTCGACCCCGATGGTCCCTATCGCATTCTCGTTCATCGCCGTGTCTTTGTGCCTCCGTGAGGGAACTCTTTCTTCATCGAATGGCTAGAACTGAGCGACAGCCGCCCCGCCCCCTCGAGCGTGATCAGCGTCATCTCCCAAGGCGACGGTCGATTTCTCGAAGCACATCTGCAAAGGGGCGTTTCTGTGGGGAATTCGAAGGGCGCGGCGGCGGCGCAAGGGATTCGTCGTTTCTGGCGACGGGCGGGAGAGCGGCCGGTTCGGCGCGGTTTGCCGGCCGCCTACGCGTCATACTGTCAGTCGTCGATGTTTGACCCCATTGCCGTGTTCTCACTTCGGCGGAAGGAGCGGCTGATAGTGGATCGATGGGTACCCGCCGCCCATGTTTCGGGCGAGCCAAAGGCGGTAATCCAGGGTTTGGGTGGCGGCCAGGTACTTGCGAGCGATCGGATGGGTTGCCGTGACGACGGCGATGGCTTTGGAACCGCCTTCCGCGGTGACCGTGAGAACCAGTTCGTCGCGAAAGTCGCCGCAGAGATCGGCCATCATGGAAACGGCGGCGCCGGGAGGCAGGGCCGGCTGTGCCTGGCTGCCAAAGTCGACCTCCTTGCCGTTGAAGTCGCCGATCTTGCCGTCCGGTCCGCCCAGCAATTCGCGGGTGGGATCGCCGTCCCACTCGATCGGTGTGTAGCGATAGGGGAACGGTTCCAGCAGCAGCCGGCCGTCGGCGGAGAACAGAACGATGTTGGGATCGTTGTGCCCGGCACGATTGGAGATGCACTCGATCCCCGGGGCCCCGTCCCAGATATCCGACGTCCAGCCGTAGTGGCCGTGGCTCCAGCGGGGATCGTCTTCCCGGTTCACTTTCCAGAGGATCTGGCCCGAGCTGGCATCGACCATGTAGACGCCCGCGTGGACGGACGACTCGACGATGTAAAACACTTCCAGTCCAGGGCGATCGGGGAGGTAGTCGGCGATCGAGACAATGTCAGGGTGCTGCCGGTAGATCGACCAGCGGAGGCTGCCATCGGGATGGAGGCAGGTGGTGCCGTCGAAGACCTCCTGGCGTCCGTCCCCGTCGACGTCGGCCATCTCGATCTTGTGCCCGCCGCTTCCGCTGGTTTCGGCGAAGCTGTCGAACCTCCACAGCGGCTTGAGCTGGGCGTCGAAGGCTGCGAAGACTTCGTTTTCGTACAGGCCGGTTTGCGTGACGACGGCCGGATGTTTGCCGTCCAGGCAGCCAACCGAGAGGTGGATCCGGGTCGACGATTTGGCGAAGTCCGACACCATGTCGGGCCAAGGCGCCTTGTGCCTGAGTTCGCCGGACATGCCGTCGAGGATCGCGACCCAGACGGCGTCGCCGATCTGCAGCCGCGTCACCACCTCGGCCTTGCCGTCGCCGTCCATGTCCCAGACATTGAAGGGCACGTTATTGGCACTGCCGTAGCAGCGGTCGTGCCGGCAGATGTCTTTGCGCCAGAGCGAGCGCCCATAGGCGGTGAAGGCTTCGAGCTGGACCGGCAAGCCCGGATCCTGCGACATTTCACGGTTGCCGTTGTCCATGCGGATGACGCAATCGAGGGTGCCGTCGCCGTCGAGGTCGCCGAAGATCGGCACGAGCGATCCTTGTTGACAGAGCGGTTGAAAGGTGGCGACGACGTTGCTCGGTTCTGACTCGGCCGTGATGCCGAACCACTCGGATTTGCGTCCTTCCTTGCGGGAGGCATCGACCGGTCTGACATAGTATTGGTAGCGCCGGCCCGCCTCGGTCCCGGAGTCAACAAAGGTGGTCGATTCGGCAACGGGGGTTTCGGAAACGCGAAATCCCGCGTGGTCCCGCGTGGTGGCCCGGTAGACGTGGAACTGGGTATCCGCCGTGTCACCGCTCAACAGCGCCCAGCTCAACAGGATCTTTCCGCCGCCGAGGGACGCGCCGGTCAGCCGGCGCGGCTCGATGGTCCAATCGGCCGATTGGGGCTCGCGCACGGGTCGAAAACCGAGATCGGGATGGCGAATGCCGGCCGAGATGCCCAGGCGGTTCCCGCACTTGAGATAGTCGCCCGTCCGGGCCCAGGAGCCACCCATCACACTGCTTTCGATGACGAGCGGATCGTCGATGCGATATTTGAATCGCGTGGTCGCCGGGTCGTGATGCTCCACTACCATCTGCCAGACGTTGCCGCTCATCCCATAGAGACCGAAGCCGTTCGGCGATCCGGAGCGGGCCGGTTCGAGGTGCCGTTGCCAGGCATGGAAGGCCCGGTCGCCGGTCGCGTCGTAGTTGGCTCGGCCTTCCGGGGCCTCGTCGCCCCAGGGATACGCCTTCCCCGTCAGGCCGCCGCGGCAGGCGTATTCAAACTCGGCCGACGTGGGCAGCCGGCAGATGCGTCCTTCCCGCTCGGTAAGCCAAGCCAGGTAGGCCAGCACGTCCTCGCGATTGACGAAGATCACCGGATGATCGCCCTGGCCGGGCGGGATGGCGCCGCCGGCCCAGTGCAGCGGGCAGCCGTGGCCCGTCGCATCGACGAATGACTTGTATTCCTGGTTTGTGACAGGATGGTCGAGGATCTCAAAGTCCTCGACCCGTGTCGGCGATCCGTTCTGGTTTGCTCCCCGGCCGCGACGAAAGGTGTCGCCTTTGATTTCCACGAAGCCGCTGAGAGTTTCTCCGGCAAGGCTCACCGGTTCCACTGCAACACCGGCCAGCGCCAGAGTGATCAGCGCGAATGTTCGGATCGACCATCGGTTCATAGAGCCCTGTTTCTGTTTGGATAAGAAATCGCTTTTCAGGCGGCACGGGCACGACGCCTCTGTGGCCGGCCGTGAAGAAGCGCTTTCATGGGGAGAATGCTGAGCGGGGGCAGATGCGTCAAGATCGATGGCAGCAGGCTCTCGATCATGGCGATGGCATCGAGACTGCGCGGAGAACAACAAAGGAAACGATCGCCTGGTATCCTGACTTGCAGGGCCT
>CAYWIM010000071.1:0-25338 GCA_964458325.1 uncultured Verrucomicrobiota bacterium
CTCTCCCCGACCCTCCCCTCCACTGCCGCGGAGGGGAGGGAGAAGACAAACTGCGGACGATCACCCCACTGCGACCGGACGCACCAAGCGCCGAAGAATTTTGTCCTGCACCCGTCGAGGCCGGCCGGACGACGGCGGGTTTGCGTCAGGGTGCGAGTTCGGGCATGATGGGCGGATGCAGGAGTTTCTCGTGGTCCTGGGGGCGGTGCTGCCGGTGTTCTGCATCATGGGTGCAGGCGCCGCGGTGCGCCGCCTCGAATGGCTGACCGCGGAGGCCGACCGCGCGTTGCTGCAGCTCACGATCAATCTTCTGGCCCCCTGTCTGATTCTGGATTCGATCCTGGGCAATGCGGCGCTTCGCCAGTGGCAGAATCTTCTGGTGCCGCCGCTGGTGGGATTCGGGACGGTCGTGGCGGGGATCGCGCTGGCGTGGTGGGTGCGGCATAGGGCGGGCCTGGCGAACGAGCGCGAGCAGCGGACGTTCGCGCTGGCGACCGGCATGTACAACTACGGCTACGTGCCCATTCCGTTGGTTCTGATGCTGTTTGCCGACTCGCCTCAGGGGACGCTGGGGGTGCTGTTCGTCCACAACGTCGGGACCGAGCTGGCGCTGTGGACGGTGGGTTTGGTGGTGCTGACCGGCGCATCTCCCGGGCGGGAGTGGCGCCGGATCATCAATGCGCCGGTGATGTCGATCATCCTGGGCCTGGCGCTGAACCTGACCGGGGCCTATCGCTGGATGCCGGATTTTGTTCTGACCACGGCGCGGATGCTGGGCCAGTGCGCGATCCCGCTGGGCATCCTGCTGATCGGCGCAACGATGGCCGATCACATCGGCGATTTCCATTCGCGATCGGCGGGCAGGGTTATGGGGGCGGCGACCCTGCTGCGGATCGGGGTGTTGCCGGTCGGTTTCCTGGCCCTGGCCTGCTATCTGCCGGCCTCGATCGAGCTCCAGCGGGTGATCGTCCTCCAAGCCGCCATGCCCGCCGCGGTGTTTCCGATCGTCATGGCCCGCCATTTCAACGGCGACGCGCCCACGGCCCTCCGAGTGGTCATTGCCACGTCCGTCGTCAGCTTGATCAGCACTCCCCTTTGGATTCGAGTCGGTCTGTCGTGGATCGGCGATTGACCGATCCCGGATCGGAGGCGCGCATCAGGATCCATCGAACCCAGCTATGAGCACATTGAAGTTTCTCAGGAATTTCATCCGGCATCCCCAAGCGACGGGCGCCATTGCGGCGAGCTCGTCCCGCCTGGCCGCGCTCATCACCGATTCCGCCCGCCTCGAGGATGCCCGAGTCGTGCTCGAGTTCGGCCCCGGCACCGGCGTGTTCACGGAGCGGATTGTGCGGAGGCTGGGGCCTGGGGCGCGGTTCCTGGCGATCGAGATCAACCCCGAGTTTGCGGCAGCGACGCGCCGCCGCTGCCCGGGCGTGCAGGTGGTCGAGGGTTCGGCCGTGGATGCCCGGATCCATCTGCAAGCCCTGGGGGAGACCCACTGCGACCGGGTCGTGTCCGGCCTGCCATGGGCTGCGTTTCCGGAGGCGCTCCAGGACCAGCTCCTGGCCACCCTGCTGGCGATTCTTCGCCCCGGCGGTTTATTCCTGACCTTTGCCTATCCGCAGGGGGTTTGGCTCCCGGCGGGCCGGCGGTTCCGGCGCAAGCTCAAGAGCCGATTCGCCGAGGTCCGCACCACCCGCATCGTCTGGTTGAACCTGCCGCCGGCGTTTGTCTACGTGGCGCGAAACGCGCTCGAGCCGCTCGCGAGCCGCTGACAGGCGATGGTCACCGCGCGGGCCGGATCTGGCCGGTCCGCTCGAGCCGGAGGATTTCGCGGCGTCGGGGGGCGGAGGGTTGCGCGCCGGGTCGGGTGATGGCAATGGCGGCGGCGGCCTGGGCGAACCGGACAGCATCGAGCAGAGCCCGGCCTTCGGCCAGGGCCACAGCCAGCGCGCCGTTGAACACGTCGCCGGCCGCGGTCGTGTCGACGGGCCGCACGCGGAACGCGGGCGCCCGCTGCTGCTTCTGGCGGGTCCCGACCCATACGCCTCGAGGTCCCATGGTGATCATCACCACGGGGACACCCAGATCGAGCAGTGCGCGTCCAGCCTGGTTCGCATCCGATTCGGACCGGATCCGGACGCCGGTCAGGAGTTCTGCCTCGGTCTCGTTGGGGGTGAGGACGGTGGCTTGGCGCAGGAGCGCGGGGGCCAGGGGGCTGGCCGGGGCGGGATTGAGAATGACGGGGACGCGGGCGGCGGCGGCGGCCTCGAGCGCGGCGGCGACGGTCTCCGATGGGATTTCGAGCTGGAGCAGGATCCAATCGGCGCGCTCGAGCTGGGCGCGGGCGCGTCGGATATCGGCGGGCGAGAGGCGGGCGTTGGCGCCGGGGGCGACGGCGATGCTGTTCTGGCCATCGGCGGCGACGCAGATCAGCGCCACGCCGGATGGCTGGGCGCGATCGCGGGCGATGCGGCGCGCGTCGATCCGGTCCCGCCGGAAACCGGCGAGGGCGGCTCGCCCGAACGAGTCGTTGCCGACCCGCGCGACCAGGGCGACTTGTCCGCCTGCGCGCGCGGCTGCGACGGCTTGATTCGCCCCTTTGCCGCCGGCGACCATGGACAGCGCGCCGCCCAGCACGGTTTCCCCCGGGCGAGGCAGGCGCTGGACACGGAGGATGATATCGGTGTTGGAGCTGCCGACGACGACGATGCGGGGGATGTGTTTCATGGTTTGGTTTGGCTCCAGCGATGGCGGTATTGGTCGACGATGACGGCGGCGACGATGACCAGGCCGGTGACCAGGCGCTTGGTTTCGTCGCGGGCGCCGATGGCTGCCAGCCCGGTGTTCAGCACGGCGATGATCAGCACGCCGAAAAACGAACTCACGACCGATCCGCGTCCCCCCATGAGGCTGGTCCCCCCGATCACCACCGCCGCGATCGCCTGCAGCTCGAAGCCGCTCCCGGCGTTGGGATTGGCCGATTCGAATCGCGCGGTGTCGATCACGGCGGCCAGCGCGACGAGCAGGCCGCTGTACAGATAGACGGCGACCTTGATGGGCCGGGGATCGATGCCCGAGAGCCGGACCGCCTCCTCGTTGGTGCCGATCGCGACCAGGTAGCGGCCGAACACGGTCCGCGTCAGGACCCACTGGCTCCCCAGCACGACGGCCAGCGCCAGCAGGAAGGGCAGCGACAATCCCAGAAGATGCGTCTCGACGATGGGCGCCAGCGCCGATCCCACGTATTGGGTCTGGGATCGGGTCAGGAAATGCGCGCCGCCGCGCGCGATCTCGAGCATGCCCAGCGTGACAATGAAGGGCGGCAGATTCCAGCGCATCGAGACGAGTCCGTTGAATGCCCCAGCCGCCAGTCCGGCGGCGAGCCCCGCCAGGATGGCCAGCGGAGCGGGCCAGTGTCCTTGGGCGAGCCCGACCCCGACGACCGCGGTGCAGAGCCCCAGGACCGATCCCACAGAGAGATCGATGCCGGCGATGAGGAGCACGTAGGTCATGCCGGCGGCGACCAGGATCGCGGACGGGATCTGGTTGGCGATGGTCTGGAAGGTGGTGAGGCTGAAGAAATGGCTCGTGCTGAGGGAAAAGACGAGCACCAGGAGCGCCAGGGCCAGCCCAAGGCCGAGGTAATCCGCCAGCCAGCGGCGTCCGGCTGCCAGCCTGCCATTTCCCCGAGATGTCGCGTCGTTCATGGATAGGTCCGGGTGTAACCGCTCAGGGCGGCATGGAGGAGGTCATCCTGCGTGCATGCGTCGCGGTCAAAGGTTGCGACCCACCGGCCGGCGGACATGACGCCAATGCGGTCGCAGAGGCCGAGCAGCTCCCGGAGATCGGATGAGGCCATGAGGATCGCGCGGCCCTGATCGGCCCCGTGGCGGAGGAGCCGGTGGATCTCGAACCGAGCCCCGACGTCGATCCCGCGCGTCGGCTCATCGAGCAGGAGGATGTCGCAATTGCGGTGCAGCCACCGGGCCATGAGCACCTTCTGCTGGTTGCCGCCGCTCAGCTCGGAGACAGGCTGGAGCGGCGACCGGCAGCGCACCCCCAATTGGTCCAGCCACTGTTCGACCGCCTGCCGCTCGGCGGCCGTCTGGATCCGGCCTCCGGCGCGGCAAAAGGGCCTCAGATGGTTCAGGGTGATATTGGCGAGGATGGACATCGGGAGCAACAGGCCTTGGGCCTTGCGATCCTCGGTCAGGAGGGCGATCCCTTGGCGCACGGCGTCTCGAGGCTGGTCGATCCGGGCGGGGGCCGATGATCCGCGCAGGCAGATCCGGCCGGCGGCCCGGCGGTCGGCGCCGAAGATGGCGCGCAGCATCTCGGTGCGGCCGGCGCCCATGAGGCCGGCGAGGCCGAGGATCTCGCCGTAGCGGAGCTCGAAGCTGGCGTGGCGCAGTGCCGGGGGCGCCGCGAGCCCGTCGACCTGGAGGGCGAGCCCGCCAGGCGGCCTCGATCCGGCCAGCCGGGTTTCCTCGATGGGACGGCCGACCATGAGCCGCACGACTTCATCCAGCTGGAACTCGGAGGCGCGGCGGGTGGCCAGAAGCCGCCCGTCACGGAGGACGCTGATCCGGTCGCTGATCCGCTGGATCTCCTCCATGCGGTGCGAGATGTAGAGGAAGCTGACGCCCTGTTGGCGGAGGCGGCGGATCTGGTCGAAGAGCCGCTCGATCTCGGGTGCGGTCAGCGCGGCGGTGGGCTCGTCCAGGATGAGCAGCCGGCATTGCCGGGAGAGGGCGGCGGCGATCTCGACCATCTGCTGCCGGCCCACGCCCAGCGTATCGAGCGGACGGTCGGGGGCGACGTCGGACAAGCCGACCTGGTCCATGAGCGGTCGGGCAGCCCGGTGAAGGCCGGAATAGTCGATCACGCCCCATCGCTGGGGGAGATGGCCGAAGAAGATGCTCTCGGCCACTGTGAGGCGTCCGATGACATTGAGCTCCTGCATGACCATTCGGACGCCCCGGGCGTCGGCCTCGCGTTTTCCGGAGGGCGCATAGGGTTCTCCGGCCAGCTCGATGCGGCCGGCATCCGGCCGGATCAACCCTGCCAGGATGCGTGCCAGCGTGCTTTTTCCGGCGCCATTCTCGCCGACCAGGGCGTGGACCTCGCCCTCGAGGATTTCGAGGTCGACGCGGTCGAGCACGCGGGTGGCGTAATCCTTGGTCAGCCCGGCGGTCCGGAGGAGGATGGGGGTGTCAGCCGGCCGAGTCATTCCAGGCGTCGTCGGGGCGAATGCCTGCGAGCGGCCAGCCGGGGGCGGGATGGCCGTTCATGGTTGAGGGCTTGGCCCGGAGGCGGTGATGAGGTCGACGGGCGTCTCGCGGTCTGCAGGCGTGCCCCGCGTTCGCAACATCTCCAGCGCGTATTCGATCCCGAACACGGCGAGCTGATCGGCATGCTGGTCGGCGGTGGCGAGGATGCGGCCTTCGCGAAGGAGGTTTTGGACGGCGGAGATGTGGTCGTAGCCGACGACGCGGACCTGGTCGGCCTTGCCGGCGGCGCGGAGGGCGGCGACGGCGCCCAAGGCCATGCTGTCATTGGCGCACAAGATGGCCTTAAGCTCGGGGTGCTCGCCGACGAGGGCGGCGGCGACCTGGTTGGCCTTGTCGGTCTCCCAGTAGCCGGATTGGGAGCTGATGATGTTCATGCCGGCGGCTTTCATGGCGTCCTCGAATCCCATGCGGCGCTGGATGCCGTTGAATGCGTTGGGGGCGCCTTCGAGGATGGCGACGGCGTCGCCGGGGCGCAGGTGTTTGGCGAGGTATTCGCCCACCCGGCGGGCGCCTTTCCGATTGTCCGGGCCGACGAACGGGATGCGGGCCTGTTTGTCGGCCAGGACCTGGGTGTCGAACTGATTGTCGATATTGACGACCGCGATGCCGGCGTCCTGGGCCTTTTTGGCGACGGCGACCAGGGCCTTGGAATCGGCGGGAGCGATGACGATCGCATCGACCTTCTGCGCGATCATCTGTTCGACCAGGTCGATCTGCTTGCTCACGTCCAGCTCATCTTTGATGCCGTTGGCCAGCAGGTCGTATTGATCAGCGCGAGCCCGCTGATCGGCTCGTGCGCCGTTCTCCATTGTGAGGAAGAACTCGTTTGCCAGCGATTTCATGATCAGCGCGACGCGCGGCTTGGCCTCGGCGCGACCGGATGGGCCGGCGGGCTGGCAGCCGGAGGCAAGAATCCAAAGGGCAGCCAGGATGGCCCCCCCCGCCAGCCGGGAAACGGTGGCGCCGTCGAGCCCCGAGATTCGAGTTGTCATAAGCTTGTTTCAGGCCGCTTGTACCTCCAAACCCGGCGCGTCCACAAGCTGAAATGCCGGAGCCCAGCTCCGCCCCGCGGTGCGCCGTCGATTTCGGCTTGCCGCCCCTCCTGTTTTGCATGAGAGTTTCACCGACCTGATGTGAACGTGCCACTCTCCGAGGTCGGGTGGCGAGAAGCCAGGCGGTATGAACTTGATTCCACTCCATCGGAGCTTCATCAATCCCGAGGTCAAGGATACTGTCTTGCGCGTGCTCGAATCGGGGCGTTTCGTGCGCGGCGAGGAATGCGATGCGCTGGAGGCGGATTTGGCGGCATTCACGGGGGCGCGGCACGTGATGCTCTTTCCTTCGCACCGAGAGGGCCTGCAGCGGCTGCTGGAGCTCATGAGGGTCAAGGCAGGCGACGAGGTCATTCTGCCGGCGCTGGCGCCGCTGTCGACATTGGAGCCGGTGCTGCAATCGGGGGCGCAGCCGGTGTGGGTGGATGTGGACGACACGCTGTGCATGGATGTGAACCAGCTCGAGGGCGCGGTGAATCCGCGGGTGGTGGGGATCCTGCCGGTGCATCTGCATGGCCACCCGGCCAACCTCGATCGGGTCATGGAAATCGCCGGGAAACATCATATCTGGGTGATCGAGGACGGCCTGCATTCCTGGGGAGCCCGGTATCACGGCCAGACCATCGGGACGCGCGCGCCGGCGGCGGTCTTCTCGATCGATCCTTCGAGCAACCTGTCGGTCCTGGGCCAGGGGGCGTGCCTTTTCATCAACCACATCGTGCTGGCGCGGAAGCTTCGCAGCGAGGCATCGGCGGGGCCGGACGGATCGGAGTCGAGCGCCGCTCAAGACGGCGAATGCCCGTTCAACGAGATCCAGGCGGCGGTGGGCCGCGTTGCCTTGCGGCATCTCGAGCCCCTGAACGAGCACCGGCGTCTGATGGCCGAGGAGTATCATCAGCGGCTGCAGGGCCTGGTGTCCACGCCCCGGGAGATGCCGTGGGCGCATTCGGTCTACTCGAGGTATGTGATTCGGGCGGAGCATCGGGACGAGCTGGCGGAGTTCCTGGGGCGGCACGAGGTTGAGACCTCGATGCAGTGCGCCGTGCCGCTGCCCCATTGTCCCCTGATGGCTCGGCGCGGGCGGGGGGAACCGGCGACGCCGCATGCGGATCTGGCGGGGCGGGACATGCTGGCGCTGCCGATGAGCGGCGAGATCACTCCGGCCGAGATCGGGAGGATCTGCGATTACATCCGGTCGTTCTACGATCGGCTGTGATCAGCCGATTCGTCCCGGCTGTCGAACACGCTCTGGAAGATGGCCTCCTTGATTTTCCAGAGGAGGGCCATGCTCATGGCCAGGGGCAGCAGGACCAGGAGCACCAGCAGCCAGGGATTGGTCTGCGCCAGCCATGCGGTCAAGGTGGGCGGGGCCGACGCGGCGGCGCCCCACCGGAAGAGCGCGAGCCCCGCGGCGGTCAGACCCAGCGAAACCGTCAGGAGATAGAGGTTGAATGTGGTGAACAGATGGGTTTCGAGCCGGAGGGTTTCATCGGGGAGGAGGGCGGCGAGCCGTCGCAGCGCGGTATTGAGCAGGATCAGGAAGACCAGGCTGGTTAGAGCCAGCAGGGCGACCGAGGCGGCGAACCAGGGCACGCCGGGCATGCGGCGCCACCAGACCAGGAACGGAGCCAGGCCAATGTTGGCCAGGGCAAGGAGCTTGAGGCGGTCGAGCGTGCGCATCCAGACGGGTTCCTGGGGGCGAAAGTGGCCGAGCAGCACGAGCCCGTAATAGAGGAGTCCGGCGGCCAGAAGGGGGGGCAGGATTCCAAAGGGCTGCAGCCAGTCGGTGCGGGCGGTCTGGATGCCAACCACCAGGGCCAAGGGCAGGCCCCAGAACAGGGCCGAGAGCCCCCGGACCAGGCTCGCGAGCGAATGCAGCAGTTCGCCTTTCGATTCGGTTTGCCCCATGCGGAGTGGGCGATGGTTGGCGCGGCGGCGGGCTAGAAGGCGAGATAGGTGTATTCCTTCAGGCCGCGTTCGTAGGCATCGAGCAGCCGCATGGCCTCGGAGGGCTTGAGCCGATCGGTTTTAATCGCCTCGTCGATCTGGACCTTCATCTGCCGTTTGAGCTCGTTCTCGTCGTATTGCACGGCGGCCAGCGCCTGGCCGATGGTGTTGCCCTCGATGATTTCCTCGATGTAGTAGCCGGCCGGCTCGTCCGGATCCAGGAAGACATGGACCTCGTTGACGCGGCCGAAGAGGTTGTGGAGATCGCCCATGATGTCCTGGTAGGCGCCCATGAGAAAGATGCCGAGGTAGTATGGCTCCTGGCTTTGGCCGTTGGCCCGCAGGGGATGGAGCGGCAGGGTGTCCTTCACGTCGCGCAGGTCGATGAAATGGCTGACATGGCCATCGGAATCGCAAGTGATGTCGACCAGGGTGGCCTCGCGCGCGGGGCGCTCGTTGAGCCGGCTGATGGGGAGGATCGGGAACAGCTGGCCCAGGGCCCAGTGATCGAGGAGGGATTGGAACACGGAGAAATTGCAGAGGTACTGATCGCAGAGGGTGTCTTCAAGCTTGCGGATCTCCTCGGGGACGTAGGCCTGGCCCTGGAAGCTTCGGACCACGCCGAGCCCGATCTCGTAATAGAGGTTCTCGATCTGGGCCTTCTCGGCCAATCCCATCAGCCCGAGCATGAACATATTGTGGGCGTCCTCGCGCCGCTCGAGGGCGTCGTGGTAGGCCTCGAGCTTGTTGAGCCGGCAGAGGCTATCCCGGATATCGGTCATCTCGCGGACGAGCGGATGGCTGGGATCGCCAGGCAACAAGGCCATCGGGGCATGGATCTTGCCAATGGACCCGAGCACATCGAGGACGAGGACGCTGTGGTGGGCGACCAGGGCGCGGCCGCTTTCGCTGATGATCTCCGGGTGGGGGACTTTTTCGGCGTTACAGATGTCGGCGATGTAATAGACGATGTCGTTGGTATATTCCTGGAGGGTGTAATTGGTCGAGCTGTCGAATGCCGACCGGCTGCCGTCATAATCGACGCCCAATCCGCCGCCGACGTCCAGGTATTCGATAGCAAAGCCCATCTGGACCAGCTTGGCGTAAAAGCGGCTTGCCTCCTGGACCGCCTTCTTGACCATCAGGATGTCAGGCACCTGCGATCCGATGTGGAAGTGGAGCAGGCGGAAGGATTTCTCGAGGCCCTCGGACTTGAGCAGTGCGGCGGCCGAGAGGATTTCGGCGGTGGTGAGGCCGAACTTGGCATTTTCGCCTCCGCTGTCGGCCCATTTGCCGCCGCCCTTGGCGTGGAGGCGGACGCGGATGCCGAGGATGGGTTCGACGCCGAACTGGCGGGAGATGGCGATGATCTGGGAGAGCTCCTCGAACTTCTCGATGACGAGGATGACCTTCTTGCCGAGCTGGATGCCCAGCAGGGCCATCTTGATGAAGATAGGGTCCTTGTAGCCGTTGCAGATGGTCAGATCGCCCGCACGGCTTTGAAGGGCGAGGCTGGCAAACATCTCGGGCTTGCTGCCGACCTCCAGCCCGAACTGGTAGGGTTTGCCGGCATCGAGGATCTCCTCGACCACCTCGCGGAGCTGGTTGACCTTCACGGGGAACACCCCGCGGTACCGGTTCTGGTAGCCGAACTGCTCGATCGAGTGCTGGAAGGCCTGGTTGACCGTCTCGACCCGGTGGCGGAGGATGTCCTGGAACCGGATCAGGAGGGGGAATTTGAGGCCGCGGCCTTTGGCTTCCTCGATCACATCCGTCAGATCCACCGTGGCTCCGGCCTCCTGCAGCGGCCGGGCGACGACGTGGCCATCCTGATTGATGTCAAAGTAATCGGCGCCCCAACGGTCAATGTTATATACGCTACGGGCGGCTGCAATGGTCCAGGCATCTCCGTCTGCGGATAAGGCACTCATGTTCATCAAAACCGGGGGGCATCATAGGAGGAATGCCGGCGATTTCAATAGGGTACGCACAATTTTCCGGCGCTTGTTTCGGGGGGCGGCGCCGGGTATGGTTCTGGAGGCCGACGGGCGGCCGGCGCCGGGGATCGACCCTGCCGGCGGGCTCGCGGCGCACCAGCATGGTTCGCATCACCCGAATGCAGAACGGGCTCACGGTGGGGAGCGTCACTGTCCCTCACATGGTCAGCGTGAGCGTCGGCTTTTGGGTGGGGGTGGGCGGCCGCCACGAGCCGGCGCGCTGGTGCGGCATCTCGCATTTCCTGGAGCACCTTCTGTTCAAAGGCACCGCGCGGCGGTCGGCCCGGCAGATTTCGCAGGACATCGAGGGCTTGGGCGGCGAGCTGAATGCATTCACGACGGAGGAGCACACCTGCTATTTCTCGAAGGCGCTCCATCCGCATTTGCGCGAGCTGGTGGACGTGCTGGGCGACATGTGCCGGCGGTCGCGTCTGGCGCCCGCCGACATCGCGACCGAGCGGAAGGTGATCAAGGAGGAGCTGGCGATGTACCTGGACCAGCCGCATCACTACGTCCAGGACCTGCTCAATGAGACCCTCTGGCCGAACCACCCGCTGGGGCGTTCGCTTACGGGCACCGTCGAGACGCTCGACGGGATGGGCCAGGCGGATCTCAGGGCCTATCTGGATCGGCATTACCAGGCCGGCAACATCTGGATCGTCGCTGCCGGCCGGGTTCGGCATCCCGACCTGCTGGATGCGGTGGCGGCCTTTGCCCGGGGATTGCCACCCGGAAAACGCCCTGCTTTCGATCCGGCGCCCCCGCTCCAATCCCGGCCGCGGGTCCGGCACGTTGTCCGGGAGACCGAACAGACCCAGCTCGCGTTGGGGGTCCCGACCTTTTCCCGGCATGACCCGCGCCGGTACGCCCTGCGGCTGCTCAGCACCATGCTGGGGGAGAACATGAGCTCGAGGCTGTTCCAGACGCTGCGGGAGGAGCGCGGCCTGGTGTATTCGGTGGGCAGCGCCTTGGTTCTGTTCGCGGATGTGGGCGCGCTGACCGTCTCGGCGGGGCTGGATCCGGGGCGGCTGCGGGCCGTGCTGCAGTTGATCCTCGAAGAGTTCCGGCGGTTTCGGACCTGCCGCGTCGGCGCCGCCGAGCTGGATCGCGCGCGCGATTATCTGATCGGCCAGATGGAGCTGAGCCTCGAGAGCAGCAACCAGCAGATGATGTGGATGGGGGAGCAACTGCTCGATTACGGGCGCTGGATATCGGCGGACGAAATCCGCCGGCGGCTGCATGAGGTGACTCCCGCGCAGGTCCGGGCGGTGGCCGTCGAGTGTCTCGATCCGGGCCGGCTCAATCTGGCGCTGGTCAGCCCCCGCAAGCGCGAGCCCCAAGCCCGGCGTCTGCTCGCCGATTTTCCGCTTTGATTTCGCGCCCGGTTGGCTTAGGGTCCCCGCAAGATCGGCTGGATTTCGCCGCCGCCCCCCACGGCGGCCGAAACGGATGGGGAGAGGTTTTTGTGATGCGATCGACTTGGATAGCAGCCAGCGTGCTTTCGATTCTGGCGCTGGCGGGTTTTGCGGGTCTCAGCTACTGGGGCCAATACCGCACGCTCGACCAATGCCGCCAGGAGCTGGCGGAGGCGCGGAATCTGGCCCAGCAGCGCTCGATCGAGCTCGGCCGTTACCAGGTCCAGATCGATCAGCTCGAGGCCGAAAAGCAGGAAGCGGCCCGGGCGCAAAAAGGCCTCGAGCAGGAAATGCGCCAGGCTCTCGAGTCTCAATCCGTCGCCATCTCCGATCTGCAGGGCAAGCTCACGGTCGAGATCCTGGACCATATCCTGTTCGACTCCGGGGAGGCGGAGCTCAAGCCGGAGGGGGAGCAGATTCTGCGGCGGCTGGCGGCGGTGCTGGCCCAGCATCCCCATCGGCAGGTGCACGTGATCGGCCACACCGACAATGTGCCCATCTACATTTCGTATCCCAGCAACTGGGAGCTTTCGACGGCTCGGGCCACCGCGGCGGTCCGGTTCCTCTGCGAAAAGGCGGGAATGGATCCGCGCCGGCTGGGCGCGGTCGGGTATGGGGAGCACCATCCGATCGCGGACAACTCGACACCGGAAGGGCGCGCGCGCAACCGTCGAATCGCCGTCGTCATTCTCTCGGAGGAGCTGGCCGGCGCCGACACCTCCCCCACCGCCCGGCCGGTTCAATTGCCGGAGAGGCCGGCCGCAGACGCGCTCAGGCCGCTCGTCCCCATCCTCACGAATGTCTCGGCGATGTCCACGAACGTATCCGCTCCTCCATCCAGCAACGGGCCAGCGCCATCGCCCTCGAAGCCGGCCTCCGCTGAATCCGCGGTTCCGGCGCGGCCCTTGCTGCCCACTGCCACCAATCCGCCGATGCCGCATCCCGCTCACCCGGAGATGCTCCCGGCCACAAATGGTGCGCCTGGCCTCACTCGCCCTCCGCCAGCTGCGCCCGCGGCTGCTCCCACGAATGCGGCTCCGTCCCCGGCTGCGTCTTCGGCAGCTCCTGAGCCGGCGGATGCACTGCCGGATCCTGCCCCCGCGAGCGACGGCCCTGCATCCGAGACGCGCCCGTGGGAACCAGCGAACAGCTTATGAGAGATCAAGATCATGTCAACATGGTGGATCGGCGGCAGTTCCTGCACCGGACGGGCACAGCCATGCTGTCAGGGGCGGCCCTGCTCGCTGGCCGCCCATTGGCCCGGTCCGCTCCGCGCGAAGCCGCGCCTTCCAGCCCTGGCCTGGTCGGATCCAACATCTACGGCTGGGGCCAGTACTATCAGCGGGAGGGCAAGGATGTTCAGGCGCACCTGGACGACGTGATGTCGGCGCTGCGGGACGCGGGATGCGATTACCTCGAGTGTTTCATGGACACGGCCCATCCGGAGAACAACGCGCGGCTGGGGGAGCGGATGAAGGCGAAGGGCTTGAAGCCTGTGAGCCTCTACACCGGCGCCCGGCTTCACGAGGAGGCCGCGGCGGAGGCCACGCGAGCCAGGATCGTCGCCGCGGCTCGCATCTGCCGCTCGGCCGGCTTCGAGATCGTCAGCTGCAACGCGGATCCGATCGGCCGCGCCAAGACCGAATCCGAACTGGCGATCCAGGCGGCCGCCCTGGATCGGTTGGGGAAGGAGCTGGCGGACCTGGGGCTTCGGATGGGGCTCCACCATCATCTGCCGGAGATGGCGGATCAGGGGCGCGAGTTTCATCGGATGTTTCGCGACACCGATCCGGATCGGGTCGGGTTTTGCTATGACGTCCACTGGGTGTTCCGGGGGGGCATTCAGCCCCTCGAGGCCCTGGCCGCCTACGGAAACCGCGTCGTCACCTGGCATCTGCGCCAAAGCCGCCAGGGGATCTGGTGGGAAGACCTTGATTCGGGCGACATCGACTATCCAGAGGTGGCAAAATACGCGCTCGATCATCGCCTTCCCCGGCGGTTCACCGTCGAGCTGGCCCTCGAGAAGAATACGCGCGTGACACGGTCGGCAGTCGAGAATCACCGGCGCAGCATCGAGTATGTGCGGCGCGTGTTCGGGGTCTGACGGCCCGACGCCATGGCATTTGGGGAACGCCAGTGGTCGAGCTCGGGGTGGTGGCGTGGAGAGAGCTTGGACCGCCGCCGGCCGGCGACAGCGTGGCAAACCGAGGCGATCCTCCGGCTGGCGGCACGGGTGTTTCTCAGTCTCGCCGTGGGGACGCTGCTGGTCGGGATCTGCCATCACCTGCTTCCCGCCGAACCAAACGCCGACCGCGATCTGGCCATGTTCGTGATCGGGCTGGCGAGCCTCCATGGGGCGGGGCTGGTTTGGGTGGGGTGGTTTCTTCGGGACAACCGGACGACATGGACCGCGGCGTTCGGGCTGGACCGGCGCCTGGGGATGCGGGGTGTCGCATGGGCTTTGGGGACGGGGGTGCTGCTCGTGCTCATGGCGCAGCCGTTGAGCTGGATGGCGAGTCGATCCCTGGAATGGTGCGGGCTGCGGACGGAGCTGCAGAGCGCAGTTTCGATCCTTCAGGGGGCCGATACATGGGGCCGCCGGCTCTTCTACGCCCTGAGCGCGATCGTGGCGGTGCCCGTGGCCGAGGAGGTGTTGTTTCGGGGCGTGCTGTACGCCTGGCTGCGGCAATGCGGATGGATCGGGCTGGCTTGGTTTGCCAGCGCGCTCCTGTTCGCCCTGGTCCATATGAATCTGCTGGCGTTTCTCCCATTGCTCGCGGTGGCGCTGACGCTGACCTGGCTGTACGAGCGCACGGGTAACCTCCATGCGCCCATCCTGGCCCATGCCGTTTTCAATGCGATGAACGTGGCTGGCGTCTTTCTTCTGGGGGGCGAGGGGGCCCAACGGATCGGGCCATGAATGAATTTGCCCTGATCCGGCAGCTGACGCGTTCGGTGCCGGCCAACTCGACCGTGGTCCTCGGGCCCGGAGACGACTGCGCGGTGCTCGATTTGGGATTGCCGGATCGGTGGGTGTTGTTCAAAACCGACGCGGTGGTCGAGGGGATCCATTTCCTGCGCCCAACGCCGCCAGCGGCGGTCGGCCATAAGGCATTGGGACGATGCCTGAGCGACATCGCGGCCATGGGAGGCGCGCCGTCCTCAGCGGTCATCACGGTGGCGCTGCCTCGGGATTTGCCCGAATCGTGGGCCCCGGGCCTGTACGAGGGCATCCGCCGGCTCGCCGAGCGTTTCAACGTGGCGATCGTCGGCGGCGAAACCAGCGCCAGCCCGGGCGGCATCTTTGTCTCGGTGGCGATGCTGGGCACGGTGGCGCCGGACCGGTGCGTTCGGCGGACGGGATCGCAGCCGGGCGATTCTCTCTGGGTGACGGGCGGGCTGGGCGGATCCATCGAGGGCCATCACCTTGATTTCGAGCCGCGGATCGACGAGGCCCTCTGGCTGACCGAACACTTCATGCCTCGGGCAATGATCGACCTCAGCGACGGTCTGGCGGGGGATTTGCGCCATCTGGTTGGAGCCGAGGGCCGGGGCGCCGAGCTGCTTGCGGAAGCGATCCCGGTAAGCCCCGCTGCCCGCCGGCGGGCTCGAAATACGGCAGGCGCTCCGGCGCCGCTGGCCGCCGCGCTGACGGATGGGGAGGATTTCGAGCTGCTCTTTGCGCAGGCGCCCCGCCGGGCGGTGGCATTGCTGGATGCCTGGAAGAAGCGGTTTCCGATGACGCGGTTAAGCTGCATCGGCCGGATCACCGCTGAGCCCGGCCTGCGCCTGCGGCGGCGAGGCAAGATCGAACCGCTTGTCCTGCATGGTTACGAGCATTTCGCATAGCCCGGCGGAAACCCAAGCCCTCGGCGAGTCCTGGGGGAGGGCCGCATCGGCCGGATGGCTCATCGGGCTCAGCGGCGGCCTGGGTGCGGGCAAAACCCAGATCGTCAAGGGAATCGCGCGCGGTCTGGGCATCCAGGCCCGCGTGCACTCGCCGACGTACACGCTGCTCCATTCTTACGAAGGGGGCCGCATGCCGCTGGTTCATATCGATCTCTATCGGCTCTCGAGCCCATCGGAGGTCTGGTCCGCCGGGCTCGAGGGCTACCTGTTGAAACCTGCCGGGGTGACGGTGGTCGAGTGGATCGAGCGCTGGCTGGCTCCCGCAGCCGGGAACGCGGCTGCGGGCCGCGGGGCGTCTTTCGCGCCGGCTCCGTTTCGCCGGGTCGAGATCATTCTCCTGGACGAGCAGCGCCGGCGAATCCTTTATGAAGATATTGGCGCTTGAATTCTCGTCGGCCCATCGGGGAGTGGCGGTGATCGGCGCGGGGCCGGACAACGGTCCGGCGCTGGCGGGACAGACGGTCCTCATCGATGACGACCGCGCGTCGGGGATGGCGCAGGTGTCGGATACTCTCCGGAAGTGCGGAGTGGCCCGGGAGGAGATCGACGCGATCGCCGTTGGGCTTGGGCCCGGATCCTACACGGGCATCCGCGCCGCCATTGCCATGGCCCAGGGTTGGCAACTGGCTCGCAGCATCCCATCGATCGGCCTGGCCAGCACCGACTGCCTGGCCGCCCAGATCCACGCGGCCGGCGGCCGGGGCCGGCTCCGGCTGGCCATCGACGCGCAGCGCCTCGAGTATTATCTGGCCGGGTATCTCCTCGACGAATCCGGCCCGAGCCTCGCGACCCCGCTGCGCCTGGCCAGCGCTGCGGACGTCACCGCCGATCTCACCGAGGGCGAGCGCCTGCTGGGGCCGGACCTGGCCCGGAGGTTTCCGGGGGCCGCTGACGCATATCCGGACGCAGCGTGGCTGGGCCGCCTGGCCTGGAGCCGGCGGTGCTTCACCCCTGCCGATCGGCTCGAACCCATCTATCTGCGCCCGGCATCCTTCGTCAAGGCGCCTCCCCCGCGATCGATCCGGCTCTAGTTCTTGAACACTTCCTTGAGGGCGGCCGTTCCGCGGGCGGCGGGGTCAGCGCGGATGACGACTTCCTGCGATGCCCACTGGTTGGTGATGGCCTTCCAGAGCCCCTGGGCCACGTGCGATTCGATGTCGACAGCCGGGCCGGCCCCCAGCACCGATCCGAGCAGACCGCCGCCCCGGACCATCACGCTGCTATAGGCATCGCGCAGGTTGGTATCGAGGCCGGCCTGCTGGACCAGCGAGAGCAATCGCGGCTGCATTTCCTGTCCGTGCGTCGCCACGAAGGATCGGGTTGCGGCGGCCGTGTTGCCGCTGACGATGGCGGCCGGATCGTCGGTCTGGAAACGGGCGGCGGTTTGAGAGAGCAGGGCGATCGCCCCGGGCGCGGCCTTTTCGGCGGCCAGATTCATGGCGGTCATCAGCGCCTGGCTCTTGCGCCGGTCAAAGGACGTCACGCCCGTCGGGATCTGGATCTGCTGGGTGATGTTGCTCGAGAAACTGCCCGGAGCGGCCACCTTGTTAGACGAGGCGAACAGCCCCTGAGTGAGCAGATCGCGCACTGCCTGCAGCTGCTGGGCCTTAACCACCGCCGGATCGGGGGCTGTCTTCTTGACCTCCGGTTTCACCTCGGTCTTCACCTCCGGCTTCGCCTGCGCGATCGGGATCAGCCCGGGAATGGGCGGCTTGCTCGACTCGACGGGCAGCAGCAGCTGGCCCTGCGCATTGTAAAGATTCGTCTTCACCAAGGCGTTGGTCACGACGACATAATTGGTCACGATCACCGCATTGGTCTGGAAGGTGTAATTGGTGATGATCTGCATGAACGCAGGCCGGGTATCGAGGATTGCCTGCGCCTGCGCGCCGCATGCCGCCCACCCGAGGCCGGCCGCCAGAATCGCCAATCCGAACATTCTCGCAAACCTTGGTTTCATAGCAGGGTTATTCTAATCGCATTCCGAATCGATCTCAATCTCGAGTTCGCACTCAGTATTTCTTGGTGAATTTCTTGTGTGATTCGCCCGAATCGGTTTCGGGCTTGGGGGCAGCCGGACCCGTGTCGGCGGAAGCAGCCTGCGCCGCGGCGGGGGGTGGGGCGGGAGATTCCATGGCCTCGACGTAGCTCAGTTGCAGGGTCATCAAGGTCTGCCGCAGAAGCTGGTCTTCAGGGGGTTGGAGGTTGCCCTGGGTCTTGCGCTGGAGCATTTCGAGGGTGTCGATAATCACGCGCGCCGCATCCAGATCGGTCGAGGCCTGCCCGGTCTCCGGGTGCGCGAGGCGCCCGAGGAACATCAAGGCCAGGTTCGATTGCTGCAGCACCAATTGGGCAAACAGCGCCGAATCCATGTCGCCGGAATCGGCGCCGGCGCAGGGGCCGGAGGATGGGGTGATCTCGCTCATGAGTCCGTGCTCTGATTTTTTCGTTGAATCTCCCTGTGGAGGAAATGGATGACGAGCTGCATGCGGCTTTTCAGGTCGACGCTTTCCAGGACGCTTTGCCGCTCCTCGGTATCGGTGAGGAGCGTGCAGGAGACGAGGTCGGCCACCTGGCCCGGATCCTTCAGCTCCGCCAGATAATGGGTGAACTGATCCATCGAGACGGCGACCGCCGAGTCCGGGGCCACGGCCGAGTCGATGGTCCCCGGCAGGTTCAAGGGCATGACGGGCAATCCTTGCGCGAGCCGCTGCTGCACCAGCCGGCGCAGATGGTTGGTCAGAGGCGCCAGGGCGTCGGGATCCTCCATCGGCGTCGGCAGGGGCGCCACGCGCCGGACCTGATACGGCCGGGTCCGGACCGACTCGTGCACGCGGACCCGCAGCAGTCCCTGAAGCACGACGTAGGACGTCTTGTCCGGGCGGGTCACCGCCACACGAATCATGCCCAGGCCGGCCACGGGGGAGGGAATCTCGCGGACGCGGCCCTGCTTCTGTTTGGCGACCGCAAAGAGACGATGGCTCTCGAGGGCATCGGCCAGCATCCGCCGGTAGCGCGGTTCGAAGATGTACAAGGGCAGCAGCGCTCCCGGGAACAAAATGGCGCCCGGCAGCGTCATCACCGGAACCTCACACGGCAATTCCATGCCTCCATCATGGATCAGAGCGGGGCCGAATGCAACCTGCGCCTCGATGGCTTAGGTGTCCGTTTCACAAATACGATCACGGAACCTGATTTGTGAATCGACCACTCAGGGCCGTGTTTGAAAGAGATCGAGGATGTCGTTCCGGGGGAGGGATCGAGGTTCCAGGTCCTGGTGGCGCTCCCGGGCCATCGATTCGAACGTGGCGGCCGGGGAGGGGCAGCGGTAAAAGATCCCGGTGTAGAGCTTTTCCCCATAGGCGCGCGCCAGCTCGGTGGCTTTCATGAAATCCGAGGGGTCATGGCCCAGCGCCTCGAGCTTTTCGATGCGGAGCTTCTGCGCCTTCAGCTGGAACTTCTCCTCGCCGTAAGTGACGCAGGGGGACTGGACGTTGATGAACGCGAACCCGGGATAGCGGATGCCCGCCTCGATGAGCGCCGTCAGGCCGTCCATGTCGGCGGGCGCGCCCTGGGCGACGAAGCCCGCCCCGTAGGCGAGGACATACAGGAGCGGGTTGACGGGCTCTTCGAGGCTGCCGTAGGAGGAGGAGACGGTTCTAAGGCCGCGGGGCGATGTGGGCGAGAGCTGCCCCTTGGTGAGGCCGTAAATCTGGTTGTCCATGCAGATGTAAGTGAGATCTACGTTGCGCCGGATCGCATGCGCCACATGGTTGCCGCCGATCGAGAAGCCATCGCCGTCCCCGCCCGCGACCAGGACCAGGAGGTCGGGGTTGGCCAGCTTGATGCCCTGGGCGATGGGCAAGGCCCGCCCATGAATGCTGTTGAATCCGTAGCAGTTCGTGTAGCCCGGAATCCGGCTTGAACAGCCGATGCCCGACACGAGCGCGATCTCGTGCGGCGGGCGGCCCACGGCAGCCAGAGCCCGGTAAAGGGCGGTCGCCACGCCGAAATCGCCGCAGCCGGCGCACCAGATCGGCTTGAGGTTGCTCCGGTAATCCTTGGTGGTGTAAGGCTGGGAACCGGCGGGAGCAGGGGTGGGAGCAGTCATGATGGGAATTTATCGGGTCAGGGCGGATGTGCTGGGAACGGCGGCCGGATCGAGACCAGCCAGGGATCGGATCTGGCCAGCGATCTCGTCGGGGCTGAACGGATTGGCGCCGCTGCGGGCCAGGGAATGGCACGGGCACGGCAGATCGACAAACATTCGGATGAGCCGATACAGCTGGCCCAGGTGAGATTGCTCGACCACCAGGCAGACGCGCAGCGAGGCGAAGAACCGGCGGTACACCTTTTCGGCGACCGGATAGAGCAGGCGGGGCGCCAGGGCCTGGACCGCCAGGCCTTCCCGCTGAAGATCGCGCACCGCCTCGATCATGGGGCCCGCCACGCTGCCCCATCCAATCACGCCGATCGGCGCATCCGAAGCCCCCTCCCGCGCGAAGAGGTCATCCCGCTCGCCCAGCGGGGCCAGCTTCCGGATCCGCTTTTCGTTCATCCGGGCGTGGACCGCACCGTTGGCCGACGGCGCCCCGTTTTCGTTGTGTTCGATGCCGGAGGCGAGATGGTTGCCGCCGGGCATGCCGGGATGGCTGATCGGGCTGATGCCGTCGGGCGTGATCCGGTAGCGCACATAAGGGCCGAGCTCGCCCGCGGCGGGGCGCCGGCGCTCGATCCGCTCGAGCTTGGTGGTGTCGATCGGATCGATCGTCTCCTTCCGCTGCGCCAGCTCCTGGTCGGACAACACGATCACCGGCGTCTGGTATTGCTCGGCGATATTGAATGCTTCGACGGTGACCGGGAACACATCCGCGACCGTGATCGGAGCCAGCACGGGCCGCACGACATCGCCGTGGGCGGAAAAGGCCGCCGCCCAGAGGTCGCTCTGCTCGCTCTTGGTCGGAAGGCCGGTGGAAGGCCCACCGCGCTGCACGTCCACGCAGACCAGCGGCAGCTCGGCAATGGTCGCCAGGCCGAGCATCTCCCCTTTCAACGACAGGCCCGGTCCGGAGGTGGCGGTCATCGCCTTCTTTCCGGCAAACGAAGCGCCCACCACCGCCCCCAGGCCGGCGATCTCATCCTCCGCCTGCAGCAGCACCCCTCCGTGCTTCCAGATCTCCCGGTTCAGGAACTGCATGATCTCCGAGGAAGGTGTGATCGGGTAGCCCCCGAAGAACTCGCAGCCGGCGAATATGGCAGCGGCGCCGCACATGTCATTGCCGTCGGTCAGCAGCTTGGGATTCCGCCGCGCCGGCGGAGGCAAACGCCTCGAGCCGGATCCCAGCGGATGCTGGGCGGCATAGTCGAGCCCCGCCTGGAAAGCGCGGTCGTTGCCGGCCTGGACCTCGGCGCCCTTGCCGGCAAACTTTCGCCCTATGCCCGCCCGGATGGACTCTTCGGGCAGACCGAACCACCCCGACAGCAGCCCCAGCACGACCGTGTTCTTGGCCTTGAGTGTCCCCGCCGTCTCCTGGGCCATATGCGCGATCGGCACCGGCACGGCAAGCGCCGGCCGCGGACTCTCGAGCGGGATCTGGTCGGGGGCCATCCCCGTCGCCTGCTCGTAGATCACCACGGTCTCCGCCCCGACCAGGAGCTCCCCGCCAAACTTCAGAAAATCCTCCCAGTTCAACGCCACCGCAACCTGCAGCGCCCCCCCCGCGCTCAGGATCGGATCCACCGACACCCGCAGCCGACAGGACGATTCCCCGCCCCGAATCTGGGAGCCGAAACTCTTGGTGAGGATCGCGTAGTACCCCTCGCTTGCGGCCGCCGCAATCAGCGATTCGCCCGCCGAGACGATGCCATCGCCACCCGCACCCGCCATTCCGATGACCAGATCTGAAATCATAAGGCTCGCTTGTACCGAAAAGGTGGGCGCATTGAAAAGCCCCTTTTGCGCTCCTGCGGTTTTGACGCGCAGCCGCCGGCAGGCTACAACGGCTGATATGAAGTTGCGTCCTGCCTCCGCCGCATTCCTCGGGTGGATTCTCGGGCTGAGCATCGCTGCGGCCGCGGACCTTTCCCATCCCGGATTGCTGGCGACCGCCACCGACGGCCGGAATACGGCGGTCTTCGTCGCGCCCGCGCCTCATCTGGCCCTCGCGGATTCCGAGTCGATCCACCCCCTTCTGGCGCCCGCCTTTCGGGTGGAATGGACCGGGATCCTGGACCTGCCCCGCGACGGCGAATACCGTTTGGCCGGGCCGGGCGAGATCGAGCTGGATGGCCGGCCGGTCGCCGCGGACCCGCTCGACCTGGTGGCGGGCCCGCATGCCCTGCGGCTGGCCTGGACACGCTCTCCGACATCGTCCGTGTGCCGATTCACGTGGGAATCCGACACCCTGGCCGCCGAACCGGTGCCCGCCAGCCGCCTTCGCCAGGCCAAGGCGCCGCCCGCGGCGGATATCGACGCCCAGCGCGAAGCCGCCCGCCTGGCGCTGGATGAATTCAACTGCGCAGCCTGCCACGCCGCCGACATGCCCGGCATGACCGCGTGGCGCGGGCCGCTGCTGACCGGCCTGGGCCAGCGGATCCACGCGGCCTGGCTGAGCCGCTGGCTCGCGAATCCGCGGGCCATCCGCCCCCACGCCGTCATGCCCACCGTGATCCGCGACCCGGCCGAACAGGCCGATGTCGTGGCGTATCTGGCCGGGCTTCCGCCAGCCACGAACCTGCCTTCTGCGCCGCAAGGGCCTGTCGATATGTCCCAGGCTCCCCAGGGCAAGATCCTTTACGACACCGTCGGCTGTGCCGCCTGCCACAACGAACAGGAGAATCGCCTGGCCGGGCTCGGCTCGAAGCAATCGGCCGCCGCCCTGGCCCGCTATCTCGCAAGCCCCCTCGCCTTCGATCCCAGCGGCCGCATGCCCGACCTCCTGCTGACGGAGGCCGAAGCCGGCGCCATTGCCGCTTACCTTGTCCAGGAGCGGAACCCGGATCTGGAGAAGGCCCCTCCCGCGGGCGATCCTGTCCGCGGCAAGGAGCTGACCCGGAGCCGGGGATGCCTCCACTGCCACGACCTCGACGATCCTGCTCGGATCGAGTCGACTCTGGCGCCGCCGGCGCCGCTGCGATCCGACACTGCCCGCGGTTGTCTCGCCGAGAATCCACCGGAGAAAGCCCCGCAATATGACCTCTCCGCCAGCCAGCGAGGCCTGCTTCTGTCGTGGCTTCGAGAGCCGGACCGGCATCCGGCGCCGCTGCAGGATTACCGCCGGCAGCTCTCCTTCTACCGGTGCGTCGGCTGCCATGAATATCACGCGCCGGCGCGCGTCGCGTTTGATCGCCCGCCGCCTCCCTTGGGAATTTCGGGCGACAAGCTGCGCCCGCCGTGGCTGGATCAGGTGTTGCTCCAAAAAAAGCGCATTCGCCCCTGGCTCGGCTTGCGGATGCCCCATTATGGCGACGAACCCGCCCGCCGTCTCCGGCCGCACATCCCCGCCTGCGCCGGCCGGCCAGCGGCTTCCGATATCGAGCTTTCGCCGGGCGCCCCCGAGCAGATCCGGTCGGGCACGGCCCTGATCGGGCGCGGGCTGGGAGGGCTCTCGTGCATCAGCTGCCACGATTTCCGCGGCATCCAGGCCGGCGCAGAAACCCGCGGGCCCGACATGGTCGAGATGCGAGACCGGCTGCAGGGGGATTGGACACGGCGATGGCTGCGCGATCCGTCGCGCTATGTGCCGGGGACGGCCATGCCCTCTTTCTTCGTGGAGATGCCGGAAGCCCAGGCCGAGGAGATGCTGGCCGCGCTGCTTCAGACCCTGGGGGCCGGCCGGGGCATGCCGGATCCGGCCGGCTTGGCGGCAGCCACCTCAGGCCCGACTCCCTACGAGTGAGGGGGCGGGCTCCGATCCGCGTGCGGCTGGACCAAATCGATCAGGGTGATCTGGCGGGCAGTGTCGCTTTCAGCCTGCCGCACCTTCAGGAAGACAGCCGCCACATCCGGATCTCGAATGTCGCTCGGCTGCGAGGATGCGGCCAGGCCGCCCGCGCGAATCGCCTCGAGAATCGCTTGCACGGTGATCTGGGCCAAAGGCCGCGAAGGGACAAAGCCGGTGACCGCATCATCGGTCGCGTGCAGCAGGCTGGCGGCGCGGAGGACCTGGATCAGCTGGCTGAGCAGCTGCAGGGGCGCGCTGAGCGCCTCCGCCAGAATGGGCAGCGTGGCCGCCGGCAGCCCTTGCTCGAACCGCCGCCCGATCACCGCCATCAGGTGAAGCCCAATCTGCTCCCGGACCGCCGGGGTGATTCGCCGGGCTCGCTTCTCCTGCAGATCCACCTGGCGGTTCTGATACGTGTAGGCCACCTGGGCCCCCAGCAGCAGGATCACCCACGACATATACAGCCCCACCAACAACAGCGGGATGGACGTCAGGCTGCCGTAGATCTTGCTGTATCCGATCACGCGCGACACATAGGTCAGGCTGAACAGGTTGTTCAATTGCCAGAGCACGCCGCAGATCACCCCGCCCACCAGCGCCGCCCGCCAGTCCACCTGGGTGTTCGGCATCAGCAGATACAGCAGCGTGAATCCCATGCTCAGCAGCAGCCAGGGCAGGCCGAGCGAAAACAGCCATTTCCCCGCCGCCGTCGAAAAAAACAGGGTCCGAGTTGCAGCGAAGACCGAGCTCGATGTCAGGCCGAACGCACCCAGCAGCACGAGCGGGCCCAGGGTGATCGCTGCCCAGTAATACACGACCCGTGATGTCCAGCTTCGGCCGGTCGCAACTCCCCAGATATCGTTGAATGTCTGCTCGACATTGCTGAGCAACAGGATGCCCACCAGGACCAGCGAAATGAACCCCGTCAGACCCAGCGTGCCGCTCTGCACGTTGCCGATATACTCGGTGATCCGCCGCACGACGTCCTGGCGGCCGGTGGACCGGCTGGTTGATTCGCCGGCCGATCGGCCGATGACCTCCTCCCACTGGGCGCGCCAGGAGCTGTTCGTCCCGGGCCCCTCGGGCGCCGCCACCGCCGCCGAAGGCCCGTTGGTCGAATCCGCCCCCGCCCCCAGATCGGCGGATGAGACCAGGTCCAGTTGTGGAGCAACGTAGAAGATCAGACGATCGATCACCTCCTGAACCGGTTTCTCTCCTTCCTTCTTGAGGACGGTGGTGTAGATGGCCATCGCCACCGCCAGCAACGGGATCAGCGCCAGCAGCGTCGTGTAGGCCAGGGCCGTCGCCCGCACCAGGCAGCGGTTCTGATCGAAATGGTGCAGGACCACCAGGATGAAATGCCATCCACGACCGGCCCAGGTCTGCCGCCCGCGATCGGCCTCCCATCCGTAGTCGCCCCGCAGCGTAGCCAGGGTTTCCCGGACCAGCTGCCGGGCTCGATCGAAAACCCGCCAGGACATGATTCCCACAGGCTAACAAACGCAACCCCCAAGTCAATCGCCCCCCGCTCGCAGCAGCAATTCTCATTTTAGGCGGATCGGTTGATGCGCAACGTAGTGACAGTGGAGATCTTAAAGGATTGCCGAGCTATGTGTTGATCTAATGAAGGGAGCAAAAACTGGAATGAAAATCAAAGGACTCTTTTACATATCAACGACTTGCAGGGTCCACCGCCGCGCGTTCTTTTGCCGAGCGTGAACCCGTTAGGGTCTGTGCAAAAATTACTTCCGATTTTGGCGGGAGCGCCGCCGGGCCAG
>CAYWIM010000072.1:0-25328 GCA_964458325.1 uncultured Verrucomicrobiota bacterium
GGTGATGCTTTTGGATCCCGGCACGGTGACTTGCGCCGACACCGGCCCCGCCAAAATCCGACCAAGGTCGGAGGAGGGTCGGGCCGGGAAAGAGGGTAGGGCTCGGCGGGCGCCGCGCCATTACAGGCGATCGCCCCTGCTCGCACCATTGGTCCCGACGCTGTTTGGCCTCCTCGAAGAAATCGGCGATGGCGCGCGCATCGCCGCTCTCGAGGGCATGGCGGAACTCATCGAGATCCTCGATGAACACCCCCAGGACGCGCATGAGGTTCTTGCGGTTGGCCAGGGCGATGTCGCGCCACATCTCCGGCGATCCGGATGCGATGCGCGTGGTGTCGCGGAACCCGCTGGCGCAAAGCAGCGCCTGCTCGGGTGGGTGCAGCGGGCTGAGAACATAGTTGGCCAGCTCCGCCGCGACGATATGCGGCAGGTGGCTCGAGCGGCCGACCAGCTCGTCATGGTCCTCCGGCGTCAGATGCAGCGTGCGCCCCCCCAAGGCCCGCCAAAATCCGTCCACGCGCTCCAGCGCGTCGGCCGATGTCCGCGGCGTCGGGGTCAGCACGCACCAGGCCTGTTCGAACAGGTCCGGACGCGCGGCCAGGACGCCGCTTTTCTCCGTGCCCGCCAAGGGGTGAGATCCCACAAAATGGGCGCCCGCGCTCGAGATCAGCGGCTCGAGATCGTGAACCACGGTCCCTTTGACGCTTCCGACGTCGGTCACAATGGTCCCGGGTTCCAGGCCGGGCTGCATCGACTCGACCATCTCACGCATGCGGGCAATGGGCGTGCAGAGGATGACGAGATCGGCGCCCTCGACGGACCGGGCCGGGTGCCGAGTGGCATGGTCCACAACGCCCCGCCGGGTGCATTCCGACACGCTGGCCATCCGGCGCACCAAGCCATCCACTCGGTCCGCCAACCGCCGCTGCTTGATGGCCAGACCAAGCGATCCGCCTAATAAACCCACCCCCGCCAAGGTGATCTTCCGCCAGTGCATGCGCCCGATTTAACCCGGGAAGCTCGGCCGATGCAAGCCGGCGGGCGCGCCTTGGCGGCCTTTGGCGTTGCGCTTTTCGGGGCCGACCTCATTATTGGATCCATGGACAAGGACCAAGTGGCCGAGGTGCTCGAGCAAATCGCCGTCCTCCTCGAGCTCAAAGGGGAGAACCCGTTCAAGTCTCGCGCCTATGCCCAAGCCGCCCGGACGCTCAGCGGACTGGCCGAGCCGCTCGAGAAACTCATTGCCGAAAACCGTCTCGGCACGCTCCCTGGCATCGGCCAGGGGCTCCAGGAGAAGATCACCGAACTCGCCACCTCGGGGCGGCTGGCCTACTTCGAGGAACTCCAGGCCTCGATCCCGCCCGGTTTCATCAACCTGCTCGAAATCCCCGGGCTCGGCCCGAAAAAGATCCGAGCCTTGCACGACCGCCTGGGGATCACCGGCGTGGACGAGCTCGAAGCCGCCTGTCGTGCCGGCCGCGTGGCGGCTCTTGATGGCTTTGGCGAGAAATCGCAGGGCAAGATCCTGGAAGGGATCGAGTTCCGCCGCCAGTACGCCAGCCGCCATCTGCTCGTCGATGCCCTCGCCGCGGCCGATCCCATCCTCGCCGCGCTGCGATCCCATCCCGACGTCATCCGATGCAGCCCGGCCGGCAGCGTCCGGCGCGGCAAGGAGATCATCGGCGACCTCGATTTTCTGGCTTCGTCGAAGAGCCCGGCTGCGGTAATCGACTCCTTCGCAGGGCTCCCTGGAATCGAGCGCGTCATCGCCCGGGGCGAGACCAAGGCCAGCATCATCCTGTATGGCGGCATGCAGGCCGACCTCCGCGTGGTCAGCGACCTCGAATACCCCTTTGCCCTGGCCTATTTCACCGGCAGCAAGGAGCACAATATCGTCATGCGCCAGCGCGCCATTTCCCGCGGGCTCCGTCTCAACGAATATGGCCTGTTCCGCTCGGCCGAGGAGACCCGGGATCCCGAGCTCCGCGTGGCGTGCCGGACCGAGGAGGAGATCTTCGCTCAGCTGGGGCTGGCGTATGTGCCGCCCGAGCTGCGCGAAGACCAGGGCGAGTTCGCCGCCGCCGAACAGGGCGAGATCCCGCGGCTGATCGAGTGGACGGACCTGAAAGGCTCGCTGCACAACCACTCGAACTGGAGCGATGGGCAAGGGAGCATCGAGGAAATCGCCGCTTACATGCAGGAGCTGGGCTGCGCCTACTGGGCCATCACCGACCACTCGCGCTCCTCCTTTCAGGCCAACGGCCTGGATTCCTCGCGGCTCCGCAAGCAGCTCCGCGAGATCCACCAGGTCAACCAGCGGCTCGCCGACTCGGGCGCGGAGTTCCGGCTGCTGACCGGCGCCGAGGTCGACATTCTGGGGGACGGCCGCCTGGATTTCCCGGACGAGCTGCTCGCTGAGCTGGATGTCGTGGTCGCCAGCCTCCACGCGGGCTTCTCGCAAAACCAGGCCGAGATGACCCGCCGGCTGATCCAGGCCGCCCAGAACCCCCATGTCCATATCCTCGGCCACCCGACCGGCCGCCTTCTGCTCGAACGCGAGCCTTACCCCCTCGATGAGACCGCCGTCATCGACGCATGCGCCGCCACCGGCACCTGGATCGAGCTCAACGCGCACCCGTGCCGGTTCGACCTCGATTGGCGGCTCTGGCCTTATGCGAAAAAACAGGGCGTCCGCTGCGCGATCAACTGCGATGCCCACCGGCTGGAGCATGCCGAATTTCTCCGGCTCGGCGCCGGGATCGCCCGGAAAGGCTGGCTGACCAAGAACGACGTCGTGAACACCCTACCGTGGCCCGAGCTCTCGGCCCTCCTGGCGGCCAAGCGGGCGCGCTAGGACGCGGTCACTTCACCGTGTTGACCAGCGGCGCCAGCCCCTGGATCCGGACCTCGATCCGGTCGCTCGATTCGATGGGCCCCACCCCGCTCGGCGTGCCCGTCAGAATCACGTCGCCCGGCAGCAGGGTCATGTTCGTCGAGATGAAGCTCACCAGCTCGAAACAGTTGAATATGAGCTGGCTGGTGTTCGAGTTCTGGCGGAGCTGGCCGTTCTGGAAAAGCTGGATGGTCAGATCGTGCGGATCGATCTTGGTCTCGACGTACGGCCCCAGCGGCGTGAAGGTGTCGAACGATTTGCATCGCGCCCATTGGCTCTCGGCATTCTGGATCGTGCGGTCGCTGATGTCCTGGGCGGCCGTATACCCGAAAATGTAGCGGGCCGCCGCCGCCGGAGTCACGTTGCGCACCCGCCGGCCGATCACGATCGCCATCTCCGCCTCGTAATCCACCCGGTGATGCGGAAACGGGATCTCGATCTTGGCCCCATCCGGGATCAGCGACGTCGGCGCCTTCAGCCAGAACAGAGGCTCCTTCGGCAGAACCATGCCGGACTCCCGCGCGTGATCGGCATAGTTGAGCCCCACGGCAATCACCTTCGATGGCGTCAGGGGCACCAGCGTCTTCACTCCCTTGAGCGGCAGCGGCTTCTTTTCGAACGAAGGCGAGCCAAACACGTCCCCCTGCAGACGGAACAGCTCGCCATCGACCACCTTCGCAAAAAAGGTGCTGTCGCCCTTTTGGAATCGTCCAATTGCAGCCATACGGATGCAGCATGCTACCTCCGAAACAACCCCCGTGACAAGCGATTTATCCGCCTTCACCCCAATCGGATGACCTGCCGCCGGATCCAGGCCCCCGGACCCGCCAGCAATCCCAGGCTGACCAGCCCCATGAGCGCCAGCGTCGGCCAAAGGGCGATCGATTCGACGACGTAGCCCGCCCGCTCCAGGTTGTCCGCCGCCAGCCGCGCCAGCCAGTGCAGAGGCAGCAGGGCGCTCAGGTTGACGGCCACCAGCAGGGCGCCGAGCAGCCCCACATAATGCCACGCCAGCCACGACGGATGGTAGCCCAGCAGAATCAGCCGCCGGAGCCGGTCCGTGTTCCGGATCACAAGCAGCTCGATGCTCAATCCCAGTATCCAGAGCGCCAGCCCCAGCACGACAATCCCGAATCCACCCACCACGGTCAGCAGCAGCCGCATCGTCGAGGCCCGCCGGCCCGCCCGAAGCTGCTCGGCGTTGCACTGGTAGTTGCGGGCCGCCAGATAGGCGGCCAGGCCTGGATCCGAAGGCCGGTCCGTCTGGAGGATCAATCTCGATGGCCGGCTGGCCCCCGGCCCGAACCTGCCGTTCGCCCACTCGAGGAATGACCACGGGACCAGGATGGTCGGAAGCCGCTGCGAGAAGCCGGCGATCCGCCCGGTCATCTGGGCCTCCTGTCCCTCGCCCTCCAGCCGCAGATCGAAGCGGACCAGCCGGATCAGCGACTCGCTGATCGTTGGCAAGTTCCGGCTCGCCGCGTAGCCGAAGTTGTATAGCGCCAGATAATCCCGCGGCACCACGATCGGCACCTCCGTCATCCCGGGCGCCCACCGCCACTCCGTCGGCTCGAAATCGAGGTACTCGTCCGGCACGGCTTCGAGGAACAGATCCGATTCCAGCCCCGGCACGACGCTGTCCGCGCCCGTGGATGCCCGCACCGCGAACCGGCCGGCCTGGAATGGCGCCAGCGACTGCACGAACGGCTGCCTCCGCAGATCGTCCAGCTCGGCCTCGGTAAATCCGGCCGTGTCCGCCCTCAGCAGGCCCGCCAGGCCGACCGGCTTGTTCACGATGAGATACTCGGACGCCAGAAGATCGCGCTGTTCCCGCAGCGTCTGGCGGACGATCCGGGCCAGATGCACCCCGCCGAAGAGCAGCCACCAGCCCAGCATCACGCCCCCCGCCATCCCCCCGAGCCGGATCCACCCCAATCCCTGGTAAATCAGTCGCAATAAGCTCATAGGTCCATGACCCGCTCGCCCGCCAATCCACGGTCGCCCGCCAGGCTGGTCAATACCCACCCCGCACCGCCCGCGGCGCATTCGGCCTCGACCAGCTCGATCGCACGCCGCGCGTTGTCCTCGTCCAGATGGCTGAAGGGCTCGTCCAGCAGCAGCATCTCGAACGGCTGGCAGAGGGCCCGGATCAGCGCCACCCTCTGCTTTTGGCCCAGCGACAATCTGCCCGCGGGCCGGCCCTGCAATCCGCCCAAGCCCAGCCGCTCGAACCATGCGTCCACCACATGCCGAGCCCGATGCCGCGTGAGCCGATTCTTGAGCTCGACATTCTCCCATGCGGTGAGTTCGTCGAACAGCTGGAGATCTTGCGGCACCAGGCCCAGCCGCCGCCGCCGCAAAAGCGTCCACTCCGAAATCCCCAGCTCCCGCAGGTCGCGCCCGTCGAGACGGATCCGGCCCGTGTAGTCCGACCGCAGGCCATACAGGACCGAGATGAGCGTGGTCTTGCCTGCCCCGCTGGGCGCTCGGATCACCGTGCGCGAGCCGACCGGAAAGACCACGGCGCACCCCCACACCTGGGAACGGTCGGTCCGGCCGCACAGCGGCGCCGGCTCGACCCGGTCGAATGCAAGCTCCATACCCGCCATTTGTATCCCCTGCCGCCAGGCCCGGCAATGCCCCGTCTGATCTTCCTCGATCGAGCGCGGAACTCATGCCGCCGGCCCGTGGATCGAATGGGATCCCGAGCCTGGCTCGAAGTTCATCGATCCAACTTGCGGATTGACGGCGATCTGATTGGATAGGCTCATGACCAGCGCGGAAGCGATACGTATTTTCGAGGAGACGGGCGCCCTCCTCGAGGGGCATTTCATCCTGCGGAGCGGGCGCCACAGCCGGCTCTATTTTCAGTGTGCCTTGGCGCTGCAGGACATGCCGACGGTCGAGCGCTTGGGGAAGGCCCTGGCCGACCAGGTCCGGCCTTTGGGCGCCGCCACCGTCGTGTCGCCCGCGATGGGCGGTCTGGTGATCGGACAGGAAGTGGCGCGCCAGCTGGGCAAGCGGTTCCTATTCGTCGAGAAGGAGGAGGGCCGGCTCGCCTTGCGCCGCGGTTTCCAGATCGCCCCCGGGGAGCGCATCCTGGTCGTCGAGGATGTGGTCACCCAAGGCGGCCGTGTTCGTGAGACGATCGACATCGTCCGCCAGCATCAGGGCGATCTGGCGGGCATTGCCATGCTGGTCAATCGGTCGCAAAGCCCGATCGATTTCGGCGCGCCGTCGTTCCAGTTGATCGCGCTCCCCATCGAGACCTTCGATCCTGACGATCTCCCCGCCGATCTGGCGGCCCTGCCGGCCGTCAAGCCTGGCAGCAAATAACGCGCGGCTCCGATCGGCAGCGAGCCTCGAGCTCGGGATCCATCCCTGGCGCCGAACCCCTCACGGAGGAGGTCGCTGCCCGGGGCGCCCGAGCCACGGCTCCAGACGCCCCCACACTTCCTCGAAGCTCACACCCAGCAGACAGCGCGGCTCCGCGTATTGGCACAGATCGAAACAGGGCTTGGCCGGACAGGGCTTGCCCTCGATATATTCCGCCTCCGGGTGGAGCGGGGTGAATCCCGCCGGGACTTGGGGCCCAAAGATCGTGAACGTCCTGACGCCTGCCATCGCCGCCAGATGTCCGGCCCCCGAGTCGTTCCCGACAAACCACGCGGCTCGATCCATCCAGTCGAGCAGATCGCTCACCGATCCTGGCGCGACCGCCGCCGGCTCTCCCTGTTGCCGCCACTCATTCAGCTGCCCCGAGTCGCAGAGGACCTGGACCGTCCAGCCGCGCTGCCGGAGCCGGTCGACCAGCGCCCGATATCTCTCCAGCGGCCATACCCGCACCGGCTGCGCCGCTCCCGTATGGACCACTCCCAAGGCGCGCCCTGTAGCGGGCGGCGCTTTGCGCTGGGATCGTTCGGGCAGATCGATCTCGAGCGGCCGGCCCGCCGCGCGCCACAGGTCATACCGATGGGCCCGCGGATCGGGCGGCTCGAGCGCCCGTGTCAGCCACAGCTGGCTTCCTGCCCGCCGGAATCCGATCCGATGGCGCACCCCGGCCAGAAACATCAGGAAATGATCCCGCGGATCCCAGCGGCCCGACACGCCGAAGTCGAACCGCTCCCGCCGCAGGCGCATCCCCACGCGCGCGATCTCCCCCCAAGGCCAGCGATGGAGCCGATATTTCCCGCGCAGAACCGTCCATGGCGCCGTCCAGGGAATGACCTCGACCTGGGGCCAGAACCGGGGGCGGAGGTCGGCGGCGTAGGGCTTGCCCAGCAGCCAGACCCGATACCGCCGGCTGGCCTCCTGAAGGAATGGAGTTGCCATGGCCTGGTCCCCCACACCCCACAGTTCGACCACCAACAGCTTCGGGGCCGCTGACATTGCCGGGTCCACCCCTTAGGCCGGAAACCGGGATCCCGGCTCGAACCGCCAACCCGCCAGAAACTCGCCGGCCTTCATCGGCCGGCGTCCCTCGCGCTGCACCTCGAGCAGCCGTATCCCCTCTTCTCCGCACGCGACGACCAGGTCCCGATTGGCCGCCCCGACCCGTATCTCGCCCGGAACGCCGCAGCATTCGCCCGCCACCTCCGCCTTCGATACCTTGAGCCGGATCGGCGGTGTCGTCCCCGGCAATTCCGTGAAAACACCCGGCCAAGGGGTGAGCGCTCGGACCTGATTCCAGATCCGCCGGGCGGGCTGGGTCCAGTCGATCCTGCCATCGGCCGCGACGATCTTCCGGGCATGGGTGGCTTGGGCAGGATCCTGGGGCTGAAGGGCGATCCGGCCAGCCACATAGTCCGGGATCGTTCGAACCAGGAGATCGGCCCCCTGCCGCGCCAGCCGGTCGTGGAGGCTCCGCGCGTTGTCGTCCGAGCCGATGGCCGTCCGCTCCTGGCTCACGATCGGCCCGGTGTCCAGGCCTGCTTCCATCCGCATCACCGTCACCCCGGTCTCTGGATCCCCGTTCCAGAGCGCCCATTGGATGGGCGCGGCGCCCCGGTATTTTGGCAGGAGCGAGGCGTGCACGTTGAGGCATCCATGCCTGGGCAATGCCAGGACCGCCGGCGGCAGCAGCTGGCCATAGGCCGCCACCACCACCAGGTCGGGCCGCAGATCGGCCACCGGCTGGATCCCCTGCGGATCGCGCAGCCGCTCGGGCTGGAACACCGCCAGCCCCAGCCGCTGGGCAACCTCCTTCACCGGCGGCGGCTGCATCCGCAGATCCCGGCCGCGCGGCCTGTCCGGCTGCGTGATCACCCCGGCCACATCGACTGCCGCGGACCGCACCAGCGCCTCGAGGCTGGCGCAGGCCAGCTCCGCTGTCCCCATGAATACAATCCGCAATCCCGGCATGCGCCCCCTTTCGGCTTCAGAGGACAATCCGGCCGCCCGCCCTTCCAGGCCGCGCCCGGGATCCCGGCCGGCCCGCCGCTTTCCGGACCGGAGGCTCCGTGACCGTGCGTTGCCCCAGGGAGCTGGCACACTCGGCGCAGCGGTATTCGTAGAGCTCGCCCGTGGGCAGGACCAGCAGCAGCCGCTCTCGCACGGGTCGCGCCTGCCGGCAGCGCGGGCAATAGAGCTCGCTGGCCACCAGATCGCTGAACTGCCGGGTCATTGCCTCATCCTCGAGCGTCCTTCGGCCGAAGCTGGACCTGGGTGATCTCCCCGAAAGGCACCCCGACCTCGCCCGCTCCCCCTTGGAGCTGGACGTGGACCTCGAGCGAAGAGATCCGCGCGATGCGCGTCGCGATGAATTCCCGCCGCGGCGTCGATACCACGATCACCATGCTCTTCTCCGCCTCGCTCAACACCACGCGGAAATAGGGGGAAAACTTCACCTCGAAGAACCGGCGGTTGAACTCGACCTCGCCTCGCTTGTAGATCGCCGGCTCCAGGCCGCCGCCCGTCGATCTCTCTGACTTCGCCATCGAAAGCGAGCTCGAGACGCCCGCCGGAGTCGGGATCCGGCCCGTCTGCCGGGCCGAGGCGTCGGCCTCCGTCGGCGGGGCCTCGAACTCCTCGATCGTCTCCTCCGCGCCCGGCAGCGATAAAAAGAGGAGGGGGCCGATCACCGGCAGCAGGGCCGACACCCCGCACACCAGCGCCGCCGGCCGGCGCCGGTAGATCGCCACCTCGTATGCCGCGAACAAGTTCGCCGCGAAGAGAAGCCCCAGGAACGCCAGATTCAATGGAGCAGTCACCGTCGCCATGAAGCTCCCCGGCCGAGGCGGCAGATCCACTCGAGACACCGGCTGAATCGTGATCGGCCGCTTCTTGGGAATCGCCCGCGCCTTGACCTCGAGCGGGATGTCCACGAACGGCTCCACCCACTCGAACATCTTCGGATCGCGCATCAGCCGCTTCAGGGTGTCCTGCGTGAGATCCTGCCAGCTAACCCGCTCGGAGAAGCCGCCCACATCGAGCTTGATCACCAATCCATCTTCATTGGCCGAGGCGATCTCCCCCTTCAGGACGTCCCCGTTGGTCAACTCGTACCGGTTCGCTTGATCCACAGGCCCCCGATCCGTCAATCCCCCCCCCGCCTGGCTCATCAGCCAAACGAAAAATATCAGTGCCTTGTAAGTCAGCATATCGCCTTTGCTTACCAAACGGCCGAACTCGACGGAAGCAAATTCGCCGCGAACTGCGTCCATGTCCAGCGCTGGATGCGCTGGTCGGCGGCGGCGGGCCGGCCGGAATGGCCGCACCAACGATGGCCGCACGGTCCGCCGCCAGGACGCTGGTCGGGGAGCGTTACAGCCAAATCGATCGTTTTCTAATGATCGTCGCCCGCGGGCAGGGCGCGATCGGCGGGGAAAGGCGGCAGGGACTGAACCCGGCGCTCGACAGCCCCCGGAGGCGGACGGATGACCATGGCAATCCCGCCTTTCGTCCGCATCCAGACCGTCTCGAAATCGCTCTGGAGCCACTGGCAGAGATGGCCGGCGCCGCTCTTGCCCAGCGCGCTGTCGGCCACCACCACCCGGCCATCGTCCGTCACCCCGCAGAGCACCACGATATGGTTTCCCATCGAGGCGTAGGGCGGCGCTTGGCAGTCCCCTTCGTTCATCCGGATCGAGCACAGGATCATCTGGTTTTCGGCCAGCGCGCGGCGGACCGCGGCCCAGTCCCGGAATCGCCCGATGTGCCCCTCGAATCCGAACTCGCGCGCGGCGCCGATCACTCGAGGCCAGATCCCGGGATAATCGTACTCGAGATCGTGCGTGAGCCGAACGATATCCTCCAGCAGAACGGATTTGCCGTAATACTCCATGGCCGAGGCGAGCGCGGCCGACTGGCAGCGGTCTTTCATCCACTGCCCCCGCGCATCGAGCTGCCGGCGCAGCGGCACCTCGAGCACCCGCGCGGCCACTCGAGGCGATTCGCCCTCCCCATGGAAGGGTGCGGCGTGATTGTCCGTCGCAATCACGGTCAGAGCGGGCGGATTCGCCAGGACGGCCGCTCCCGCCCCCGTCACCCGGAAGCGGAACTCGGCCGCTTTGGCCTTCAGCTTCAGCCAGTCCATGTCCAGCACCCCTCGGTCGAAGGCGGGAGGCCTTCGGCCAGTGGTGAGGTTCGTCACCGCGCCCCAGGATCCGGCGTAGAGCCAGCCCGTTTCGTCAGACGGACCGAACCGGACCTGCAGGTCGAGCCGGAACGCGTCGCCCGGACGATCCGTGCGCCATGAATAAATGAGCTCGTCGAAGGAAAAGGCCGGCCGCACCCAGGGCGAGGTCCACTGCCCGGGGGAGATCTCCTGAAAATCGCCGGACTGCACCATGCCGCGCCAATCCCGCGGGGCAGCAGCCAATGGATCGGCACGCATCTGGATCACGCAAGCGACATGGCACAAACCGATCCATGCCAGGGCCGTGACCCGCCCGACCCGCCCGACCCGCCCGACCCGCGCGCTCCCGGCGGCGCCGAACCGATCGAGAAGGCCCGGTCGATTCACCCCTGAGACGGGATGCCAGCAAGTCGATCTCGATCGCAGCTGAACGATGGCCGCTCGCCGACCACCCAGGTGAACTCGCCTCTGGATCTCGCCTGTCATCCATCGATTCTGTCATCCGGGAGTCCGATGTCACGATGAAATCGCGCGCGGTGAAGCAATGGGGGGTGCCGTGAAATCGCAAGCGAAAAAAGCAAAAGCTCATGGACTCGCGGACAAAGTTAAGTTCAAGATTCGAAGCACAATAACCCAGTTCACCATTCCTGTGTCGATGGGCCGGGCTGCTATGGATTCAATTGGTGGATCAACGGGGTCGATGCCACCGGCACGCGCAAGTTTCCGCATGCGCCGCTGGGCGCCTATTTGGCCAGCGGAGCCAATAACAACAAGTGCTTTGTGATTCCCGAGTGGTCGATGGTCATCGTGCGGTTGGGCGCCTCCGGCGGGGGGATCATCGATGCGGTGTACGATGCGTTTCTGCAGCAAGTCGGCGAAGCCATCTATGATGTAGACAACGACGGGCTGATGGACGGTTGGGAAACTGGGGAGTTTGGGGGTGTGGAGGCGTACTCGGAAGCAGACGACCCGGACGACGACCGCCTGAGCAATGCCGCGGAGTTCGTTGCGGGCACCGATCCGAACATCGCGTCGTCGAAGTTGAACCTGGCCGCCCGGCCGGTGAGCGGCGGGATGGAAGTGTCCTGCGAGACCCTCCCGGCCACCGAGGTGTGGTACAACGGCAAGACCCGGTATTACACGCTGGAGAGCGCCCCTTCACTTTCCGGCCCCTGGACCGGGGTCAGCGGAGCGATGGATGTGCCAGGGACAGGAACGCCATTGACTCGGATCGTTGTCTCGGACGGCTCCGCACAGTTTGTCCGGGTGCGCGTATTGCTGCAGTGAGGCACGGGGATTCTTGACCGATTCCGCCGAGCTGCTGGAACGGTTCGGGACGGAGGTCCATGCCTTCGTGTTGATGGACAACCATTACCATCTCCCCCCGCTCGATCCTCGCGGGGGGAGGGAAACCGGAGCGGGCTTGCGACCGGTGGCCGTCTGCAGTTCTCCCTCTCCGCCATTGGGAACCAACGGGGGCGCCCGAACGGGCGGAGGGGCAGGCTCACATTTTGCGCCGAAGAATTTTGTCTTGGGCCCATGAATGCCGCGCTATCGGCGCCCTTGACAGCAGTCTGATCCTGTGCTACAAGGCTGTTAAGAATCTCAACCGCCCCTATCCTATCGTTCATCGCGCACCCTTTCGGATGCACGGCTCGAAAAGGAGGGGCCACGTTCACCTGGACTCGAAAGCGCGTGGAGGATGAAGCAATGAAGACGCTCGCTCTTGACCTCTCAACATGCCGGTTTGGCTGCCGCGCCATCCGCCTCCTGTCCGTCGGTCTGCTGCTCGGGCTGATGCCGGGGCTGATCCCCGCCGCCACGCTCACCTGGGACGGCAGCTCGGACGGATACTGGTTCACGGCCGCGAACTGGAGCACCGGCACCCGGCCGCAGGATGGCGATGATTTGGTGTTCCCCGCCGGGGCGGCCCACCTGCTCAACACGAACAACATCGGGACCCCACGCCACTACCATTCGATCACGATCTCGGGCGCCAATTACTCCCTGCGGGGCAACTCGCTGACCCTGTCCAACGGCATCACCACCACATATGGCGCGGGCGCCTCCGCCGAGGTCGTGCTGGACATCGCGCTGGGCAGATCGCAGGAGATCGAGTGCGTCACCGACGGCGCATTTCTGTATGTGTCGGGGGACATCGCGCTCGAGGGTTACTCGCTGACAGCGACCGGTTCGGGCGCGGTGCGGCTGAGCGGCGCGATCGGCGGGACCGGCGGCATCACGAAGAATGGCGCCGGCAGCCTGCGGCTCTACGGCTCGGCGGCCAACACCTACACCGGAACCACCCGCGTGAACGTCGGCACGCTCGAGCTGAGCAAAACCAGCGGCATGAGCGCCATGGCCGGAGACCTGGTCGTGGGCAATACCGTCGGCACCGACACCGTGCTCTGGCTCAACAGCCACCAGTTGCCCGTGGCGACGGCAGTGACCGTGAATCGCGGCGCCATCCTTGACCTCAACGGCTTCAACGAGACGATCGGCGACCTGGCCTTGTCCAGCGGGGACATCGAGACGGGCGCCGGGCTGCTGACCCTGGCCGGCGGCGTGTCCGCCACAACCAGCACCACTCACGCCTCGACGATCGGCGGCCGCCTGTCGGTGGGCTCCGGCGCCCGGACCTTCACGCTCGTGGACGGCACATGGAATCCCGAGCTCCGCGTGACGGCGCAGATCAGCGGTTCGGCCAACATCTTTGTGACCTCGAGCGATGTCGCTGAAATCACGCTCGCCGCGTCCAACACCTTCACGGGCACACTCACGCTCCAGCACGGGGCGCTTCTCTTTGTCGGCCACGCGTGGGCGCTGGGCAGCTCGAGCGCAGGCACGGTGGCGAACGACAGCTCCTACATCGGTTTCGAAGGCGGGATTCATGTTCCGGAGGAGCCTCTGACCATGAACACGAGCTATTATCACGGCGCCTTCTGGGTCACCGACGGCGGGAACTCGTGGGCAGGACCCATCACGCTCCTGCAGGAAACCTCCGTGAGTTTCTCCTCGGCCGGGTCGGGCCTCTCTCTCGACCTGGCTGGCCCGATCTCGGGCGCCGGCGGCCTCACCAAGCGAGGCGCCGGCACGCTGATCCTCTCGGGCGCGGTCGGCAACACCTACGGCGGCGATACCCGAGTCGAAGAAGGCACGCTGGTCCTGGGCAAAACCGGGGGCGTGGCCATCCGATACGGCACGTTGACGATCGGCGACGGCGAGGGAGGCGCCAATGCGGATGTGGTGCGCTACGCCGACGACGACCAGCTCTGGTCCACCGTCGCGATCCGGATCGATCGATCTGGCTGGCTGGACTTGAACAACTGTTCGGATACCCTGGGCCCGCTGACCTTCACGGGCGGACGAGCCAGCAGCGGCGCAGGAGGCATGCTCTCCCTGTCCGGCGCCGTGACCGTCAACTCGAGCTCGGCCATTCCCGCTCTCGAAGGCAATGTCCAGCTGGCCAGCGTCGAGATCTTCCAGATCGCCAACTCGCCGACCAGCCCGGACCTGAACATCGAGGCGGCCATCCGCGGGGCGGGCGGCCTCACGAAAACCGGCGCCGGCGCTCTGGCGTTGCGCGGCGACAACTTCTTCAGCGGCGCCGTCACGGTCAACGACGGCCTGGTCTATCTCTATGACGACGCGGCGCTGGGCTCGACCGCCGGGGGCACGGTCGTCAACGCCGGCGGCGTGCTGGTGCTGGCCAACGACCGCCACATCGGCGCCGAACCGCTCGAACTGAACGGCGCCGGAGACGGCTTCGCCGGCGCGCTAACCTCCATCGGCGGCTACAACACGTGGGCCGGCACGGTCACCCTGGCCACGGATTCGGTGATCACGGTGCAGACCAATCGGTATCTCAACCTCGAGGGCGTGATCGCCGGCCCGGCCGGATTCATCAAGAGCCAGCCGGGCGGGTTGATCCTCTCGGGCTCGACCGCCAACACGTTCGCCGGAAACACGGTGGTCAACGAAGGCACTCTGATCCTGGACAAGAGCGTCGCCCCCGCAATCGCGCACGGCCAGCTGATCATCGGCGACGGCCTCGGCGGTCCCGATGCCGACGTTGTGCGGGAAATGGCCCATTCACAGATCGCCTCCATCCCCATCACCATTAACTCGTCCGGCTGGCTGGACCTGAACGGACACAACGACATCGTGGGGCCGCTGACCTTTACCGCGGGGCGGGCCAGCAGCGGCCCGGGCGGCCAGCTGGTTTTGGGCGGCGATGTCACCGCCAACTACGCCAGCGCCGGCCGGCCCTCCCTCGAGGGGAGCGTGGTGCTTCCGGCCCCTCGCACGTTCGAGATTGCCAACTCGAGCGGCAGCCCGGACTTCGACCTGCTGGCGGCCGTCAGCGGCACGGGCGGCCTCACGAAGACCGGACCCGGCGCGCTGGCCGTGCATTCGGCCAACAGCTTCAGCGGCGCCCTCACGGTCAACGACGGCCTGGTCTATCTCTACGACGACGCGGCGCTGGGCTCGACGGCCGGCGGCACGGTGGTCAACGCCGGCGGCGTGCTGGTCCTGGCCAGCGGCCGCCACATCGGCCCCGAGCCTCTCACCCTGAACGGCGCCGGGGACGGCATCTCCGGCGCGCTGACCTCCATCGGCGGCTCGAACTCATGGGCCGGCCCGGTCACTCTGGCGACGGATTCGGTGATCACCGTCCAGACCAACCGGTATCTCAACCTCGAAGGCAGAGTCGCCGGCCCGGCCGGTTTCATCAAGGGCCAGCCCGGCACGCTGATCCTCTCGGGCTCGACCGCCAACACGTTCGCCGGCAACGCGGTGGTCGCCGAAGGCGCGCTCTGGCTTGACAAGAACGTCGTCGATGGCGCGCTGCCCGGTCCGGGCAGCCTCATCGTTGGCGCCGCTGGCGATGCGCCGCCGCCGGCATCGGCCATCGAGCTGCGGAACTACCAGATAGACGGCTCGGCGGACATCACGGTGAACGTTGGCTGCCGGCTGGACCTGAACGATTGCTCCGACGCAGTGGGTGACATGACGCTGAACACCGGCGCCGTTCTCACCGGGGACGGCACATTGACCTTGGGAGGCGAAATCCGCGCCAGCTCGGTGGACATGTTCCCGGCAAGCATCCGAGGGCATCTGGCCCTGGGATCAGCCGTCCGCACGGTGACGGTGGATCCAAGCTCCTACCTGGCCATCCATGCCAGCGTGAGCGGCACCGGGGGCCTGACCAAGAACGGCCCGGGCTGGCTGTGGCTGGAATCGTCCAACTCGTTCCGCGGCCCGCTCACTATTGCCGAGGGCGGCGTGACGGCCGTGGACGAACACAGCCTGGGCTCCCCCGCCGGCGGCACCATCCTCAGCGGCGGCGCGCTGGGGCTCTCCAACCTTACCATCACGAATGAAATGCTCACGGTGAATGGCGTTTCATCGGAGCTGAAATCCGGCGACGTGAGCCGCTGGACCGGCGACATTGTCCTCGATGCCGATCTCGATGTCAGCCTTTATACCGACGCTGTCACCACCGCCCGATTGGACTTGGCGGGCGCCATCAGCGGCGCCGGCGGCATCACCAAACGCGCAACGGGCGATGAGGGCGTGCTCGCCTTGACAGGGGCCGCCGCCAACACCTATCTGGGGCCGACCAGGGTGAACGCCGGCGTGCTGGTCCTGGACAAAACCGCCGCCGACGGCGCTGTTCCGGGCGATCTGATCATCGGCGACAGCAGAGGCGATGCGGGCGCCGATGCCGTGCGCCTCGAGCGCGCCAACCAAATCGCAAACGATGCCGACATCACCATCGCCAGCTCCGGCCGGCTCGATCTCAACGGCCATTACGACCGCATCGATGCCGTGACCGGCAGCGGCTCGATCACGCTGGGTTCCGGCCACCTCATCGCCGGCCATAGCGGCAGCAGCTTCACATTCGACGGACTGGTTTCGGGCGCCGGGTATCTTTGGAAGGTGGGAGCCGGCGCCTGGACCCTGACCGCGGACAACTCATACCTCGGGAACACCCGGATCGAAGGCGGCACGCTGCGGATCAACGGCTCGCAGCCTTCGAGCGATGTGCTGATCTGGAGCGCGGGCACGCTCGGCGGCACGGGCGCCGCCGGCCGCGTGACCTCGACCGGGGGCGCGCTCTCGCCCGGCCTCAGCCCAGGAACCCTGACCAGCGGGGATCTGCTGCTGGACAGCTCGACGGAGTGCATTCTCGAGCTGGCCAATGCCGGCGCCGACCAGATGAACGTCCAGGGAAGCATCGGCTTGGGCAGCGCCCAGCTGATCCTCTCCGCCGCCGGCCTGCTGCCCGAGGAAGGCCAGCCGTTCGTCATCGTCAACAACGACGGCACGGACGCCGTTACGGGCACGTTTGCGGGCTTGCCCGAAGGCGCGCTCGTCTCGGCGGGGCCGCGCCAGTTCCTCATCACCTACGGGGGCGGCGGCGGCAACGACGTGGTGCTGCTGGCCACCAACACCGCCTCGCTCCGGCCGGCTCTGTCCATCTCGAGCACCGGCGCCGGCGGCGTGGTCGTCGCCTGGCCGCAATCCGACATCGACTGGCGGCTCCAAGCGGCGGCCGGCCTTGGCGCCGCGCCCATCCTGTGGACAGAGATTCCGCCGCCCTATTCCTCGAACCGGACCGACTGCCTGTTCATCGAGCCCGCGTCGGCGGACCAACGGTTCTACCGGCTGCACGACCCGTGAGCCGCGCGGCGGGCCCGTAATCCATTTGACGCCACCCGGTCCGCCGGTTAAGGGTGAATCCATGAATATGAATCCTTGTTCCCGACGCGAGTTCCTGACGCAAACGGCCGGCGCGGCCGCGCTCCTGGCATGGGCAGCCCCGGCGGGCCTCCGGGCCGCCGAGTCCCGGCCCCGCACCCGGCGCATCCCGGTCGGCCTCCAGCTCTATTCGGTCCGGAACGATTGCGCCCGCGACCTCAACGGCACGATCCAGGCCGTCGCGAAGATCGGCTACAAGGGAGTCGAGTTTGCCGGCTACTACGAACGCGATGCCAAGACGCTGCGCCAGCTGCTCGACGACAACGGCCTCAAATGCTGCGGCACGCACACCGGCATCGATACCCTGCTCGGCGACAGCCTTCCGAAGACCATCGAGTTCAATCGCACGCTGGGCAATCGATACCTCATCGTGCCCGGCCTGCCGGCATCCTACACGAAATCGAAGGCCGCATGGCAGAAGACCGCCGACCTGTTCAACGAGCTGGCCGAGAAGGTCCGGCCCGAGGGTTTCCGTGTCGGCTACCACAATCACACGACCGAGTTCGTCGCCCTGGATGGCGAGCTGCCCTGGGACACCTTCTTCGGCGGGACTCGGCGGGAGGTGATCATGCAGTTCGACACCGGCAACGCCATGCATGGGGGCGGGGACGCCACGGTCTACCTCAAGCGTTATCCCGGCCGGGCCGCCACCGTCCACCTCAAACCCTTCTCGAAAGCCAAACCCAATGCCCTGATCGGCGACGACGAGCTGCCGTGGCCCGAGATCTTCCGCCTCTGCGAAACGAGCGGCCGCACCGAGTGGTACATTGTCGAATACGAAAGCGACGCCTTCCCGCCTTTGGTCAGCGTCGAGAAGACCTTCGAGGTCCTCCGCCGCTGGGGGAAAGCGTAGCGGGCCGCCTTTCCAGGCTTTGCGAACCGCCGGCTTCGGATCCGTCCGGGCCGGCATCGAGGTGGATGGGTGTCGACGATCGCCGAACAACTGGCCCACCTGCCGCAGTTCAACCGGCTGATCCTCCCGGATCTCTGGCAGCAGCAGGCAGTGGCCGCGTTGCGCCGCGGCGAGGATGTCGTCGTCCAGGCCCCCACCAGCGCTGGCAAAACGCTCATCTTCGAGCTCTGGTCCCACCAGGGCAAAGCCCGCGGCCCCGCCGTCTACACCGTCCCCACCCGCGCCCTGGCCAACGATAAGCTCGCCGAATGGCGCGCGCGGGGCTGGAATGTCGGCATCGCCACCGGCGATCTCTCCGACAACCTCGACGCCCCCATCCTCGTCGCCACGCTCGAGACCCAGAAGCAGCGGCTCATTCGGGGCCTGGGCCCAGCCCTGCTGGTCGTCGACGAATACCAGATGATCGGCGACCCCGACCGCGGGCTCAACTACGAGCTGGCCCTGGCCCTGGCGCCCCCTCAGACGCAGCTGCTGCTGTTGAGCGGCAGCGTCGCCAATCCCCATGACATCGTCCGCTGGCTGACCCGGCTCGGCCGCCGGGCCGTCCTGGTCCGACAGGATGTCCGGCCCGTCCCGCTCGATGAGGTCCTGGTCGAGCAGCTCAGCTACTCGATTCCGCTGGCCATCCGCGGCTACTGGCCGCGCGTGGTGGCCAAGGCGCTCGCCGAAGGCCTCGGCCCGATCCTGCTCTTCGCCCCGCGCCGCCAGGCCGCCGAAGGTCTCGCCATCGAGCTGGCCCGATACCTCCCCAACCCCCACCCGCTGGCCCTCAGCCCCATCCAGAAGCAGCTCGTCGGCGATTCCCTCGCCCGCCTTCTCAAGTGCCGGATCGCATACCACCACAGCGGGCTGAGCTATGCCGCCCGCGCCGGCGTCATCGAGCCGCTCGCCAAATGCGGCCAGCTCCGCGTCGTCGTCGCCACCATGGGCCTGGCCGCCGGCATCAATTTCTCCCTCCGCAGCGTCGCCCTCGCCGGCGAGTCCTACCGCCGCGATCTCCTCGAGCAGCCGCTGCGCCCCGACGAGATCCTCCAGATGTTCGGCCGGGCCGGGCGCCGCGGCATCGACGAGACCGGCTTCGTCCTCGTCACCGCCAACCAGATCCGCATGCGCGATGGCCATCCCATCCACCTCAGCCGATGCGGCATGGTCGATTGGAATACACTCCTGAGCCTCATGGACGCCGCCGCCGCCCAGGGGCTCGAGCCGTACGCCGAGGCCGTCCGCATCCAGACCCGCCTCTTCTCGGCCAAGCCGATCTTCCTCGGCGTCGAGCATTCCCTCGAAAGCCCGGACACGCCCTGCGGCCTCAAGACCGATGCCGAGCGGGCCCGCCATGTCCGCCATCGCATCCGCCAGCTCCGCAACAGCCGCGGCCAGTGGCAGCCGTATCCGCCCTGCACCGAGCATCCCCTGGCCGACATCCGCGTCCTCGAGAACGCGCCGCCCTCCGATCCCGCGTCCCATCCCGCGGACGACCGGGCGGCTTCCGTTCGCCTCCGGCCCGCCCTGAGCGTGCCGGCCGCCCTCGAGCGGGTGGGTGCGGGCGCCCTGATCGTCCTCGAGGAGCACGGTGGCCTTGCCACCTACGGCCGGGCGGTCACCGTGGCCGAGCGCCTGGACCCGGATCGCCTCGTCCTGCCCAAATGGATCCGGCGCCTGATCCAGTGGCCTCGGCGGCAGGTGGCGGCGGCCCTTTGGCCCGACACCCTCGCCCCCCGGATCCGCGACGCCCTTGCCGGCCAGCGGACCCCCCTGGTCCGATTCGACGAGCAGCCGCACAAAATCCTCGCCTGCGTCAGCCTGGCCCAGCTGACGTTGCGCGTTCCGGCCGATGGCCACGGCGTCCCGCTATGGCGGCCGCCCGAGCGCCAGGTCATGTCGCCCGATTGCGCCGGCTGCCCGCATGCCGATGACTGCCGCCAATGGCCCACCGCAACCGGTGTCGCCATGCTGTGGCGCCGGCTCGGCCTCGTCGACGCCGGCGGCGTCCCCACCCGGCGCGGCCGCATCGTCAGCTTATTCAGCCAGGGCGACGGGCTGGCCATCGCTGCCGCCCTCGAGGATTTGTCCTATCCGATCGAGGAGCTCGTTTACGACCTCGCCAACATCGATGCCGGCTTCCGATTCTGCGGCGAAGACAACCGCTGGGGCGGCCGCCTCGCCAACGCCTGCCACCGGCTGTTCGGCCTCCACACCGTTCCCGGCTACCTCGAAAATGGCGTCCCCCCGAAATACGGCGATGGCGCCGGTCAAATCGTCGCATCGATCCACCAGAATCCCCTCGCCAAACATGAGTACGTCACCGATCAGCTCGGGCCCGGCGACGTCGACCGGATCATCATCGAGTGGCGGAGCCTGCTCCGCCGGATCGCCCACGCCCCCGCGCTCGATGATCCCCGCTGGCAGCAGCTCCAATCGCTCGCCCGCACCATCCTCCACGAGACACACTCCCCCACCCTCGTCGACCTCCCGCCGCTCGAGTACGACCAGACCCGCCGGATCGATCACCGCCTGATCCTCCGCCGATCATGACGGCGATCGAGCAGCTCAAGACGCTCCTGCCCCAATGCGTCCTGGCCGATCAGGTCCGGCTGGGATCGCGCCTGGCTCGCCTTCTCTCGGCTCCCCACCTGCCCGCCGCCGCCCCGGCCATCGTCCAGCGCCTGCTCGATCAAGCCCGGCATTCCATCCGCCTCCGCCACGAGCGGGCGCGGCTCGCCGGCCGGATCCGCTACCCCGCCGACCTCCCCATCGCCGCCCGGCGCGACGAGATCGTCGCCGCCATCCGCGCCCATCCCGTGATCATCCTCGCCGGCGAGACCGGCTCGGGCAAGAGCACGCAGCTTCCCAAGATGTGCCTGGAGGCCGGCTTCGGCGCCCGCGCCACGATCGGCTGCACCCAGCCCCGCCGCGTCGCCGCCGTCTCGCTCTCGCGCCGGATCGCCCAGGAGCTCGATGTCGAGTGGGGCGGCCCCGTCGGCTGCCAGATCCGGTTCGCCAGCCATACCCGGCCCGAAACGTCCATCAAGCTCATGACCGATGGCATCCTGCTGGCCGAGATCCAGAGCGATCCCTGGCTCGCTCAATACGAGGTCATCCTGCTCGACGAAGCCCACGAGCGCTCGCTCAACATCGATTTCCTCCTCGGCTATCTCAAGGGCCTCCTCGAACGCCGCAACGATCTCAAGCTCCTCATCACCTCCGCCACGATCGATACCCGGCCCTTCTCCGCCGCCTTCGGCCACGCCCCTGTCATCGAGGTCTCCGGCCGCATGTTCCCCATCGAAACCGTCTATCGCCCCATCGACGAGCAGGCCGAGGAAACCGGGGACCAGACCTACATCGACGCCGCCGTGGCTGCGGTCCAGGAGATCGTCAGCGGCCAGGGCGCCGGGGACATCCTCGTGTTCATGCCCGCCGAGCGCGACATCCGCGAGACGCGCGACCGGCTTGAATCGTCCTTGCCCGCCGGCATCGAACTCATCCCCCTGTTCGGCCGGCTCAGCGCCGCCGAGCAGCAGCGCGTGTTCGCCCCCTCGAGCCGCCCGAAGATTGTCATCGCGACGAACATCGCCGAGACGTCGCTGACGATCCCGGGCATCCGCTACGTGGTCGACACCGGGCTGGCCCGGATCAGCCGCTACAATCCCCGAACCCGCACCCGGCGTCTCCCTGTCGAGCCCATCTCCCAGAGCAGCGCCAACCAGCGCCAGGGCCGCTGCGGACGCATCTCGAGCGGCGTCTGCTACCGCCTGTTCTCGGCCGCCGATTTCTCCGCGCGCCCCCTCTACACCATGCCCGAGATCCAGCGCGCCAACCTGGCCGAGGTCATCCTGCGCCTGGAGGCGTTCCGCCTCGGCGCCATCGAGTCGTTCCCGTTCCTGGATCCGCCCGCTCCCGCCGCCATCCAGGCCGGCTACCAGCTCCTCGAGGAGCTGGGCGCGCTCGACGAGCACCGCCAGCTGACCCCGCTGGGCCTCGAGCTGGCCCGGCTCCCCATCGATCCCACCATCGGCCGCATGATCCTCGAGGCCCGGCGCGAAAACGCGCTCCCGGAAGTCCTGATCATCGCCGCCGGCCTCAGCATCCAGGACCCCCGCGAACGCCCCCTCGACCAGCAGGCCAGCGCCGACGCTGCCCAGCGCCGGTTCCAGGATCCACAATCCGATTTCCTCGCCCTCCTCAATATCTGGAACGCCTATCACGACACCTGGGACACCCTCAAGACCCAGAACCAGCTCCGCAAGTTCTGCCGATCCCACTTCCTCTCCTACCGGCGCATGCGCGAATGGCGCGACCTCCACGCCCAGCTCGAGGAATCCCTCGCCGACCTCGATGGTTGCCCGCCCCCATCCGCCCCGGCCGACCGCGCCGCCATCCATCGCTCGATCCTCACCGGCCTCTGGAGCAACGTCGCCCGCCGCACGGAAAAGAATCTCTATCAGGTCTCCGGCAGCCGCACCGCCATGATCTTCCCTGGCTCCGGCCTGTTCCACAAAACCGAATCTTCTCAAAAGAAACCTTCAGGCCGCGTGCCCCCACGCGGCGGGGCTGCAGACGCCGGGTCAGGGGACCCGGCCTACACGGCGGCCGACGCGCGCGATGTGGGCCGCGTGCCCCCACGCGGCGGGGCTGCAAACGCCGCTTCAGGGGACCCGGCCTACACGGCGGCCGATGCGCGCGATGTGGGCCGCGTGCCCCTGCGCGGCGCCCCTGCATCTCACCAGCCCGACTGGCTCGTTGCCGGCGAGCTGGTCGAGACCTCGAGGCTCTTCCTCCGCACCGCTGCCGCCATCGATTCCGCATGGATCCTCGAACTGGCCCCGCACCTCTGCCGGCGCAAGCACCGCGATCCCCGTTTCGATCCGTCTTCCGGCCGCGTCCTCGTCAATGAGACAGTGACTCTGAACGGCCTCACGGTCCAGGATCATGCGATCCCGTTCGAGCGCGTGGATCCGGAAGGGGCTGCGGCCCTGTTCACCCGCGCGGCCCTGGTCGAAGAACAGATCCGCGACCACTGGGCGGCCTCTCATCATCCTCCCGCAGCCGCCGAGGTAAGGAGGCGGACCTCCGAAGCCACCGACGTCACGAGGCGGCCAGTTCTCGATCGCCCGGTGCACTCTCCAGCCGAGCTGGCCAGCCCGCCCTCAGCTGTCGCTCCCCTCTATCGATTCCTCGAACATAACCACCAGCTCCGTCAGAAGATCGAGATCTGGCAAACCCGGCTTCGGCAGCGGGTGATCCCCGATCTCGATGCCGTTTTCGATGCCTTTTACCGGCAGCAGATGCCGCCGGTTTCATCCGTCGTCGCCCTGAACCGTCTCCTCCGCGAACAAGTCCACCGGGCGCCATCGTTCCTCCACGCCCAGCCCGCCGATCTCCTCGGCGATCACGCCGCCGAATTCGATTTAGAGCGATTCCCGGACACGGTCCCCGTGGGCGATCAATCGCTGCCAGTGACCTATTCGTATGCGCCGGGCCAGGACCACGATGGCGTCACGCTCCACCTCCCCGTCACCCTTGCCGAAGTGATCGAGCCCGGCCTCCTCGAGTGGCTCGTGCCATGCCTTCGCGAGGAGCGGCTCGTCCACATGCTCCACCACCTGCCCAAATCCATCCGCCGCCAGCTCCTGCCCCTTGCCCCCAAAGCCCGCGAAATGGCTCGCGCACTCGCGCCCCGCGATTCCCATTATCTGAAAGCCGTCAGCCGCTTCGTTCTCGACCATTACGGCGTCGCCGTTCCCGTGGCGGACTGGCCTGCAGGCGATCTCCCATCCCACCTCCAGCCGCGGCTCGAGGCGGTCGGCCCTCAGAGCCAGCCGCTGGCCGCCGACCGCGGCCTCGATGCCCTCCGCGACCGCCTCTCCCGCCACGATTCCACCGCCGAATCCGATGCCTGGCAGCGCGCCGCCCGCCAGTGGGAGCGCTACCGCCTCACCCACTGGACCCTGGGCGATCTTCCCGAATCGATCCTCGTCGCCGAAATCGCTGGCTTCCCGCTGCGCGCCTTTCCCGGGCTCGACCTCGATCAGGGCGACGTCCACCTCCGCCTGTTCCGCGCGGCCGCCGATGCCGCCCGGGCCACTCGAGCGGGCCTGCCACGGCTGGCCGAGCTCGTCCTCGCCCGCGATCTCGCCTGGCTGATGAAAGACCTCCGCCAGGCCTGCCGGCGCCAGGTCCTCTGCGCAACGCTCGGCCCCATCGAACCGTTCATCCACGATGCCGAGTGCCACTTCCGCGCTCATCTGCTGGTCGATCCGCCCCTGCCGCCCCTCACGGCCGCCGGGTTCGCCTCTTTCATCGACCGCGCCCACCTCGAGATCCGAGACCTCGTGCCCCGGTTCTCCGATCGGCTGGGCCAGATCCTCGAGCTCCGGCAGCAAATCCTCCTTCATCGCCGCCCATACTCCACCCTGCGCGCCGACATCGAGCGCCTTGTCCACCCGGGTTTCCTTCGCTCGACCCCGTTCGCGCGTCTGGCTCACATCATCCGATACCTTCGCGCGCTGGTCATCCGTGCCGACCGCGCGGCCCTGAGCCCCGCCAAGGACGCCGAGAAAGCCGCTCGAGTTGCGCCCTATCTCGATTGCCTCCGCCTGACTCGCGCCGCTGCGGAATCCAGCGATTCCATCCGCACCCTCTGGATCGAGCTCCGCTGGCTGATCGAGGAGTTCAAGGTCTCGACCTTCGCCCAGGAGCTCGGCACCGCCACGACTGTCTCTGCCAAGATCCTCGATGCCCGCGCCGCCGCCCTGCGGCAGGCTGCCCGATGACAAGCTGCCCGCTCTCCTGCAAACCTGTTCTCATTTCCCTCGCCCCGCGAGGCACGTCCTCCTCTCCCCGCCCCTCTCCTCCATGAACCATGGAGGCGAGGGAGAAGAGCGATCGGCTGCCCGCCGAAACCGCCCGCTCTCCTGCAAACCTGTTCTCATTTCCCTCGCCCCGCACCAGCGGGGAGAGATTTCTCCCAAATGGAATTTCGCGCTTTGAACCCCTGAACCTCGTCTTTTGTAAGTCGTTGATATTTAAACCAGACACCGGGAGATTCATGGGGAGCGTTGATGATAAACGACTTGTCACGCATCGGGGCCATGAACCGTGTTGGAGCGTGGGCTTTAGCCCACTGTCGCGTGTTCAGCCTGTCGCGTGTTGCAGCGGCCTGAAGGCCGCGCTCCGGC
>CAYWIM010000073.1:0-24960 GCA_964458325.1 uncultured Verrucomicrobiota bacterium
CCACCCAACCGACACCACCCTCTTCGCACTTTTGCCAAGAGCAGATCCCGTTCCAGCCGCCCCGGCATTCAAATGTGCGGGAAGTCTTGGTGGAGCTGCACCGAGCCAAAATGTCGAATTGAAAGCCGCCATGCGATTTCCCTACACTGCGGCCATGAAAGACAACGCCTCGATCCGTTCCCTGCGAATCCAATCGGCGATCCTCCTGGCAGCGCTTGTCGCCGCGGCGGGCTCGATCCGCGCGGCGGAGGTGCCGCCCCCCCCGGTCTTTCCCGGGATCAAGCCCGTCTGCTCGTGCGAGAGCCTGTCCCGCGTCTCGATCCCCAACACGACGATCGACTCGGCGACGCTGGATCCCTCCACCGGCTGGTGCCGCGTCACCGCCATCGTCACGCACCCGCCTTCCGGCGATCGGGTTCGGATCTTCATCGGCCTGCCCGTGACCAACTGGAATGGCAGGTTCCGCGGCAACGGGGGCGGCGGGTTTTCCGGAGGAAGCGCCGGCAGCCTGGCCGGGCCCGTGGCTCAAGGCTACGCCGCCGGCGCGACCGACACCGGCCATGAGGGTGGCAGCGGCCGGTTCGCGCTCGACGCGAACGGCCGGCTCGATTGGCAAGCGATTCAGGACAATGCCTATCTCGGGATTCACGACATGACGGTGGTGGGCAAGGCCCTCACGCGGGTGTTTTATGGCAAGGCGCCGCGCTATTCCTATTTCGTGGGCGGCTCGACGGGCGGACGCCAGGGGTTGATGGAAGCGCAGCGGTACCCGGACGATTACGACGGAATCTTGTCCGCGTGTCCCGCGATCAACTGGCATCGCTTCATCCCCGCCGATCTTTGGCCTCAGGTCGTGATGGCCGCCGCCAACCATTTCGTCTCGAAATCCATGCTCGCCGCCGCCCGGGCCGCGGCCGTGGCCGCCTGCGACGCCTCCGATGGAGTGGCGGACGGCGTCATCGACGATCCCGAGCGATGCGACTACGACCCGAAAGCGCTCGTGGGCGCCAGGATCGGCGAGGAGATATTCACCGAAAGCGACGCCGACGTGATCCGCAAGATCTGGGAAGGCCCGCGCGGTCAGGACGGAACGTTTCTCTGGCATGGTCTGACCCGGGGCACGGACCTCTTCGCCCTGGCCGGGACGGGCGGCACGCCGTTGACCGGAAAGCCGTTCAGCATCCCTTTGGAATGGTGCCAGTATTTCCTCCTCCAGAATCCCCAATGGGATTGGATGACGTTGACTCCGGCGGGATTCGAATCGCTCTGGCGACAGTCCGTCGAGCAATACGGGGACGTGATCGGAACGGACAATCCCAATCTCCGGCGGTTCCGCGATCGCGGCGGCAAGATCATCGTCTGCCACGGCCTGGACGATCAGCTCGTCCCGGCCCAAGGCACCATCGATTATTTCAAACGGCTCCAGCGGCGAATGGGCGGGCCCGAGAGGACGTCGCGGTTCGCGCGCTTGTTCCTGGCGCCTGGCGTCGATCACGGCTTCCGCGGGCCGGGGCTGACGCCGACCGGGCAGATGGAGGCGATCATCCGCTGGGTCGAGCACGGCCAGGCGCCGGACCGGCTCATGGCCGAACGCCGCGATGCCAGCGGACGAGTCGTTCGCACCCGCCCGCTATTCCCCTATCCGCAAGTCGCCCGGTACAAAGGCGCGGGCAGCACCGACGACGCCGTGAATTACGAGAGCCGCGCGCCCGCTCGATGATGGACGGCGGTTATCCGGCGGATTGCCTCGGCTAATATAACAATGCGATGTGCCATCGAAATAGTTGACATATGGACTTCGGCGCGATTACCTGCGGGGCATAGGGCAATGCAAGAATCCATTCAGCGAATGATGCGCGCATAGAGGATCGTTGACGTTGGCAAGAACTGACCCCCTGACCACCCGATGAGCGCCGCATTCGAGAGATGGTGCAGTGGACGGCGGCGGGCGCCGCGGGTCTGGATGCTATGCGCATGCATCGCGATCGGCCTGCAGCACCGGGCGGAGGCGCATGCCCTGTTCACCGCTTACATCCGCCATGGCATTCTGGTCACTGTCGGCGCTCGGCACTTCGACATCGAGGTGGATCTGACCTTCTTCGAAGAGTGGTCCGGCCGCGAGCGCGCCGCCATGGATTCGGACGCGGATGGAACGATAACGCGTCCCGAAGTCGAATCGTATGTGAAAAAGCTCGCGCCCGACCTGGCTCGGCAGATCCAGCTGCGCGTCGGGGGCCGCGAGCTGGCACTGGCGCCCCTTTACGCACCGGAAGTCGATCTGCTCGGCAACCGGCAGGCCGGCCCGGCCCATCACCGGCTCCGGCTTTTCTTCTTCGCCGCCCGTCCGGCGCCGCTGCGCGCCGGCGACGAGATCCTGATCGAAGATCGACTCTGGCCGGCGGCGAAAGCGCTCGGGTTCTTGCAGGCCGATGGCCGCGATGGCTGCGCCCTCGAGGCGGTGAAGATCGAGGATCCTGGATTCGCTCCGTTGCGGGCCGGCGAGGCGCGGCGGTTCAAGGTCCGATGTCTGCAACCGCCCGTGCCCGAGGCATCGTCCGTTTATCCAACCCAATCCGCCACCATCCCCCCCATCCGATAGGATCCGCCACTGACATGAATCTCCCATCTCGTCTATGAATGCTCGCACGAATTCTCTCTCGCTCCTGCGCCTGCTCGCCGCGGCCTTGACGGTATTCTTCTGGATGCCATCGCCACGGGCTGGCGATCCTGCGGCGGCCTTGCCCCCCGGCATTGTCGATTTTGCGGGCCGGATCGCTCGGAATCATTTGGTTCTATTCGAATCCGAGAAGCGTGATGAGCTGGAAGCGATCAATCGCGAGCTGCGCCAGATCCAGCAGCAGCTGGACAGAATCCGAAGCGGCGATGCCCGCCGGGCGATTGCGAGCCGGGGCGCTGTCGCTGCCGGTCAGCTCCTCGAGATCGTGAAGAAATGCCCGCATCGCATCCGCGTGGACCTGACTTTGGCGCATCCGCAGCTCAGGCCGGCGGGGCCTTTCGAGCTGGCCGGCGACACGGGGGCATTGCTTTTGGAAATCGAGTCTGGGGGTGAAGGGTTGAGCTTTGCCACGACCGTTGCCGATCTGTCGCAGCCAGCCGGCGAATCGAGCCTGATCCACCTCGATGCCGGAACCCAAGGCACGACCTATGCCGTGGTGGGGCTCGAACGCCTTCCCTTCGGCCGCACGATGCTCTGCCTCGACCTCCGGCGACCGGGGCAGCCCGGCGTGCAACTGCCGGTGGATGTGACCACGCCCGGCCCGGGGCGGTTGAAGCTCACCGTGCTTTCGGACGATACCGGCAAGCCCGCCCCTGCCATGGTGCAATTGATGTGGCGCACGGACGGTCTCGTGCGGCAGCCCGCGAATGGAATCGAGTTTGCGCCGCAGTTCGACAAGCAGGGCAAGGCCAGCGGCGCCCGCAATGCGAACCTGCCCGGGGCGCTGCGCGAAACGTTCTGGTGTGTGCCGGGGCCGTTCGACATGGCGGTGGGGCCGGGAACGTGGCGGATCGGCGTGCGCCGCGGCGTCGAGCACGAGGTTGTCTTTCGGGACGTGACGGTCCAGTCGGGCCAGACGGTCGGACAGACGCTCCGTCCGAAACGCTGGGTCGATATGCGCAAGCGAGGATGGTGGTCCGGCGACGATCATGTCCACTGCCGAATTCTCTCGGACGAAGATGCGCGCCACTTGATGGCTTGGATCCAGGCCGAGGATGTGCATCTGGCCAACATCGTCAAGATGGGCGACATCTACCGGACCTACTTCGAGCAGCGCGGGTTCGGCCCGGCCTACCGTGTTGCGGACGGCGAGTTCATTCTGGCCCCCGGCCAGGAATGCCCGCGCACCCACGACCAGATCGGACACACGCTGGCCATGAACATCGCCAGCATGATTCGCGACACGGATCGTTACTTTCTCTACGATGAGGTGTTCGATGCCGTGCATGCGCAGGGCGGTCTGGCGGGCTATGCGCACGTGAATTCGGGCCTCTTCCACGTCCATCGCGACATGAGCATCAACGTGCCGCGACAGAAGGCGGACTTTGTCGAGATCCTTCAGTTCAACAGCCTCGGCACCGATCTCTACTATGAGTTTCTCAATATCGGCTGCAAGCTGACTGCGTCCGCAGGCTCGGACGTGCCTTGGGGCGGCACCGTGGGCGAAGTCCGCGCTTACGCGTTCCTGGGGGAGGAAGCGTTCTCGGCCGATGCCTGGTTCGAGGCCTTCCGCAAGGGGCGCACCTTCACCACCAGCGGGCCGATGATCGAGTTCCGGGTCGAGAACGCCATGCCCGGCGATGAAATCCGCCTCGCGTCCAGCCGCACGCTGCGCGTCCGGGCGCGCGCCTGGGGCGACCCGGCGCGCATGGCGCCGATGCGTCTCGAAATCGTCCGGCATGGCGAAGTCATCCGGTCCGCTGAGTCCGCCCATCCGCTCAGTGCCGAGGCCGAGGTCGACTTTGCCGTGGATGCAGGTCACGGCTGCTGGATTGCCGCGCGCGCGCGCGGAGGCGATGGCACCAGCGCCCACACCACGCCCGTTTACATCGTGCGCGAAGGATTGCGATTTTGGAAATACGACGGCCTCGAAGCCCTTTTCAAAACGCGGGAATCGAGCCTTGCGGAAATCGAGCAGATGGTGGCCGATGCGCGTCGCGACAACGCCGAAGGCAAGCTCGAAACCGACCGCTATCGCCAGCAACTGGCGCTCCAAGGCGACTTGCTCCTCCAGCGCGTCGCCCTGGCGCGCAAGGTTTACCAGAACTTGCAGCGGATTGCGGAGGCCGAGCGCGCGGTGCGGCGGCCATAGGGGTCAGTTTTGATCAACGGCAATGCAGAGTCATGGCGCTTCACTTCGGAAATCCATTCAGTGAATGATGCGCGCATGGAGCATCATTGACGATCAGCGTTCTCTTATGGCATGCGTATCCGCGGATCGGACTCGATGAGCGGAACCAGTTCGATTTCTACCGCGACCAGCCGGGGGGGCTGGCGGGTTTGCGGGAAGTCGTGGTGGAGCTGCACCGAGCCGGCGTGCGCTCCTACATCGACTACAATCCATGGGACATCCACACTCGCCGGGAGAGCCGGCAGGACCTGGACATGCTCTGCGAGATGGTCGCCGCCTTGGGCGTGGACGGCATCTTCCTCGATACGATGAAGGAAGGGGCGGCGGAATTCGGGCAGAAGCTGGACGCGATTCGTCCGGGCATCGCGCTGGAGGGCGAAATCGCCCTGCCCATGGAGCGGATCGCGGATCATCCCATGGAATGGGCGCAGGGGTTCAAGGACAGCGATGTCCCGGGGGTGGTTCGCAACAAATGGTTCGAGCGGCGGCATCAGCTCCATCATGTCTCCCGCTGGCATCGGGATCGGACGGCCGAGTTCCAGACCGCGTTCATGAACGGCGCCGGCACGATGATCTGGGACAACGTCTTTGGCACCTGGGTGGGCTACAGCGAGCGCGAGAAATCGATCCTGCGCTCGATGCTGCCGATCCAGCGCCGGTTCACCGCCCTGTTCTCGGGCGAGCGGTGGACGCCGCTGGTGCCGGCCACTGCCGCCGGCCTTTACACCAGCCTGTGGGAAGGCCGCGGCATCCGGCTCTGGACGCTGGTGAATCGCTCGGATCGCCCGGTTCAAGGCGGGCCATCGGCAGTCGAGATCGAGACTGGCGAGCGGGTTTGGGATCTGGTCGCCGGCCTCGAAACGCAAGCGGCTTGCGCCATGATCCGGCCGCGCGGCATCGGCTGTTTCGTGGCCGCCCGGCGCGAGACGCTGGGGGAGGATTTCGACGCGTTTCTCCAGGGGCAGAGGCTTATCGAGAAGGCCGCCAACTGGGATGCTTCGTTCCCCGATCATGTTCGGACGACCCTCGAGAAAGCGGCGCCGACGCAGGTCCATCTGCGCGCTTCGCCGCCCAAGGGCATGGCCGTGATCCCCGGCGGCCCGTTCCGCTTCCAAGTCCGATTCCGCATCCGGGAGTGCGGCTGGTACGAATCCACGCCCGATCAGATTCCCAACTTCTCGAGACTCCACTCCTTGGCCAGGAAAGGAAGCGGGTCCTGGTACATGGACGGCGGCCCGCAGGAATCGTCGTTCGGCTGCAAGTGTCTGCTGGCCTGGCCCGGGCTGGACCGCTGCGCAACCGTCGGTTTCCGCTGCGCTGCGGACCTGGAGCCTTGACATCGGAGGCGTAAGTTCAGTCGCAAGCAGCCGGCGCGCCGAATCCCGCCACAAACGATCGGCGCGGCAAAAGGCTTTGCCCCTGCGAGAACGGATCCCCTGGCCCTAGGAAATGGATGGCTGGGAGGGCGGGTGGGGCGATTCGAGGCAGCGGGAGGCGCGCGAACTCCGGATCCCCGGCGAGAAACCGAAGCATCAGACAATCGACAAGCTCGGCGTATGCGTGCCCCGCTTGCGTCGCGCAATCGGACGCATAAACGGTGAGAAATGCCTCAGCCGCCTTCGGGCCGCGGTTTTGGAAGAGGTCGATCGCAGCCTGTTCGAGGTCGGGCTGGAGATCGAGGTACCGTTGCTCGGCGGGCTGGAGGACGGCCTGGATGTCCTGGCGGGTTTGTTGATAGGGCAAGCGATGGGCGAGGTTGTGCACCAGGCGGAAGTTCCATTGGGGCTGTTGCCGGTCGATCCGAGTGAAGTTGGCGGGATGATCCCACAGGTCGGGCAGGTCGGTCACGCCGGCATAGAGCGGAATGAAGCAGCTCGTGTTGGCGGGGCCGTACGCGAACCACAACAGGTTGCCGACAGGCTCGGGCATCTCCTTGCGCAATTGTGCGACAAGCACATATCCGCTAGTGGGCGTGCAAATGGCCCGTTCAGGTTGCACGCGGAGCAGATCCATCAGCTCGGGAGGTCCCCAAGGGCCTGCGAGCGGGCTTCGGCCCTTTTCGAGTTGGAAGACGGGATGCGCGGCCAGATCGAACGGAGTGCCTTCGTAGGTGTCGCGCATGACCGCCATGAGCTTCGGCACGGTCAAGGGATGGTCGGGCTTGACTGAGAACGGGTAACGATCGCGCCGCGGATCGCCCGTGACCTTCAATCCCAGGGAAGGCGCGATCAAACTCAGAGCGCGCCATTCGCGGAGCGAGTGATCGCGGCTGCCGGGTTCGCCATATACCTCGCGCCAAACGAAAGGCCCCCCCTGTTTCCAGAAGCCGAGCTCTTCGGCGAGCACGAAGATGTTGCTCGAGGCGAGGAAACGGTCGGCATGGGCCAGATCGACGGCGCCAATGCGACTGCGATTGGCGCTGCAGCCGGCTTCGCCATCGGGAATCCGCTGGGCGCACCAGACCCCGCCGGGCCGGCCGCTATCGGGGATCCAATCCTTGCCGGGCCCGAAGATTTCCATGAGCCATGCCTCGCGGCCATCGGCGATCGGCAGCGCCACGCCGGCACTGGGCGCGCGGTAATACAGAAAACCGTTCTCTTCAATCATGGCGCCAATCAATCGGATGGCCTCCCGGGCGGTTTTCGCCCGGAGCAGGCCGTTGGCGATGAGGGAGGTTGTCCAGTGATTGCTGTTGGGACCCACGCGGCCTTTGTCGGAGGCCAAGCCTGTCCGCATGGGGATGAACTCGATGGCAATCGAGAGGCCGTGCTCGTTCAAGCCGCCGGTGGTCATGCTCTCGAGATTGCCGGCAAGGATGATGCTGCGATAGGTTTCGGTGACGGGGAGATAGCCCACCAGATCAAAACCTTTGCGAAGATGGGCCTGGTATTGTTCGTATGTGGCGGGCCGCGGCACGTTGCGATACATGGGGAGCCGGGTTCCTGGCGGGTAGACGCGAGCGGGCATGACGCAGACCAAGCCCATCACATCGCCGTCGCACGAATGGCTCATGAGCACGGAACCGTCGGCGGTCGCCCGATGGCCGGCCAGGATGGTTGTGCAGGCGGTCGCTCGGGAAAGAGGCAGCTCCGCCATCCCGAGCAGCAGCATCGAAACAATGATTCGTTTCATGAGGCGATGATGGATTGGGGTTCACTCGGCTGTCAGGGTTTGCGTTTTCCGGCGGCGTCGATGATCGGCTCGATATCAAATCCGAGGGGTTTGGCTTCCGCGATTTTGCGCCGGGCATTGACAATCGCGGTTTCGAGGCCGGGCGGGGTTTCGTTTTTCCACCAGTTCATTCGTTCGCTATAGCACCAGACGAATTCGTCGGCGGTGTAGAGCGCCCAATAAGCATTGTGTTCGAACCACTGGGCCCGTTCCGCGGACGTCATCCGGTAGCTGAGATACTTGTCCGTGTTGGGCTGGCGCAAGGCGAAGTTATGGTCGACGTAAAGCGCCTGGCCGGCCTGGACCTGGCGTGCGTATTTCTCGCGGAGCGCGGGCGGGATCAAGCCGAGCGCGCGTTGGCGGATGGCATGATAGGCGCGGAAGTACTGGTCGCGGGATGTATAATAATAGGCCATCTCGTTTCCGTCGATGAACCTGGCTTGGGCAGTCGAGGACTCGAGCATGCCGACGAAGAAGTCGGGCATTAGCCCCCAACTCTCCCGCTCGAGTCGGCGGGCTCTCTCGGTTTCGGGGAGAGTGGCGGAACGATCGAAGAGGCTGACATGGAAGAAGGTCAGGATGGCGACGCCGGGCATCGGCTCCTCGAAAGCACGCATGAGCTGAGAGCCGCGCTGGCGGACTTTGTCGCGGTATTCGGCAAACGTGTGGTCCTTGGCCTTGGGCTGTTTAGCGTAGTCCCATAGGCTGAAGTCGTAGGGTTCCGGATCGAAGCAGATGCCTCGAGGGTGCCCGGATCGCGCAATGCCGGCCAGCAGTTTGGCGTTGGCTTCGATGGTCTCCCACTGGGTATTGTCAAACCAGTTGAATCCGGGCGAAGGCGAGCCCCAGATCAGGACGAAGTTGTGATGGAACCGAGTGAACGTCAGGTCGCGGAGGATGCGTTCATCATCGGCGAACTTGGCGGGATCCAGGGGCCGAGTCAGGAACGCGTTATGGCCGCCATCGAGCCGGAAGATCAGACCGTCGAACGGGCGTTTTTCCATCGCCGCGAGATCCTGGCTCATCTGAAGAGGTGTGGGGACGTCCCATCCGTATTCGATCAGCTTCTTTTCGATCGGAGGTGGCGCGGCGGCGGCGGGCGAAGCATTGGTGGCAAGGGCTGTTCCAAGCGCCAGCGGGAGTATCCAAGCCAGGAGGACCTGGCCACGCGCTTTGCGGAGCGGCCAAGAGAGAGCAGGCGGCCTGCAAAATGCCGCGAATCGCACCGGCGAATCGTGGCCGCCGAAGCGAGGAAGCGGCCGCGAGAGACCATGTTGAGTCTGCCTCGTTACCTCGGCGGCTACGGTGGTCCGTCTCGTGACTTCGGTGGCGACAGTGGGACTGCTTATGGGGAAGGATGGGCGGTTTGCGTTGGTTCTCGAACATGGGACGTGAAGTCCGTGCCGGCTCGTGCTCGTGCTCATGTCTGAGCATTGAGCCGGAACGGGAGACCGTCAACCCGAATGAGCGTGGGGAGGTGGCCTCAGCCAGTTGCCGGTATCCCAACAAGCGCCTTGATGGTTGTCAGCCAATGGGGTCGCATCTAAATAATTGACATATGAAGGGGAGGGGATGAATGGGAGGCGCAGCATGATCGCTATGCGCCAGATGATCCGATGTCTGACAGCGTGCCACCCACGGAGCCGTTGCGGGGTGGGTGGCGGGACCTGTGGATTATGGGGTGGAGGTCCGCGCGTTGGTGCGAAATGGGAACCACGATGACCTGCGCCTTATCTGTGCTGGAGGCTGGCGGAGGCCGTGCGCCGCGGAGACAGGGGTGAAACGATCGGGCCGGCCATGGAACAGTGCGGTGAGCGGCAAAGGTTCAGAACCGAGATGTGAACACAATTGTCAAATATTTAGATGCGACCCCATTGCCCCGTCTATGGGCCCGGGGGCGCCGATTTCCCGACGCAGAAGAGCCGCTGGTTGGTCCGGATGAACAGCTGGCCGCGCGCGACGGAGATGGTCGAGCGGATCATGTCGTCGCCCGGCTCGCCCATCGGGATCACATGGAGCACCGCGCCTCGATCGGCGTCCACGACGACGGCCGTTCCATCGAAGCTCATCAGGAAGATCCGCTGGTCAGCGCCCGTGGGTGAGGCCTCGTATTTGGCCCGGCCAGGGGTGTCGATGCTCCATTTGACGCGCCCCGTCGCGGGATCGATTCGGGACAGGGTCTTTCGGACGTCGCTCAGCACGAAGAAATCGCCCTGGTAAAAGAGCGGGGTGGGGACGTCCGAGGAGACGGCGCGCTGCTGGTCGCTTTTCCAGGCGATGGCGGCATCGTCGAGCCTGCCACGGCCGCCCGCCTTAATCGCATAGATCGGGCTGCCTTTGGGCGCGCAGGCCAGGACGAGGCCGGCGCCGGCGACCGGCGACGGCACCAGGCGCCAATGGCCGATCCGGCTGGGATTCCACGTGCCCCACCGCCATCGCTCCTGGCCGGTTGCCGGATCGTGGGAGGTCAGACAATCGCCGCCCGCCACAAGGATCTCGGGCGCGCCCCCTTGGACGGACGGGATTGGAGTGGTGAAGGCCTCGCGGGACTCGGCGACCGCATCGGAAGGCCGGATCTGGCGCCACAACGTCTTGCCTGTGCTTGGATCGAGCGCCATGAGATACGACTCGTTGGGGCCGTCGGTCCGGCCGCGGCCGCTGACGGGCACGTCTCGCTGCAGAACCTGAACGTAGAGCCGGCCATCGAAGAGCGCCGGAGTGCTGGAGAACGTCCAGAGAAACGCGAAGGGCCCATAATCGGCCTGGATGTTGCGGGCCCAGAGCTTCCGCCCGTCCATGTCGAAGGCGATCAGGTCGCCGGTGCTGTAAAAGAAAAAGGCGCGCTGCCCGTCCGTGATGGGGGAGGAGGATGCGAACGTGCTTCGGTTGTCGCGGCGGATGCCCTCGGCGACGCGGTGCTGCCATCGCACCTGGCCGGTCCGCCGATCCAGGCAGATCGCCACCAGCCCCTGGTTGGCGAGGTCGGTCGATGACATCAGCACATGGTCGCCCCACACGATGGGCGTGGCGGCGCCGGGACCGGGCATGGGCACGCTCCAGGCCAGCCCCTCCGTCTTGGACCAGACGCCCGGCAGGCCGGTTTCCGGCGAGGATCCGTTGAAGTCCGGTCCCCGCCACTGCGGCCAGTCGGCCGCGGACAACTCCGCCGCAACAACCCATCCAATCAGGACCGGCAACATCAATGGCGCCCGCATGCTCCGAATGTGGCTTCTGGCGGCGATTTTGCAATCGCCGGCTGCGGATTTTTTTCGCGTTTCATGGAAAATTTATTGAATCAGGGCCGAGCCTGCGGCTAGATACCTGGATCCCGAGTCGGGACTCCGGCCGGTTACTGTGCTGACAATGCGGAATTTATCGTCCATTTCTCGAGCGAGAAGGAAACAAGCATGGATTGCCTGCGGGCAATGGATCGCGATCGCGGGGTGGATCGCGCTGGCGGGGAGCGGCTGCGGATCGAAGTCTGCGGCGAGCGGGGTGGGCGGCCGGGGCGCCCGAGGCAGCGTCACGGCTCGGTCCGTGCGGATGGCTCCGGCGGAGGCGCGGACGATCGATCGCAACATACCCGCGCTGGGCTCGCTGGCGGCATGGGACTGGGCCACGCTCAGCACGAAAGTGGCGGGCCGTCTCGATGCGATCGAGGTGGATCGGGGCACGCCGGTCGCTCGAGGCCAGGTCCTGGCGAGGATCGAGCCGCGCGATTATGAGCTGCGGCTCGACCAGGCCGAAGCGGCACTCCAGCAGGCCGAAGCCCGCCTCGGGCTGACCGCCGGCGTATCGACCGACCCGTTCGATCCCGGCCAGGTCAGCAGCGTCAAGCAGGCGTCCGCGGTCCTCGAGGAAGCCACCGCCAACCATGCCCGCGTGACCGAACTCGCCGCGCAGGGGATCATCTCGCTGGCCGAGGTCGACACGGCGGCTGCCGCGCTGAAGGTGGCTCGGAACCGTCACCAGGCCGCGATCGAGGACGTTCGCGATCGGCTGGCCGTTCTGGCCCAGCGCCGGGTCGAGTGCGAGATCGCCCGGCAGCAGCTGGCGGACACGGTGCTGGCGGCCCCCTTTGACGGAACGATCCAGGAGCGTCTCATCAGCCCCGGGGAATACCTCCCTGCCGGCGCCGCGGTGGTGACCCTCGTCCGCCTGGATCCCCTTCGGCTTCGCCTCGAGGTGTCCGAACGCGAGGCGCCTCGAGTCGCGCTCGGCCAGACGGTCCGCCTGATGATCGAGGGCGACACCAACCGGCCGGCCGGCCGTCTCACGCGGGTCAGCCCCGCTCTGCTCGAAGAGACGCGGATGCTGGTTGTCGAGGCCGATGTGCCCAACCCGGCCGGCCGGCTCCATCCCGGCATGTTCGTGCGCGCCGAGATCGTGGTCCAGACCGAGCTCCCCGTCGTGACCGTTCCCGACCTTGCGGTCGCCACATTCGCCGGGCTGGAAAAGGTCTTTGGCATTCGCGAAGGCCGCGCCGTTGAAAAGCGTGTGGTCACCGGGGACCGCGGGGACGGGTGGGTCGAGATCCGGGAAGGCGTGGCGGCTGGGGACATGATCGTCCTGAGTCCTGGCAACCTGCTGGACGGACAGCCGCTGGAGGTCGAGCCATGAACGGGGGGGCGAGCCGGCTGCGCCCGCCGCCGTCGAGCGAGGGCACCAGCCGCCGTGGGAGGATCGAGGCGGGCTCGATGGGCTCATTTCTTTTCGCCTCCACACGTCGGCGGCAGCGGTTCGGAGGCTGGATGGAAGGGAGCCGCGGGCGCCGTTGAGCCATGCAAGCCCTCGCCGCCATCTGTATTCGCCGGCCCGTGTTCGCCTCGATGCTGATCCTGACCCTGGTGGTGATCGGTGCGACGGGCTACCTGAAGCTTGGGGTGGATCGCTTTCCCTCGGTGGATCTGCCGACCGTTCGAGTGCTCACCCGCCTCCCGGGCGCCGCTCCGGCCGAGACCGAATCCCAGGTTTCCCAGCCGATCGAGGAGGCGGTCAATACGGTCGAGGGCATCCAGGAGCTTCGATCGATCAGCGGCGCTGGATCCTCCTTTGTCATGGTGACGTTCGACCTGGACCGCGACGTGGACGCGGCGGCTCAGGACGTTCGGGACCGCGTTTCGAGCGCGCTGAACGATCTGCCCCGAGAGGCCGACCCGCCGATCGTGGCCAAGGCCAACAACGACCTGTCGCCCGTGCTCACCCTGACGCTGGCTGGAAATCGTCCGTTGCGGGAGCTGACGGAGCTGGCCGACAAGATTGTGAAGGTCCAGCTCGAGCGGTCGAGCGGCGTGGCGGAAGTGGAGGTTGTGGGCGGCCTCGAGCGGGCGATCAACATCTGGATCGACGCCGATCGCCTGGCGGCCTACCAGCTATCGATCAACGCCATTCAGGAAGCCATCGCGCGCCAGAACGCCGACGTGCCGGGGGGAAACCTGACCGGCCCGATCCGCGAATATGCGGTCCGGACCCCGGGCCGGCTGACGGATCCGGCGGCGTTCAACGACCTGGTGGTGGCGACCCGCAAGGGCCGGCCCATCCGGATCCGCGACCTGGGCTGGGCCGAAGATGGCACCAAAGAGCAGCGGTCCGTCGCCCGGCTCGACGGCGTGCCCACGGTGTCTCTGGATGTCCGGCGCCAATCCGACGCCAACACCGTGGCGGTGATCGAGGGGATCAAGGCCAAACTGGTGGACGTGCGCGCGCTGCTTCCGGCGGATGTCCGGATCGAAGTGATTGCCGACCAGTCCCGCTACATCTACGAGGCGCTGCATGAGATCCACCGGCACCTGGTTCTGGGCAGCATCCTGGCCTGCTGCGTCGTGCTGCTGTTCATGCGCAACTGGCGCGCCATGGTGATCGCGGGCATCGCGATCCCCGTGTCCGTGATCTCGACGTTCGGGATGATGTGGGCCCTCCAGTTCACGCTCAACAGCGTGACCATGCTGGCCTTGGTTCTCATGGTGGGCATTGTCATCGATGACGCCATCGTGGTTCTGGAGAACACGTTCCGATTCGTCGAGGAGAAGCGGCTGCCGCCCATGGTGGCCGCCCGGGAGGCCACGGCCGAGATCGCGCTGGCCGTCATGGCCACCACCTTCAGCCTGGTCGTCATCTTCGTGCCGGTCTCGTTCATGTCGAGCGTCTCGGGGCGGTTTCTCTTTCAGTTTGGCCTGACGGCGGCGGTTGCGGTCCTGGTGAGCCTGCTGGTGTCGTTCACGCTGACGCCGATGATGAGCGCCCGGCTGCTGCGATCGCCGGCGTCGGGATCGAGCGGGGCGGCTGCGCCCCGGTCCCGACAGGGATTCTACGCCCGGATCGATCGGTTCTATCACCGTCTGCTCGAGCGCGCCCTGCGGCATCGTTTCCTGGTGATTGCCGGGGCCGCCGCCATCCTCCTGACCTCCGTCCCGCTCTACCACCAGGTCCGGCAGGAATACATCCCCAGCAACACCGACGAGGGCGAGTTCGATCTGCGCGTGACCGCGCCCGAGGGCAGCAGCCTGGCCGCCATGATCCCCGTCATGGAGCAAATCGAGTCCGACCTCCGGACCGTCCGCGGCGTTCGCATGGTCCTGTCCAGCGCCGGCAGCGGCGGCATGATGGGCGGCGTGAACAGCGCCCGGTTTTACATCCAGCTGGCGCCCCATTCCGAGCGGGTTTTCTCCTGGCGGCGCCTGGCGCAATGGCCTCCATGGAAAGCCTGGCAGGGCAACTACTCCCAGCGGGACGTCATGCAGGACGTCCGGCGGCGACTGGCCCAATACCCTCACCTTCGCCCCTCCCTGCGCAACCTGCAGACCTTCTACATCGGGGGCCCCAACTCGGACATCGATTTCTCGTTGCTGGGGCCGGACCTCGAGGCGCTGGGCGCGTATGCGGAGCAGCTGCGCCTTCGTGCGCCGGAGCTGGGCCTGCTCGACGCCGACACCACGCTCAAGCTCGACAAGCCCGAGCTCCGCATCGAGATCGACCGCGAGCGCGCCGCCCGGCTGGGGGTGGACACGTCGCACATCGCCGGCGCTTTGCGCCTCATGGTGGGCGGCGACCAGGAGGTGTCGCGCTTCCGCGACGAATCGGTCAACGACGATTACGACGTGCAGCTGCGGCTGGCCGAGGCCGATCGCAGCGATCCGGCGACCCTGGCCCGGCTTTACGTGCCCCGGCGCGATGGCGGCCTGGTCCGGCTCGACAACCTCGTCCATGTCCAGCCCACGCAGACGGCCTCGCGGATCGACCGGCTCGACCGGCAGCGGCAGGTCAGCCTGCGGGCCGCGATCGCCCCCGGCTACGCCCTGGCCGACCGCCTTGCCGTCCTTCGCAAGACCGTCGAGGAGATGCGCCTGCCGGTCGGCTACAGCACGCGCGTCTCCGGCCGGGCCCGCGAGATGGAGAGCACGTTTCATGAGTTCCTGGGTGCGTTCCTGCTCTCGGTGATCCTGATGTACATCATCCTGGCGTCCCAGTTCGAGAGCCTGTCCCATCCGTTCACCATCCTCCTCTCGCTGCCCTTGTCGCTGCCATTTGCCCTGCTGACGCTCTGGCTTACGGAGCAGACCGTCAACCTCTACTCCGCCCTCGGCATCCTCGTCCTGTTCGGCGTCGTCAAGAAGAACGCGATCCTCCAGGTCGATCACACCAGCAAGCTGCGAGCCGCGGGGCTCGATCGGCACACGGCCATTCTCCAGGCGAACCGGGATCGGCTCCGGCCGATCCTGATGACCACGATGACGCTGGTGGCGGGGATGCTGCCGCTGGCGCTGGGCACGGGCCCCGGCGCCGAGGAGCGCCGCGCCACCGCCCTGGTCGTGATCGGCGGCCAATCCCTCTGCCTGCTGCTCACGCTGATCGTCACGCCCGTGGCCTACACCTGCGTCGACGACATCGGCCGGTGGATCCACCGGCATTTTCGGAGGAGCCTTGGGCATCCCGAGCCGCTCGAGGCCGGCGCCGCGCCGCAGCCCGCCGCGCCCTCCGCCGGTCAGTGAGGGTTCTTGAGCAGGTGGTCCTCCTCGGCGAACAGAGCGGAAAGAGCCGCCTCGAACGCGCGCTTCAGATCGGCGATCGGATACCGTTGGATGGCCTCCGAGCCCGCGGCCAGGGCGGCCATGAACTGGCGCAGGTTCTTCTTGAGGTCGATCACGGCATTGAAAGCCGTCTCCGCATGAAAGAGGAGCGGCTGGCGCAGGTTTAGATCCAGGTCATCGTACAGGCCGTGATGGAGCTGGGCGTGAATCGATCGGGCGGTTTCCAGGTCCGTGCGGTTCTCGACCACAACGCCCCGGATGGCGATCTTGCAGGCGCGGATGATGCCGCCCACGCGGATCAGGTGGCGGAGGCAGTCCAGCCGGAAGGTGGCAAAGGAATCGACCGACGGCTCGGGCGAGGAGAGCGTGGCGCGCCCGCCCGTCAGGTAGAGGACCTGGCGGACGTCTTCGCGCCGGAGCGGGCGGCCGCCGTACTCGCGCCACAGGAGGTTCAGGGTGCCATCGAGCTCGCGCACGTTGCCGGGCCAGCTGTGGAGCCGGAGCTCCTCGAGGACCTCGTCCGGCAGCTCCGCCGCCGCGTTCGAGGTGCGCCGCTTCCAGAGCTCGCGCGCCACCAGCGGGATGTCCTCCTTGTGGTCCCGAAGCGCCGGCGTCAGGATAAACACGCAATCCTGCCGCAGCCGCTCGTAAAGATCCCGCCGGAACAGGTTCCGTTCCACCATCCGGTCCAGGTTCTGGTTCGACGCGGCGATGATCCGGCCTCGGAACTCGATCTCGTCGGTTGCGCCGACCGGGCGGATGCGCTTCTCCTCGATCAACCGCCGCAACTTGCCTTGCCCTTCCCATGTCAGGTCCTGGATCTCGTTCAGCAGCAGCGTCCCTCCGTGTGCGGTCTGGAGCAGGCCTGCCTTGCTCGAGTCCGCCCCGCTAAACGACCCTTTCAAATGGCCGAACAGCTCCGACTCGAACAAATTGGGCGGCACGGTGTGCACGTCCACCTTCACGAACGGCGGGCGCCTGGACTCGGCGCCCTGCGCCGCGGGCGGGAGCCGGGTGTAGTCATGGATGGCGCGAGCGGCCAGATCCTTGCCCGTCCCCGTGGGCCCGACGATCAGGATCGTGACCTCCGGCATACTGGCGGCCCGCATAATGAGCTGGCGGACCCGCTGGACATCGGGCGCATGCCCGAGGAACAACCGCTCCAGCTCCGGGGGCACGCAGACCTGCTCGGCGGGTTCCCACCCCGTGGCGCGAGCGGCAGGGATCGAGGCCGCCGGCGTCTCTGGCGCCGGGCCGGCCCCTTGCGCCAGGCGCTCGAACACCGGCGCCGGCACCGCGACCAGGAAAGTGGCTCGAGTCTCGCTGGCCACCAGGTTGCGCAGCAGCGCCGTGAGGCTCTTCCGCGCGGACCGCTCGGCCTCGTAGGGCGCCACGACTCCGAACACCTCGGCCCCGCGCGCTGCCCGCCCGATCAGCACCTGGGACAATGACCTCCGGGGATGCTTGCGAGTTTCGATCCACCGCACATGAGGGAACCGAAGTCGGATCTCGTCCACCAGCGTGTCCGGCACCGCCACAACCGAGGATGCCCCGCCGGGCGGCGGCGCGGACGGCTGGCCGCATGCGCACTCGAGGTCGATCCGCCAACTCGTCAAGCGGTTGTTGCGCAATTCATGTCTCACCACCTTCATGGCCGGGTCACTCAACATATACATTGAATCACCCGTGTGAATCAACTGGAACGGTTCCTGCCTTCAAGTGGGAACTGCGGGGAGTGCCGTGCCCGGACCGGGGATGGTGCGGGCCCGATCGCACGAACCGATCGAAAGGCGTTGATTGCGATGAAAACGATTCTAAAGACCGAATTCCTGATCCTGGCGCGCGGGTTGCTCGAACAGCGGGATGTCGCAGCGGCACTGGATTGCGCCACCAAAGCGGTGCGGCTCGAGCCCGGGGCCGCGGATGTGGCCGCCTTCCTTCGCGAGGCGGTTCGGAAGCCGCCGGGCGCGCCGCTAGACCCGGCTCAGCACGCGCATCTGACGTCTCGGAAGCGGCAGGTCGAGGCCTTGCTGGCGGCCGATCCGTGCTGGCGCATGCGCCTGGGCCTGGACGAACCCCTGCTGCCTCCCGCGGCGCCCAACGCCACTCTGCCCACTGCCTCCGATGAGCTCCAACTCCGAACTCGACTCGACCGTCTGAAACAGCGATTGACGCGGCATCGGAACTCGATCAAGACCGAATTGCGCGAGCGACTGCAGGCGCTCCTCGAACGGCTTGTCCGGGAGGAAACGCTCGCTTCCGGAGGGCCTGGCCCTGCCGCCGTCGGCCCGCCCCCGGACGATAGCGTGTATGACGATCTCTCCCTCGAACATCAGTTCCACAACATCGGCAACGACTTCTACAAGATCCTCCGGTTCGACGACGCGATCGCGTGCTACGGCCTGGCGCTGGAGCTGAGGCCGGATCTGCTGGAAACCTTCTTCAACCGCGCGCTGGCCCAGACACGCCTTGGCCGCTATTCCGCCGCCGCGGGCGACCTGCACAAGGTCATCGAGCTCAATCCGAATCTGGCCGAGGCGTTCTACACGCTCGGGCTGGTCGAGGAATACCGGCTCGAGTTCGACGCGGCGATCCAAAACCACGAAAAGGCGATCGCCATCGATCCGAACTACACTCGAGCTCGCACGCAAATCGACGTGGTTCGGCGCAAGCAGAAGGAGTCCGCAGGATCGGGCTCAGTCCGCGCGGGGGGCTCGGGGGCATCTCTGACGGCCGCCACGGACAAGGAAGGCCGGATCCTGGATTACTCGAGCTATCGTGTCCGGCCCGACGTCCGATTCGCCGATGTCTGCAATCGGCAGGCGCGCCAGATCCTCGAGCTGGTGGCCGGATTCCTGCGGGGAGAGAAGGCGTTCGACGAGTGGGGCGCCGACCCGCCCCGCGGGATCATCATGTTCGGCCCGCCGGGCACGGGCAAGACCCTGCTGGCCCAGGCGCTGGCGGGCGAGGTCGGCTGCCCATTCTATTGCATTCCGGCCACTGTGTTTATGAACTTGTGGTTCGGATCCACGGAGCAGAATTTGCGACGCTGTTGGGAGCAGGTCTCCTCCCACACCGAAGGCGCCGTTCTCTTTCTGGACGAGTTCCAGACCGTAGGCAGCCGGCGGAGCGATCCGGATCAATCCGAGGGCGGCCGCTGCTACGACGTCATGGTGGGATGCCTGCTGGATCTGATGGGAGGCTTCCGCGAGAATCCCAACCGTCTGGTGGTCTTGGCAGCCACCAACGCGCTCTCCAGCGTCGATCCCGCGCTGCTCCGCTCCGGCCGGTTCGACTACAAGCTCGAAGTCGCCGCGCCGACCCCGGCCGAAGCCGGGCAGATCCTGAAGATCCACCTTCGCAAGGCCGAAGCCCGAGCCCATCGGATCGATTTCCTCGATGCCTCCCTGCGGGCCTGGGTCCGCAGGCCCAACCTCGATTCCGACGAGCTCGACGAGGGGGAGATCGACGCGCCGGAATCCCTGCGGCCGTTCCTGCGGCTGGCGCACCGGCATGGGTTTGTGGGGGCCGATCTCCGGGAGGTCGTCCGCCGCACGGTGTTCGAACGCGCTGCTCACCAGGTGCGCCGCCAGCCCGATCCTGGGCCGATTTGCGCCAGCGACCTGCGCCGGCACATCGAGGCCTTGACGGCCGAGAAACGGCCCGGGAAAGCCGGCGCAAGCCGCCGGTCCGCCGGCCGGTTGACGGCCCTGAATTAGCCCGGGCCATTGGCTTGACACCGCGGGGCTCTCCTGAAAAGCTGCCGCGCGATCGAATCGTCGACATGGACGCACCGGCATATCAGACCATCCAGGAACAACTCCGCCAGCAGCCGCGGGCATGGCTGGTCACCGGCGCCGCGGGATTCATCGGGTCGAACCTCGTCGAGGCCCTGCTTCGGCTGGATCAGCGGGTGCGCGGGCTGGACAATTTCGCCACGGGCCACCAGCGCAACCTCGATGAGGTTGGCCGGCGGGTTTCAGCCGGCCAGTGGGCGAGGTTCGATTTCCAGGAAGGGGACATCGCCGACATCGATGCCTGCCGCCGCGCGTGCCGCGGGATCCAGCTCGTGCTGCACCAGGCGGCCCTGGGATCCGTGCCGCGTTCGATCGCCGATCCCCTGGCCACGCATGCCGCCAATGTGACCGGATTCGTGCACTTGCTGGCGGCGGCCCGCGAGGCTGGCATCCGCCGGTTCGTCTACGCCTCGACCAGCGCCATTTACGGCGATCACCCGGCGCTCCCGAAAGTCGAGGACACGATCGGGCGCGCTCTCTCGCCCTATGCCGTCTCGAAGCACGCCAACGAATTGTATGCGGGCGTGTTCGCCGATTGCTATGGCATGGAAACCGTCGGGTTGCGCTATTTCAACGTGTTCGGCCCCCGCCAGGATCCCGAAGGAGCCTATGCGGCTGTCATTCCTAAGTGGATCGCCGCCCTGATCCGGCGCGAGCCGGTGCGGATCAACGGCGACGGCGAGACCAGCCGCGATTTCTGTTACGTGGCGAATGTTGTCCAGGCCAATCTCCTGGCGGCGTTGACGCCTCGGGCGGACGCGATCAACCAGGTGTACAACATTGCCCTGGACGAACGCACCTCGTTGAATCGGCTCTTCGAGCTGCTCCGAGAACTGCTCGAGCCCCGGTTCCCCCACCTGCGCGATGCCCGGCCCGTCTATGCCGACTTTCGTCCCGGCGACGTTCGCCATTCGCATGCGGACATCTCGAAGGCGCGCGCCCGGCTCGGATATGACCCCACTCATCGCCTGGCCGAAGGCCTGGCGGAAGCCCTGGATTGGTACGTGAGCGATCTGGGTCCGAACCCAGTCCAGCCTCCGGGCCGGACGCATTCTCGACCGGAGGATGCGCCGGCCGACAACCCGAAATCCAATCGGCCGTGATCCTGGTCCTCTATTGTCTGGCGATCGTGTTGTTCTCCCTCATGGGAGGCTATCTGCCGCTGTCGCGCAGGCTGACGCATCTGCCGCTGCAGGTCTACCTGAGCCTGTCCGCCGGGGCCATGCTCGGGGCGGCCTTCTTTCACATGCTGCCCGAGAGCGCCGAGCTGGCTCCCGATCAGTTCGGGCTTTGGATGGCGATGGGTGTGATTGGCCTCTACATGATCGAACGGTTTCTCAGCCCGCACAGCCATGACACGGCCGACCTCGAGCGAGCCGGCAAAGGCGGCTCCGGCGATGCCAACTGCCATCCGGGGTGCGGCCATGGGCATCGGGATGCTCACGGCCATGCCCATGCGGCCCCCAAGATTGCGGGCTGGTCGGCGGTGGCCGGCCTTTCGGTCCACACGATCCTGGGCGGCATGGCGCTGGGCAGCGCGGTGCTGGCCCAGGGAGCCGCCGAGGGTCTGGGGCTGGCCGTGTTCCTGGCCACGGTGCTGCACAAGCCCGCCGATGCGCTGACGATTTCCACGCTGCTGGTCAAGGCGGGGACCTCGAGGTATCGAGCCTGGGGGGTGCAATTCTTCTTCGCCCTGCTGATTCCCCTGGGAGTGCTGCTCTTTTACGCCAGCCAGTATTTTTGGAAGGGCCAGCTCGATTCCGAATTCACAGGATGCGTGCTCGCCTTCAGCGCCGGCACGTTCCTCTGCATCGCCATGGCGGATCTCCTGCCGGAGGTCCAGTTCCATTCCCATGACCGCGTTCGGCTGTTTCTGGCGGTTCTCGCCGGAATGGGGCTGATGGCGGCCACCTCACTTTTCGAGCCGGGCCATGCGCATGGCCACGACCACGATCACGAGAGCGCGGCCCCAGCCGGCGCGCCGGCCGCTGAAATCACCACCGGATCGTAAAAAAGGACAGGCCGATCGTCCTTCCGGTGATCTCGTCCCGGACGAGGTTTTGCTCGCCTCGGCCCAGAGCAGCGGGCGCGGCCGGGCTGAGGAGGATCCACGGTTGCGGCACGACCGATGCCTGGATCAGGATGCCGCTGTAGATCGCTCTTCGGCCGGCGATCTCCCCGCGTTCGGCCGCCGTGGAACGGCTGACTTCGGGACGGGCGGCCGCGGGCTTCTCGGTCGGCGGGGTTCGGATTTCGGCTTGCGTGACGGGGCCGGTGTCGGCGCCTAGAGCGGCCCACGCGCCGCAGCCTAGGGCAAGAAGTGTCCGGATCAAGGTTCGCGCCTTGCATCCCTGACCCGCGGGGGAGAGGGCGGCCCAAGGCCGGAAGTAGGAAAGGTTCCTGGAGAGGATCCATCCCCAGGTCCGCCATCGCCGATCCATGCTCGATTTCATAGAGTCCGATTGGTTTTGCCAATTGCCGGCTCGAACGTCAAGGGGCGCGCCCAGCGCGGGTCATGGGTACAAAGCGCACAGGCAGGACGGCCTGCTGGTGAACGGCGCCGCCGCGCTTTTCGAGCCGCACCAGCGACTGGTCATGAAGGGGGCCCACGGGGATGATCATCCGGCCGCCCTCCTTGAGCTGGTCGATCAGCGGCTGGGGCACATGATCCGGCGCGCAGGTGACGATGACAGCATCGAATGGGGCGCGCTCCGGCCAGCCCTGGTAGCCGTCTCCGACCCGGACGTGGACGTTGGTGCAGCCGAGCCGCTGGAGGGCGGCTTCGGCCTGCCGCGCCAGCGGCTCGACGATCTCGATCGTGTAGACCTCGGCGACCAAGGGGGACAGAACGGCCGCCTGGTAACCCGACCCCGTTCCCACTTCGAGCACGCGATCCTTGGGCTGCGGATCCAGCTGCTCGGTCATGAACGCCACGATGTAGGGCTGCGAAATCGTCTGGTGATGGCCGATCGGCAGCGGAAAATCTCCGTAGGCATCGTTTCGGTCGGCTTCGGGGACGAATTGATGGCGGGGCACGGTGGCCATGGCCTTCAGCACCCGCGGATTCCGGATGTCGCGCCCAGGGGCCTCGAGCTGATCGGCCACCATCCGCTGGCGCCGGACCGCATATTCGGGATCGGCGGGCATGGCACCGCCTTCTCCGGGAGCAAGGCTGCATCCCCCGAGCAGCAGGATGCCAATGCCCAACCCCATCCACAACCAGACCATATCGCCAAGATAATCCGGATCCCACCGTTGACAATCCCGAAGAACAGTGCATTTCAATGCGCGTGGGAATGATGCGGAAACCGTTATCCGACTGCCGGCTGTATGCGTTTATCGACCTCGGCTTTTCGCGGGCAAGCGCCCCGGAGCCCCTGCTGCGCCAGCTGGCCGATGGCGGGGCGGATCTCGTCCAGCTCCGGGCCAAGACGGCCTCGGCCGACGAGGTCCGCGCGCTGGCCGATCGGCTGCTGCCGCTGGCGGAGCAGGCGGGAGTCGGGCTTGTGCTCAACGATCACTGGCGCATCGCTTGCGAGCTGGGCGTTCCCTTTGCCCACTTGGGCGAGGAGGACTTCTTCGGCGCGGGCCGCACGCGGGCCAGCGAGATGCTTTCGCCCGAAGGGCCGACCCAGCTGGGATTGAGCGCGTCCGGGCCGGACGCGGCCCGGCGCGGCGAGGAAGCAGGCGCGGCGTACCTCGGGATTGGGCCCGTCTTTGCCACCGCCACCAAACCGGAGGCGCAACCGGCCAGCCTCGATTTCGTGCGATGGGCGGCGGCTCATGTGCAGCGGCCATGGTTTGCGATCGGCGGGATCAATCTCGATACCCTCGACCGGGTTCTCGAGGCGGGGGCGCGGCGGATCTGTGTGATCTCGGCTATTCTGAACGCGCCGGACGTGGCGCGGGCTTGCCAGGCATTTCGGCGGCGGCTAGACTCGGCAGGGCTTGTCATATGAGCGTTCTCATTGTTGGATCGGTAGCGTTGGATTCGATCAAAACCCCGCGCGCAGATCGGCCCCGCCTGCTGGGCGGGTCCGCCAGCCATGCCGGTGTTGCGGCCAGCTTCTTCGCGCCGGTCCGCCTGGTGGGAGTGGTTGGGGACGATTTCCCGGCGCGGTATTGGTCGCTGTTTCGGAGGCATGGGCTCGACCTCGGGGGGCTGCGGCTGGCCGCGGGCCGGACCTTTCACTGGTCAGGCGAGTATGAAGCGAACCTGAACCGGCGCCGGACCCTGGCGACCGAGCTGGGTGTGTTTGAGCGATTCTCCCCGGATCTGCCGGCGGCTTGGCGGCAGACGCCGTATGTGCTGCTGGCCAACATCGCCCCTTCGCTCCAGATCCATGTGCTGGATCAGATGCGGCGGCCGCGTTTCGTGGCGGCCGACACGATGGACCTCTGGCTGAACACGGCCATGAGCGATCTGCGGCGGCTGTTGAGGCGTGTGGACGCCCTGGTCCTCAACGACACCGAGGCGCAGCAGCTGAGCGGGTCCGACCACGTGGTGGCCGCTCTCGGCCGCATCCATCGCATGGGCCCCCGCTACGTCATCGTCAAGAAAGGCGAGCATGGCGCGATTTTGTCGGGTCCAGCCGGCCTGTTCCTGGCCCCGACCTTTCCATTGTCTCGAGTCGTGGATCCGACGGGGGCTGGCGACTCGTTTTTAGGAGGCATGATGGGATATCTGGCGGGTGGCGATGGCCCCATCGAGCCCCGCCTCCGGCGCGCGATCGTCCACGGCGCCGTCGTCGCGTCCTTCTGCTGCGAAGGATTCGGCCTGCGCCGGACCGATGGGATCCGCATGGCCGACATTCGCCAGCGCGTGCGCGCCCTCGAGAAAATGGTCCGGTTCTAGGCCCCCCTGCGGATGCGGCGCACTGAATTATGCTGACTGACAACGTTCTGGATCTCATCGGTCGCACGCCATTGATCCGGCTGGGAAAGGAACGGATTTTTGCCAAGGCCGAGTTTCTGAATCCGGGCGGCAGCATCAAGGACCGCGTTGCGCTGGCCACGATCGAGGGCGCCGAGCGCGACGGCCGGCTGCGTCCGGACTCGATCATTGTCTAGTCGACGCCGGGCAACACCGGGAGCGGC
>CAYWIM010000074.1:0-24850 GCA_964458325.1 uncultured Verrucomicrobiota bacterium
CTGTGCAAAAATAAATTCCGATTTTGCTGGAAGGGATTGGGCGGGCTGGCGAGGCGCGCTCGAGAAGAGCGTGTTGCGTATCAAGGAACCGCCCGCTGCGAAATCCGCAACCGAAGGAAGCGTTGAGAGGCGTCTGCGGGGAAGGAGACCACGGTCTGGCCAGTGGCATCGAAGGCCAGACACTGCTCCGGAACGGGCGCCCAGGAGTGGAGATTGGCGGACCACTCAGGCTGGACCTCCACCAGCCGGAGCCGGTCCGGATCCGGCCGGTACCGGGCCGAAATCGGCGTGGTGGAAGGATCGATGGTCAGCGGCGGAGGGCTGGGTGGTCGGGGATCCAGGCCGAAAACGAACTCGGCCAGGTTGGCGATACGGTCGGCATCGGGATCGTGCCCCGGATCGCTCGAAGCGAGGGCATTCGCCAGCGCCCAGTCCTGATACGGCTGCATCGGGTCGATCCCGATCAACCGGAGGATCTCGCCGTCCGTGATCTGTTGTTTGTAGGCAAGGTATTGGGGGTGGGAGAAGATCGTGCTGTTGACGATCTGCTCGAAATGGGACGCCTCGAATCCCGGAACGGCAAAGTTGTTTTCGTAGCCCGAAAAGCGCAGCAGCCCCCATTGCAGCAGATCGGTTCCGTGTCCGCCCAGGTCCACTGCGCCAGGGCGCAGCCGCCCCAGGACCTCGACCCAGCTCATCGACTCCCAACCGGACACGGTGATGGCGGCATACACCGTTGGATCGTCCACGCCGGCGATGCCGGTCAGCGAATCGTATTCGGCGGACAGGCTGTCGCCGATCACCGCCAGTCGCAGCGGCGGCCGGCTGAAAGCCTCGGCGCCGCGCGCGGCAGACGCCCACGCCGCAATGATCCCGGCGGCCCAAAACCGAAGTAGATAAAACCGCGTGCGAATGAGTCCGGGCAGCAGTGTCATTGGGATTGCGCTTTCTTGAGGTCTCCGACTTCGCTTGCATGGCGGCGGCTGGATCGGAAGAGGCCAATCCCAGGACGATGGCCGCCCAATAGATGCGCGTTTTCACTCGGAGCGGGATCGTAGTCAGTCTGCGTTCGATCTGCCAGGAGGATTCAGATGCTGGACTGCGAAAATCGTCCAAACCTGGCATTCCGGATTCGGAGTTCGGGCTTCAACGGATTCGAGTTATAAAAGCGCAGCGAGAATCGAGTGGAGCCATTCCGGTTCCGTGGCAGGATAGATCCATGACCGATTACGAACGCATTGATCGAGTCATTCGATATCTGGACGGCTGCCGCCGGGAGCGGCAGGAGGCGGGCGCGCCGCCGCCACGGAATGGACTCAGCGCGCTCGATATTCAGCAGCTTGTTTCGGGGTGGGCGGCGATCACGCCGGAGGATTTTCTTCAATATCTGACGGTCGATCATGCGAAGGAATGTCTTCGGCGAGGCGCGGGCGCATTGGACGCGACGCAGGCGTCGGCACCCTCGGGTCCAATCGGCCGAGGCAACCTTCTTTTCGATCTGGAGGCGGCTTCGACGGCCGAATGGAGATCCGGCGGCGTGGGGTGGACGATCACAGCGGGATGGGCCGACAGCCCATTCGGCCGATGCCTGGTGGCTGAGAGCGACCGGGGCGTATGTTGGCTTGCCTTTGCGGATTCAGAGGCTGGCCGGGCCGAGTGGGGCGCGCTGCGGCGGGCTTGGCCGAGAGCGCGGCTGCTTCGGGACGACGCTCGCGCCGGAGAGCTGGGCCGAAGGATCTTCCGGCCGTCTCGTTGCATCCCGGCGCCGCCGGCATTGCATGCCTGGGCGCAAGGCACCGAGTTTCAGGTGCGGGTTTGGCGGCGATTGCTGGACGTGCCTTCGGGCGCGTGGGTCAGTTACGGGCGGCTGGCGGCGGCGGTGGGACAGCCTGAGGGGGCGCGGGCTGTGGGAGGCGCGGTGGGCCGCAACCCGATCGCCTATCTGATTCCCTGTCATCGGGTAGTCCGCGAGGACGGTCAGGCAGGCGGCTACCGATGGGGAGCGGTTCGCAAGCGGGCGATGCTAGTCTGGGAAAGCGGCGGCAGCGAATTCAAATCCTAGCTCCGGGCAGAGCCTGCTTTGGAGGCGTGGTCGAGCTCGAGGATGCGCAGGTTGCGGAAATCGAACGATTTGTTCTCCGCCTGGATCCCGAGGTATCCCCGGCGGGCTTCGAGCTTGTCAGTCTCCCAGGCGCGTTCTCCGTCAACGTCGAGGACGGCGGTTCGGCCGCGGACCTCGAGCCGCACCTTGAGCCACTGGTTGACGGGGACTCGGGCCGTCTCGGAAGGCACGATGGGCCGATAGCCTTGGACCAGCCCCAGCAGCGCGTCGTAGCGCAGGTTCAACTGCCAGCCTTCCTTGGGCCAGGGCTGCCCTTCGAGCCCGGCGCGGAAGAAGAAGCCGCTGTCGTATTTCTCCTCGAGCGCGCGGCATTCGAATTCGAGGATGAAATCGCCGTACTGCTTTTCAGTGCGGAGCCAGCCCATGCCCTTGACCAGCCTGAGATTGCCGTCCTTGACCTCGAAGGCAACGTCATGGACCGGCGCCCAGCCGGCAAGATCCTTGCCGTTGAACAGCCGCGTCCAGCTCTCCGGAGACGATTCGGCGGCCAAGGCGCAGCCGACGATCAGACAGATCCCCGATCCCGCAATCCAGCGACGCAATGACGCATTCGGTTTCATCGGATCCCATTAAGCGTGGGGATCGAGGGCGCGTCAAGCTGCCGGTGGCGCCATTCGGGAGGTTATGGCTCTGGGGTTGGGGGCTGGTCTGGGGCGGCGGAGCGGGCGAGGAGCTCCTCGAACTCGACGATCTCCTGGATCTGGCGCAGGAACCACGGGTCGATCCGAGTCAAGGCATGGATCTCCTCGAGGCTGAATCCGCCGCGGAAGGCGTGGCGGATGAAGAACAGGCGTTCGGCGTTGGGAACGCTCAGCCTTTGGTGGATGAGATCCCGGGGCAGCAGCTGGCGATCGTCGTAGGATTCAGCGCCGACACGCCATGGCTTGCCGTCGCCGCCCAGGCCGCTGCGGCCGATCTCGAGCGAGCGGAGGCATTTCTGGAGAGATTCCTTGAAGGTCCGGCCGATGGCCATGGCCTCGCCCACCGATTTCATCTGGGTGTTCAGGGTGGGATCGGCCTGGGGGAATTTCTCGAAGGCGAACCGGGGCACTTTGACCACCACGTAATCGATGGTGGGCTCGAAGCTGGCCGGGGTCTCGCGGGTGATATCGTTGCGGATTTCGTCCAGGTGATATCCGACGGCGAGCTTGGCGGCGATTTTCGCGATGGGGAATCCGGTGGCTTTCGAGGCCAGGGCCGAGGAGCGCGACACGCGCGGGTTCATCTCGATGACCACCATGCGCCCGGTGTCGGGGTGCACGGCGAACTGGATGTTGGATCCCCCGGTCTCGACCCCGATCTCGCGGATCACGGCGAAGGATGCGTCGCGCATGATCTGGTATTCCTTGTCCGTGAGGGTTTGGATGGGGGCCACCGTGATCGAGTCGCCGGTATGGACTCCCATGGGATCGAGGTTCTCGATCGAGCAGACGACGACGCAGTTGTTGGCCCGGTCGCGCATGACCTCGATCTCGAATTCCTTCCATCCGATGAGCGATTCCTCGACGAGGATTTCGGACACGGGCGACAGATCGAGCCCGAGCCGGCAGAGGGATTCGAACTCCTCGCGGTTGTAAGCGATGCCGCCTCCGGCGCCGCCCAGGGTATAGGCGGGCCGGATGATCAATGGGTATCGCCCGATCCTCTCAGCAACGCGGATGGCTTCGGGCAACTGGCGGGCGGTGCCGCTGAGGGGGACATCCAGGCCGATCCGCTCCATGCACTCCTTGAACAGCTGGCGGTCCTCGCCCCGCTCGATCGCCTGAGCGTTCGCGCCAATCATCTCGACTCCCAGCTGCTGGAGAGTCTCCGCCCGCCATAGCGCCATCGCGGTGTTCAGTGCCGTCTGCCCCCCCAGAGTCGGCAGCAAGACCAGCTTGCCCGGATTCCCCAGACGATCGAGCTCGGCCTTTTCCCGGAGGATGATCTTCTCGACCACCGCGGGCGTGATCGGCTCGATATAGGTCCGATCCGCGAACTCCGGATCGGTCATGATGGTCGCGGGATTGGAATTGAGCAGGACCACCCGGAATCCCTCTTCGCGAAGGGCCTTGCAGGCCTGGGTTCCGGAGTAATCGAACTCGCAGGCCTGTCCGATCACGATCGGGCCGGCGCCGATGATCAACACGGAATGGATATCGGTGCGCTTGGGCATAATACCGGCCGCGGATGGTACGGGCGAGGTTCGGGGAATGAAACTAAAAAACGCGCGCAGGCTTTTGGAGCCCCATCTTCTTCATCCGCGAGAGCAAGGTGGTGGGTTTCACGCCGAGGAGCTCGGCGGCGCCGCCTGGGCCCTTGATCTTCCAGCGGGCTTTTCCCAGGATCACCAGGAGATTCTCGCGCTCGCGTCTCTGGAGTTCGACTTCGGTAAGGAACTCCGGCTCCATTTTGGGGCGCTTGCTCGATTCGGCCGGGGTGTTGGGCGCAGCGGAGGCGGCGGCAGGGAGATCGAACTCGAGCGTTCCGCCCCGGGCGAGGATGACGGCGCGTTCGATCACGTTGCGGAGCTCGCGAACATTGCCGGGCCAGTCATAGCACTGAAGGCGGGCGACACCCGCCCGGGTCAACCGGGGCTCGGGGCATCGCAGGCCCTTGACGGACATCTCGACGAAGTGTTTGGCCAGGAGAGGGATATCGTCTTTTCGCTCCTTGAGCGTGGTGACGTGGATCGGGAACACGTGGAGGCGGTAATAGAGGTCCTCGCGGAACCGGCCTGCGGCGACGGCTTTCTTCAGATCCCGGTTGGTGGCGCCGATGATCCGGACATCCGCATACCGGGTGCGGTCGTCCCCGACGCGCTCGTAGCGTTTTTCCTGGAGGACGCGCAGGAGCTTGCCCTGCATCTCGAGAGGGACTTCGCCGACCTCGTCGAGCAGGAGGGTTCCTCCCTCGGCGGTTTCGAATCGGCCGGCGCGATCCTTGATGGCACCCGTGAAGGCGCCCTGGACATGCCCGAAGAACTCGCTCTCGAAAAGGTCCTTGGGGATGGAGGCGCAGTTGACCCGGACCAGCGGGCCATCCTTGCGCCGGCTCCGGCGATGGATTTCGTGCGCGACCAGCTCCTTGCCCGTCCCGGTCTCGCCGAAGATCAGGACCGACGCATCGGTGGGGGCGACCAGATCGATCTGGCTGACAATCTGGCGGAGGGCCGCGCTTTGGCCGATGAGGTCGCCGAAGGCTTTGGCTTCGACCACCTCCTCTTGCAGATAAGTGTTTTGCAGTTCGAGCTGGGCCTTCAGACGCTGGATCTCCTCGAAAGCGCGGGCGTTGGCGATCGCCGCGGCGATATGGCTGGCAAAGACACGGCCCCAGGGCTGGGCTTCATCCGGCAGATCCTTGCGCGTGAAACCGATCAGGACGCCCAGGATCTCGCCTTTGTACACCATCGGCATGGCGCCGCATCCGCGAATTTGTTCCTGCCCGACCCACTCGAAGCCGATCATATCCTCGGATTGCGGATCGCACTGTTTGGTTTGGATCTCGAGCCCGGCGGCGGCCTTGCCGAGGATGCCGATGCCCAGGGGCATGCGGGCATGGGGATCGTCGATGCGCGGGGCATCTTGGCCTGAATGGGGAAAGGGGATGCCTCTGCCCGCAGCCAGGTGGAGGCAGCGGGACTGGTCGAGGCACTGGCGCCTGCGCGGGCAGCTCCCGCAGATATCGCCCGGCTCGATCAGCCAGATTTGAGCGAAGGAGATGTCGGGACGGCGGACGATGCGGCCCACCAGCATGTCCAGGAGCCGTTGCAGCGACTGCTCATGGGCGATGTCGAGAAGCGCCTGGGCAAGGCGATTGGGGTCAAACCGGCTGTCGCTGGTCGGTTCCATCGCTTTTTGACTCTCGCAGATACAGGACGAACCGTCCAACCTGATTTGGACGATTTTTCGTCCCATCCCCCGGCGAGGGGACTGTCTGCTCGGAGAGCACAGCCCGATGCGAAGGGCCAGCCATGCAACCGCACGGCCTAATGACCGAGCAGGAGGCCAAAGCAGAGCCAGAATCGGGAATGGATTGCCGAGGCCATGTGTTCCGGCTAGAAAACCCCCCAGCAACGAGCTGGCTCACGAGCCGCACAAAGTTTGTTGAACCATCTATGGCGCAGATTCTGCATCGCACGCTCGCCCAGCTGTTCGTGTCCGCATGGGCGATCTTCAACGCCTGCGGGGGCGACACAGGCAAGGCATGGGAGCACGGGCGCCTGAAAGCGGACCCGACGGGCCGGATATTGATCCACGAGGACGGGCGCCCGTTCTTCTGGATGGGGGATTCGTGCTGGGAGCTGATGCACCGCTCGACGCGCGAGGAGGTCGACCGCTACCTCGCCGATCGGGCAGCCAAGCGGTTCAACGTGATCCAGACCGTTGCCGTGGCCGAATTCGGCGGAATCGACCAACCCAATCGCTACGGGCACCTTCCGTTCGAGAAGACCGAGATCTATCCGGACGGAGATATGGGGACGCCGCGGATTCGCCCTGGCCTCAACGACGATTACTGGGACCATGTCAACTACATCGTCGATCGCGCGGCGGAACACGGGATCTACGTGTGCTACGTGGTGACCTGGGCCACGCACGTTGCCGCCCGGCATGCGGTCGACGAGCACAATGCGAAAGCGTTCGGCTCGTTCATTGGACGCTCCATGAAGGAGAGGCCGAATGTGGTCTATATGCTGGGGTGCGACCGCGACGCAGAGGTGGGCGGGGTGGACTACCGGCGGGTGTGGCGCTGGATGGCTGAAGGCATTCGACAAGAAGATCCGAACCACCTGGTGAGCTACCTGGCCAAGTATTACGACACGCGCCATTGGTTCGAGGGAGAGCGCTGGCTGGATTTCAACATGATTCAATATCGGGGCCCGTATGACGGTTGGGACACGCTCAACCTGGTGGCTGCTGCCTATGCCCGAAGGCCGCCGATGCCGATCGTCAATGTCGAATGCAATCTCGATGGGGATCCTCACTACCACAAGGGGGACTCGGTGGGCGCCGACCTTTGCCGGCGCGAGTTTTATTGGTATGTGTTCTCCGGCGCGTTTGGGCACACCTACGGCCATCTCTCACTCATCACCTGGTGGGACCCCAAGCGCCCCTACAAGGTTTGGTTCACCGAGCCGACGCTGAGCTGGTCGGAGGCGCTGGACGCGCAGGGCGCCCGGGAAAAGGAATTCGCGCGCAACCTCCTGGAATCGCGTCCGCTCCGCGATCGGATGCCGGATGCATCGCTGATCGCCTGGGGGCATAGCGACAAAGGAGATCACTTGGAGGCCTGCAGGGGTGTGGGCTACGCGTATGTTTATACGCCGGACGGGAAGAATTTCGCCGTCAACCTGGGCCGGATTTCCGGCGACGAAGTCCGCGCCTGGTGGTTCGATCCACGCACCGGGGCGGCCGTGGAAATCGGCCGGTATCCCAACCGGGGCTCCCGCACGTTCGATCCGCCCGCCGAACCACGCCCGGGAAACGATTGGATTCTGGTCCTGGACGACGCCGCACGCAGCTATCCTCCGCCAGGATCAATCGACCATCCCCAAACCGCTGGCGTTGAGGATGAACAGATGAGGGCCCCCAGTTCGGCTGCCGCGGCGACTCCTGTGGCTGCCGGGCGGGAGCTGGTGGTAAACGGCAGCTTTGAAGACGGCGCGACCGGATGGATTCTGAATGGCGCCGAGCTCGCGCCAGACCCCAATACCCACGGCTCCACCGCACTTGCGATCAAGCAAGGAACCTGGAAATCGGCCGAACAGCGGATTCCAGCCGCGCCGAACCGCCGCTACGCCGTGTCCGTTCGCCTGCGCAGCGATCGATGCAATGCGCCCGTGGGCGTCGCGGCGATTTTCACCGATCGATTCGGCGCTGAACTGGGCCGGCGGCTGGTGACACCCGCGGTGTGGGGCACGACAGCGGCAGCCATGCCCTACCGCATTCAAGCCCGGGCTCCTTCCGAAACCCGCTTCATGGATGTGCGGCTGTATTCAAACGATGGCGGCGCCGGCCATGTGTTTTTCGATGAGATCAGTGTCGTCGATCTCGGCCCATAGGATCTGTTCTCAGCCAAGGCAATGGGGTCACACATTAACTGTCAATGTTTGACCCTATTGCTTATTCGTTATCCTGCCGCAAACCGCAGCTTCAAGCCCAAGCTCGTCAGTACGGCATTGAGACTGGCGAGGCTGGGATTCCCCCGGCGCGAAAGCTGACGGTAGAGGCTCTCGCGGTTCAAACCAGCGAGCTTCGCGGTGCGGCTCATCCCGCCTTGAGCGTCCACGACGTCTCGGAGGGCTTGGAGGAACTCTTCCGGCCCCTCGTCATAACATGCAGTGAGGTACTTCGCAGCCTGCTCTGGGTCGGACAGGTGGTCCTGAAGGACATTTTCAAATTTCACAGCGGCTTTCATGTGTCATTTCCTTTCGCGGCTCTCGTAATCACTCCAGTATTCCTGCGCCAGTCGGATATCCCTTTGCTGCGTTCGTTTGTCCCCGCCGCAAAGCAGGATTACCAGTGTGAACCCTTTCTGACCCAAATACACCCGGTAGCCGGGCCCGTAATCAACGCGCAGCTCGGATACGCCTCCACCTGCCCGGCTTGCAGTCGCCCATGTTTCCCTGACGGACGCGGCCAATGCGGGCCAGCACTCGCGCTACAGCGTTCGGGTCGCGCAACTCACGCAACCACTCATCGAACGGCAGCCGGCCTTCACGCGTGCGATAGACCAGGACGGACCTGGGCTTTTTGTCCATCGCTCAATCGTAGCTTATATGCTACAGCTGTCAACGTCCAGGACCGGCGAGAACCGCCGCACCACCCAGGTGCAAAAGGCGGTGGCGGCCGTGGATTTCTTCGCCAGCCTGAGCGGGGCATCCGAAGGCGAAAGGACGAGCATCGGAGTCATGGGTTACGCCGAAGGCGGGTTGATCGGCCTGTACGCGGCGGCGCTGGATACGCGGATCCGAGCCGCGCTTGTCAGCGGCTGCTTGGACTCGCGCCAGCATGTCTGGCAGGAGCCGATCTGCCGCAATTTGTTTGGCCTGCTGGGCGATTTCGGCGATGCCGAGATCGCCGGCCTCATCGCCCCCCGTTGCCTGGTCATCGAGCATAGCCCGGCTCCCGCCGTGAATGGCCCGCCACCACCCCGATCCGGCCGGCTGGGCGCCGCGCCCGGCCGGATCGAGACGCCCGCCTTCCAAAGCGTGGCCATGGAACTGGAGCGCGCCCGGGGCCTGCTCGATGCCGGCAATCCGAACGCGCCCGGAAGGATTTCTCGCAGAGGGGAAGCCCTGGTAGGCGGTGGGATGGCCTTACCGCCAGTCACGGCGGCTGGGAGGGTCATTTCGGGACGACAGCTTTCCGAAAACAGCTCCTTGGTTGTTTTCAGTCGCGGAAACAACGGGGCTTGCTGTTTTCACATGCTGGTCATTATGCAAATAACGGTTGCCGCTGTTTTCACCTGAGAGCATACTTCCGCCATGTCGAAAACAGGCCAAATGCCGGGGCAGCTGCTACCGAAGGGCGATCACTCGGCTTTTCTGCCGGCTCCGCTGCCCCCCGCACTGGAATGGACACCGCACTTGTTGCTGGCGCTCTCGGAGGCGGATCGGAAGATCGGCCAACTGGCCGGGGAAGGACGGCGGCTGCCAAATCCGCACCTGCTCCTGCGGCCGTTTGTCCGGCGCGAGGCGGTGCTATCCAGCCGCATCGAGGGGACGCAGGCCACGCTCGGCGAGTTGCTGGCGGCGGAGGCGGGTGCATCAGTGGACCGCAGCCCGGAGGATTTGCGTGAGGTCGGCAATTACGTCGTGGCGCTGGAATATGGCATCCCTCGGCTGTCCGATTTGCCGCTGTGCGTGCGCTTGGTGCGGGAACTTCATGAGAAGTTGATGACGGGAGTGCGCGGAGGGCAGGCGGCACCGGGGAAGTTTCGGACCGTTCAAAACTGGATTGGCCGGCCCGGCTCGACTCCCGCGACGGCGCGCTTTGTGCCGCCACCGCCAGAGGAAGTGGAGAATTGTATCGCCGGGTGGGAGCGATTCCTGCACGAATCGGACCTGCCGCCGCTGGTGGTCGCCGCGCTGATGCACTACCAGTTCGAGGCGATTCATCCGTTTCTGGACGGCAATGGCCGCGTGGGACGGCTTCTCGTCACACTGTTTCTTATGGAGCGCAAGATACTGCCTGCGCCGTTGCTCTACCTTTCCGCGTTCTTCGAGGCGTCGCGCCGGGATTACTACGAATTGCTCCTCGGGGTGAGCCAGCGCGGGGAGTGGAACGATTGGCTTCAGTATTTTCTGAACGGTGTCACCGTGATGTCGGAGGACGCCATCGGGCGGTCCGCGCGAATCGTCGCGCTGCTGGACGAATGGCGCGTCAAGGCAGCCGGTGGAAAAACCGACGCGCCGCTGAGACTGTTGGATTTACTGGCGGACAACCCATTTGTGACGGTGACAGGCGTGGCGGAGAAGCTTGACCTCGCGTTCACCACCGCGCAGCGCGCCATCCGGCGGCTGGAGCAACTTGGGGTTCTGAAGCAGAAAGGCGAGGCGCAGCGCGGGCGCGTCTATTGCGCGCAGAGCATTCTGGATGTGCTCGAGGAACCGGCCCGGTTGAATCGCTGGGAGGCGGCGCCAACCCCGCCGGCGGCTTGACCCATCACCCCAACATCATCCATACTCCCGAAAGGGTCAGACCGGGGAAAAGTCGGCAGTCAATTGCAGAGCATTCTACGGTCTGACCCCGTCGATGGATGGGTCGGGCACAGGAAGCGGCCCTTTGTGTCATTCGTTATGACCGACCCCTTCTCCCTCCTCACGTGATGCAAGGCGATGGGGAAAAACAATTGGCATTCTGCATTGAATGGCCACACCCGGCCAGGCACACCGCGAACATGTCGAATAAGCAAATTCCTATAAATGAGCTGAAATCCGGACCGGGAATGGTGAACCGCTGATTTTCCCTGATGGAAGCGGATGAGCTGGGGCGTGGGATGGCGCGCAGGGTACGCCGCGGCGAGGGCGGCCCATGAACTTGCTTCAAGGCATGGGAGAGAGGATGCCAGCTGTAGATGGCGAGGTCAAAAACCTTGACATGCGGTGCTTGTGCGCGAAGATTCGGCACAACGCGATGAGACTGACGCCCGTTTTTCTGCTGTCGGGTTTTGTATGTTGTCTCGGAAACGCTGCCGTGCTCCAGACGGCGTACTTCAATGGACACACATACCACTTGCTGGAGCGTTCCTTGTGGCCAGAGGCCGAGGCTGAGGCCGTTTACCTTGGCGGGCATTTGGCAACGATTGAATCGCAAACAGAAAACAACTTCGTGCTGGAGACTTTTGGCCCAACCGCAACGGCTCACTATCCGAACATGAACGTTTCGTTATGGATAGGTTTGTCGGATGCTCAGGAGGAGGGGCGCTTCGTGTGGGCGAGTGGTAGCTCCGCTTCGTTCTCGAATTGGGCATCAGGACAACCTCAAGGCGGCGTGTCAGATGAGGATTACGTCGGAATCTTTGTGACCTTCGGATCCCCCGGCAAATGGCATGATCTCGTGTCAGATTATCGTGCCGGAGACACACCTCTTGGAGTCGTCGAGATTGGCGGGGAGATTTCGAGTTCGACAATTCGCGTTTCGGCGCGCTCCGGGCCGTGGGATTACTCGGATGTGGCGAACGCTTCCTATAAGTACGGCGTTGATGACCATCAGAATCCCGCGGGAGTGAACGTGGCTGCGGGCGAGAGTGTTACGATTACAGCGGTGGGTTTTTGCGATGCTGATGGACTTGGTAGCTACTATGGGGACATTTCACCTGACGGATACTCCGGCGCGATCGCGAGCGCCCAAGTGGGGACTTCCGGCGAGCACTTCCCAAGCCTCTACACCCCGGAATACTACCCCACCCCGCTGCTTTCGCTGATAGGTTGCTTTGCCAGCGCTGATGGGGTGTTGGTCTCGAATCCGTTTGAGGTGGGTTCAGGTCCGCTAACCGTCGAAGTTCCCAGCGGGGCCACTCGCCTGCAACTGGGAGTGAATGATGATATTTACTCGGACAATACCGGGGAATTCGTGGCAACAGTGGAAAGGAGCATGAGGACGGCCACGCTGGAGATTCTTGGAGCCGCCACGGTGGCGGAGAATTCGACCAATCGTTATCAGTGCATGGTGAATTACCTGGGCGGCACTAGCAGCAATGTGAGTGCGTATGCGCAATGGAGCATGGTGGAAGACTGGGCGACTGCAGCGGGGTTTCGCTTCGAGAATGAGGCGAAGCTGGTGACGGGGCCGCTATGCGCGGAGAGCACGAACATCACGATTCGAGCCAGCTACAGCGGGCTGACAACGAGCAGGGGGGTGATGGTAACGAATGTCCCGCCAGCGGTAACGCTCGGCCTGGCGGAGCATCCGGTGGCCGACGCAAAGAAGGCCGCCGGTGACTTGGGAGCGTTCCGGCAGGAGTACTACGGCGGCCAGACGGTGCGGCTCTCGGTCGCTGTGGAATGCGCCGAGAGCAGCGAATTGACGGTGCGATTCGAGGCGGCACGCGTCTCAGACATCAGCAGTACGGTCATGACCAATGAGGTGAGTGCGAGTTTTCCCGCAGGGAACACAACGACGAACATGGAATGGAACATCGCCGCAGGGATGAGCCCTGGATGGTATGCGTTCCGTGCGACGGCGAGAGAGTCGTGCAACACGAATGTGGTGGCGCAGCTCGCCTGGGGCCTGCCGGAGCTTCGCATCCACGTGTGCCGCGGGAATCCGGTGATTCTGGTCCACGGGATCAAAAGCAGCCCGGGGGATTGCTGGGGAAGCATGGAGCTGCTCTTGCAGGAGAGCAATGATCTGGCCACCGTGAGCTTCGATTACAGCGGGATGACAGATACCAGCGGGGAAGCTGCCAGGATCGAAAACATCGCAGCGGCGCTTGTCGGAAAGCAATCCAAAATACGAGACGCCGACGGGCTTGAAATTGACGGCAGCGACATTTGGGTCAACTCAGCCTGCTACACCACCCAGTATTTCGGGGTATCAAAGGTGGACGTCGTGGCCCACAGCATGGGGGGATTGGTGACGCGAGCCTACATGGCGGGTATGGCCAGGGACGGGAGCACGCCCGTTCCGTACGGAGGTGAGATTGACAAGATCGTAACGCTGGGGTCGCCCTTCTATGGTGGCTTGAACCGGCTGACCGACGCGGGCGGGATGATCACAAGGTGGGCTGAGGGCATGTGGCCCAACGCGAGGGGGCTTCCAGCTCGTCAGGTCACGCAACTGGACTGGGGAAGCCAGTTTTTTTGGGATCTGCATACAATAGGAACTGGCTATGGAAGTCATCTGGCCGTGGCGGGAGACGTGTCGCTGTTTGCGCGGCACGACGGGGTGGTGGATGCAGCGAGTGCGTGCGCGGTGAATCTGACTGGCGGAACGCGCGTGGCAAGTGGTTTTGGGCACACAGCTCTGTTCGGCTTCCCTATCGCGAGCCCGCCGACTCCGCCGGAGTATCTGGCAGGCGCTGTACCTCACGCGCCGTATTTTCTCACTACGCAATTTCTCACCGGCACCGCGTTGAGCCACGGAGATGAATTCGTCGCCGCCTGGCGGGACAAGAGCCACTTCATGATCGTGGCCACGAATGCGACGGGAGAGCGCATTCCATGCTGGTTCAGGTTGCTGGACGAAAACAATCAAGAGGTCAAGGCGGCGCTGAGCCACGCTTGGCATTGGGAGTCCCACATCCACGGCTACGTAAGACGTTTGCAGGGCAGTTTCCGACTGGAAGCGATTCCGGTGCATCCATATGTGACCCAGTATGCGCCCGCGTTCCGTCCCGTGTCGTTGGACGGGAACCATGTTGAGTTCATTGAACTCCGGCTGGAGCGAGGTGCGGATTCCGATGCCGATGACATGCCGGACGGTTATGAGCAGAGGTTCTTCGGCAATCTGAGCCAAGGGCCGGCCGACGATACAGATCACGACGGGGTGAACAACTATTGGGAGATGGCGATGGGGACGGATCCGGCGGACAAGACGTCGTGCTTCAAGATTGCCGGCAGTTCCGTGGAGAGCGCTGGTGGTGGTCAGCCGTCGCCCAGGTTGAGTGGTGTGGAGAAGGGTTCGGGCGATCCGGGTGGGCAATTTGTCGTGCAGTTCGACGCGGTGCCAGGGTTGGCGTACGAGTTGGTAAGCCGGGACGCGCTGTTGGCGTCGGACTGGATCCCGGTAAGCGAGGTCATCACCAATGCGAGTGGTCAGACAGTGCTAGCCGACAGAGAGGCTACGAGCGCGCAGAAGTTTTACCGGTTGAAGGTGTGGATGCCGTAGTGCGCGAAGTGTAAAGGGCGAAGTGGGAGGAGGGACTTGTGGGGTCGGGGTGAGCGGTCGGACGAATCGGACAATTCAGACAAGTGGGATAGGGGCGGCCCCGTGGAGCAGGCGGCGCCACTCGACGGGGCAAGGGATCGATTGGGGGCGAAGAGCACCTGCGGGGGTGAGAAAGGGACTTCTTACGGGGAGAGATTTCTCCCAAATAGAATTTCGCGCTTTGAACCCCTGAACCTCGTCTTTTGTAACTCGTTGATATTCAAGCCGGGCGTTTGGAGGTTCATGGGGAGGTCTCTGACTCCCTAGGTCATGGAGAACAAGAAATCTGAAGGCAAGAACCCGGCGGCGGTCGCGTTGGGGAGGCTGGGGGGCTTGAAGAGAGGGCGGGAGCGTCTTCCGAAGGGGTCAGACCGGAGAAAAGTCGGCGAGTCACATTTGATTCGATGTCGAGTTTGGGTTGGGAACTGCTATCAGGCTGGCCGTTCATCCATCTGCGCAGACCACTTGCCTCCATTGCTGAAAAGCCGGTAGTCAATTGCGGAGCATTCTACGGTCTGACCCCGTCGATGGATGGGGTCGGGCACAGGAAGCGGCCCTTTGTGTCATTCGTTATGACCGCCCCCTTTTCTCGACGCGGTTGCCAGCGTCGGACTCCGCGTTCCGCAGGTACTCGATCCAGCTTGAGGTATCCACCAGCTTCACCTGACCGCCTCCCACTTGGCATCCTCACGCAGGGTCTCCAGATCAGCGGGCGTCATGAAATCCTTGAACTGGCCTCGAACACGCGCGTTGAGCGCCTCGAGCCGCTTCAGTTTGTTGAACCGTTCAACAGCGGTGAGGATCGCCTCCCGCTTGGTACGGGCTTGGGTATGCCGGATAGCTTCCTCCAAGACATTGTCCGGAATATCAATTGTCGTCTTCACACTTCTAATCTAGGCAGATTGGGATTCCTGTCAATGCCGTTGGGCCGAGGGACGGAAGCGGGAAGCGGGGACGCAGTTCAGGTTCTTTGGAGCCACACTCGAGTGCACTTCAACCTGGACTGACCCTAATCAATAGGGGTCGGTCATGAATGGGCTCGATCCTCCAGCGCCGCGCCATGCCAAACGTATGGATCTGGCCCCATTGCCGAACATGCGGGCGTCGCGGCGATTGTCACCGATCGATTGGGCGCTGAATGACTCCGGTCTGAGGGCGGGCGCGTTCGATCTGGATGAGGCGTTCGCTGGCGCAGCCGAGCTCGAGCAGGGCGGCATTTTGGTACAGGGCGCGGTCGGCCGGGCGGGGTTCGAGGCCGGATCGCCGCCGCTGGTATTCAAGCTCCTGGAGGGAGAGGATATCGAGCGCCAGGGGATCCCGGCTGAACCGGAGCTGGTCCAAGGCCACGGCATAGTGCAGCAGCGTTCGATCTTCGCCGAGGTATTGGCATAGGAGGGCGTCGATGATGTGGAGAACGACTTTGTCGCCCAGCTCGGGAATGGCATAGATTTCGGGGACGGCGCTGGCGAGCTGGCCGGGGGCGGACTCGAACCGGTTGAAATTATCGACGCCGGCCTGGGCGAGGCTGTAGAGGGCGCCGACAACGCCGGCCTGGTTGTGATTGAGCAGCGGCGGCAGGTTGATGATCTTGGTCAATTGCCGGGAGACGAGGCGCGACACGAACGACTTTCGCCCGATGCCGTCTCCGTGCCGGCCGAATTCGAGGTCGCCCCAGAGGAGCTGTCCCAGGAGGGGGCGATCGTAGAAGAGATGCTCGTCGTAACCTTCGTCGAGGCTGCCGGCCAGGCGGATCCCAAAGCGGCGGGCCATGTCGTCGTAGCCGGCAGCGCGCAGGTCCATCAGCCGCCGATCCCAGAGGACGATGTTGGTGGCGGGCAGGCCGGCATCGAGCAAGCCGCGGATGACGGCGGCCACCGTGGACGGGCGCGTGCCGCAGATGGGGCCGGGGGCGGAGACCACCTTGAGCCCGACGACGTCGGCGGGGGAGACCAGGCTGAGCCAGGCCGCGCGGGGCGACGGCTGGCCGGTGACCAGCGTGACGCCCCGGTTCACCATGGCCGCCACGCGGTCGGCGACCGGCTCGAAGCGGACGGTGGCTCCCGGCTCCTCGACGATCACGACATGGCCGGGCGGCCATGGTTCGGATGATGGGGGGGCTGTCGGGAGGCTGCCTGACGCCCCGTTCGCCTCGATGGCCCAGGCCAACCCCAGCACGATCCACCATGGAATCCAGAAGCCGCTCATTTTCCGCTATCCATGTTACGCCGATCCGGCCCGCCGGACAATGGCGGCGCGCCCGATGGGCGCTGGATCAGCACCGCGCAGTTCCAGGTCAGGAACTCCCGGATCAGAGGCAGGCGTGTGAGGAAAGCCAGCTCGGGATAATATCGGGGGACAACCCGCTCGACGCGCAGCTCGGGATTTTGGCGGAGCCGGCGCAGCACAGATCCGATGTGGGTTGGGAAGAGGTTTTCGTGGGGGGTATGGACTCTGGGGCGGCGGGCGATGCGATCGTACAGAAGGTGCCCCCGGCGTGAACCCAGGTAATGGAGCGGCGAGAATTCGTGCCCGCCCCAGGGCGAAAGCCAGTTGGTCCAGCTCAGGTAGCAATATCCGCCGGGGTTGAGAATCGCGGGGATGGCATCGAGGAAGCGATGGGGGTGCGCCAGGTGCTCGAGCACGTTCGAGCAGATGACAACATCAAAGGCGCCGAGGCGGGCGGGGTCGTCGCGGTCGAGATCGATGGGGAGAAAGGGCATCTGACGGAGGTCGGGGGAGCGGCCATCGGATGCATCGGCGAAAACGGTTTCGCAGCCTTGCTCCTGCAAGAGTCGTCCGAAGATGCCATGGCCGCATCCAAGGTCGAGGGCGCGGCAGCCGGCACGGGCGGGGACGCCGTGGCGCTCGAGCCAGTCGATGGCGTCGCGGGCCTGGAGACGGTAGAACTCGGGATCATCCCGGTGATGGAGATGATGCCAAATGATCCTGTGGATGATCATGGGAGCCCCGATGGGATGCGACTCCCCAGCCCGCCCGCCCGAGAGACCAGGTTTTCATTGGGAAGAGAGCGGGCAGCGCTGGCGGCTGCGCCCGCTCAGAGCTGTTTCAGGGCGTTGTCCAGCGCGTCGTAGAGCGATTGCATGGTGGCGTCGGTCTCATCGCCCATGTTCGAGATGCGGAAGGTGGCACCCTTGATCTTGCCGTAGCCGCCGTCGATGAGAAACCCCTGATCTTTGACCAGCTTCTGGAGGCGGGGCACATCGACGACGCGGCCGCCGGGGCGAGCGCCGTTGCTGACACAGGTCAGGGTGACCGATTCAAAGCCGGGTTCGGGAAAGAGGTTGAATCCGTGGTTCTGAGCCCATTGCCGGGTGCGCTGGGCGAGGCGGAGGTGGCGGCCGAAGCGCGCCTCCAGGCCCTCGGCGAAGATGTCCTCGAGCTTCGAGGCAAGGGCGAAGACGTGCCCGATGCTGGGGGTGCTGGGGGTCATGTTCTGCTCGGCGTTCTTCTGGAACTCGAGGAAATCGAAGTAATAGCCGCGGTCCCTCTGCTGGGCGGCTCGGGCCAAGGCGGCGGGAGAGCAGACGAACAGGGCGGTGCCGGGCGGGAGGGCGAGGGCCTTCTGGGTTCCGGCCAGCAGGACATCGATGCCGAGCTCGTCGAATGGCAGCCGGACGGCGGTCATCGAGCTGACGCTATCGACGATGAACATGACGTCGGGATATTTCTTTTTGAGGGCGGCGATCTGGGGCAGGGGGCTCATGACCCCGGTCGATGTCTCGTTGTGGATCAGGGTGAGGGCATCGAACTGGCCGGTGGCAAGGCGGGCGTCGACCTGTTCGGCGCGGATCGGGGAACCCCACGGGTTCTGGAGGGCTTCGGCGGCCTTGCCGCACCGCTGGGCCACGTCGAACCATTTGTCCGAGAACGCGCCGTTCATGCAGCAGAGGACCTTTTTAGCCACGAGGTTGCGGATGGCGCCCTCCATGACGCCCCAGGCGGACGAGGTGCTGATGTAGACCAGCCGCTGGGTATAGAGCAGGGCCTGGAGCTGAGGCTGGATCCTGGCGTAGAGATCCTTGAACCCCTGGCCGCGATGGCCGACCATCGGCGTTCGAAATGCCTGGAAGGTCTTTTCGCTGACTTCGACCGGGCCCGGAATGTGGAGCTTGATGTGTGCCATAGGTTACTCGGTGGGTTTTCGCGTGGAACGAGATTGAGGTTTGGGTTCGCGCGGCGCAAACTCGAAGCCGACATCCTGATCGGCCTTGAGGACGAGGAACGCGGAGAACGGGCGGCCCTTTTTGGAGATGAACTTGTGGAGGAGGTCGGTCTTGCCCGTGCGGAGGAGCTGAAGGATCTGGGCCCGCTCGATCGGCCGCTGGAGGATGACCTTGCCGGTTCGGAACGTGCACTGGCGGGGCTTGAGGGCGGCGCGCTCGCAAAGGTAGGACTTTGCGTTTTCGTAGACGGGCGACTTGCACTTGGGGCACTGGCCCAGGGGTTCCTGGCCCGAGAAATCAACGGGCTCAGCCGGGTCGGCGCCCTCGCCGGGAGCGGATCCGAAATCGAACTCGACCTTGAACTCGGGGGTGAGCTTCAGGGCGGCGGCAAAGGGGCGCCCGATCCGGCTGCGGAATCCCTCGAGGGGGCCGACCGATTTATCGGCGAGAAGCTTCTCGACCTCGGCGGGCTCGAGCGACCGGCCGGCGACGTTTTTCCAGAGGCTGAACTCGCACTGCTGGCACTGGAACTTGCGGTAGAGGCCGTGCACCTCGCCGCCGCATTTGGGGCAGCGGGCCTGGATCCGGCCGAAATCGACCGGCACGGTGTCGAACTCGTACCCCTTGGTCTTGCCGACGATGTCGCGGGTGAGATGGGCGATCTGGGCCATGAAATCCGGGCGCGCGAGCTCGCCGCGCTCCATCTGCTTGAGCTTGAATTCCCAGTCGCCCGTCAGCTCGGGCCGGCAGAGATCCGACGCGCCGATCGCGCGCAGCAGGGCGATCAGATCGAACGCCTTCGCGGACGGGATCAGATCGCGGCCCTGGCGGAAGAGGTATTTTTCGCTGATCAGGCCCTCGATGATGGCGGCGCGGGTGGCGGGTGTGCCCAGCCCCTTGGCGCTCATGGCCTCGCGCAGCTCCTCGTCATCGACGAGCTTGCCGGCGCCTTCCATGGCGGAGAGGAGCGTGGCCTCGTTGAACCGGGCCGGCGGCTTGGTCTGCAGATGCACGACGTCGATGGCGGTGGTCTGGGCCAGCTCGCCCGCCTGAACTGGCGTGAGGGAGGGCGTGTCTTCCTCGACGGCCTCCTTGCCATAGACAGCCAGCCAGCCGGGGTTCACCAGCACCTTGCCTTCGCTCTTGAACGGTTCTCCAGCCACGCGCGTGATGCGGGTCGTGACGAGGAACTCCGCGGCGGGGAAGAAATTGGCCAGGAACCGCCGGGTGATGAAGTCGTAGAGGGCCGCATCCTCGCCCTCGAGCGGTTTGGGGACAAGGGCGGTCGGGATGATGGCAAAGTGGTCCGAAACCTTGGCGTTGTTGAAAATGCGCTTGTTGAGCCGGACCCACCCTTCCTGGAGGATGCGCCCGGCGAACTCGCCGTAGCGGGTTCCGTCCAAGGCGTGGAGGGTGTCGCGGACCACGCCCATGTAGTCCTCGGGCAAGGCGCGCGAATCGGTGCGGGGATAGGTGATGAGCTTATGTTTTTCGTAGAGGGCCTGGGCGATCTGCAGGGTGCGCTTGGCCGAGAAGCGGAATCGACTGTTGGCTTCGCGCTGCAGGCTGGTGAGATCGAACAGCAGGGGGGCCAATTGGGTGGCGGGCTTGCTCTCCTCGGTGACGGCGCCGGGCTGGCCCAGGCACTTGGCGCGGATGGCCTCGGCCGCGGCGCGGTCCCAGAGCCGCTCCGGGCGCAGCTCGCCGTCGCCGTTGCGCTCGCGGACAAATTTTTCGTCGAACCATTTTCCGGCGTAATCCCCGGCGGCGACGGTGAACGTGGCCTGGACCTCCCAGAAGTCGCGAGGTTGAAACGCGCGGATTTTCTCCTCGCGCTCGACCACGATGGTCAGGGTGGGGGTCTGCACCCGGCCGACGGTCGTGAGCTGGAATCCGCCCGCCTTCGAGTTGAAGGCGGTCATGGCCCGCGTGCTGTTGATCCCGACGAGCCAGTCGGCTTCGGATCGGCAGACGGCGGCGCTGGCCAGGGGCTGCATTTCGGAGTCGGACTTGAGGCGCTGGAAGCCGTCCCGGATGGCGGTCGGGGTCATCGACTGGAGCCAGAGCCGCTGGATCGGTTTGCGCACGCCCGAGTGCTGGATCAGATAGCGGAAGATGAGCTCGCCCTCCCGGCCGGCATCGCAGGCATTGATGACGCCATCCACGTCCTTGCGCTTCAGGAGCCGAACCAGGGTCTTGAGCCGGGCCTCGGACCGCTCGATCGGCTTGAGGTCGAATCGGGGCGGGATCACCGGCAGATGGGCCAGGGTCCACTTGCCCCGCTTCACCTCGAAGTCGGGGGGGCAGATCAGCTCGAGCAGATGCCCGACCGCTGAAGAGAGCACATACCCCTCACTCTCGAAGTAATCCTCCTGGCGGCTGAATCCGCCCAGGGCGCGGGCAATGTCCGCCGCAACCGACGGTTTTTCCGCGATGATCAATACTTTTCCCATGGCCTGAGCAGTCACTGGGCGCCCCGCGCGTGTTCGACCCATATGGCGGACGCTCCCATGACGCGGCAGAAGTTATGGCAAAAAGACATAATGTCAAAGCACGTTTTTATCACTTGCCCAGGCAGAACTGGCGGAAAATGACCTCCAGGAGATCTTCGGTGGCGGTCTGGCCCGCGATTTCGCCGACCGCCGCCACCGCCCGGCGCAGGTCCATGGCGGCCAGCTCGAGCGGCACGTTCTCGCGCAAGGCCGCCCGCGTCAGCCCCGCGGCGGCTCGGGCCCGCTCCAATGCCTCCTGATGCCGCGCGCTGATCATGACTTCGAGCATTTCAGCCGGGATCTCGCCCCGGTGGATGACCGAACGAATCGCCTCCTTGAGATCCTCGATGCCATCGCCGGTTCGGCAGGAGACGGGCGCAATCGGCGCGGTCAGGCCGGCCGGCATTTCGAACCTGGGAGGCAGATCGATCTTGTTCCGCACCAGGATCCGCGGCCGGCCGGCGTATGCGGCCAGGTCCCGCCGATCGGCGTCGGTGCACGGGCTCGAGCCGTCGATCACCTCGAGGATGATCTCGGCCTGGTCCAGGGCAGCCCGGCTGCGGCGGATCCCTTCCATCTCGAGCGGATCCGTCGATTCTCGAAGGCCGGCGGTGTCGATGAAGACGACCGGGAAACCGCGGACGCTGGCGGTCTCCTCGATGGTGTCGCGCGTCGTGCCAGGCACGGGCGACACGATGGCGCGGTCGCGGCCGAGCAGCTGGTTGAGGAGGCTCGATTTGCCGACGTTGGGGCGCCCCACAATGGCGGCTCTCAGACCGCGTCGGAGGACCTGTCCTTCTCGGGCAGAGCTCAGGAGGCGCGCCATGAATTCGTCCGCTTGCTCGAGGCGCGATTCGAGCTGCTCCCGCGTGTCCGGCGCGATGTCCTCGTCGGGAAAATCGATGTGCGCCTCGATGTGGGCGAGGGTTTCGAGGAGATGGTCGCGGAGCTGGCGGATGCGCTGGGAGAGGTGGCCATCGAGCTGCTCTCGAGCGGCCGCCAGCGCCAGGTCGGTCCGGGCGCGAATCAGATCGGCCACCGCCTCCGCCTGCGCAAGATCGAGCCGGCCGTTGAGGAATGCGCGCTGGGTGAACTCGCCCGGATGCGCCAGCCTTGCGCCCGAGGCAAGCACCGTTTCGAGCGCAAGGCGGGCGACGAGCAAGCCCCCATGCACCGAGATCTCGACGACGTCCTCCCGCGTGTAGGTGCGGGGCGCCCGCATCACGGTCAGCAGCACGTCGTCCACGGTCCGGCCCCCCCTCATCATCCGCCCATAATGCACGGTGTGGGACGGGGCCTCGGAAGGCTTGAGGGCTCGCGACCCGGCCGGCCTGAAACAGCCGTCGGCCACCGCCATCGCTCCCGGCCCGGAGATCCGGATCACCGCCAGACCGCCTTCGCCCAGCGGTGTCGCCACCGCGGCGATGGTGTCAGCCACGGCGGTTCCTTGGGATCTCGGCACGCTGTTTGCAGATGGATCGACGCTCGACATGGCGGCTCAAGACATCCTTGACCTGATCGAATTACTTTTCAAGGATTCCATGCGCAGCGTCATAAGGGTCTGTGCGTGAGGGCACGAGTCTGCAGGATGATGCGGATCCTCCGGCCCGGCGTTATGGACTTCTGACGCTCGACTGCAGGACGCTCCGAATCGCTATGGCCAATCCAGCACCGATCAGGGGACGACACCGGCAATCCCGGGCCGCCGCGGCACAGCCGGGTCTCCATGCCGATCCCGGCGCCTCGATGGGGCCGGTCCTGCTGGGCATCGAGGGAGGAGGCACGCGCACGGTAGCCCTCGCAGCCAAGATGAACGGCGCCTTGATTCGGCGGTTCGATGGCGGGCCTGGCAATTTGCGTCTGCTCGATGACGCTGAGCTGGAGGCGCGGCTGTCCGAGATTCGGCGGTCGATGCCTGCACCGGCTGCCGTTGCCATTGGATTGGCGGGGGCGTGCACGGATCGAGACCGGGAACGGATTCGACAGGCGGCTGCCCGTGTGTGGCCCGGTGTCCCGTCCCTGGCGACGAACGATCTGGATACAGCCCTGGCGGCGGCGCCAAGGCCGCGCCATCCGGGCCGGACCTGCCAAATCCTGGTGCTAAGCGGCACCGGATCGTGCTGTTACGGACGGCGTCCGAATGGCCCAACCGTCCGCGTGGGCGGGTGGGGACACCTGTTGAGCGACAACGGGAGCGGGTATCAGATCGGCCTGCGGGCGTTGCGGGAGGTCATTCGCTGTCTGGACGAAACCGGCCGGTGGCCGGGCCTGGGCGGTCGCTTGCTGGCAACGCTGGCGCTGAACCAGCCTGAAGACCTCATCGACTGGATTCAACGCGCGGAGAAGGCGGATGTGGCGGCGCTGGCGGCAGACGTGGGAGCGGCTGCGGAACGCGGGGACATTCTCGCTCGGCAGATCCTGCGGGAGGCGGCCGGCCAGCTGGCGCGCGATGCCGTCGCGTGTGCCGCTCGGGTGGCCCAGGGATCGGCCCCCGTTCGATTCGTGATGGCCGGAGGCGCTCTCCTGAACCTGCCGCCCTTCGCCCGCGCTCTGGTCCGGGCGATCCGGCAAGATCGCCCGGGCAGCCCGTTTGTCCGCCTCGAGCGCGAAGGCGCCTGGGGCGCCCTCGAGCTGGCCCGGCGATTGCTCTCTCCATCCGGATCGGCCCGGCCCCGGCGGCCAATCGCTTCGGCGCCGGATTTTGTCCCGATGCATCCGCCAAGGGCCCTCCCTCCGACCGAACGACGCCATCCCAAATCCATGCGCCTGGACCAACTGCCGCTCCGGCAGGCCATCGATCTGATGCTGGACGACGATCGAAGGATCCCGGCCGCCATCCGGAAAGAAAAGGCCGGCATCGAGGCGGCCATCGTTGCGATCGCGCGCGCCTGGCGGAGTGGCGGGCGGCTGTTCTACGTGGGCGCGGGAACGAGCGGGCGGCTGGGCGTTTTGGATGCCAGCGAGTGTCCTCCGACGTTTCGGGCGCCGCCGGATCGAGTCCAGGGCATCATTGCGGGGGGCCAGCGCGCGCTGTGGCAGTCGGTCGAAGGCGCCGAAGACGACGCCGGAGCAGGGGCTCGATCCATCCTTTTCCGCGGGGTGACCCGGCGCGACGTGGTGGTGGGGATCGCGGCCAGCGGACGGACGCCCTTTGTGCGGAGCGCGCTCCGGCAGGCATTCGATCGAGGCGCGTTTACGGTCCTGTTGACGTTCAATCCGCAGATCAAGCTCGAACGGGATGCGTCGGTCCGGCTTGTCATCGCTCCTCCAACGGGGCCGGAGATCCTGACCGGATCGACCCGGCTGAAGGCGGGCACGGCAACCAAGCTGATCCTGAACATGTTCACCACATTGGCCATGGTCCGGCTGGGCAAAGTGGCCGGCAACCTCATGGTCGATCTGGATCCTGCCAACGCGAAGCTGCGCGAGCGGGCGGTCCGGATCCTGCAGCAGCTCACCGGCCTGAATTCGGAGTCGGCCCGGATGATGATGGTGCGCCATGGATGGGTGATCCGGGATGCCTGGCGCCACTGGCGCCGGCAGCCGGCAAGGAGCAACCCCAGGCTCACGGCTCGAATTCCAGCCCGCCCACGATTCCCGCGCCCTATTGCCGGCGGATAAAACGCGCACTCCGCTGCGCGCCGAGCGGTAGGCTTGCAGCCATCCAGGCGGCGTCCACGGAGTGGCCGCCCTACCTTTCGG
>CAYWIM010000075.1:0-24150 GCA_964458325.1 uncultured Verrucomicrobiota bacterium
CTACCTGGCAAGCCGAAAGCCGAAAGGTAGGGCGGCCACTCCGTGGACGCCGCCTGGATGGCTCCAAGCTCACCGCCCGGCGCGCAGCGGAGTGCGCGCCCTGCCTCGCAAGCCGAAAGCCGAAAGGTAGGGCGGCCACTCCGTGGACGCCGCCTTGATGGCTCCAAGCTCACCGCCCGGCGCGCAGCGGAGTGCGCGCCCTACCTGGCAAGCCGAAAGCCGAAAGGTAGGGCGGCCACTCCGTGGACGCCGCCTTGATGGCTGCAAGCTCACCGCCCGGCGCGCAGCGGAGTGCGCGCCCTGCCTCGCAAGCCGATTGGCGGCTTCAAGCCGTGCCCGCCGCCAGGACGGTCTGGAAATGCGGCGGCGATTCCTCCCTGGCCACCACCGAGATCTCGATCGACTCGAATCCGGCCTGCTCGAGCCAGCGCTGCAAGTCGCTCTCGGCAAAGCCCGGCCACACATCGCCGTATAGCTCGCGAGCAGGATGGAAGCGGTGCCGCAGCAGGTCCAGGATCATGACCTGCCCGCCCGGCCGCAGAATCCGCCGCGCCGATTGCACCGCGCGCGCCGGATTCCGCGCGTGGTGCAGCGCCTGGCTCAGGACCGCCAGATCGACGCTTCCGCTCTCGACGGGCGGGTCCTCCAGATCTCCGAGCCGGAACTCGAGGTTCTTCAGTCCGTTCTTCCGCGCCTTGGCAGCGCCGAACGCGACGATCTTCTCCGAGTTATCGACCGCGATGACCCTCCGCGCCCGCCGGGCCAGGAGCTCGCTCACCAGCCCCTCGCCCGATCCCAGGTCGGCAATCGTCAGGGGCGGCATGATCCGCAGCAGCAGATGGCCAAATGCCTGCCAGGACCGGCCGGGCCCGTACCGGCGGTCGAACCGGCCCGCCACCTGGTTGAAATACACCTGAGCCTGGTCGTGGCGCAGCATCAGGATCCGCTTCAGATTCACCGCGTCGGACGCCGCCTCCGGCAGCTCGCGGGCGCCCTGCATCGCCAGCGTCAGCATCCCTTGCGGCGCGCCCTCTCCCGGCGGCGCCAGCCGATAGAAGGTGCGCTTGCCTTCCCGGCGCGACTCGACCAGCCCCGCCTCCTGCAGCTGGCCCAAATGCGTCGAGATCCGCGACTGCCCCAGCCGCGTGATCTCCTGGAACTCATGCACCGAAAGCTCCTCGTCCTCGAGCAACGCCAGCAGACGAAGCCGCGTCGGATCCGCCAGCGCGCGCAGGGATTTGAGCATCTCGGACATCGGCTGCCATCATGCCTGGGGATGGGCCCGCCGACAAGCACGGGAACAGGCGGCGGGATCGCGCAGTCGAAAGCGCGCCCGCCCAGGCCGCGATCGAGCTCGCCTTCGCCCTTGCCCCGGAAAGGCCCGGTCCTATAATCCGCCGCATGCTCGATATCCGTTTGATCCGTGAAAAGTCCGACTGGGTGCGCCAACGGCTGGCGGCTCGAGGCGGCGAGGACGCCGCGAAGATCGACCAGGTGCTCGCCCTGGACGAGCGCCGCCGCCAGGGCTTGGTCGAGACCGAGTCCCTCAAGGCCCAACGCAACTCGGTCTCGAAGGAGATCGGCGCCCTCCTGGCCCAGAAAAAAAAGGCCGAGGCCGAAGCCCGCAAGGCCGCCACCCGCGAGATCGGGGAGCGGATCGCGGCCCTCGATCGCGAGGTGGCTGCCGCCGAGGCCGCCCGGGACCAGATCCTGCTCGGCCTGCCGAACCTCCCCCAGCAGCGCGTGCCGCTGGGCCGATCCTCCGCCGACAATCCCGTGGTCCGCCTCCACGGCCAGCCTGCGCAGTGGTCGTTCGAGCCCCGCACCCACCTCGAGCTTTGCGAGCGGCTGGGGCTGATCGATTTCAACCGCGGCGCCAAGCTCAGCGGCAGCGGCTTCGTCCTGTTCACCGGGTGGGGCGCCCGCCTCGAGCGCGCCTTGATCCAGTTCATGCTCGACCTGCACAGCGGGGTGCACGGCTACACCGAGGTCTCGCCTCCGTTCGTCGTCAGCCGCGATTGCATGCAAGGCGTGGGCCAGTTCCCGAAATTTGTCGACCAGGCCTACGCCGTCCAGGAGGGCCTCGATCCCGAATCCCTCGGCAAGCTCTACCTGGTGCCGACCGCTGAGGCGCCCGTGGCCAATATCCACCGCGACGAAATCCTCCGCGAGAGCCAGCTGCCGATCTGCTACTGCGCCTACAGCCCCTGCTTCCGGGCCGAGGCCGGCGCCGCCGGCGTCGGAACCCGCGGCCTCATCCGCGTCCATCAGTTCGACAAGGTCGAGCTGATCAAGATCGTGCATCCGGGCACGAGCGATCTCGAGCTGGAGAAAATGACGGCCAACGCGGAGGCCGTCCTGCAGGCGCTGGGCCTTCATTATCGGGTCATCCAGCTTTGCACGGGCGATCTGGGCTTCGCCAGCGCCATGACCTACGACATCGAGGTCTGGGCTCCCGGGCAGCAGCAGTTCCTCGAGGTGTCCAGCTGCTCGAACTGCGAGGATTTCCAGGCCCGCCGGATGAACCTGCGCTTCAAGTCCGCCGCCGGGGAGAACCTCTTCCCGCACATCCTCAACGGGAGCGGGACCGCCCTGGCCCGGCTCTGGGTGGCGCTGGTCGAGACCGGGCAGCAGGCCGACGGATCGATCGCGATTCCGGCCCCGCTCCAGCCCTATCTGAAGGCGGACCGAATCGCAGCCGGATCGAATCCGCACGCCCCATGCGCATCCTGATCGCCAGCTCCGAGCTCCACCCCTACTCGAAGACCGGCGGCCTGGCGGACATGGTGGGCGCGCTCGGCAAATACCTGGCCCGAGCCGGCCACCGGGTCGGGATCGTCACCCCCTATTACCGCCATCTCCGGTCCCATTCGCCGCCCTTCCCCATCCTGAAATGGGCCATGGACCTGCCCGTCGGCTCCCGCGTCCTATCGGCCCGAGTTCGCTGCCATCGGCCGGCGCCGCGTCTGACAATCTATTTCATCGAGCAGCCTTTCCAGTTCGACCGGGACGGGCTCTACGGCGACGACGCGGGCAATTACCCGGACAACGCCGAGCGGTTCGCCTTCTTCGCCAAGGCCGCCGTGCACCTCGCTCGATACCTGCCCTGGCAGCCCGAGATCGTTCACGCCCACGACTGGCAATCGGGCCTCATCCCGCTCCTCGTCCATCATCAGCACCGCACCGGCGGCTGGATCCGACCCCCGGCGACCGTCTTCACAATCCATAATCTCGCTTACCAGGGCAATTTCCCCGCCCGCCAGCTCGCCTGCACCAATCTCCCCGGCGACTATTTCCATCCGGGCGGCATCGAGTTCTACGGCCAGGTGAGCTTTCTCAAGGCGGGCCTCGTCTACGCCGATTATCTCTCGACCGTGAGCCCGCGCTACGCCCGCGAAATCCTCGAGCCGGAATTCGGCTGCGGCTTCGACGGGCTCCTGCGCCAGCGCCAAGACGCCCTGGCTGGAATCCTCAACGGCGTCGATTACAGCGAGTGGAAAACCCGGCGCAATCCTCACCTCGATGCATCCTACGACGCCCGGCATCTCCGCGGCAAAGCCATCAATAAAACCGCTCTCCAAAAGGAGATGGGCCTGGCTCCCGATCCCGGCATCCCTCTCTTCGGCAACATCAGCCGCCTGGCCGACCAGAAGGGTTTCGATATCCTCATCCCCGCCCTGCCCCATCTGGTCAACGAATCCGCCCAGTTCATCTCGCTGGGCTCGGGCGATCCCCGCTACGAGTCCGCCCTGCTCGATCTGGCCCGGCGGTATCCGGATCGGATCGCCGTCCGGATCGGCTTTGACACGCGGCTGTCGCATCGGATCGAGGCTGGCGCCGATTTCTTCGTCATGCCCTCCCGATTCGAGCCGAGCGGCCTCAACCAGCTCTACAGCCTCCGCTACGGAGCCATCCCCGTGGTCCGCGCCACCGGCGGCCTGGACGATTCGGTCGTGGACATCACCGAGGACCTGGATCGCGTCAACGGGATCAAGTTCCACGATTACTCGGCGCCGGCCCTGCTCAAGGCGCTCCACAAAGCCCTCGCCCTCCATCCCAAGCCCCGCCTGATCGAGTTCTACCGCGTCAACGGCATGGAGGCGGATTTTTCGTGGCGCAAGACCGTGGCCGACTACCAGCGGATCTACGATCGCATCGCCGGCCAAAAGCGAGCGTGACATCCCGCCTCGACCGTGTCAGATGTGGCGGATATGAAAACGTGGCACATGGCCCTGGCGTTCGCCCTCGCGGCCTGCATCAGCTCCGCCTGCCGACAGTCAACCCTAACCGAAGGCCCTCCCGCCGTGAACCAAACCACCAACGAAATCGCAGTCATCCGAACCGCTCTCGGGGAAATGGCCATCGAGTTCTGGCCCGACGCGGCCCCTCGAACGGTCGAGAACTTCAAGCAGCTGGCCCGAAAGGGATTCTACGACGGCACCGCGTTTCACCGGATCGTCAAGGATTTCATGATCCAGGGCGGCGACCCCCTCAGCCGGGTCAACGACCCCAACGTCGGGAGCGGCGGCCCCGGCTACACGATCAAAGCTGAGTTCAACAGCCGCCCCCATGTCCGCGGCGTCCTCTCGATGGCCCGCTCGAGCGATCCTGACTCGGCTGGGAGCCAGTTCTTCATCTGCCTGGCCGCCGCCCCCAGCCTCGATGGCCAATACACCGCCTTCGGCCGCGTGATCCGGGGCGAGGACGTCCTCATGAAGCTCGGGGACACCCCCGTCACCGCCAGCCCCTCGGGCGAGCCCAGCAAGCCCGTCCAGCGCGTCGGCATCGAGACCATCCAGATCATCCCCGCCGTCTCGGGCAAGTGAACCTCGATCCGGCTGGCGGGCGCCGGATTCGCCCGGCGCGACCGGCCGGATCGCCCGCCGGCCCGCAGCCCCCCAACCCGCGGCCCCCATGATCCAGCCCTGGCCACTCCTCGAATCGAATCCCGTCGGCCACTTCCGCGTGTTCCGCCTCCGCAGCGATCGCAAGCGCTCGCCGCGCACCGGCCAGACCCACGATTTCTACGTCCTCGATAGCGTGGACTGGGTCAATGTCATCGCCCTCGATCCCGATCGCCAGCTGGTCATGATCGAGCAGTTCCGCCACGGCACCAACACGGTCGAGCTCGAGATCCCCGGCGGGATCATGGATCCCCAGGACGAATCCCCCCTGGCCACCGGCATCCGCGAGCTGCGCGAGGAGACGGGCTATGCCGGCGGGCCGGCCCTTGCCATCGGCCGCATCTACCCCAACCCCGCCATCATGAGCAACACGTGCCACACCATCCTGGTGGAAAACTGCCGGCTCGAGCACCCCGTGCAGTGGGATAGCGGCGAGGATCTCGCCACCCGCCTGGTCCCGATCGACCAGATCCCGTCCCTGGTCCATTCCGGCCGGATCCGCCACTCGCTGGTCGCCGTGGCCCTGTATCACTTCGAACTGCACCAGCGATTCGGGCTCGGCGGGGCTGCTTTCGCGGCGCCCCCCTCGTAGCCGGCATGGGACACCTGGGCAAGGTACTCCGGTTTGGCGGGCCATTTCTCCGGCGATACCTGGGGCGGTTCGTCGCCGGCATTCTCCTGGGCGTCGCTTTCGGCCTCTCCAACGGCCTCCTGCTCTGGGCGGTCAATGTCCTCATCGATCGGATGGCTGGGCCGGCGGGCCCGTCTGCCTTGCTGTCGGATGGGTCCTCATGGCTCTCCCGGGCGATCACCCAGGCCGACACCATGGCGCGCCAGGTGGTCGATCCGTGGCTGCCCTGCTCCGGCCGGCCCATCGATGCCTGGCAGATCGTCGGCGGCGTGCTTCTGCTGCCCCTGCTGGTCGCCGCCCGCGGCTACCTCGGATTCCTGAGCAGCTACTGCCTGGCCTGGGTCAGCGAGCGCGTCGTCAACGACCTCCGCGTCGCCGTCCTCGAGCGCCTCTCGAGCCTGTCGCTCGAGTATTTCCATCGCTCGACCACGGGCGACCTCATCACCCGGGTCAACACCGACACCGTCTTTCTCCAGCGCAGCCTCAATCTCGGGCTGTCCGATCTGGTCAAGGAGCCCGTCACCATCCTCAGCGTGTTCGGCGGGCTGATGATCCTGGACTGGCGCCTGACCCTGGCGGCGGGCATTTTCTTTCCCCTCTGCGTGATCCCCATCGTGGTGTTGGGGCGCAAGGTCCGGCGCACTAGCCGATCGGTTCTTTCCTGCTCGATCCGCCAATCGAGCCTGCTGGTCGAGATGATCGCCGGCATCCGGGTCGTCAAGGCCTTCGGGCTCGAAGCCGAGTCCATCGATCGCTTCCGCCGCCTCTCTCGCGAGTGGATCCACCACAGCCTCCGCGGCATCCGGGCCAAGGAGCTCATGAATCCGTTCATCGAGACGATCTCGATGCTCGGACTCGGGCTGCTGATCGTCTACATCGCCTGGCGCCAGCACACGGTGGCCAACATGGTCACGTTTCTGACGGGCATGGCGTTCGCTTACACCCCGATCAAACGGCTGGCCAGCCTCCACGCCATGTTCCAGCAGACCAGCGTCGGCGTGGACCGCCTCGGCCAGATCCTCCGCGAGCAGCCCACCGTCCGCCCTCCCGAGAACCCTCAACCCATCGACTCTTTCTCGGACGCCATCCGGTTCCGTGACGTCGATTTCTCCTACGGCCGCCAGGTTGTCCTCCAGGACATCTGCCTCGAGATCCCGCGCGGATTCCGGCTCGGCATCGCCGGCGAAAGCGGCTCGGGCAAAAGCACGCTCATCAACCTCCTGTTCCGCTTTTACGATCCCGCCCGGGGCAGCGTCCAGATCGACGGCCGGGACCTCCGCTCGCTCGCCCTCGGCGATCTGCGCCTCCTCCTGGCCCTCGTCAGCCAGGAGGTCGTCCTGTTCGATCTCACCGTCGCCGAGAATATCGCCGCCGGCCGCCGTGGCGCCACCCGCGCCGATGTCGAGGCCGCGGCTCAGGCCGCCTATGCTCACGATTTCATCCGGCAGCTGCCCCTCGGGTATGACACCCGGATCGGCGAGCAAGGCGTCACGCTCTCCGGCGGCCAGCGCCAGCGCCTGGCCATCGCCCGCGCCTTCGTCCGGAACGCCCCCATCCTCATCCTGGATGAAGCCACCGCCTCGCTCGATTCAGCCGCCGAGGCCGAGGTGCACGCCGCCCTCGACCAGCTCGCCCGCCACCGCACCGTCATCTGCGTCGCCCATCGCCTCGCCACGCTGGTCAACATGGACGCCATCGCCGTGCTCCACCAGGGGCGATTGGTCGAGCACGGCCGTTTCGACAGCCTCCTGGCCCGCAACGGGCCCTTCGCCGAAATGGCCCGGCGCCAGGGGATCACCCTGCCCCCCAGCCGCGCTGCCGGTCCGGCCCCCGCCCCCATTCCGATCACCCCTTCCTCCTCGCCCGCCCCATGACCCCATCCGAATTCCATCTGGGCCCGCGCGCCGTCGGCGAAAGCCATCCCCCCATCCTCATCGCCGAGGTCGCCCAAGCCCATGACGGCAGCCTCGGCATCGCCCATTCGTTCGTCGACGCCATCGCCGATGCTGGAGCCGACGCCGTCAAGTTCCAGACCCACATTGCCGCGGCCGAGAGCACCCCCCGCGAGCCCTGGCGCGTCCGCTTCAGCCCGCAGGATGAAACCCGCTACGATTACTGGCGGCGCATGGAATTGACCGAAGCCCAGTGGCGCGGCCTCCGCGAGCACGCCGGCCAGCGCGGGCTGGTCTTCCTGAGCTCGCCGTTCTCCATCGAGGCCGCCGACCTCCTCGAGCGCGTCGGCGTCCCCGCCTGGAAGATCGCCTCGGGCGAAATCGGCAATCTCCCGTTGCTCGAACGGCTCGCCGCAACCCGGCTGCCGATCTTGTTTTCTTCCGGCATGAGCGATTGGACCGAGCTGGACCGGGCCGTTGGCGTCGCCCGGGCTCAGCAGGCTCCGTTCGCGGTCCTGCAATGCGCGACCGCCTACCCCTGCCCGCCAGAGCAGGCTGGACTCAACCTCCTGGCCGAGCTGCGCCGGCGGTATGCCTGCCCCGTGGGCCTGTCCGACCATTCCGGCCAAGTCTACGCCGGCCTGGCCTCCATCGCCCTCGGGGCCAGCCTCATCGAGGTCCACGTCGCCTTCAGCCGGCAGATGTTCGGCCCGGACGCCCCCGCTTCCCTCACCTTCCCCGAGCTCCGCCAGATGGCCGACGGGATGCGGCAGATTTACCGGATGCGGACCGCGCCGGTGGACAAGGACGCCGCCGCAGCGGGCGTCGAGCCGCTCCGCCGGATCTTTCGTAAAAGCATTGTCGCGCGCGGGCCGATCGCAGCCGGCACGGTGCTCGCCCCGGAGCTGCTCGCCTGCAAGAAGCCGGGGGACGGCCTTCCTCCCTCCCGCTGGAGCACGGTGATGGGACGCCGCCTCCGCCGCGACCTCGCCGCCGATGAAGCCCTGCAGGAGGCCGATCTCGATCCATGAAACGCAAAGTCTGTGTCGTCGTCACCGCCCGCCCCAGCTACTCCCGGATCAAGTCCGCCCTCCGGAGCATCCAGGAGCACCCCGGGCTCGAGCTCCAGCTGGTGGTGGCCGCCTCCGCCATCCTCGACCGGTATGGCAACACCCACCGGCTCATCGAGCAGGACGGATTCACCATCCACGCTCGAGTCTACATGGTCGTCGAGGGGGAGAACCTCCCCACGATGGCCAAGACCACGGGGCTGGGCCTAATGGAGCTGGCCACCGTGTTCGATAACCTCAAGCCCGATGTCGTGGTCACCATCGCCGACCGCTACGAGACCATCGCCACCGCCATCGCCGCCGCGTACATGAACCTCCCGCTTGCCCACATCCAGGGCGGCGAAGTCACGGGCTCGATCGATGAAAAGGTACGCCACGCAATCACCAAGCTGGCCGATGCCCATTTCGTCGCCACCGAGGGCGCCGCGCGGCGCGTCATCCGCATGGGCGAGGATCCCGCACGGGTCCACGTCACCGGCTGCCCCTCGATCGATCTGGCTGCCGCCGTCCGCCGCTCCCCCCAGCTCGATTTCGATCCCTTCGCGAAATACGGCGGAGTCGGCATCCTCGACCATCTCACGGACGGATACCTGGTGGTTCTTCAACACCCTGTCACGACGGAATACGACGCCTCCCGCCTGCACATCGAGGAGACTTGCCAGGCCATCCTCGCCCTCCGCCGGCCCACGCTCTGGTTCTGGCCTAACGTCGATGCCGGTTCCGATGGCACGTCCAACGGCCTGCGCGCGTTCCGGGAACGCCACCAGCCCTCCTTCGTCCATTTCTTCAAGAACATGGATGGCCAGGATTTCCTCCGCCTCCTCTGCCAAAGCCGATGCCTGGTCGGCAACAGCAGCGTCGGCATCCGCGAAGGGAGCTTCCTCGGGGTGCCCGTGGTCAACATCGGCAGCCGCCAGGCCGGCCGCGAACGCGGCCCCAATGTCCGCGACGTCCCCTATGACCGCCAGGCCATCCAGCTGGCGATCGAAGAGCAGCTCGCCCACGGACCCTACCCGTCCGATCCCACCTATGGCCAGGGAGACGCCGGACGCCAGATCGCCGAGAAGCTGGCCACCATGCCGCTCTCATTCGAAAAACGGCTCGCCTATTAGCACTCGCCATCCATTCCCGGCCAACCCCCACTCGCACCCTCCCATGAGTACTTCTGGCGGCTCCCTCCTGGGCATCATCCCTGCCCGCGGAGGATCCAAAGGCATTCCCGGCAAGAACACCCGGCTGCTGGCCGGACGCCCGCTCCTGGCCTACACGGTCGATGCCGCCCGCCGATCCGGAATCTTCACCCGCCTCATCCTCACCACCGACAGCCCCGATATCGCGCGAATCGGGCGCGATCTCGGCCTCGAGGTCCCCTTCCTCCGCCCGCCCGAGCTGGCCCAGGACGATTCTCCCATGCTGCCCGTGATGCAGCATGCTGTCGCCTGGCTCGAAGCCGCTGGCTTTTCTCCGGATCTCATCGCCCTTCTGCAGCCGACGGCGCCCTTCCGGCGGCCCCAGGACCTCATCGAAGCCCGCCGGCTCCTCGAGCAGCACCCCGAGGCCGATTCGGTCGTCAGCGTCGAGCCGGTGCCGGAGCACTATGCCCCTCATTTCGTCATGCGCATCTCGGACGGCTGGCTGCTGCCTTTCCTCCCGGAGGGCCCGCGCATCACCCGCCGCCAGGATGCGCCCAAAGCTTACTCCCGCAGCGGCGATTTCTACTTCACACGCACCCGGACCCTGATGGCGGGAAACTCGATCTACGGAACTCGCTGCCTCCCGTTCCTCGTTCACCACGACCACCGGGTGAACCTGGATTCGGCGGCCGACTGGGCAGCCGCTGAGCGATTGGCCAGCCAATGCCCGCCGCTTTCCGAGCCGGCGGACGCCTCATGAAGCAGGCATCTCAAGGCGCGGGCGGCTGGGCCGCCGGCTCGTCCCCCATCGAGGCCTTCCGCTGGAGCTCCCAAACCCGCGCCTCCCGCAGATAGGCCGCAAAGGCCGCCCCCATCGCCGCCACCAGACCGGGCACCCCATCCAGAAACCCCCGCTTCCAGATCAACGTCTCGAGCAACTTGCTCGCAGGCTTTGACACCAATCGCCAAGCCCCGACCCGGCGCGCCCCGCCCAACTCGATCCGCCCGCGCGCCGCGATATCCGCATACAACGATTGCTTGGCCACATACTGGCCCAGGGACACGTAAGTGAAATGCTCGATCGGAATCTCGATGCCCGCCGCTCTCCCCGATGCAAGGATGACGCGGTCGTGCGGATTCACCCCCCCAAATCGCCCCCGATCCTTCCGAAACAGCCGCAGCACGCGGTCCGGATACCACCCGCCATGGCGCAGCCAGGCGCCTAAAAAATAGTTCCGACGGGGAAAAGTGTACCCATCCGCCTCCGGCGCGGCCAGGACCTCGAGGATCCGGCCCGCCAGCGCCGGAGGCACCCGCTCATCTGCATCCAGGCTGAACACCCACGGATGCGCCGCCCGATCCACCGCATAGTTCTTCTGCTCGAGATGCCCCGGCCACGGATGCACGAAAACCCGGTCGGTGTGCTCCCGCGCGATCTCGAGTGTGCCGTCCGTGCTGCCGCTGTCCACCACCACGATCTCGTCCGCCCATGCCAGCGTCGAAAGACATTGCCGCAGGTTCCGCGCCTCGTTGCAGGCGATGACCGTCGCCGAGCATCGCTCACGACTCATGCGCGCCCCCTTCGCTCCTCCACGAGGGAGATCAGGTATTGGGCGATCCGGCGGCCGGACTGGCCGTCGAGCCTCCAGCACTGCTCCTCGCGAATCCGCCGACGCCCCTCGGACTCGAGCGTCGGATCCCGCAAATACCGGTTCACCTGCGCCACCATCTCCTCCGCCGTCCGCGCGATCTGGACGCCCCCCGTCTGGACGATCCGCCGGTAATGCTCGTATTCGTAATAGCGCTGGCAGGACTCCGCGTATGGATGGGTCGTGAAGCCGTCGAACGCGACATTGACCACCGGCTTGTCGAAAACGGACGCGTCGATGGTGATGGTCGAGGCCACATTAATCACCACATCCGAATAGCTCATCAGCTCCGCCAGGCCGTACATGTCCTCCCGGGTCGGGTTCCACTGGTCCGGCAGCGGCGCCGAGCGCCCCGCCCGCTGCAGCACCAGCCCCGGCTGGCTCTCGAACCGCCGGTAATCCTCCAGCCGGTCCTTCGGATGCAGCCGCACTAAAAGCTGGCTCGGCATGGCAAAAGCCCCCTGCCTGCGCGCCCGGTCCAGCAGCTCCACCACCTCGTGATCGAACGGCGATGTGCCGGGCGTCCCCGTCGTGTAGGTGATCAGCTTCAGCGCCGGATCCAGACCCCATCTGGCGAAGAACTCCGCCCGCGGCAAAAACGATGCCCGGTCCAGATACAGATCGAATTGAGGCACGCCCGACACGAACAGATCCTCATCGCGATATCCGTGGTACTGCATGAGCTCCTCGCGCAGGACGTTGTTCCAGAGTATGAACCGATCCGGCCGGAAAGGAAAGGGCCCCTTCGAGGTGGGATTGTCCCAGCTCAGGATGAAACAGGCCGTGCGCACCCCCCGCTGCCGAGCGCCGATCTCCAGACAGTGATGCCGCGAGTAGATGGTCGTGTAAAACACCAGCCCGGGCCGATACCGCTCGAAATACTCGGTCCCCAGCCGCGGCGTGCACGCCGCCTCGAGCCGGTCGATCCGGCCCAGCCATCCCTCCGCCCGCCCCGGATTCCCCGGCCGCACAATCCGGCTTAGCAGCCAGTGCCGCAGCCAGCGGCCCTCCTTCCGCCCCCGCTTGCTCTTGAATGTAAACAGCCCCACCCGCTCTGCCCATATGTCCTTCTTCAGCGAACGCAGTACCTGGACCGCCAGGTTCGGACGCCACCGCGGCAACGGCTCGATCACCACGTTCGGCGCGGCCATCTCCCGCCGAAACTCGTCGTCCACGAGCGGCGAAAACAGCACCAGCCGCAGCCCCCTCTCCTCCTTCAACACCCGATACACGTCGGTCCGCAGGATGTTCCGAATCGCCACCCCGGAGTCCAGCACAATGAAAATCGTCTCGCTCTCGGTCATATCTGGAACACTTCATCCCGGCCCGGCTTCGCCGCGCGAGCCCCGCCGCCTCAGCCGGCTCTTGATCCTTCGGGCCAGGTATCGAAGCTCGTGCCGAAAGAAATACCCGATGGGCGAAAGCCGGATCGATTCGAGGGACTGCGTGGCGCGCTGGTATATTCCATCCATTTCGGGCATCTGCGCAAAGGGGGTTCGGCCGCTCTTCCGGGCCACCAGGCGGATGTGGTAGCCGGGCAGCCCAGCCCGCCGAGGATCGCTGCGCCGGGCCCGGCCGCCATCCTCGTCCTGTTCCATCCAGAGGATGTCAAAGCCGGCGGCGATCACAAAATGGCGCAGGACCTCGGGAACGAACATGTAGGTGTGGTCGATCTGAACGGCGCGGCGCAGGCACCGGAAGCGGCGCAGGACGTGCCGGAAGTTCATCACCTCGAGCAGCAGGCATCCTTGGGGATCGAGATGGTCGTGCGCCCATCGAAGAAAAAACCGGGGGCTGAGCAGGTGGTTCAGGCTCTGCACACAAAGGATGTTCGCCGCCGGAGGCAGCGCGCAGGCCGCGTTCTCGATCAAGGTCGCGTCCGTCGGTATGCCTTGGCCATTGGCCCATTGGGCCTCCGACCCGGAGGGTTCGATCCCGCGCACCTCGACATCCAGCGCCTGCTTGAATCCATTCAGCACCCCGCCGGCGCTGGAGCCCACCTCGATCGTCAATCCCCTTCGCAAATAGGGTTGGGCAAGGGCCGCCAGGGCCAAGCCATGCCGCGTGCCCCGCCGATAGAGCTCGGCCAGCTCATCCTCCTCCGACCGCACGTCGAACCGCCCCTTGAACCGCGCCATCTGCGCGCGGTACTCCTCCTGGTAATACCGGCCATACCATTCCTTCGTCATCCGCGGATTCAGATAGATCAGCCCGCATCGGGTGCAGATGCAGGCGCGGACCTCGAGATAGTTGCGGTCCTTGCTCGAGAGGATTCGGTGGTCGGCGCTCCCGCACAGATCGCACGGGATCTCCTCCTGCTGGGCCGTCTCGTATGGGAAGCAGGATCGGATCAAAAGCAGCGTCCGCAGGAAGCCGCCCCGTGGACGCATCGGCCGATCCAGACCCTTCATTTGCATGGCCGATCATTTCGAGGCCGCGCCCGCGGCGGGTCAAGCCGGAAACTCCGCCGCTGTCGGACCGGTGACATCCTCAGCCCCCCGCGCCTTGGATCGGAGGGGCAGGGGCGGATGGGACCCCCCGCATCACCGGCGTCCGCCGCCGCGGAACCCGCCGCTCATGCCCGGACCGCCCCCGCTCATGCTCGGACCGCCGCCCCGCGAGATGCCCGGCGAGCTCCGGCTTCCCATGGATGAACTCGATCCGATGCTGCGGCTGCCGCCGAAGCCTTGCGGCGCCGCGGAACCGCGAAAACCGCTGGTGCTGCCTGCCCCGCGAATACCCGCAGACCCGGACCGGGTTCCGATGCTCGGGGCCGGAGGAGCGAAGGATCGGGTCGGCGATCGAGAGATCGAAGGCGCCGCCGAAGGTCTCGAGTAGCTCGAAGACCCCATCGGCCGGCTCACCGATCCCCCAGCCGCGCCCGAACGCGAGGGGGCCGGCGCCAGCATCGCGCGCTCTCCCGGCCGGCTCGTCATTGCCGCCGAACGGCTCGCCGGGCTCGCCGAGGGCTGCGATGCCCCGAAACCGCCTCTCGAGCTGGCCGCGCCGGAGAAGCCGGGCATCGAGCCAGCTGGCGAGGATCGAGAACCCGCGCCCGCCTGGGCGGGACGAGAGCCAGCTCCGAACTGCCCCGAAGACGAACGGCCGTTGATTGGCACCGAGGGAACGGGCCGCACGGAGGATCTGCCCGTCGCCGCTCGCCAGCCCGCGGGATCCCGCTCCACCATCGTGGCCTGCGATCCCCGCGTGCCCGAGGCCATGAGACGGTTGGCATCCGGCTGCCACGGTCTGGATGACCCGCCTGCAGGTGCGCCCCCGGCGTGCAGCCCGCCCCCACCGCCGCCGCCTGGCGGTGGGCCCCCCGCATGCGGCCCGCCACCGCCGCCACCACCGCCGCCGGGAGGTGCGCCTCCCCCATGCGGCCCGCCACCACCGCCGGGGCCGCCCGGGCCGCCGGGCCGGGGATAACCTCCTCCTCGCCCATAATGCCCCGCATAATAGGGAGAATGGTAAGGCGGATGCCGCACCCAGCCATGGTGCCAATCGCAGTCGCCCCAGTATGCATAGCCGAACCATACGCCCACTCCGAAAGTCACCAGCGGCACGAACGGATGGTAGTAATAATAGGACGGAAGAGGGGCATAGACCACCCCGGGATCGTATTGCGGCACGTAGATCACCTCGGGCTGGGCAGGCTGAATCTGAATGACCTGGTTCGTCACGTAGATGACTTCCGGCGCGGCAGATTGCGCGACCACCTGGTCGCTGACCGACACGGTCTGTTGCGGGGTGGTCTGGAGCGTGCCGGCGGCCTGCGCCTTGCCGCGCATGGTCTGGATCGCATCCATCACATCCTTGGGCTGCACCACGAAGGCCTGGCCCAGATCGATCGTCCACGGCAGATCGTTGTTCATCTTCTGGATGACCTCGGGAAATCGAGCGACGGTCTTGACGCTCTCGTCCCATGGTTGCTGGTCGAGCTGGGCAAGATTGTTGGTGTCCTTGACGAACCGCGCGGCCAGCGCCACCTCGAGCGGGTAGGCAGATGCCGGCAGGACCGCAGCAACCAGCGGGTCCGGATACAGCGCGATCGGCGCCACAAGCTTCTGCAGATCCGCGGCGCTCAGCTTGGCCGGGACCGGCCATGCGGATGCGGGCTGCGACGGGGCCACGGCTTGTGCAGGGGCGGCGGGCGCAGGCGCGGCCGCAGGGGCGGGCGCTGGCAATACGGGCGCGGACACCGCCTGCGAGGGCGTCTGGTAAAATACTGTCGGAGGCGGATTGCTGGTCTCGGACGCCCAGGCTGCGATGCCAGGCAGAGCAAGCCAGAGCCAAAGTTTGGGATGAAAGGCTTTCATAGGAAGCGTATTTCTGTCGTCACCCGCCGCTTTACCGCTCAGCCAACCTCGCGCCGCAAGGAGCCGATGTCAAGCCGCGCGGCAGCGGCCTGGTCGGCCAGGATCAGCGCCTGCTCACGCCGAATCCGGCCGGCGGGAATTGTCAGGTCGCCCTCGGTCAGGCGTTCGAGCATGCCGGCCTTTTCGGCCCCGGTCACTACCCAGAGGATCCGGCGCGATCGATTCAGGATCGGATAGGTCAGTGTCATGCGCCGACGCTTCCAATAGACGCCGGTCACGGCGACGTCCCGGTCGGCAACGTCCAGGACAGGATCGAGGGGCGGCAGCGACGCCGTGTGGCCGTCCGTTCCCAGCCCGAGATGGGCGAGATCGAGGACCGGCGGCACGCCGGCAAGCTCGCGCAAGGTGCGGGCATAGCCTCGAGCGGCGGCTTCAGGATCGGCCTCCTCGACGGGCATGGCGTGGATGTGCCCGAGTGGGAGCGGAGCGCGTTCGAGCAGGCTCTCGATCAGGTGCGTCAGGTTGCGGTCGGCGTCGCCGGCGGGAGCGATCCGCTCATCGGTCTGGACCACATGCGTGCAGGGCCAGGGCATCTCTTCGTCCGCCAGCGCGCGCAGCATTTGCCAGGGGGTCTTGCCGCCGCTGACCGCCAGGACGAAGCGGCCGCGGGCGGCGGATGCCGCCCGCGCCTCCGCGGCAATCGCACGCGCGGCCTCGAGCGCCACGGCATTCGCATCGGCTAGGATCTGGATCTGCATCGAATCCTCTCGCGGGATGCCTCCCGCCCAGCATCGAGATCAGTTATTCCGAGGATTGCCGCGGGCGGAAGCGAGAAACCCGGGCCAGCTTCTCCCAGAGCTGGCGCTCCTCGCCGCTGGTTTGCGACGGCAATCGCACAGCCACCTGCACGTAGAGGTCGCCGCGCCTGGCATTGCGGCCCCGGGGCAGGCCGCGCCCGCGCACCCGCAACTGCTGCCCATTGTTCGTGCCGGCCGGGATGCGGACAGTCACCGGAGCCTCGAGCGTCGGCACCTCGACCGTGGCGCCCAGCACCGCCTCCCAAGGCGCCATCTCGAGCTCGTAGTGCAGGTCCGAGCCGCGTGCGCGAAAATCCGGATGCGCAGCATGGCGCACGTGCAGGAAGAGATCGCCGGGCTCGCCGCCGTCGGCGCCGTCCCCCCCCTTGCCGGGGATCCGGATGGTCTGGCCATCCTGCACGCCGACCGGGATGCGGACTTTGAAGGCCTGCGTCTGGGCACGGCCCGTGCGCGGATCGACGCGCTCCATCGAGACGCTGCGCACCGAGCCGTGCATCGCCTCGCCCAGGGTGACGAGGATGTCGCCTTCGATGTCCCGGCCCCTTGCCGGCCCGCGCGCGCGCCCGAACGCATCGGCTCCAGAATCCCCGCGGCCAGAGCCAAACCCGCGGCCGCCGCTCCGGCCAAACAGCCGCTCGAAAAAATCGCTGAACCCGGTGCCTTCGAAGCGGAATTCCTCCGCCCACGGCTCACCGGCGCCGCCGCCGGCCCCGCTCCACCCATGCGGCGGCGGCCGAGAACCTCCTTCCTCGGTCCAGCTCGAGCCGAATTGGTCGTATTTCCTCCGTTTGACCGGATCGCTGAGGACCTCGTAGGCCTCGTTGATTTCCTTGAACTTCTCCTCCGCGGCCTTCTTGTCCTTGGCAACGTCGGGGTGGTGCTTCCGGGCCAGCCCGCGGAACGCCTTCTTGATCTCCTCCTCGCTGGCGGTTCGCGGCACGCCCAGCGTCGCGTAGTAATCTTTGAATTCGACTGGCATGGTTCCCGACCCGCACCGGATCCGATCCGACGCCGGCCCAGGCTCTTATAGGCCGGACGCCGGCTTTTGGCAATCGGCGAAACACCGCGCCCGGATTCCGAAATCAACAGACCCTACGGGACAAGATCCCCCTGGTCGCGGATTCGCTCCTCCATGTATTCGGCGATGGGGCGGGCCCGGCCGATGACGTTGGCGATCGTCTGGCCCAGAAACGGCTTGAGGGTGACCCGCAACGCCGCCACGGGATCCCCGTTGCGATCATGGAGAGGAAGGGTGACTCGAATCTCGCCGCGCCCTTTGTCGGTATGGATGATCTCGCGGCGGAGGACGTCGATCTCTTCGGCGTCGGGCGGTTGGCCGACCTCGGATGCGCGGCTGCTGGCGATGATCCGGGGCGCCTGCGAATCCCGGGTGAGGGCGCTGATCCGCAGGGCCAGCACCCGGGGATACCGCTGCTGAGCGTCCCGAACGAGCGATGGCGCGATCGACTCCCGAGCGGTGAACGCGATGCGGGTGTTGGCGAAATGCGTGACCGAGTCGGACTTGGTCCAGAAGCCGACCTTGCCGTTGGTGAACGAGTTCTGGGGATCGGCGCCGAGGATGCGCTCGATCCCGTCCAGCAGGCAGCGGATCTTGTTGCCCCTGCACTCGACGGTCAACTCGTGCCAGACGCCCGTGGCGATGACCACGCTCGGCCCCACCGGCGGCGTGCGGATGCCGTTGACGAATTTGTAGAAGCGGACGTTCTGGCCCAGCGTGCTGGCCCGGACGACATAATAATTCGATGCGTTCTGGATCCGAAAAGCCAGCCCGGCCATCTGCTCCTTGACCCCCGCGACGGTCTTGAACCGGGTGCTCAGGGTGAAGTCCCCGAAAACCTCATCGTCGAGGACGAGCAGCGGGTACCGCTCGTCGGTGGGATCCTGCGACAGCTGGGCCAGGACGGCCTGCTGGCGCATGACCGGCGACTTGCCCGTGATCACAGGCTCGGCGCCCGGGATCTCGTCCGTGCGGATCCGCCAGTCGCCCGCAGGACCCTCGCCGCTGACCAGGCTGACGAAGCCGGTCGGCTGCCGGCCAACGGCATATTGGGAAAAGTCGATGATCCGCTCGCCGGCGAGGCCGCCGGCGGTTCCCAGGACCAGGCAGAGCAGGATCGGGATCCGATGCATGCGCATAATCATTCGTAGATCATGTCGGCGACGGTGCCGCCGGCCTTGATGAACGGCAGGACGTGCTCCGTATAGGGGGTCAGCACGTCCAGGACGTAGGGCTCGCGGGCATCGAGCATGCGCTGGATGGCAGCCCGGAGATCGCGGCGATAGATGACCCGCTCGCATGGCACATGGAATCCCTGGGCGATGGTGACGAAATCGGGGTAGGCCTGGCCCTTCTTGTCCGGATCGCCCAGGTAGGTGTGGCCGCGGTTGCCCGAGTAGAACCGATCCTCCCACTGCATCACCATGCCCAGATGCTGGTTGTTCAGGATGATGGCCTTGGCGGCAATCTTCTCGATACGCGCCGTCGCCAGCTCCTGGATGTTCATCAGAAAGGAGCCGTCCCCGTCGATATCGATGACGTGCCGGTCGGGGAACGCCGCTTTGGCGCCGATGGCGGCGGGGTATCCGAACCCCATCGAGCCCAGGCCGGCGCTGGTGAGGAACTGGCGGGGGCGGGTGAAGGGGAAATACTGCCCGGCCCACATCTGGTGCTGGCCGACGCCGGTCGTGATGATGGCATCGCCGGCGGTCAGCTCGGCGAGCGTCTCGATCACGAGCTGGGGCATGATCACCTGGCTGGCGTCGCCGCCCATGAACTCGCGCACGTGCTGGGATTTGAGCACCTCTTCGCTGATGTGATAGCGGAGGGGCGCCCGGGCCTTCCACTCCGCCACCCGCTGGCGCCACGCCGCGTATCGGTCCGCCAGGGGGCGGTCCCGGATCAGCTCGTTGAGGCGCTCGAGGGCGTAGCGGACATCGCTCACGATCGGCAGATGCGCCGGCTTGTTCTTGTTGATCTCGGCCGGATCGATGTCGATATGCACGATCGTCCCGTGCTCGCAAAACTTGCGGACGTTGCCCGTCACGCGGTCGTCGAAGCGCACCCCAAGGGCCAGAAGGAGATCGGCCTCAGCGACCGCCCAGTTGGCGTACGGCGTCCCATGCATGCCCAGCCATTTGAGCGACAGCGGGTGCGTTTCCGGGAACGCCCCGCACCCCATCAGCGTCGAAGCCACGGGGATGCCAGCCGTCTCGGCGAACCGGCGGAGCTCCTCATGCGCGCCGCTGCTGATGATCCCGCCGCCCACGTAAAGCACGGGCCGGTCGGATTTCTCGAGCAGCCCCGCGATCTCGTGGAGGGCGATGTCGCTGGCGCGGCGGTCGGGATTGTAGCCGCGGAGGTGGACTTCAGCGGGGAACACCGGCTGGGCACGGCTCTGCTGGATGTTTTTGGGGATATCGACGAGGATGGGGCCCGGCCGCCCGCTCTGCGCAAGGTAGAAGGCCTCCTTGATGATCCGCGGAATATCGTTCACATCGGTCACCAGATAGCTGTGTTTGACGATCGGCAGCGTGAGCCCGAACATGTCGGTCTCCTGGAAGGCGCCCTTGCCGATCATGGCCTGGTGGACCTGGCCGGTGATGGCGACCAGGGGCACCGAATCCATGTAGGCATCCGCAATGCCGGTGACCAGGTTGGTGGCTCCGGGACCGCTGGTGGCCATGCACACCCCAGCCCGGCCGGTGGCGCGGGCGTATCCTTCCGCCGCAAAGGCCCCTCCCTGCTCGTGGCGGGGCAGTATCGTGCGGATCTTCTTCGATCGGGTGAGGGCCTGGTGGATCTCCATGCTGGCGCCGCCGGGATAGGCGAAGATCGTGTCCACGCCTTCCCGCTCGAGGCTGGCGACAAGGATCTCGCTGCCCTGCATGGCCGATCCCACCTCGGATCGGCCGGCGGCCCCCTCGCCGCTCTGGCTTCGCGTCTTTGATTTGGTCTTGTTCATATCGGCTTTCGATTGGGCCGGCCGTCGGCTAAAAAAAAACCCACGGCCGTCGCCGGCCGTGGGTCCTGACATCTTTGCGGATCAGACAGGACAAGCCCCGGCGGCATCGGTTTGCCCGACAACAGCCACCCGCAGAACCTGTCCATCGTCCCACATCATGCCGCTCATATAGCGCAGATCGGCGCCTCGGTCAAGCCCCCTCACGATTGGCCACCCTGCCTTTCAGCTTGCCAGGTAGGGCGCGCGCTCCGCCGCGCGCCGGGCGGTGAGCTTGCAGCTGTCAAGGCGGCGTCCACGGAGTGGCCGCCCTACCTTTCGGCTTTCGGCTTGCAAGGTAGGGCGCGCGCTCCGCCGCGCGCCGCTGGCTCGAGCCTCAGACGCGGACGGCTCCGAAGAGCATTGCGCTGCGGCAGGACGGTCTGCTAAACATCGAACGCATCGAGCGGGAAAGGAACACGTCATGAAACGAGTCTGGATCCTGTGGGTGGCGCTGTGGATGGTGGCGGCGGCGGGCGGCGCCGCGGAATCGGTGTTGCTGGTGGCGGACGAGATCCCGGCCATGGAGATCCTGGCGCGCCATCTGAAGCAGGGGGGCTACGAGGCGCGCGTGGTGACGCAAACCAACCTGCCTGTCCAGCTGGCAGATCAGGCGGCCGTCGTCGTGTATATCCATCGGCAGCTGAGCGAGCCGGTCGAGAAAGCCCTCATCGAGTACACCCGGGGCGGCGGGCGGCTCTTGGTGCTGCACCATTCGATCAGCTCCGGCAAGCGGAAGAACCGGTGGTGGTTCGAGTTTCTGGGGGTGGAGCTGCCCCCGGGCCCGGTCGACCAGGGCGGCTACCAGTGGACTGAGGGCGTCGAGATGCGGATCGTCAACCTAGCCCCGGGCCATTGCGTGACCACCCGGGGCATCGCGTATCCGGAGCGGATCCCATGGCCGGCGGGCGATCCGGGATCGGCGGCAGCCACCATGCGGGATGCGTTTCATCTCGAGGACACAGAGGTCTATTTGAATCACCGGTTCACAGGGCCGCGCACGTTGCTGCTCGGGCTCGAGTATCGGGACGCCAAGAGCGGCAAAGTCTATCGCCAGGCCACGGCCGGATGGTGCCGGCCGGCCGGCGCGGGGTGGATCTATTATTTCATGCCCGGGCATTCCGCGGCCGAGTTCGAGGGCGGCGTCTACCCCCGCCTGCTGGTGAACGCGCTGTCATGCCCGCCGGTGGCGGGCGCCGGCCGGCCAGGAAGCGGCGCGCCGGCGGCAGACCCGAAGCCTTGAAGCCCGCCAAATCCCACACTGCAAGGGATCGGGCTCGCCGCGTCCGGGCGTTGCAGATGGATGATCCTGCGCATAGGATGGCGCAGCAACAAGTATGACGAACGCAAACGAACCAACCGCGGCGGGAGCGCCGATCGATCCCCACAGCGGCGCGACGGACTTTATCCGCGACATCGTCGCGGCCGATGCCCAGACCGGGAAGTGGGGGCGGCCCATCACCACCCGCTTCCCGCCCGAGCCCAACGGCTACCTCCACATCGGGCACGCGAAATCGATCTGCCTCAATTTCGGCATCGCCCTCCAGTTCGGCGGCGTGTGCAACCTGCGCATGGACGACACCAATCCCGCCAAGGAAGAGGTCGAGTATGTCGAGTCGATCATTCAGGACGTGCGCTGGCTCATCGACGGCTGGGCCGATTCGGTGCTGGCGCCGCAGGTGTATTACGCGTCCGACTATTTCGAGAAGCTCTATCAATACGCGATCGAGCTGATCCGGATGGGGCGGGCCTATGTGTGCGACTTGACGGCCGAGCAGCTGATCGAATATCGGGGCGCGCCGGACCGCCCCGGAAAACCCAGCCCCTACCGCGACCGGAGCGTCGAGGAGAACCTGGACCTGTTCGCCCGGATGCGGGCCGGGGAATTCCCCGATGGGGCGCGCACCCTGCGAGCCAAAATCGACATCGCATCGCCCAATATCCACATGCGGGACCCGGCGATCTACCGGATCCGGCGGGTGGACCATCACCGGACAGGCAGCCAGTGGTCCATCTATCCGATGTATGACTATGCGCATTGCCTGTCGGATTCCATCGAGGGCATCACCCACTCGATCTGCACGCTCGAGTTCGAGGTGCATCGCCCGCTCTACGAGTGGATTCTGGCCCGGCTCGAGGTGCCCCAGCCGCCGCCGCGGCAGATCGAGTTCGCCCGGCTCAACCTGGGCTACACCGTGATGAGCAAGCGCAAGCTGCTCCAGTTGGTCGAGGAAGGACTCGTCGGCGGATGGGACGATCCGCGGATGCCGACGGTGGCGGGGCTGCGGCGCCGGGGGGTGCCGCCGGCGGCCATCCGCGCCTTCTGCGCCCGGGTCGGCGTCACCAAATACGAGGGGCTGACCGACATCGCCCTCCTCGAGCACAGCATCCGCGAAGACCTCAACCGCCGCGCGCGGCGGGTCATGGCCGTCCTGCGGCCTCTCAAGGTGGTGCTCGTCAATTGCCCCGAAGGCCAGATCGACGAGGTCGAGGCCGTCAACAACCCCGAGGATCCATCCGCCGGAACGCGCCGCGTGCCCTTCTCCCGCGAGCTGTTCATCGAGCGCGACGATTTCATGGAGCATCCGCCCAAGGATTTCTACCGGCTGGCCCCCGGCCGCGAAGTCCGGCTGCGATATGCGGGAATCATCCGATGCGAGGAGGCGGTCAAGAACGCGGCGGGCGAGGTGATCGAGTTGCGGTGCACGATGGACCTCGGATCCCGCAGCGGCGGCCCCACCAGCCACCGGAAGGTCAAAGCGACGATTCACTGGGTCTCCTCAGCCCATGCGCTGCCGGCCGAGGTGCGGCTCTACGACCGGCTATTCACCGTTCCCGAGCCCGATGCCGATCCGCAGGGCCGCGACTTCAAGACGTTCCTCAATCCGCATTCGCTCGAGTTGCTGACCGATTGCCGGGTCGAGCCCAGCCTGGCCGGGGCGTCTCCGGGAACGTGCTATCAGTTCGAGCGGCTGGGTTATTTCTGCACGGACAGCCGCGACTTCCAGCCCGGCAAGCTCGTGTTCAATCGGACGGTGACCTTGCGGGATTCCTGGGCCAAAGCGGCCGCCAAGGCGATGTAAACCGCGTGCCCTGCCTGCACCGCCCCGGCAGGCAGGCCTCACGCGGCGACGACACCGGCGGCGTGGGCGAAAAGAACCACAAGCAGTCGGTTAGACTGGGGTGAGACAAAAGTTGTTTCCCTCATTCCGCCTTGTGATCCTCTCCTGGAAGCCGACCCCCCGGCAGAGCGTCACCGAATGGTGCGAACAAAACCTGCTCCTGACCAGCCGCCAGACCGAGCATCCAGGCCCATACTCAACCGCCAACCGCCCCTATGTCCGCGAACCGCTCGAGTGCTGGCGCGATCCCAGCGTCACCGATGTTGTCCTCTGCTGGGGATCCCAAACCTCGAAGACGACCACCCTCATGGCCGGCCTGTGCTGGCTGATCGACAACGAGCCCTCGCCGGTTCTCTGGCTCATGCCCACCGAACTGCTGGCCCGATCCTTCAGCCGAACCCGCTGGATGCCCTTCCTGGAGGAGAGTGACGTGATGCGGCGGCATTTCCCCGATGACCGCAAGAAGATCACATTGCTCGAACAGCACTTTGACCGTTGCACACTGACCTTTGTCGGCTCGAACTCGCCGGCCAACCTCGCCAGCCGTCCCATCCGGATCCTGGTCGCCGACGAAGTGGACAAGTTCGCCGCCG
>CAYWIM010000076.1:0-23990 GCA_964458325.1 uncultured Verrucomicrobiota bacterium
GCTTTTGCAGCTCTTTCAATCCCCTCCCGGGTAACAAAACTTTTGGCGCAATTCGTTGCGGCCCGTGACTCAAATTCCCGCTTGTCATTTGGGCTGGGGTTGGTAGTTTATCGCGTCTTTGTATGCGAGCTGATATACATCCGAAGTACTTGAACGCGGAAATCCGCTGCGCCTGCGGCAACGTGATTCAAACACGGTCGACCCGGCCGACCATTCTGATCGGCATCTGCAATGCCTGCCATCCGTTCTACACGGGAACGCAGAAATTTGTCGACACGGCGGGCCGAGTGGACAAGTTCCAGCAGCGTCTTGCCAAGACCCAGGCTGCGCAAGCCGCGATCACGTCCGCCAAGAAGAAGCGGAAGTAGCATCCACGGTTTTCTCCGCCCGCACCGGGATCGCCGAATCCCCTGCGGGCGGTCTTATTTTTGCCTGATGGATTTGGGCCCCTACATCGAGCGGCTGGCTCGCCGGCAGGCCGAAGTGGAGGCTGCGCTCAGCGACGCTGGCGTGTTCGCTCAGCCGCAGCGGGCTCAGGAGCTGGGCCGCGAGTTCGCCCGGCTCCGGGAGCTGTCCGAGGCAGGCCAGGCTTGGCTCAAGACGCGTCGGGATCTCGAGGAGAACCGCCAATTGCTGGCCGCCGAAAGCGGGGAATCGGAGCTGGCGCAGCTGGTCCGGGAGGATCTCGATAGGCTCGAGCAGCAGGAATCCCGGCTGACCCGCGAGCTGATGGCCGGACTGGTTCCGCCCGATCCCGCCGATTCCCGCAACACGATTGTCGAGATCCGCGCCGGCGCCGGGGGGATGGAATCGTCGCTGTTCGCTGCGGATCTGTACCGGATGTACGCGCGATATGCCGAGACGCGCGGATGGAAAGTCGAGACCATGGATTCGAGCGCATCGGATCTGGGCGGTTTCAAGGAGATCATCTTCAGCGTGGCGGGCGTGGATGTGTATAAGCGCCTCAAATTCGAGAGCGGGGTGCATCGGGTCCAGCGCGTCCCTGCCACCGAGGCGCAGGGCCGGATCCACACCAGCACCGTCACCGTGGCGGTGCTTCCCGAGGCTCAGGAGGTCGACGTCGAGATCAAGCCCGACGAGATCGAGATCACCGTCTGCCGGGCGTCGGGTCCGGGCGGCCAGGGGGTCAACACCACCGATTCGGCCGTGCAGATCCTGCACAAGCCGAGCGGTTTGGTCGTGCGGTGCGCGGACCAGCGGTCCCAGCAGAAGAACAAGGCGCGGGCTCTCACCGTTCTGCGATCGCGTTTGCTCGAACAACGCGTGGCGGAGGAAGACGCGCGGTATGCAGCCCAGCGGCGCGCCCAGGTCGGCACCGGCGAGCGCAACGAGCGGATCCGGACCTATAACTTTCCTCAGAACCGGGTGACCGACCACCGCATCGAGCTGACCCTGTATAACCTGACCAGCGTGGTGGACGGCGACATCGATTGCCTGATCGATCCGCTGATGAACGACGATCTGAACCGGCGGATTGCCCAATGGACAGAGACGATTCCGGGAATGGCATGAGCATCGAGGGCCTCATCTTCGATTTCGACGGCACGCTGGCCGACACGATGCCCCTGCATTGGCGGGTGTGGAGGGGCATTGCCGAGCGGCACGGATTCCGGTTCACGCAGGAGGAATTTTACGCCTTGGGCGGCGTGCCGTCGCGGGAGATCGTGCGGCAGTTGGCCCGGGAACAGTCGCTCGAGCTGGATGCGCTCGAGGTGGCTCGGGAGAAGGAGGAGGGATACCTCGAGCGCCTCGGCGAGATCCGCCCCATCGAGCCGATCGTGGCGATCGTTCGCCGGCATTTCGGTAAGCTGCCGATGGCCGTCGCCTCGGGAGGATCCCGACGCGTGATCGAGCGCGTCCTCGTTCGGCTGCAGCTTCGCGACTTTTTCGACACCGTGGTGACCAACGAGGATGTCCAGCGCCACAAGCCTGCGCCGGACACTTTCCTCGAAGCGGCCCGGCGCCTGAACGTGCTCCCGGCTCGATGCCAGGCCTACGAGGATACCGACATCGGTCTCGAGTCGATCCGGGCTGCCGGCATGCAGGCCGTCGATGTCCGCGAATTCCTCCGCCTGCACGCGGAGGGCGGATCCCAGGTCCCGGCGCCGTTCCTTCTTGAGCTTATGAATGCTTCATCGATCCGTGACCCGAACCGGCATCGCCCGGCGATGCCGCGGCGGCGGTTTTTGGGACTGGCGGGAGCTGCCGGCGCCCTGGCGGCCCATCCGAGCGCGTCCCTCGCTTCCAACCAGCGCATGCCCGAGGCCGATCGCCCATACCGGTTCCAGTTCGCCCTGAACACCGGCACGATCCGCGGACAAAAGCTCCGTCTGCCCGAGCAGATCGATGTGATCGCCCAAGCTGGCTATGACGGCATCGAGCCGTGGACCGGCGACCTGGGCGAATACGTCCAATCGGGCGGGTCATTGGCAGATCTCCGGAAGCGTTGCGAGGACCGGGGACTCAAGGTCGTCAGTGCCATTGGATTTGCCGCGTGGGTCGTCGACGACGACGCCCAGCGAGCCAAGGGCCTCGAGCAGTTGAAACGCGAGATGGATCAATTGTCGCAAGTGGGCGGCACACACATCGCTGCCCCGCCCGCCGGCGCGAACCGGCCCGGTGTGAAGATCGATCTGGATCGGGCCGCCGAGCGCTACCGGGCCATCCTCGAGCTCGGACGCAGCCTGGGTGTCATCCCTCAAGTGGAAGTATGGGGGTCGTCCGCCAACCTGAGCCAAGTGGCCGAGGCACTGTATGTGGCAGCGCGGTCGGGGCATCCGGATGCATGCGTCCTGGCCGACGCGTTTCACATGTACAAGGCGGGGACCGAGCCGGCCGCGCTTCGGCTCCTGGGGCGGCAGGCCGTCCACTGCTTTCACATGAACGATTATCCGGCGGCGCCGCCCCGGGAAGCCATCCGGGATGCCGAGCGCGTATGGCCGGGCGATGGCGTCGCGCCGTTGGCCCAGATCCTGCGGATCCTCGCCGACAACCATTGCCGGGTATTCCTGTCCCTCGAGCTGTTTAATCCGGAGTATTGGAAGCTGCCCGCCATCGAAGCCGCAAAGACCGGTCTGGCCAAGATGAAAGCGGCGGTCGAGTCTGCGGGTCTACTTTTAAACGCCCGGTCAGGGGACCGGGCCTACACGGTAGCGGGCGCTGGCGATGCAGGCCGCGTGCCCTCATGCGGCGCTTGATGACATGGCTCCTCCAAACGCCGGGTCGGGTGACCCGGCCTACAAGGCGGTAGACGCTGGCAATCGAGGCCGCGTGCCCTCATGCGGCGCTTGATGACATGGCTCCAAACGCCGGGTCGGGTGACCCGGCCTACAAGGCGGTGGACGCTGGCAATCGAGGCCGCGTGGCCTCTTAATCCCGGTCGCCCCGCAGGATGAGCGCCCAGTGGAGCAACTCCATCAGGGATGCGACCATGGCGGCCACATAAGTCATCGCAGCGCCGCTCAGGACGCGGCTGACCCCGGCGCTTTCGCGGGCGGTGATCAAGCCGAGGCTGAGCAGCTTCTCTTTGGCACGCCGGCTGGCGTTGAACTCGACCGGCAACGTCACCATCTGGAACAGGGTGATGATCGCAAAAATCCCGACAGCAATCCCGGCCAGCTTAGCCAATCCCATGAAAAAGCTCAGCAGGATGATCCCATACACGGCCGAGGAGGCAAACTGAGTCACGGGCACCAGCATCATCCGGAACTTGAGGGGCGCATAAGCGGCCTGATGCTGCAGCGCATGGCCCGCTTCGTGCGCCGCCACGCCCAAAGCGGCCAGGCTCGTGCTCTGAAAATTGGCTGAGGACAGAAACAGCGCTTTCCGGGTGGGATCGTAATGATCGGTCAAATGACCGCCGACTTCGGCAACGGCCACCTGGGACAGGCCGGCGTGGTCGAGAATGATCCGGGCCGCCTCGGCGCCAGTCAGGCCGCGCTCGGAGGGCACCCTCGAGTAACGGGCATAGGCTGCCTTGAGCTTGATCTGGGCGTATAGCCCCAGAACGATGCCTGGAATCATCAGCCACCAGTATTGGTCGATAATCATCAGTCCCAGTGTCATTTGTATTGCCTCGTTCCGATTCGGCCGGGACCGTCCCGGCCAGACCGTCTCATTGTTCTGGCCGACTGGCCGATACTATGTCACAGGTTGGGCGGTTTTTCAAAGCGAATCAAACAGTGGCTGGAGAAGTTAGCGGACCAAAGGTTGAGTTTGACCGATTGTCTGTCGTTCGCGCTGATGCGGCGCGAAGGGATCGGGGCCGTTTTTGGCTTCGATCATCATTTCGAGCTGGCGGGCTTCGAAATGTGGCCCCGGCTCTAAGATTCATCGAGCTTTTTGTCCCTTTTCCGCCGCCTCGATTTCCGCCCAGGATTTCCGGCAGGACCGTCAAGCTCCCGAAGGTTCAGGGGCGGAGAGGTTGCGGCAGATTCGGCGGGAGAGGTGCCGGCCGATTTCGATGTGGCGAGGCACAGCCTCCTTGCGGCGAGTTCAGGGATTCCACCAGACCGCGTGCTGCGCGCCCTCGCGGTAGAATTCGCAACCGTGGGCCTGCAAGTGACGCAGCAGATCGCGGCGTTTCATGCCAGTTCGAGCACGTGCTGCTCCGCGCCTTGGCGAGCCAGACTCGCCAACTCTTCGCGCTGGATTTCCAGGATCAGCTTGATGGCTTCGGTCAGGCTCTTCAGGCATGCAGTCTTTGTGCGACCTTGGCCGTTGGCGCCGGGCACCTCCGGGCAGAACGCGGTGAACCATTTGCCGTCGCGCTGAACCACGGCGGTGTAGCGATTTCTCATGCTGGCAAGCTACGCGCGGCGGAGCGGACCGACAATAGCAAAAAGGTGTTGTCCCGTCCGCTGGCCCTGGGCGACGCTCGTTTTCGTCCTTCTGCTTTCAGCCTCTTGCCTTCCGGCTTGGGGGCAGGATTAAGCCATTGACTGGTCCACGGTGGACGGCGGCGGGGGCGCCAGCACCGGCGGCGTGTTTACCGTCAGCGGCAGGCTCGGGCAGCCGGATGCCGGGACCATGAGCGGGGGCAACGCCAGCGGGCAGAGCTTCGCGGCGGGCTGCCGCGCCAAGGCGAATCACCACGGCAGCTTCGTTTGGGTCGATGGCGCCGAGGCCGATTTTGAGTCCTCTCGTGATAATGAATTTGCCATCCGCGCTTCCGGTGGTGTGCGTGTGGTAGGCGGCCCGGTTAAGGCGACCGGTGGTCTAATCATCGAAACCCGCGACAAAGATCCGGACGAGCCGGTCACCGGCCAGATGTGGCTCATCAAGTGCATGGAACAGCTTTTCCTCGACTTGAGCCGGGCATAGTTGGGATCGTCAGCAGCGGTTTGCCGTCGGCGTACTGTCCCTGGATCACCACGACGACGCCGAGCAGGTCGGGCCGCCGCTCGTCCTAAATGTCAATGTTCGATGTTTGACCCCATTGCCTGATCTCAGTGGGGAGAGGTCTGATGCCTGGAGCCGGGCGGCAGGGGTTGGAGGTGTGCGTCCTTATGGCGTTCGGCGAAGAAGTTGCAGGACCATTCGTCGGCGAACAGGATGACCGGATGCTGCGCGGCGTCGACAGCCATCCGGGCGCCGGACGGCAGGGAAGATTCCGCGACGGTTCCATGGTCGATCCATCGGACCACTTTCCAGGGGGCGGTCTCGATCCGCGATTCGGCGCCGTATTCGTTGAGGAGGCGGTATTGGACGACCTCGAACTGGAGGGGGCCGACGGCGCCCAGCAGGGGGACACGCTGGGTGGGATTGCTGGGAAGAAACGATTGCACAACCCCCTCCTGGAGCAGCTGATCGAGCCCTTCGCGGAACCGCTTGAACTGCGCGACACTCGAGCTGTGAATCCAGGCGAAACACTCGGGGGCGAACCGTGGGATCTCGTCAAAGACAATGGCGGGATCGTCGGCGAGGGTATCGCCGATGCGGAAGGAGGAATGTCCGACCAATCCAACGACATCGCCCGGGTAGGCTTCATCGACGGTCGAGCGCTCGCGGCCGAGGAGCTTGTGGGAGCTGGCCAGGCGCACGCGGCGTCCGGAGCGGGTATGGGTGACGGTCATGTCGCGTTCGAACCGGCCGGAGCAGACGCGCAGGAAGGCGAGGCGGTCGCGGTGTTTGGGGTCCATGTTCGCCTGGATCTTGAAGATGAACCCCGAGAATCTGTCGCGCGCCGGATCGACTGTCCGGCCGTTGATGGCGCGAGGCTGGGGCGCGGGGGCGAGCTCGAGGAAGGCGTCCAGGAGGAGCTGGACGCCGAAGTTGTTGACGGCGCTGCCGAAGAACACGGGGGTGAGGCTGCCGCGCACGATCGCTGCACGATCGAAGGTGGCGCCCGCGCCTTCGAGCATCGCGATCTCCTCGACCACGCGCGCATAGGCATCGTGGGCCATGGCGCCGCGCACGATGGGATCGGCCAGGTCGTGGACCTGGACGGGCGCGCGGTACTCGCCTCCCGGGACGCGCTGGAAGAAGTGGGCGTGGCGCGACTGGCGGTCGAACACGCCGCGGAACGCGGGCCCGTCGCCCAGCGGCCAGTTGACCGGATAGGCGTGGAGGCCGAGCACGCGCTCGAGCTCGTCGAGCAGGGCCAGGGGATCGCGGGCGGGCCGGTCGAGCTTGTTCATGAAAGTGAAGATCGGGATGCCGCGATGGCGGCAGACCTCGAATAGCTTGCGGGTCTGGCTCTCGATGCCCTTGCCGGCATCGATCACCATCACCGCCGAATCGACCGCAGTCAGCACGCGGTAGGTGTCTTCGGAGAAATCCTTGTGGCCAGGCGTGTCGAGGAGATTGACGACGCGGTCGCGGTACTCGAACTGCAGGACGGTCGAGCTGATCGAGATGCCGCGCTGCTTCTCGAGCTCCATCCAATCGCTGGCGGTGGCCCGCTGGTTCTTGCGGGCGGTGACCGATCCCGCCAGCTGCACCGCGCCTCCGTAGAGCAGGAACTTCTCCGTCAGCGTCGTCTTGCCCGCGTCCGGATGCGAGATGATGGCGAACGTGCGGCGGCGTCCGATTTCGGTTTCGAGGTTCATCGGGGCGATTCCGCGGCCGGCCGCGGATCGAGCTGGCGGTTCGAGGGCGCCTGGTTCTGCGTATCGGACAGGAATGGCGGCAGGGCATCCAGCGTGGGACGCCATGCGGCCGCGGCATTGGCGGTGAGCCCTTGGATGGCGGGCAGCGCGGTTTTCCAGAGGTGCGCCAGCGGCGGCAGGGCGATCTCCGGCAATCCGGCGGGCTCGGGCATGCGATGCTCGATCGCGATGGCGCGGCCCAGGGCGAGCGCAGCCTCGGCGGCCGCGGCAGCCGCTTCGGCCTCGAGGCCTCCATCGCCCAGGAGGCGGGCCGCCTGATGCTGGCGCGCGGCTCGGACTCGAGCGGCGAGGGCCCGTTCCTGCTCCTCGAGGGTGAGCGGGGGCGGGGGCGGCTCCTCTGCGGCAGCGATCAAGGGGCGGCTGGCTCGGGAGGTGGTCTGGACCAAGCCGGCTGCGGCGAGCCGCTCGATGGCTTCGTCGGTGGCGCGGTCGATCACCTCGAGCCGCACGGGCGCCAGCGGATCGCCCTGGCCGGGGCCGAAGAACTCCTGATGAAGCTCCTCGAGGCGTGTGCGCCACGAGGCGGCATCCCGCTCGACCACGACCAGCAGCACCGAGTGGGCTGCATCCCGCGGATAGCGCTCCTCGCAGCGGCGCAGCGCGCCATCGATCTGCTCTGCCGCCCGCCGGGCGAACCCCAGGGCGCGGTCGGCGGGCAGCGGCGGTTTCGCAGGTTTCGGCGGAGGCGCCTCGCCGATCGGGGTGACCAGCTGGTTGAGGCGTTCGAGAAATGCCTGCCGGCCCGAGCGCAGCTTGATCTGCGACAGGTCGCCGACATGGTCCAGCACGCCATCGGCCAGCGCCCGTTTGTGGGCCAGCGTGTCGAGCATCCGCTGCTCGATGGTGCGCTCGGACACGAGCTGGATGACGGTGACCGACCGGGTTTGGAACTTCCGCCAGGCGCGCGCGATGCGCTGTTCGAGCCGGGCGGGATTCCATGGCAGATCGCAGTGGATGACCACGCTGGCGCTCTGCAGGTTCAAGCCGACGCCCCCTGAGTCCGTGCTGAGAAAGACCCGGCACTCCGGATCGCTCTTGAACAGGTTGATCTCGGCGCGGCGGCGCTTCTGGGGAACGGTGCCGGTGTGCCACGCGTAGCCGATGTCCATCCGGTCGCAGAGGTCCCGCACCAGCTCGAGCATTCGCTCCCACTCGGAAAACACCAGGACCTTGAGGGAGTTCTCGCGGCATTCCTCGAGCAGCTTCTCGATCTCGCCGAGCTTCGGGCACACCCGGTCATTTGGGTCCAGGATATAAGGGGTGTCGCACAACATGCGCATCATGGCCAGGTGGCGCATGAGCTTTTCCTGCTCGAGCTGGTTGAGCGCCCGCCGCTTGGCGAGGTTGGCCAGGCGCGCGACGATCTGCTCATGGTAATCGTAATCGACTTGCTGCCGCGGGCTCATCTTGACAAAAAAGGTGCGGGTGGTGCGCTCGGGCAGCTCGGTCTCGACATCGGCCTTTCGCCGCCGCAGCAGGCAGGGTGCAATGCGTTCCTGCAGCCGGTCCAGGTTTCGGTAATCCTGCGGGCGCCCGCGCTCGTCGAGGACGTAATACTCGCGATTGAACCGAAACAGCGGCCCCAGGATGCGCGGATTCAGGAAATCCATCAGCGAATGGAGTTCGTCGATGCGGTTCTCGATCGGGGTGCCGGTGAGGACGAACGCGTAGCGGCTTCGCAGGCGCTTGACGGCTCGGGAGGTCTTGGTGCTCCAGTTCTTGATCCGCTGCGCCTCGTCCAGGATCACCGCGTCGGGGCGCAGGCGCGCATTGACCTCGAGCGTGTCCGAGAGCATCTGCTCATAATTCACGAGCGTGAAGAAGGGCGCGTTCTGATACGCCTGCAGGCGCCGAATCCGCTGGCCATAGATCAATTGATACGGCAGCGAGGTGAACCGCTGGATCTGCTCCTCCCACTCGGTCTTGAGCGAGGCCGGGCAGACGACGAGAACGCGCTGCACCTGGCCCAACCGATGCAGAAGCGCGCACGCCGCAATCGCCTGGATCGTCTTGCCCAAGCCCATTTCATCCGCCAGCAACGCTCGCTCGGTGAACGCCAGATGCAGCATGCCCTCGCGCTGGTAAGGAAACAGGGGCACGAGGGTTTCCTGGTCCGGCCACTCCTTGCGCTGGACTTTCAGCTCGTACTCCTTGCGCAGCGCCTTGCGCTCGATGGCTTGCCGGCGCTCCTCGAGCCAGGGCGCGACATCCTGGGAGATCCGCAGCGCGGGCAGCTTCGTCCCGGCCAGCCGCCTGAGATCCTCGACTGCATCTTCGGGCGAATCGCCCTGCCAGCGCCCGTTCTTGTCGAAGTGCCGCCTCAGGCTCGATGGCAGCTGCCCAGTCCATCGCTGCAGCTGCAGGCCCTTGCCTTCCGGATCCACCACCGCGTCCAGGCGATCCGATCCCTGCTCGACTGCCGTCCGATACCGCCGCTTGTGCCGCGCCTCCAGATGCAGCAGGACGGTCTCGACGTGCTTGCACGTCCCCAACCCGTTGATCCGGAAATCGACGCAGTCGCAGGCAAACTGCCGGGTGGCGATGTCCCGGATCTCGACCTGGTACTCGAGACCGCTCGCCGACCGGACCCGGAAATTCGAGAACACCGGGAATCGATCGTCACTGTTTTTTACCGAGAACGATTCCGTCTGGGCCCGCAGGCGGCGCCGGTTGACTTCATCCTCGTCCGTCGTCTGCCAATCGTGCGGGGAAGGGACCTGCTTCTTGAGCCATTCGATCGCGTCGCGATTCATGGCCCGCCATGGTCCGTGACCGGCCGGGAAAGTCAACGCCGTTCTCCCGGCTCGAGGAGGCGGGGGTTTGGCGGTTGCTGGTGTGTCCGCCTTGCGACCTCGGCGGCTCGGCAGCGCACGCCCGGCAGGCTGGCTTGGCAAGCAGGCCGGCTTGGGCGATAGTGGAAGGGATGACGCGGATTCCGCAGCGATTGTCGCTTGTGGCTCAGACGGCTTCGATTCTGCGCGAGGCGATTCAGTCGGCCGTCTGGTCGAAATGGCTTCCGGGCGAGCACTATCTCTGCATGCACCTGCAGGTGAGCCGGGTCACCTTGCGGGCGGCGCTGGCCCAGCTCGAGAGGGAGGGGCTGGTGCGCGGCGGCCAGGGCCGGCGCCGCGAGGTGGTCTCCAACGGCCGCGCCGCGGGCCAGCCCCCATCGAGCACGACCGTGATCCTGCTCACGCCGGTGCCGCTCGAGGCCCTGCAACGGTTCGCCCTCTATTGGACCGACGATTTGCGGGAGCACCTCGGGAAAGCCGGATATCAGCTCGAGGTGCACGAAAGCCGGGCCTGCTATTCCGCCCATCCGGAGCCGGCCCTGGAGATGCTGGCGCTTCGGTTCCGTCCGGCTGGCTGGGTGCTCTACCAGTCGAGCGTGCAGATGCAGCGCTGGTTTTCCGACCGCGCATTGCCGTGCGTGATCACCGGTTCGCGCCACCCGGACGTGCAGCTGCCGTGCGTCGACATCGACTACCGGGCAGCGTGCCGGCATGCGGCGGGGCTGTTCCTGGCCAGGGGACACCGGCATCTGGCCTTTCTGAACGTCAGCTCGGGCCTGGCCGGCGATCGCGAGAGCGAGGAGGGATTTCGCGATGCCATCCGCACCCTGACCGATCCGCGGGCGGATGTCCTGATCGCCAACCACGATGCCACCGTCGAGGACATCGGCCGCCACTTGGACGCGTGGCTGGCCCTGCCGGCGCGCCCGACGGCCTTGCTGGTATCCAAGGCTTACCATGTGTTGACCGCCCTGGGGCACTTGACGCGCCGGGGGATCCGCATCCCCCAGGACGCTTCCCTGATTTCCCGCGATGACGAGTCCTTTCTGCAGCATGTGCTGCCCACCGTGGCGCGCTACTCGGCCGATCCCGCGGCCATGGCCCGACGGATCTCGCGTTTGGTCCTGGAGATGGTGCGCGATGGGGCGATTCGGCCGCGCGAATGCCGGCTGATGCCGGAGTTCGTTCCGGGCGAATCGCTGGCGGCCTGCCCGGGGCTCGATCGGCCTGTTTCAACAAAAGACAAGTGACGGGCTCTTGGAGGGCGGAGGTTGTCGAGGTAGATTGGCAGCGGTATGCCGGCACGCCCTCTGAACTGTCGCCTTCGAGACGCGGAATGTCCGCGGCGCGCGTTCACCCTGATCGAACTGCTGGTAGTGATCGCCATCATCGCGATCCTGGCAGGCATGCTGCTTCCCGCGTTGAGCCGGGCCAAAGGGAAGGCGCGCCAAATCGGGTGCCTGAACAACCTGCGGCAGATCGGGCTTGCCTCGGTGGTCTACCGCGATGACTCTTCGGACCGCTTTCCTCCGCGGACGGTCAAAGGGACCGATGGGAATTCCTACACGACGCAATACGCCTGGGTGGGCCGGGCGGGTTCCTTGAATCCCTACCGCCTCATCGATGCCACCCGAAGGCATCTAAATCTGTATCTGGGCAAGTTCTCGCCGACTGGCGAGGTCGAGGTAGCGCGCTGTCCCAGCGAAACCCAGCGGGAAGGCAGCTACTTCACCATGGGCACATCCTATCCCAACAATGTCCACGGCGATCCCGCGTTCAACACGCTCGGCATCGACAGCGCCGGCAACTCCTGCCGGGGCAGCCAGATCAAAAGCCCCGTCCGGATGGTGATCATCGGAGAAGCCGGCTGTTATTTTCCGCCATGGAACGGCACGGCTGCGCCCGAGGAGGAATATCGCCACACCAAGTATGGGGATCACCGATGGAATCTTTCCTTCGCCGATGGCCATGCGGAGTTCAAAAAGATCGAGCTGAGATCGGGCGAGCGTTTGATGGATGCCGCGGGCTACACGTTTCGGCGGGACCGATGAGAGCCGCGGCTTGCCCTGAAGCAGGCTCTCCCGTAATCTGTAAACCACAAGGCGTTTGTTCTCGATGCACTGGGATCGAACATATTGGGCTTGGCTCGGGTTGATGGCGTTGGCACTCCTTCCAGCCGCGGGTGCGGCGGGGGATCCGGCGGCGCCCGATCCGGCTGCGGTCTATGCTTGGTACCGCGGCGACACCGGTTTACTGACCAACGCGGCGGGCCTCGTGACGGCTTGGCGGAACCAGGCGGCCAGCGGCACCCCATCGTCGCGTCACCTGGACAGGATCAGCGGCACGCCACAGTCGATACCGTGCGAGACTGCGGGGGGCATCCGCGCGTTCCTGCGCTGCGATGGCGCCGATGGCGTCTGGGGCGCCTCGGCGAACTTTGGAACCATCTCCACCAGCCGCACTCTGATTGCGTATTGCCGGCTGACGCGGACGAATGATGGCTTTTTGTTCGATGGCTCGGCGAACGCACCGGGTTTGACCCGCGCTCAGGTTCGCGGCGGTTCGTGGCAGGCGGGCCTCCAGCCCAGCGGCAGCGGCAGCAAGGCCGACACTAACACTTTGCCGGCTACGGTCGGCGACTGGCGGGCCCACGTGTTCGCGTTCGAGCGGCTGGCCGATTCGACGCGGGTCACGCATGCCGTGGGGGGGGGCGGCCGCTTCACTTATGTGCATCCCCTGGTCAGCGGGATGGGCGGGCTGATTCTGGGCCAGAATGTCGCCGCATCGCTGGGCCTCGGGGTGGACGTGGCCGAGTTCATGGTCTACGACCGCGCGCTGACCGAAGCAGAATGGCAGGGAGCGATCGATTACCTGGCTGCCAAATGGGGAGCGCCTGTGGAAATCTCTCCGCCGCCGTGCGCCGCGTCGCAGGCGCAGCGCGTGGTGCCCGCCTTTGGATTGCACGCGCTGCTCGAGGCCCAGGTCTTCGCTCCCGCCGATCCGAATGGATTGGCCCTCACCAACCTCACCTTTACCCTCGAGGGGACAACCGATGTGAAGGATGTCGCACGAGTCCGGGTTTATTGGACCGGGACATCCTCCGAGTTCAGGCCCTTGGCGCTCTTCGGGACGGATGCGGGGCCGTTCACCGGTCCGCGATCGATCCCCGGGTATCAGGCGCTCGATGCGGGAGTGAACCATTTCTGGATCGCGGTCGAGCCGAGGCGAACAGCCCAGTGGGGGCGCCGGCTGGATGCCACGCTGGAGGCGGTGGGAACGACCGAGGGGGTTCGCGCGCCGCCCGTGACCGCACCGCCGGAGTTTCTCACCCTGGGCAATGCGTATGCCGCCACCGTGCTGCGGAAACGAGGCGATGAGGGCGTCCACACTTACCGGATCCCTGGCATCGCCACGTCGGCTCGAGGCACGGTCGTTGCGGTGTTCGATATTCGCTACGATGGAGGGGGCGACCTGCCCGGGAACATCGATGTGGGAGTGCTGCGCAGCGCGGACGGCGGCAACACCTGGGGGCCCATGATCAAGGCGCTGGATTTCGACAAGAGCGTTTCTGGTTCGAGCGGCAATGGCGTGGGCGATCCGGCGATCCTGGTCGACCGCGAAACGGGGACGATCTGGGTGGCTGCATTATGGTCCTATGGCAGCCATGGCTATGCCGGATCCGGCGCCGGGCTCTCCACGAACCAGACTGGCCAGTATGTCCTGGCCCGCAGCGACGATGATGGACTGACATGGTCGGCGCCGATCAACATCACGCCGCAGGCCAAGGTGAATCCCCAATGGGGCGTCTGTTTCCAGGGGCCGGGCCATGGGATTCAGCTTCGCGATGGCACGCTGCTCTTTCCTTCGCAGCACACCGATCCCGGCGGCGTCAACGCGCGGGCTTTCTTCATTTACAGCACCAACCACGGCGCCAGCTGGCTGGCCAGCCCCGATGTCAATCCGTCGATCCCGCCCCAGCTGAACGAGAACCAAATGGCCGAGCTCAACTCCGGCCAGATCATGGTGTCGTCGCGGGCGCCCAGCGGGGGCGGCGGCAAGCGCGTCTGGGCGACCTACACCCCCGGCGGCACGATGGGCAGCGGTTCCTGGTCGCCGCTGGTCTACTCGCTGCCCGATCCCGTCTGCCAAGCCAGCCTCCTGCGATACAGCTCGACGCTGGATGGCGCGCCCCGCAACCGCCTCCTGTTCGCCAATCCGGCCTCGAGCTCTTCGCGGCTCAAGATGACCGTCCGGATGTCCGAAGACGAAGGCCAGACATGGACCGTCAGCCGCCAGGTCGACGATCGTCCCGCCGCCTATTCGGACATGGCCGTATTGCCTGACGGGACCGTCGGGCTTCTTTACGAGACGGGCGGTGCAGACGCCTATGAGACCCTCACCCTGGTCCGGTTCGACCTCGATTGGCTCACGCAGGCTGACCTCGACTCGGACGGCGACGGGATGAGCGATTACTACGAAGGGATCAATGGGCTTAATCCGAGCGCTGGCGATGCCGGCACGGACCTCGACCGCGATGGCGCATCGAACCTGGACGAATCCAAGGCCGGGACCATGGCCAACGACGCGGCATCGGTGCTCCGCGTGGAGTCGATCTCGAGCCTTTCGGACGGGCTCAGTCTCGGATGGGCCAGCGTTCCCGGCATGGGGTACGCCATCGAAGGCGCTCCCGATCTTTCGGGGGAATGGAGCCTCGAGCCGGATGCGGACGACCTGTGCGCGCCCGGCGGATTGCGGTCGTTCATCCTGCCGCGACCCGCGGCCCCCCAGCGCTTTTTTCGCGTCGTCGTTCGGACCTCGCGATAGACTGTTTTATTCATGCAAATACAACCCACACTTCCACTGCGCGGCCTTGTGGCCGCGACGCACACGCCGTTCCATGCGGACGGATCGTTGAATCTGGACATCGTCGAGCGCCAGGCAAACCACCTGCTCGAGAATGGCGTTCGGGTCGCCTTCATCGGAGGGAGCACGGGGGAAAGCCATTCGCTGACCGTCGAGGAGCGCCGGCTCCTGGCCGAGCGCTGGTTCGAGGTCGTCCGAGGCGCGCCCCTGGGCGTGATTGTCCACGTGGGATCGAACTGTCTGGCGGACGCCCGGGCGCTGGCGGGCCACGCCGAGCAGTGCGGCGCGCTGGCCATCGCCGCTCTCTCGCCCAGCTATTTCCGGCCGCGAGATGTGGACACCCTGACGAGCTGTTGCGCCTCGATTGCGGGCGCAGCGCCCCGCACGCCTTTCTATTTTTACGATATCCCGTCCTTGACCGGCGTGAATCTCTCGATGCCCAATTTCCTGGCGCAGGCTGGGGATCGGATCCCCACGCTGGCGGGGATCAAGTTTACGAACTCGGACCTGATGTCGTATCAGCTTTGTCTGAGCGCGGCGGGCGGGCGGTTCGACATCCCTTACGGGAGTGATGAATGGGTGCTGGCCGCGTTCGCGCTGGGCGCGAAGGGGGCCGTGGGGAGCACATACAATTTTGCCGCGCCGGTCTATCACCAGTTGCTCGAAGCCTTCGAGAAAGGCGATCTCGAGGCTGCTCGAGCTCGGCAGATGCGCTCGGTGCAACTGGTGCGCCTCCTGGCTGGCTATGGATACATGGGCGCAGCCAAGGCGGTGATGGGCATGATCGGGGTCGATGTCGGACCCGCTCGGCTCCCCAACCGCTCGATGACGCCCCCGGAGATCGCCCAGCTTCGGCGCGAGCTCGAGCAGCTCGGTTTCTTCGACTGGATTCGGCTATGAGCCAACCGCCGCTGCTGGCAACGCCCGACGGCCGCCAGGAACTGCGGGCAGCCTACCGGGACGGCCTGCTCGCGGACACCCTCCCTTTCTGGTTCCCGCGGTCGGTCGATCGGGAGCATGGCGGTTTCCTGCATTGTCTGGACCGCGACGGCTCGGTGCTGGACACCGACAAGGGCGTGTGGATCCAGGGCCGGATGAGCTGGATGCTCCTGACCCTCTACCGAACCGTCGAGCGGCGTCCGGAATGGCTCGAGTGGGCCCGGCGCGGCCTCGAGTTCCTCGAACGCCACTGCTTCGATGCCGGCGGGAGGATGCTTTTTCACGTGACGCGCGAGGGCCGGCCGATCCGCCAGCGGCGCTATGCCTACAGCGAGTCCTTCGCCGCCATCGCCCATGCCGCCTATGCGGCCGCCACCGGCGATGCTCGTTCCGCAGAGCGCGCACGCGAGTTGTTCGAAGCGTTTGCCCGCTGGAATTTCACGTCCGGCCTGATGCCTCCCAAGTTCACCGGCGAACGCCCGATGACGGGCATGGGGTCCCGGATGATCGCGCTGGTCACGGCGCAGGAATTGCGGGCCACGCTGGGCGAAGATGAGCATCTCCGCGGCTGGATCGACCGCTGCATCGACGAGATCCGGCGGCTGTTCGTGAAACCCGATCTCCAGGCCGTCATGGAGACCGTCGGGCCGCAGGGCGAGATCCTCGACCATTTCGATGGGCGGCTGCTGAACCCTGGCCACGCCATCGAGGGCGCCTGGTTCATCCTCCATGAGGGCCGCCTCCGCGGCGATTCAACCCTCGTCCGCCTCGGCTGCGACATGCTCGATTGGATGTGGGCGCGCGGATGGGACAGCGAGTTCGGCGGCCTGTTCTATTTCCGGGACGTGTTTGGGAAACCGGTCCAGGAATACTGGCATGACATGAAGTTCTGGTGGCCGCACGACGAGGCGATCATCGCCACGCTGCTGGCGTATGAGATAACGCGGGATGTCAAGTATGCCCGCTGGCACCAGCAGGTCCATGACTGGGCCCACCGGCATTTTGGCGATCCTGAGCACGGCGAATGGTACGGCTACCTCCATCGCGATGGCCGGATCTCCGTCCCGCTCAAGGGGAACCTGTGGAAAGGCGCCTTCCATCATCCGCGGATGCAATGGTATTGCTGGGAGGCGCTCGAGCAGGCGGAAGGGGATCGAGCAAGAGCGTAACCGGTTCCGAGAGCCATCCGCTGCCTGTGCGCCTCGCGCGCGAAATCGGGGTTGCGCGCCGGGCCTGCATCCGCCACAACCAAGGGCGTGAAACCGACGTTCGTTTTTTTCCTGCTGCTTGGCGGGCTGTTGCCAGGCGCAAGCTCCATCGCGGCCGAAGCCCTCCCGCCGCCCAACATCGTGTTCATCTTGTCCGACGATCATCGTTGGGACTGGCTGGGCTTCATGCCGGAGGCGCCGGCCTTTTTAGAGACGCCCCATCTCGACCGCATGGCGCGGGAAGGCGCGCATCTGCGGAATACCTTCGTGAGCACGTCGCTTTGTTCGCCGAGCCGCGCCTCGATCCTGACCGGCCAATACATGCACCATCATCGCGTGGTGGACAATCAACGGCCCGAGCCGCCCGATATCCGGTTCTTCCCTGAATACCTCCGCGCGGCCGGCTACCAGACCGCGTTCGTTGGAAAGTGGCATATGGGCCACGACAGCGACGAGCCGCGCAAGGGCTTCGATCATTGGGTCGGATTTCGCGGACAGGGCGAGTACTTCGATCCGACGGTGAACATCAACGGCCAGCGGCGCCGGATCCAGGGCTACAGCACCGATGTCCTGACCGACCTGGCGATCGACTGGCTCCAGGTGCAAAAGCCGCAGCCGTTCTTCCTTTACCTGTCGTTCAAGGCGCCCCATTTTCCTTTCGAGCCCGCCCCGCGCCATCGCGGCCGGTACGACGACCAGCCCGTGCGCTACCCGCCCACGATGGCCAACACCGAGGCCAATTACGCCGGCCAGCCGCGCTGGATCGCCGACCGCCGCTATGGAATCCATGGCGTCGATCACATGGAAACCGGGCGATTCGACAACGATCCTGTGCCGTCGTTCGAGGATCTGTTCCGGCGCTACAGCGAATCGGTCTTTTCGATCGATGAAAATGTCGGACGCGTGCTTCAACATCTGGACAACGCAGGCCTCGGCAAATCCACGATCGTCGTCTACATGGGCGACAACGGGTTCGCGCTGGGCGAACACGGTTTCTACGACAAGCGCGATGCTTACGAGACGAGCATCCGGGCGCCGCTGATCGTCTGGGCGCCAGGGCGAATCCAGCCGGGCATCGTCATGACGCGGATGGTGCAGAACATCGACATCGCGCCCACGCTGCTCGATGCCGCGTCCGCTGCCATCCCCGCAAATGCCCCGACCATGGATGGCCAATCATTCTGGCCAATGCTCGAAGGACGCAGCATCCCTTGGCGAGACCATGTCCTCTACGAGTATTACTGGGAATGGAACTTCCCGGCCACGCCGACACTGTTTGCCATTCGGACGGACCGCTGGAAATACATCTATCACCACGGCATCTGGGACCGCGGTGGATTGTACGACCTCGAAACCGACCCGCTCGAGCAGCATAACCTGATCGACGTGCCTGCGTTTCAAGAGCGTGTCCGCGCGCTCCGAACGCAGCTTTTCGACGAGCTCGAGAAATCGGGCGGACTCCAGGTCCCGATCCTCCCTCCCGAAGGCGAGCCGCTGCACGATCGGAAGTTATCTGGCCGGCCGTAGGGCAGGGGATATACTGTCCAACAAGGAGGATTCCATGGCGCATGACGCGTTTCGTAACTTTCGAGCTGCTGGCCTGGCGCTGGCGTTTGCATCCTCGATTCAAGCGGCGACGTTCGAGGTGGCGCAACGCCATCCCCAAGCCAGAGATGACAATCCGGGCACGACGGAGCGGCCGTGGAACACCATTGCTCGAGCGGCCGAGCGAGCCGGTCCGGGCGACACGGTTGTCATTCGCGCGGGGGTTTATCGCGAATGCGCGGTGGTCAAAGCCAGCGGCGCTGTCCAGGCGCCCATTCGGTTCGAGGCCGCGCCCTTGGAACAGGTCATTGTGACCGGGGCAGACCGGCTGACGAGCTGGCGGAAGTCCAATGACGCGCAGCCGGTTTACAGCGTCAACTGGCCGCACAGGTTTATCGGCTGGAACCAGAGCATGACTCATCCCGACGATGTGTATCATCGGACCATCGGCCGTTGTGAGCAGGTGGCGGTGGACGGTTATCTCCTCCGCCAAGTGCTCGACGCCGCGCAGCTCGCTCCGGGAACGTTCTTCGCCGACGTGACGAATCAAACGCTGCGGGTATGGGACCATGGAAGCCGAGACCTTAACAAGGTATCCGTGGAAGCATCGACTCGCCAGGAGGTGTTCCGCGTAGAAGGCGACCATGTCCAGCTTCGGGGACTGCGCTTTCGATACGCCGCCAACATGGCCCAGCATGGCGCAGTCGTGCTGGCCGGGCGTCACAATACGATGGAAGATTGCGTGGTCGAGCGAATGAATGCCAGCGGCGCAGCCTTTCGCGGCGAAGATGCCGTCGTGCGCCGGTGCGTATTCCGCGACAACGGGCAGTTGGGCTTCGGCGCAAGCCGCGCCCATCGCCTCCTGTTCGCGGACTGCCTGGTCGAGAACAACAACACGAAGGGGTTCGATCGGGGTTGGGAAGCGGGCGGCAACAAGCTGGCATTGTGCCGGGGCGTCGTCCTCGAGCGAAGCCGGTTCCTCCGAAACCGGGGCAACGGAATCTGGTTCGACATCGGCAACACCAACTGTGCGGTGCGCCAGTGCCTGATCGCCGACAACGAGGACGCCGGCATTTTCTACGAAATCTCCTACGCGCTGCACGCGCACGACAACGTGATCGTGGGGAACGGATTCGCGGCGACGGCGGGCGCTTGGGGCGCCCAGGCGGGCATCTCCATCTCGAGCAGTCCTGGATGCGTTATCGAGCGCAACCTGATGGCCGGGAACCGCGAAGGCTTCAATTTCCGGGAGCAGACGCGATCGACGCCAACGATTGACGACCGAGCCAGCCGGCCGGTCTGGAACCACGACGAGGTCATCCGGCATAACGTGATCGTGTTCAATCGCGATGCCCAAGTGTGGGGCTGGTTCGACATCAAAGACGACCGGCATTGGCCCGCGGATCTCGTGCCATCTGTCCCGAAAGGTCCAGACGGTGCGGCGACCAAGCCGGGTGATGTCGCCGGAGCTTATGCTGCGAGGCCTGCCCAAGGCCAACCGCGGGACCTGACCCTCGAGAAGCTCCGCTTGCGATTCGAGAACAATGTCTATTTCGCCGGACCTGGCCATGGCGGGTTCAACTGGGGCCCGACCTGGGCGCGGCACAAGCGTTACGGGGGACTCGCCGAGTTTCAGGCCGATCTTGGCATCGATGTCGGTGGCCGCGAGCTTGATCCGCGCTTTGCCAGTTGGCTCGAGTTGGATTTCCGGCTCGGCGCCGAGTCTACAGAACTGCTCCAGGCAACCTACCCGCGCGGCCCGGTCCCAGGCGCGAAGTTGGATTTGTATCTCGATGTCCGATGACGGCGCCTCAGAGCGTGTTTGGAGCCATGTCATCCAGCAAATTGATGTTGCGTGCCGGCAAGATCCTGTGTTGCGCCGTTTGCCCTTGGCGAATCCTGTGGTTGATCCGTTCCAAAGTGATACACTGCCTCCAATGAAGTCCGGTCTATTCTTGCTCCTGGTGTCGGGCATTGCCGCCGCAACGCTTGCATCCGAAGAGGGAGCACTTGTCACGGTCGTTCCCAAGCCCAGCCACGGCGTGCTGCTGAATCCGGGCAAGGGGTGGTCGGCGGGCGGGCTGCCGGAGCGGCATCCGCCGGAGGTGCTCGATCTCTTGGGCATGGGCGTGATGCGCCTCGATTGGTCGAGCATCGAGCCCCAAGAAGGACAGTTCAACTGGGCCAATCTCGACCGTTTCCTCGATGCGTGGGGCAAGCTCGGCAAGGTGTGCAACATCGGGGTGATGTGCGCCAACACGCATGGACGCGATCCCGAAGGCTACGTCACGCCCCGCTGGGTGTTCGACGCGGGCGCTAAAAAGATCGAGATCATGCTCAATCCCGAACGCTCCACGACCGGCACGCCCGGCAAGAAGATCGCACCGGTGTTCGACGACCCTGTATTTCTGGACAAGTTCCAAAAGTTCCTCCGCGTATTCGCGCGGCGATACGATGGCGATCCGCGAATCGCCGTGCTCGATATCCGGTCGTACGGCAACTGGGGCGAGGCGCACATGCACCCGTTTGGCGTGCCGGACATCGCGCCCGAGAAGTTCCGACAGCACGTCCAGATGCACCTCGATGTGTTCCAGAGGACCCAGCTCTGCCTGTCGCGCAACGCGCACCTGGGCCGGTTCGGCCCGCTCCGCCCGATCTTCGACTGGGCAGTGCTCGAAAAGCACGTCGCCCCGCGCCGCGACGGTATCTGCGGGAACAGCGACGGGATCGAGACTGCGATCGGCTTCGGGATCGCCCCCGGGGTATTCGAGCTGTTCGACAGCTATGACGGCGTCAAGGAGCGCGGCTGGTGGGAGGGGAGGAAGGACAAGAACGGCTGCGGCTTCACGCTCGAGGAGTGCATCGAGAACGGCAAGCCGACCTGGGTGGACCTGGGCCGGGGCGGGCAGTCGGGCCTCCGGATGGTTCGCGAGAACCGCGCGCTCATCGATCGCCTCTCGAACCGAATCGGCTATCACTTCCACCTCCAACGGGCCGTGTTTCCTCGTCGAGCGCATCCGGGCGGATTCGATCTCGAGCTTGCCTGGACGAACCAGGGGGTGGCGCCCATCTACATTCCCTGCGCGGTTGCCGTCGCGTTGCTGGACGAGAGCGGGCAACGAGTGGCGACGATGTGGCCCGCCGAGTGCCGGCCGTCTCAATGGATGCCCGGCAAGCCGATCGCCGAGAGAGCCCGGGTATTGTTCCCGAATGCGCCCCTGGGCGAGCATCGGCTCGCGCTGGCGCTGACCCGCAAGCCGTGCGACACCACCCCCTGCGTCCGCCTTGGCACGGACCTGCCGACCGCGGAGGGTTGGTATGTCCTCGGCCGGATCGACCTTGCGCGGCCGCCAACAGCCGCACCGCGGCGATAGTCCCAATCAGGCCGCTCGGCAAGCGTATGATGAAAGGCTGTGCATGGGGATGCGGAGGGGTGACACTGCTTTCCGTTCTGCTGATCGGACTGCTGTTTCTGGTCCTGGATCGAGTTCCACGAACTTACCCGCAGCCTGCCACCCGCATGGATCTGCCACAGCCCAGCGATTACGCCGTGTTCGACCTGGACGGATTCGAGTCGCCCTACATCGGTCACACAGGGAGTTGGGATGGCAAGGGCGGCGCCATGTGGGGCGGATCGAAGGTGCCCGACCTCGAGAAGGAAGTCGGGATGGGGCTCCGCTGGACGTTCATGCCGGTCTACTGGAGCGCGATGGAGCCGGATGGTCCGGTGGATCTGAGCCGCGAAATCCCGCCTGCGTGGCAAGCTCTGGATGCGTTCGTGATCGAGGCCCAGAAACGCCGGCTGAACGTTCTGATGCAGGCGCCGGTTGTAGGCGGGAACGCATGCGGGCCACCCTCCTGGGCCGGCCGGCGCGAAAAGGGCAAATCCGCGCCTCTCGAAATGGAGGCATTGGCCGCTTTCGCCGGCAAACTCGCCCAACGATATCGTCCGGGCGGCACGCTTGCCGCATCTCGAGGGTGGGGATCTTCCTATGGCGTGCGCGCCTGGGAGCTCGACAACGAACCGGAGATGTATCGGACGCACTGGAAAGGGCAGGCCGCCGATTACGCCGAATTCGTCACGCTCGCCGCCCTGCAAATCAAGGCGGCGGATCCCAAGGCCTTGATCCTTGCGCCTGCGCTTGCATCCGGAAAGCAAGGGCTTTCGTGGCTCGAATCCGGCCTCGATCCCGGAGCGATGGCGGGCTCACCCGTGTTTCGCGCCCGCGGCAAGCCGTATTCCATCGGGCCAGTCACTGACGTGGTGACCTTTCACAATTACGAGGGGCTCGATTCGTTTTTCGCGGGCGGACCGCGCACAGTGGGCCAGGTGTTCGAGAATGTGCGGTCCGTGTTCGAGAAGTGGGAGCAGCGCGCGCCAGGCTTCGAGTATTCGCGCAAGCAGGAGTATTGGCACACCGAAGGCAACTTCGATTTCATCGGCGCTCTCTCGGCTCAGCGCAGGGCTGCATGGAGGATGCAGTTTTTCACTCGGGCGTTTGCAGCGGGCGTGCGCAAGGTCTGCGTCATGGATGCTTCCGAGAAGGAACGGGCCGCCGTGCGCGCTTACGTTCGAATCCTTCCCTGGCCGTTCCCCATGCGCGCCGCCGACGCCGAGGCGAAGATCCTGTGCGGACGCGCCGCCGTGTTCCGGCATCGGGACGGCACGGAGCCCACCGCCAGCCAGGTGTGGATTTTGTGGGCCGATGCCGGCACTGGTAAGGCGCAAGTCGAAGTGCCTGTCTGCAGCGACCGGGTGCGCCTCGTCCATGTGGACGGCTCGGAATCGGCCACGAACACCCCCGGCCATCGGCTTGTCCTCGAGCTCGAAGGCGACCGCAAGATGGCGCCGCCGGTCATGGTCGTGGATCGAGCTGGGTCTTGGAAAAAGGCCGCTTCAACACGCGAAAGGCCGAACGCGCGGAAGCGGGCTAAAGCCCGCGCTCGAATCCTTCCGGACCGCGGACGCCTTCCAACCAGAGCCGCCGCGGCGCAGGCTGTTCTCCGTCCGCAGTAGCGTGCAGCTCGATGCCCCTTCGTTCTCAGCACTTCGTGGTGAGATACAATCGGGGCTTGAAAGCCGCGGCTACGGTGGATCAAAGGCCAAGCCGGCCTCCTCACCGTGGGTTGGAACAGGACCTGTTCCTATCAATGATGCGAAACCGGGCCAGATCCGGTATGGTGGATGGCCGGCAAGCGCAGGGTGATCGAGGCGAGCATGAAAAGGATTCGCTGGTGGCACGGAAGGTGGCTGCTAATCGCGGCGGTGCTGGGCCTGTCGGTGGGCGGCAGCGGTCAGTGGGTCGATCGACGCCAGCAATCCTTCTCGCCAGCCATCGCCTTGCCTCATGGACTATCTCCGGGTGGAGTTGCCGCTCTCGGATCGATGGGGTGGGCAGGCAGTGGGCGGGCGAATCGAGCCGAGCCCGACGCCGGTTTATCGCCCAAGGCGGGCGCTGATGGGCAGTATCGGGTGATCGACGCCAGCCGGTATGACAGGCAGCTCCAGCGCG
>CAYWIM010000077.1:0-23728 GCA_964458325.1 uncultured Verrucomicrobiota bacterium
TCCCTACCTTCCAAGGATATAAACATTTCCGCGTCATTCCGCGTCATTCCGCGGGCACAAATCCGTGGCTTGGAGCTGGATGCCTCTCCTTGCTCTCCGTGTTCTCGGTAATGATAAAATCCAAGATACCTTTCACCACCGAGCTTTGATTGCCCCAAAAAACTCAAAAAGACGCAAAAAGAGTTGATTCGTGTCCTTCGTGTCCTTCGTGGTGAAAAGAATTTTTGCTGGTTCCCCTCTCCCTTGACCCTCTCCCCGCTGGCGCGGGGCGAGGGAATGGGAACTGGCTCGCAAGAGATCGAGCGGCGCCCACGGAGTGGCCGCCCTACCCTTCGGCTGTCGGCTTATGAAATTCAATTCGTGATTCGCGGGCAACTTCTTCGCGTGGTGAAAGAATTTTTGTTGGTTCCCCTCTCCCTTGACCCAGCCTCTCCCCGCTGGCGCGGGGCGAGGGAATGGGAACTGGCTCGCAAGAGATCGAGCGGCGCCCACGGAGTGGTCGCCCTACCTTTCGGCTTGCGGGACACGAAGCTATCGCGTCCGGCTGAAAGCCCACAAGCGGACAAGGCCGGCAAGAGAGTGGGCCCTCCTGCTGGGGGGCGCGGATTTCGATTTGCGGTGGCTCGCCAAGGAACCAGCCGGGTGCCGACCGGGAGGGGCAACCGCTTCGCGGACGCTTCACATCGGATTTGGCGCCGGTAAATGCTTTGACCCACGGCGCAACTTTTTCTACTGTCCGTTGTTGAGAATTGGGGAAACGCATGGCTTTTGCCTCGATCAAGACGGTTTTTGCGCGGGCCGGCCTGGCTGCTCCGGAGCAGGTGGACCAATGGCTTCGGGCGTGGCGGACGGCGGTGGAGAGCGGCTCGACCGAATCGCAGCTGGCCTTCTTTTTTCGGGAGCAGGGCCTCCCGGAAGACCGGTTCCTGGAGAAGCTGGCGGCGGCGCTGGGCTGGCCCTACCTCGATTTGCCTCGCTTGACTGTCAGCGCGGAGGCGCGCCAGAAGATCACCACCAAGGTCGCCTTTCAGTATCTGGTCTTGCCCACGCGCCTGGAGGAGAACCGGCTGCAGGTGGCGATATGCGATCCGTTCAACCCGGCCCTTCTGAACGCCGTCCCGTTCGACGCCGGGTGCCCGATCGAGTTCGCGCTCGCTCCGCGCGCCGAAATCGAGAAGGCCCTCAAGAAATATTATGGGGTTGGGGCCGAGACTCTCGATGAGATTGCGGAGGACGAGCCCTTGGAGCTGCTGGTGGGCGAGGAGAAGGAGATCACCGACAACGACCAGGAGGCCAGCGTCATCAAGTTCGTCAACCAGGTGATCTGGGAGGCCTACAAAGACCGCTCGACCGACATCCATTTCGAGCCGGCCGAAGACGAGCTCCGCATTCGCTATCGGATCGATGGCATCCTGCACCAGACCCCCATGCCGCCCCAGCTCAAGCGCTACCAGGCGGCCCTGATCTCCCGCATCAAGGTCATGTCCGGCATGAACATCGCCGAGAAACGCCTCCCGCAAGATGGACGCATCAACGTCCGCATCAAAGGCGAGGAGATCGACATTCGCGTCTCGACGGTGCCCACGGTGTACGGCGAGAGCGTGTCGCTGCGCCTCCTCACGCGCGGCAAGATCTTTCTCAGCCTCGAAAAGCTCGGGTTCGCCCCCGAAGACGAGCAAGCCATCCGCGAAATCATCGTCAAACCGCACGGGATCTTCCTGGTGACGGGCCCGACGGGGTCGGGCAAATCCACCTCTCTGTACGCGTTTCTGAGCACGATCAATTCCGTGCACAAACGCATCATCACGATCGAGGAGCCGGTCGAATACGAGCTCAAGGGGATTAACCAGATCGCGGTGCGCCCCGAGATTGGCCTGACGTTCGCGATGGGCCTGCGGCATATCCTGCGCCAGGATCCCAATGTCATCATGGTCGGCGAGATCCGCGATCTGGAGACCGCCGAGATCGCGATCCGCGCCGCGCTGACCGGGCACCTGGTTTTCTCGACCCTGCATACCAACGATGCCCCCAGCGCCTTCACCCGGCTGATCGATATGGGGATCGAGCCCTTCCTGGTCGCGTCATCCGTCGAATGCGTCATGGCCCAGCGCCTGGTCCGCACCATCTGCTCGCGCTGCAAGGAGGAGCAGAAGGTCGAACGCGCTTATCTCCACCGGATTGGATTCCCCCCGGAGAAGGCCGAGTCGGCCCGGTTCTATCGGGGGCGGGGCTGCGAGGAATGCCGCCAGCTGGGCTACCAAGGTCGGATGGGGATCTATGAGCTGCTGATTCTGCAGGAAACCCTCCGGCCGCTGATCCTCAGCCGGGCTCCTGCGTCGACCATGGCCCAGCGCGCCATCGAACTGGGGATGCGCACGCTCCGCGCCGATGGATGGAACAAGGTGCTTTCCGGCAAGACAACGATCGAAGAGGTGCTGCGCGTCACCCAGGTCGAGGAGCACCTCAATGCATTGGTCGATGACCCCAAGGCCGAGGTGTGGGTCAAATGAATCGCCGCGCTTTCCAGGAGCCGCCCGGTGAGGACGCCGGGCCCACACAGCCCGCCCTCCGACCCGCCCCATGAAATCGCGCCGCTACCTTGGCTTGCTTCTCATCGGGCTGGGCCTGCTGATGCCGGTCATGGGCTGGGCTGAGCTCCTGAGCGTCGGTCCCGCCACGGCACTGGCAGGCGGATTGGCCTTCGTGCTGCTCTCCTTTCGATCGCCCCGGGCGGACGGCGCCGGCGAAGGCGCGGCCGACGGCTCGACGGGGCCGGCCTTCTCCGCCGCCGAGCTGAGTTCTTCCCATCCCGCCCGCCGTTCTCGCGGCCAGCGTTTTCACAGTGGCAACGTGCTCGAGATGGCCGGCGAGCACTGTTCGCTATGGCGATTCTCGGTGAACAACGGCAAGGTCGGCCTGGAAGGCGAATCGACTGCCGGCTCAGGCCAGCCGTTGCCGGCCCGGTGGATCACGCGGGACTGGCGTTCCCTGTGGCAGCCCACGCTCAATCTGGCTTGGCTGCCGGCGGATCAGGTTTTCTTGCGCGTGCTCGAACTGCCGGCAGCCAACCAGGCCGAGCTGGTGTCCATGGTCGAACTGCAGCTCGAGAAGATCTCGCCGCTGCCGGTCGCCCAGATCGTCTGGACCGTCGAGCCGTATTCATCGGGCGCGGGCCAGAACCCGGCTGCGATCGTGATCATGGCGCCCCGGAACCGGGTCGAGGAGTACCTGGGCAAGCTCGAAAGCCGCGGGTTTCTGGCCGATCGGCTCGATCTGCCGCTAGTGCATGAGATGCTGGCCGCGCCGCGATCGGGGAGCGGATTGTCGGTGTATACGGACGCTGCTCCGGACGCCTCCCGATGCCTGGCGGCGTGGTGGCACGAAGGGCGCCTTCAGAGCCTCAACCTGTTGCCGGTCGATCCGTCCCCTCAATGGGCGCCGGTGTTGTTCGAGCAGCTGACCCAGATCGCGTGGGCCGGCGAGATCGAAGGCTGGGTCGAGACTCCCGTTCAGTGCGAGCTGGTCGCCACGCCGGAGATGGCCAGCCGATGGGCGCCGGCGCTCGAGGAGTGGAGCGGCCAGCCCGTGGCCGTCCGCGAGCCGATGGCCCGCCCTGCCCTGGCCGCCCTGAATCTCGAACGCATCGCCCGGCAGGAAACCCACGGGAATCTGCTGCCAGCCGAGCATGTCTCGCGATACCGGCAGGAATTCATCGATCGCCTCTGGATGCGCGGGCTGGCTGCGGTGGTTGTCGTCTATCTCGCCGGAGTGGCGGCCTATTTGCTGGCCGTCCAGGTCGTTCATTTCCAGAAGAGCCGCCTGGAAACCCGGATCGAGGCCCTGGGCGAATCCTACCGCCAGGCCATGCAGCTCAAGGCGCGCGTCCAGGCGCTCCAGGACCGGGTCAACCTGAAGTACGCCGCTCTGGAATCGTGGAAGGCCGCCGCCACCCTGCTCCCCACCGACCTGCGCCTCACGGACCTGATATTCGACAAGGGGCGCACGCTGACCATTCATGGGCTGGCACCCGCCGACCAGGTCAGCCAGATCATCGATTATAACCAATCCATCAGCCAGTACCGGATCGAAGACGGCGACCATGCTTCACTGTTCGCCAAGGTCAACCCTTATAACTCGACGCCCCGTCCCGGACCCGGGGGTGTCGCCATGGTGGCCTGGAACTTCACCTGCGAACTCAAACGAACGGAGCTGGAATGAGTTCGTATTTCGACCGCCTCAACCTTCGCCCCCAGGAGCGGCGCCTGGTCGTCGGCGTCGCCGCCGTGGTCTTCGCCGTGTTGAACTTCTGGTTTCTCTGGCCGCATTTCGGCGATTTCCAGAAAGCCCGGACCGAGCTGAAGACCGTCAACGCCAAGCTGGCGGACTACGAGCGCGACACGGCGGCCGAACGCATCGCCGATCTCCAGCGCCGGCTCACCGAACTCGAAGGCCAAGGCTCGTCCGTTCTCCCCTCCGAGCAGTCCTTGGATCTGATCCGCGCGATCCAATCCCAGGCGGCTCAAAGCGGCGTCACGATCAATTCGCAAAGCGAGGTGGTCACCTCGAGCAACACGCGGACCAACGAGTATTTCGAGGAGAAATCGCGCCTGATCACCGTGCTGACCGGCGAGAAGGAGCTGGTGGATTTTCTGGTTTCTCTCGGATCGACCAACTCGATCATCCGGGTTCGCAGCATGACCCTGCGGCCGGATCCATCGCAAACCCGGCTCCAAGGCTCGATCACGCTGGTGGCCAGCTATCAGAAAAGCCGGCCCAAACCGGCTCCGCCCCCCTCCGGAGCCACGGCGCCCCCGGCCAGGCCCGCCACGCCAACCGCGAGCGCAACCGCCAATCAACCGTGAAAAAACATCTCTACATCCTGCTGACCGCGGTGGGGCTGCCCACTACCATCTTTCTCCTCGCTCAGCTCCCGCACTCGCCGGGCACGGCGGCATCCTCGAACGCACCTTCAACCTCGACGCTGGGGCCGCCGGCGCCCGGCCCCGCGCCAGCCGTCTCGACAGCCCCACCGGCTCGAAGCTCGATTTATGGCGGCAGCCGCCCAACGGCCCTCCCGATTGCGGGACAATCCAATGCCCCCTCCGCAGCCACACCCGCCTCGTCCCGGCTGACGACACCTCCGATGGCCGCTTCCACGATCGCGACGGGCGCGGCAGCCCGCCGATATACTCCACCCGCATGGGTCCCTCCGCAGCCCTCCGCCGCCACCGGCGCTCCAGCCCCGGCCGCCACCGCGCCCGCTGCCGCCGCGCCATCGTTCCCGGCATTTCCTCAGCCGGCAGCGCCCCCCGCACCCGCTGCACCCGCTGCCGCCGCACCATCGTTCCCGGCATTTCCTCAACCGCCGGCGCCCCCGTCGCCCGCGCCTCCGTCACCAGGCGCCGTCGGCCAGCCGGCGGCCGAATTGGCGATGCCAGGCATCACCATCAATTTCCCGAATGCACCGCTTGAAAGCGTGCTGGACTTCTATGGGGAGCTGGTTGGCCGGACGATCCTGCGCGCGCCGACGCTCCAGGCCACTTCCACGATCAACCTCAAGGCGCGGACGCCGCTCACGCGCGAGGAAGCCCGCCAAGCCCTGGACACCGTCCTGGCCCTCAACAATGTCTCCATGATCCCGATGGGCGATAAATTCGTCACGGCCGTTCCCGTGACCCAGGCGCTGCAAGAGGCCAACGCCTTCTCGAGCATCGCATCCACCAACCTGCCCGAAGCTGCCCAGTTCATGACGGAGATTGTCCAGCTCACCAACGCGCTTCCGAGCGAGGTGGTTGCCTCGATTCAGCCCTTTGCCAAGGTGCCTGGCGGCATCGTCCCCATCGACAGCAGCCAGGTTCTCGTCATTCGCGATTACGCGATCAACATCAAACGCATGCTCGAGGTGATCCAGAAGATCGACGTGGCGCTTCCCTCCGACTACCAGCTCGAGGTGATCCCCATCAAGTACGGCCGGGTCGAGGATATCGTCGACGTGATGAGCGGGCTGGTTTCGGGCGCGGGCGGGGGCGGCGGCGCGGGGGCATCCAGCTCGCGCACCCGCAGCACGGCCAGCCGCACCAGCGGGAGCCGGCTCAGCATGCGGTCCTCCTCGCAGCAGCAGCAGCAGCGCGGCATGTACCCCGGCCAGCCCGTTCAACAGACTCAGCCTCAGGCCGCCACCGGGGCGCAGACTGATTTTCAGCGGCGGCTTCAGCAGATTGTCAACCGCGCGGCCGGCGGCGAAGACCTCCTGGTCGATGCCAAGATCATCCCCGATGCGCGCGCGAACTCGCTGGTCGTCTACGCCAACAAACATGATCTCTCGATCCTGACCAACATTGTCTCCAAGCTCGATGTGATGCTGGCGCAGGTCCTGATCGAGGCGGTCATCATCGATGTCAACCTCAAGGACAACCTCAGCTTTGGGCTCTCGGCGGTCCAGAGCCAGCTGCAATCGGGCAACTGGACCTTCGCCGGCGGGATGGCCAACGCCGGCATCGCGGCGCCCACGGCCGGCGGCACATTCAGCAATCTCCTAGGGGGCCTGACCTACTGGACACGCTACCGGGATGACCTCGATATCGTCGTGCGCGCCATCGCCGACAAGACCGAGGCCACCGTCCTCCAACGCCCGCGCATCCAGACCACCCACGCCGTCACCGCGACGTTCAACAGCGGCTCGCAAATCGCCTACTCGGCCGGCACCTACTACGGATACGGCACCGGCGCCAATTCTTATGCGCAGTTCCTCGACGTCGGCATCATGCTCGAAGTGACACCCTACATCACCCCCGACGGTCTCGTGGTGATGGAGATCGCCCAGGAGATCAGCGAGCTGGCCGGCTACACCGAGATCAGCCCTGGGCAGCAGGCCCCCAACACCAACACCCGCAGCGCCAGCTCCACCGTCTCCGTCCGCGACGGCGAGACCATCCTTCTCGGCGGCTTCATCCGCACCTCCAAAAGCCGGTCCAATTCCGGGATCCCCCTCCTCAAGGACATCCCTCTGCTCGGCCCCTTGTTCCGGAGCAACAGCAAGAACAACGACCGCAGCGAGCTTCTGGTTCTCCTCCGGCCCAAGATCCTCCTGACTCCGCAGGATGCATCGCTCAATGCCAAGCAGGAGCTCGAAAGCTCCCCCAGCATCCAGCAGGCCAAGGACGATTTCGAGGCCCAGGAGCGCGAGCTCATCCGCGCCATGAACGAGCGCAAACGCCGCGGCCGCTGAAGAAACAATGGGGTCGCATCAATAGTTGACATTTGTCAGGTCCGATGCGAGCCGCGCGACCCCACGCGGCGGAGGCGCAAGCGACCGGGCGGAAGGCCCGGCGTTCCGGGGCCTTCTGGACCGCGCGACCCCGGCGGCTGCTCACGGGCTCTCGACGGCGCGCTCCCGAGCGGGATGCAATCCGAGCTGCCGCAGCTTCTCGCGCATCCGAAGCCGGCTGATGCCCAGCCAGCGAGCGGCTCTGGCCTGGTTGCCCCGAGCGCGGCGGATCGACTGCGCATAGAGCTCAGGCTCGAGGTCGGCGATCATTTGCGCCAGCCCGTTTTGGGCCTCGCCACGCTCGATCCGGCTGAGCAGGTCGGACACGTAGGCAGCGTGGGGCAGGCCGGCGGCGGGGGCCGGCAGGCGGCCTTTAGCCAAGGCCTCCTTGACATGCTCGAGGCGGATCGTGAAGCCGCGCGCCAGGAGCATGGCCTGGCGGATGACGTTCTCCAACTCACGCACGTTGCCCGGCCAGGATTGCCGCTGCAGGTGCTCGATGGCCTCGGGCTGAATCGATCCCCCGCCCTCCCCCGCCTCCGGACGATGCTTCAGCAGAAAGTGCCGCGCCATGTCGGGAATATCCTCGGCGTGCTGGGCCAGGGGCGGCAGGCGGATCGTCACCACGCTCAGGCGATAGTAGAGGTCTTCGCGGAACTCCTTCTCCTGGATCGCTGCCTCCAGATCGCGATGCGTCGCCGCAATCACCCGCACATCCACGGGTATGGTTTCCCGGCCTCCCACGCGCTGGATGGTCTTCTCCTGCAGCACCCGCAACATCTTGGTTTGCAGCGCCGTGTTCATGTCGCCGATCTCGTCCAGAAACAGCGTGCCCCCATGGGCCTGCTCAAACCGGCCAATCCGCCGGCTGTCGGCCCCTGTGAACGCGCCCCGCTCGTGCCCGAACAGCTCGCTCTCGAGCAGATGCTCGGGGATCGCAGAGCAGTTCACCGCGACGAACGGCGCGGCAGCGCGGTCGCTGTGCTGGTAGAGCGCGCGCGCCACGAGCTCCTTGCCCGTGCCCGTCTCCCCGCGAATCAGGACCGTCACGGACGTAGCCGAGACGCGCCCGATTTCCTTGTAGAGCGCCTGCATCACGCGGCTGCGCCCCACCAGGGCCGGCCGTCCCGAAAGCGTCTCGCCCATTTCCACCGGCTCGGACATCAGCCGGCTGGTTTCCAGCGCCTGGACCATGATGTCCAGCAGCTCCTCCATCTCGAAGGGCTTGGGAACATAATCGAACGCGCCCCACCGCGTGGCTTCGATCGCGGTCTCCGTCGTGCCATGGGCCGTGATCAGGATGATGGGCAGCTTGGGCCGTGCCTGGTGCAGCCGCCGGACGATGGTGAGCCCATCGGCTCCAGGCAGCTTGAGATCGCTGATCACCAGGTCGTACGGCTCCGCCAGCGCGCGCTCCAGACCGTCGTCTCCGCGGACGACCACGGTGACGTCGTAGCCCTCCGCGGCCATCACCTTCTGCATCCCGCCGGCGATGGCCCGGTCATCCTCGATCAGCAGTATTCTCAGTGAACTCTTCATAATCCGGCGCTCGAGGCAGCACCAATCGGAACGTGGTGCCGCGGCCGACCCTGGTGTCGTATTCCATCACGCCGCCGTGCTGCTCGACGATTCTCGCGGCGATGGGCAGGCCCAGGCCGGTCCCGTTTTCCCGGGTGGTGAAAAAGGGATCGAAAAGCCGCCGCACCACTTCCGGCGGCATCCCTTTGCCTGTATCCGCCACTTCGATCTCGATCGTCTCGGCCATGCGCCCCCCCAGCGCCTGGGCGGCCGTCCGTGCGCGCAAGGTCACCGCGCCGGCCCCCTGGATGCTTTGGCCTCCATTGTCGACGAGATTGATCAGGACTTGCTTGAGCTGCTGGGGATCGGCCCGCAGCCACGCCGCGGGGGGGGCCTCCACCAGCAGTCGAACCGATCTCTTGGCCAGCTGCGGCCGCAGAAGGTCGCCGGCCTCCCGCAACAGCGTTCCTACCGCCACGCGCTCGAAGCTCGGCTCGGACGGCCGGGCGAACTGGAGGAAATCGTTCACGATTCTCTCCAGCCGGTGGATCTCATCGCTGATCACCTGCGCGTCGTCCCGCGCCGACGCAATGTCCGACAGGCTCCGTTTCAAGCTGAACAGCCGCACCTTGATGGCCGTGAGCGGGTTCCGGATTTCGTGGGCGATGCCGGCGGCAAAAACGCCCAGCGACGCGAGCTTCTCCTGGCGATCGAGGTGGATTCGGCTTTCGCTCAGCTCGGCCCGGAGCGGCCCGATGAGCCGCCGGTAGAAAACGGCCACGACCGCCGCGCCGGCGCCCGCCACGAGTACCAAGGACAAGAACCAGACCCGCTGCAGCGAATCCAGCGTCCTGCTCGATGCCAATGGCCGCGGCCGGTCCTCGAGCTCGATGCGCAGCTGGTGGATCTGCCGCCAAGCCGCCCGCTCGATCCACACCACCACACCGAGCACCAGCGCCGCCGCCACCACAAACTCGATCAGCCGAGACCTGGAGGCCGCTTTCATCACAGTGGCACACCGCGGACCTGACCTGGTCCGCCCCGAACCAGCCGGTGCTGTCGTCCTTTGTCTGTAACCGCCAATAACGCCATCAATTCACCCCTCGCCGCAGCATGCGCAATGCCTCGTATGCTGCCAGCTTCAGCACCTTTCGGACCAGCATGGTATCGGATCCACACCCGCAGATCCACGCGAATTGACGCCGAGGGAGGCGCCTCGGGGGAGCGCGCAGGCACGGCAGATGCCACCGGTGGCATGCGATGTTCCATCGCGGCCGCTCGGATGCAGCCCACACGATGCTGCGACGGTGGTCCTCGGCGGTTTTTCGGCCGGCGTCCCGCATGGCACGACTCTAGCTGCCAAGCGGGATTGAGCCCTGCGCGGATCCCGAGAGAGCGCGGCGCGAAAACACCATGGCGCTCGCCAAGCGCCACCTGCGATCCATGAAACTGATATTCAAACAGCTTGCGGAACGTCCAAACCCCGCCTTGGCGGAGCATGTCCGCGGCCAGTTGGCGAAGCTGGAGGAGCGGATCGCGATCGAATCGGCGCACATCGCGCTGCTCCGGAATCCGAGCCATCCTCCGTTCCGGGTCACCGCCCATCTCGAGGTGCCAGGCCCTGACCTGCGAGCCGACGAATCGGGCTACACGCCCGTGGCCGCCTTGGACAGAGCTTTCTCCAGCCTCGCCGAGCAGGCGCGGATTCGAAAACTGAAGCGGCCGGACCGGATCGAAGGGCGCGGGCGCCGGCTCAACGGCCCCGCGCGCACCGTGACCGGGCGGCGACCATGATCGCGATCGATTTCATCCAGGATTTTGGCGTCGTCGTCCTGCTGGCCGCAGGCATTGGATGGCTCTGCCAGCAAATCGGCCTGCCGGTCGTGCTCGGCTACCTGACGGTGGGCATCCTGGTCGGACCCCATGCGCCCTCGCTGGCGCTCATCACCGATCCGGGCCGAATCCAGACCCTCGCTCAGCTCGGGCTGGTGTTCCTGATCTTCTCGGTGGGCCAGGGACTGCGCCTGCAGCGGTTGATCCGGACCGGATGGCCGCTGATCCTGGCGACGATGCTCATCGCGATCATTCTCCTGAACATCTGCCGCATGTTCGGAGCGGCGATGGGCTGGCCGGCCGAGCAAGGCATCGTGCTGGCGGCCTTGTTCATGGTGTCGAGCACGGCCATCATCGGCAAGAGCCTCCATGAGACGAACACCCTGCATGCAGGCTACGGCCAGACGGCGCTGACCGTCACCGCCCTGGACGACCTGGTGGCCGTCGTCATGCTGACGGTGCTGACGTCGATGGTCCAGGCGGGAAACAGCGATCCGGTTACGGTGCTCGGCACAGTGCTGCGCCTGAATGCGGTCCTGATCAGCCTGGTCATCGTGGCCCTGCTGGGGGTGCCGCCTCTGCTGCGGGTGCTGGGCCGGCGCGCATTGCCCGAGGTGCAGACCCTGTTCATCGTGGGGCTCCTCCTTCTCATGGCCCTGCTCTCCGCCAAATCCGGCTTCTCGGCCGCCCTCGGCGCGTTCGTCCTGGGCGCCATCGTGTCCAGCGCCGGGCTGACATCTCAGATTGAACGGGCCATGCCCGGCCTCTGCGACGTGTTCGGTGCGGTGTTCTTCGTGGCCATGGGGATGCTGTTCGATTTCGAGATCCTGATCCGGGTCTGGCCCCTTGCGCTGGGCCTGTTCGTTCTGGCGGTTCTCGGTCGATTTCTGGCGTCCTCCTTCGCGCTGATGGCCGTTGGCCAGCCGGCCAGCGATGCGCTCAAGGCCGGTATCTCGCTCACGGCCATCGGCGAGTTCACCTTGATCCTCGCCATGGTCGCCGTCGAAGGCGGACTGGCGCCGGCGTCGTTCTACTCGATCGCGGTCACCCTGTGTCTTCTGACCGCCGCGACCACTCCCGTCCTGATCCGGCACGCTCCCGCCATCGCCGATCGGCTCGAGCGGCTCGAGCCCGAGCGGATCCGGCTCTGGATCGGCCTCTACCACGACTGGATCGGGCAGCTCCGGCAGCGCCAGCGCGCTCACCGTCTCTGGCAAGCGATCGGTCCGCGTCTGGTCCAAATGGCGGTCCAGCTTCTCTTGATTTCCGGCCTGCTGCTGCTGGCAGCCCCGTTGCACGGCCTTGTTCGGAAGTGGCTCGGCCCCGAGTGGCCTGCGCCTTACGCGATGCCTATCGTGTTCTGGCTCGTCTTCGGCGTTCTGCTCCTGGCGCCGCTGGTGGCCCTCTGGCGCCAGATCGAAGCGGTCTCGATGATCTGCGCCGATGCGGCCACCCAAGGCCGTGCCCACCGCGCTGTCTTTGGCCCGCTCTTCCAGGTGTTCCTTCAGATCGCCGCCGGGACCGGAATGGGCCTCTGGCTGGCCACGCTCCTGCCGCTGGACCTGCTGAGCGGATGGCCTCTGGCGTGCCTGTCGATCCTCCTGGCCGCCCTCGCAGCGGTTCTTTGGCGGAGTCTGATCCGATGGCACAGCCAAATCGAAATCGAGCTGCGCTCCCAGCTCGCCGACGCGCCCTTCGGACTCCCTTCCGCCATCACCGCCGAGACCACGAATCCGCACCGCTGGCAAATCCGCGCCGCCGACATCCTCATCCGGCCCGGCTCGCGTGCGGTCCGCCGATCGATCCGCCGGCTGCCCTTCCGCGATCGCTTCTCCTGCACCGTTGTCGCCATCGACCGCCAAGGGGTCAGCTTGCGAAATCCATCGCCGGACACGATGCTGTTTCCCCAGGACAAGCTCCTGTTGATGGGCCGCGACGAGGACCTTCGCCGTGCGGATCGATGGCTCAACACGATCGAAGAATCCGATGCGGGGAACGGCGACGACCTCCCGATGGGCGACTTGAGCCTCCAACCGCTCGAGGTGCCGCGGACGTCCAAACACCTCGGAAAACCTCTGGCCGAGCTCGCCTGGGGCGCTCATTGGGCTGTCCAGGTCGTCGGGATCGAGCGCGACCATGCCACCGTCGTCAGCCCCGGCCCCTCCGAAACCCTCCAGCCCGGCGACCAGTTGCTTGTGCTGGGCGCGCCCGACCAGATTCGCGAGCTCGCTTTCTGGCTGTCGACCTGAAGCCCAGCGGGCTTCCGCGGCGCCCATCATTCTCCTGAACCTATAACCCCCACCTAAATCATGACTGCCGAACGCTCGATCTACATCACCGCCACCGACATGACCCGCCTCCGATCGCTGGTCGCGGCTCAGAAGAACTCACGGGAAGACGTGAAAGCCCTGAGCGCCGAACTGGATCGAGCCCATGTGGTCGTTCCAGCTGAGATCCCGCGGGACGTCATCACGATGAACTCGAAAGCTCGGCTGCGCGAGTTGGTCACGGATGACGTGATGACCTACACGCTGGTCTTCCCCGACCAAGCCAACTACGAAGCGCGGCGCATCTCGGTCCTTGCGCCCATCGGCATGGCCATGCTGGGCCAGCGCGAGGGAGACGAGTTCGAATGGGTGGTGCCAGCGGGCTGCGTCCGCCTCCGGGTGGAGAAGGTCATCTACCAGCCCGAGGCGGCCGGCCATTTCCATCTTTGATTGCTAGGCCTTCGCAAGCGTCGCGCTGTGCGCCCGGATCTTTCGAATGGCCTCGATGATGTGATCCATGTCGCCGCGCTCGGCCAGGAGCAGGTTCTGGGTCATGGCGACGGTCGTGGCGCACACCTGGCGGTTGCCCTTCAACTCCTGGAAGCTGTCCCGGTAAGCCTTGAGCCTCTGGGGGCTGAAGAGCCGCTTGAACCCGCGCGACTCGATCGCCTCGTCCAGCAGGCCGTCCAAATACTGTTCGTGGTAGACGCTCGAGACCGGGACGCCCTCGGCGCCGAGGGCGCGCATGAAATGATCCCGGCTCAGGCCGCTGAACTCGCGCGAGTCGTACCGGAACGGATAGAGATGCCAGACGGCGCGGCTGTCGGCAGGCAGGCGCACCGGCTGCACGCCCGGGATCTGGCGAAGCTGGGCGCTCAGGTAATCGGCGTTGGCGCGCCGGCGTGCGGTGTCGCTCACCAGCTTGTCCAGCTGCTGGGTGAGGATGGCCGCCTGGAAATGCTGCATCCGATAATTGCTCCCGCGGGTGAAATAGGTGCGCTCCCCTTTGAAGCTGCCGGTAGCGCGCCCGCAGTTGTGGAATGCGGTGCAACGGTCCATGAGCGCGTCGCTGTTGCCGGTGACGGCGCCGCCCTCGCCAGAAGGCAGGTGCTTGGATTCCTGGAAGCTGAAGCAGCCCAGGTCGCCCAGCGTGCCGCACTTGCGGCCATGGTATTCGGCCAGCCATGCCTGGCAGGCGTCCTCGACCACCGCAAGCTGATGTCGCTTGGCGATCGCATTGATCGGATCCATGTCGCACGGCAGCCCAAAGATGTGCACCGGCAGGATCGCCCGGGTGCGGTCGGTGATCCGGCTTTCGATCGATGCGGGATCCATGGTGAGCGTGGCCGGATCGGTATCGGCAAACACGGGCAGCGCCTTGTTGATGAGGACCGCGTTGTAGGTGGCGATGAAGGTGTAGGGCGACACGATCACCTCGTCTCCGGCATCCACATCCATGACATGCAAGGAGACCAGCAGTGCGGTGGTGCCGCTTGCGGTCGCCAGACAGCGCTTGGCGCCCATCAGCTTCGCATAGGCCTCCTCGAATTCAGCCACCGTCTGACCCGATCCCCGAAACCACCGGCGGCTCCGAAGCACCTCCAGAACGGCAGGCTCCCATGACTCGCGCCAGGTCGGCCATGCAGGCCATCCCCCCGCATGCGCGGGCTTCCCGCCCAGCAAGGCCGGGCGAGCCGTTTCCGCCGCAAACAGGTTCGCACCCTGCCCGCTGCCCAGCCAGGTCAACGCCGCCGACCCCGCCGCCGCATTTTGAATGAACCCGCGCCGAGTAAGTTTATTTTGCTTGTGCATGCTCCGTTGTTGTTTGGTTGGCTGAGCCCTACAAGTACATCCAAGGCAGCGTTCGTCAAGCCTGGGCTGGCACGGTCGCCAGCCAAGCATGCCGGCAGCCGGCCCGTCAATCGCTTCCCGTCGCCCGCGGATTTCGCGCGCCGCCCTTGGTTCGATTGAACTCCTCGCCAACGTGGTCGTGGCGGGCATCGCTCGCAGGGTTCCGTACATTGCGCGGTCTGAGGATGGCGTCGGCCAACTCGCCGGGCGTGACTCGGATTGCCTCTCGCGCCAGCTCCGGCACATTGAACGTATCCAGGCAGGAATCGTAATAGGACGGATCCTTCTGCGGCAGGAGGAAAGGCTTGTGGAATTGTCCCTGCTTGTCCACGTAGCTGAAATACGGCCGGGCAAACAGCCCATCGCGCCGTTTGCTGCTGAACACGATCCAGCGGCTGTTGCCGGACCAGCAATGCCACGTGTCGGCCTGGTCGCTGTTGATCTCGAGGCGGCGGTGCCGCAGGGTCTGAAGATCCATGACATAGAGATCGCTGCCGGGCTGGTAAATCGGAAAGTTGCCGTACGGGAAGAGGCAGAAAAGCGCCCATCGCCCATCGGGCGAGATCCTCGGCAGCGCGGCGCTCGCGCCGCTGGTCCCGGACGCCAGCAGCGCCTCCGGCTGCCCCCATCGATCCTCCTCGATGTCATAGCCGATTCGCATCAGATCGTATCGGACCTTCCGATACTGGTCCACCGGCATCGGAGAAGCGCTGCAATAGTAGAGAAAACGCCCGTCCGGATCCCATGCCGGCCAGTTTTCATTGCGGTCGGGCAGCGCAATGGCGGGCGGCGTCACCACGACGTTCGAATCCACCCGGTAAATGCCCAGGTTCGATTCCCGGTCGAACACCTCCCGGGTTTCGCCCGCAGTGTGAAAAAACAAGATCAACTTGTTCGCCGAAAAGGTCAGAAGCCGGCCGCTCGGATGCCAGGCCAGATAGCCGGCCGTGTTGTTCACGCGGACCACCTCGTTCGATCGCACCAGCAGCATCGGGTTGCCATTGGTATCGGCGCGGATGTTGAGGGCGAAATAGTCGGAGCGGCGGTCGAGAAAGGTGTGGCAGTTCAGGCAGCCCCGATCGAAACTCTGGTTCTTCAGCACGGGCCTCTCCTCGAAGCTCGCCAGATTGCGCTGATAGATCCCGATCTGATAATACGTGTTATAGAGAGGCTTGAGCCGGCGGTAGACCAGATAGCCATCGATCTCCTCGCGGGCGATGGTGTTGGTGATCGAGCCCCATCGGTTCCATGCCCCGCCCGGATCCTGCACCGACAGGTCCATCCAGAGCGGCTGCCCGGGATTGGCGCGGAGGAGCTCGCGCCATGGACGGGCGGGGATCGCCACGTCGGGCTTGCGTCCGCGAATCCGAATCGGGGGGCCGCTCGCGGATCGAATCTGGACCTCGTAGGCTGCCCCTTGCTCCTGGATCCTGAAGTTCAACGGCGCGATGTTGGGAGGGATCACCACGCCGGAGTAATCAGGGAAGATCCGGACCGGGCGCGATTCCGGCACACCGGATTCGGCGGCGGCGGCCACCGCCATCGCCTTGGCCGCAGGCCCAGCATAAAGCGCGAAGGCCACCAACGCACCGGCAACAAAGTACGATCCCTTTCGACACACATTCGTTTTGATCGCGCGCATCATGGCAGGGTCGAGGGCCGTGTCGCCGGGCCGCCCGCCTGGAGACACTGATAATGATAATACCAGTAAGTGTCGCCGAACTGGCGAGCCATCGCCTGCCGGCCTTCGGCGGTCCGGTCCATGCCTCCGTTCACGCTGGCGATGAAGGCATCGAATCGGCGGGCGGTCTCGGGCCGGATCGACCGGCGACCGAGGTCCACCGAAGGCATGCCCGGCGTCCGCTGATAGACCAGCATCGCCTCCTCGACATGCCGCGGCAGGCTGTCATAGCCGAGTTCATCCAGCCGCTTCAGCTCGAACGCCAGCCGGTCCAGATGATGGTTCAGCAGAAGCTGCCCCACCAGGTAATCAAATGCCATCCGGTTCTGGCGGTTGGCTTCCAGCAACTGCACCATCAGAGCCTCGGTCGGGACCGCGTTGCCGGGCTGATCCGTGGCCACCATCCGGGAGCGGGCTCGGGCGATTCGCTCGTCGCTCGACAGGGCGGGATCGGCCTCCAGCCGCAGCAGAAGCGCATGCGCCCGCCGCCGGTGGAACGGGACCATCGCCAGCCGATTCAAGAACACTCGAGCCGCCTCGGGCCGGCCCTTGACAATGTGAATTCCACCGAGCAGCTCGAGGATCTTCGGGCGGCCTCCTTCGTTCTCGAGAGCCTCGTGGATCAAATGCTCGGCCAGGTTCACCTGACCCAGCTCGAACAGGACTCTCCCCTGGACCCGGCAGGAGTGCAGGCCCCCTTTGAGCCGAGGCAGAAGATCCATGCCCGGCCTGGCCGGCAGCGAGAACAGATCCTGCGCAATCTGACCGCTGCCGTGCATCGCCAGAACCAGGCATGTATGCGACGTGCGATCCAGCGCTTTCAGCCTCTTTCCAGCGGCCAGGCACTGTTCCCATGAGTTCCGGTCGGCATAGAATTCGACCTGCGCTGAGGTTTTCTCCTGTTGGTCCAGCGAAACCCACGCCAAACCCGCGCCCGCAAGGATCAGAACCGCGGCGGAGACGGCTTGGACCGGGCCTGCCCATCGGACGGCAGAATAGAACCTTTTCCATGAGCCAATTCTCTTGGCGGAAGCGGAGCCTTTGGCGGCAGGAGCACGATGGGGGAGCCAATTCCGTGCCAGCATGACCAATGGGAAATAAATAAGAAGGGCGACGAGGATCCACCATCGATGGACTGCCCCCCCTGGGCGATCGAACCATCCGGCCATGCTGGATCCGTCCACTTTAGCCTGCCAGAAAAGCGCGGCCAGGCCCGGCAATAGACATCCGGACCCCAACCACCAGCGGCGTCGAATCGCACCTTCGACCACACCGCCGAGTGCCGACAAGAGAAGAACCGGCCCAATGCCCCCTGCGTAAAACAACCCAGCTGCCGCCATCCCAAATAACGCCCAGCGAATCCCGGCAGTCCGCGCCCGCCAGACGGCATAGCCCGCCGCCATAACCAGAGCCAGAGATACCCCCAATCCCACTTCGAGATTCATCCCGCTGTAATCGCTCTGCAGCATCAGCATCAGGATCGCCGGAACGATGCACACGGCTCCGATCGCTCCTTGCCCAGCCTGAATCGAGAGCGCTCGCGCCGCGAAAACCATCAATCCTGTTATCCCAGTTGCGATGGCCGCCCCGAGCCAGTTGAACTGGTAACACTGCGCCAAGAACGCGGCTGCGTATTCCAAAATTCCCCCGGGCCGATCGAGAAACGAACGGAAAAAGGCTGTCTCGAGAAAGAACTCCGGGGCGGCTTGATGATACTGCAAGACCGGCTCCACCCGCAGCCCGATATACAGGAAATAGAGGAGAAAACAGAAGGCGGCACATCCCCAAAAACCAACGCGCGGCCTGGCGGCTTTTCCCTCGGTTTCTTGAGCCTTTCGAGCCATTTCTTACTGCCCAAGCGGCCATCACTGGACGCTTGCGGGCACTGCATCGTACACCCGCACGTAATCCACCGTAAAATAATCCGGGAGCTTGGCCTGGCGGATGTCGCCTGCCCAAGGCCCGATCTCCTCAGTGACCTTGACAAAGAGCGGCACATGGCAAACGCCACCCGCCCGGCTGCGCCACGTCTCCTGGCCGTCGACGTAAAACACGTACTCCTCCGGCAGCCAGAGCAGACCATAGGTGTGAAAGCCTGTGACCACCTCGGGTCGGCTGAACTTGATGCCATCAGACTTGTGATCCTTGCCATAGCCATCCCAATGGAGATTCGAGGTCAGCCGGCCGTCGCGCCAGGGCATTTCGATCACATCGATTTCGGTGCCGTCTCTTCCGTCCTGACCGACGCGGCCGACCCCGCTGCCCATGAGCCAGAAGGCCGGCCAGTGCCCTGGCTCCTTAGGCATCTCACAGCGGATCTCGAAGTAGCCGAACGCCTGCTCGAACTTGCCGCGCGTGTTCAACGCCCCGCACGTAAACCGGTCGCCGTCTTTGCGCGTCCGCAGGCGCAGATTGCCCTGGCCGTCCAAGGCCGCATCCTCCTTAACCCAGAATCCGTCCCGCCTTTTCCAGTCGCCCAGGCGGTTCCACTTCGATTCGTCCAATTCGGCGCCGTTGAACTCGTCGTGCCAACCGAGCTTCCAGCGTTTGCCGGTCGGTGCGGGCGGCAGGAACGCCTGGCGCTGGAAATGGCGGTCGGCAAAATCCAGGTAGCGATCCCAATCATACCGGGTGACATCGTGGCCGCCGGTTCGGATGTGGTAGCCGATCGTCCCGCCGACCGGCTGGTCCACCGCCGGCATCTCCTCCACCCCCAATCCATCGCGCCCGAGCAGCCGGTAGACCGGCTCGGCATGCTTGGCGGACAGAAACTCGCCTCGAGGATCGGCCCATAGATCCTTCGCGGCGCTCGCCACATAGACCGGCCGCGGCGCCATCAGAGCGATCAGCTGATGCTGGTCCACCGGCAGATCGGCTTCTCGGCCATTGTACTTCTTGAAATTCCCGCAGAACCAGTGGGGAAACGACGTGTTGATCCGCTCGACTGTCTCCCCGAATGCTCGCCGGCTCAGAGCCGCGCCGCCGCAGCCCGAATCGTTCGAAATGACCACGGCAAATCGCTCGTCCTCGGCCCCGGCCCACAAGGCAGTCTTCCCCAATCGCGAATGCCCCATCACCGCCACCTGATGCTCATTGATGTCGGGCTCCTGTTCGAAGTAATCCATGGCCCGGCTCAGCCCCCATGCCCACGCCCCAATGGCCCCCCAGGCGTCGGCCGGCGCGTCCGGCGGGCCGCCCACCGCCGGCTTGGCTGGGGCAGATTCAGCTCTGCCCGAGGCCGCGGCGGATGGGGCCGGACGGAACACGTTGCGCACGCCCGCGATCCAGCCCTCGACCGAATCGGGCTCGATGTCCCCATAATAGATCGTGGCCAGCGCATACCCCCGGCTCAGCACGGCATCGACTTGCCATTGCGGAGCGGATTGGCCGCGCGATTTCTCGGTGGCCCGATTGTTCACCACGGCTCCCGAGGCGCTGCTGCGCATCCAGGACGTCGACAGCGTGATTCCCGGATCCTCGCTGACGGCCTGGTTGCCGCCGAAATTGAGCCCGAGGAACGCCGGGACCGGCCGCACCGTGGCATTGGGCAAGTAGATGAGAATCGTCATCCGCGGCCCGTCCTCCCGGCCCGTAAAATAGGCTGCCACCTCCCGGCGAGTGGCTTTTCCCCCGAGAGCCTGTTTGTCCTCGTTCAGCAAGGCAAATCGGAGGGCGGCCGGGCGGCCGGGGCCGCGCCCATACACCTCGCGTTCGAACAACCGCAGGAGCTCCGGCCGCCGCTCCGTGCGCCACATCTCCGCCGACGTCACCCGCCGGCCATCCTCCATCCTCAATGGATCCGGAAGCGTGTAAGCGGGAACCTTGGATTCGTCGTAGTTGGCGGCGGGGGCGGCGGCTTGAATCGATGCCACAGCCGCTATCCCGACGACCAGCCCAATGCCCAGCCCCAGATGTCTCGAAGCGGATTTTGTCATGGGCTCACCTTTACCATCGGCAGGCCTCCGCGCTCAAGACCGGATTGCCCCCCGCCCGCACATCGATCCACGGATGCAGACAATCCGACGGGTTGCCTCGGCGGCTACTCCGGCCTGCATAGGGTCAGACACTGGGCGATGCAGATCGCGTGACCTGCCTGCACCAACCCGGCAGGCAAGCCCCACCCGGCGCTCGATGGCACGGCTCCCAACGCCGGGTCGGGTGCCGGCCTACAGGACGGTTGACTTGTATCGGACAGATTCGCAACCTGTATACATGATCACGCGAAGGCTGAGGTGTGGTTTGCCCGTTATGGCGCTGGCGTGCCTGGTGGCGGAGTCCTTTGTGCGGGCCGCCCCGCCGCAATTTGTGACGATCCTCAAAACCGACGCCGCCGCACCCGACGTACCCGGCTGCACGTTTCGGGCGTTTAACGCTCCCATTCTCAACAACACCGGTCATATGGCTTTTATCGGCAGCCTGAACTGGATTGCATTTGAATTGGACACGACGAACGACGAGGGGATTTGGGTGGGCTATCCGGACGCGTTTCAGCTTGCGGCTCGCGAGGCGGATCCAGTTCCTGGTCTGCCGGGAGTCTATTACCAATCGTTGACCGCCTTGCGTTTGGATGAAGAAGGCCATATCGCGTTTGCCGCGCGGCTCAAGGGATCCGATGTCGGCATCGGCAACGACACCGCCCTGCTGGCTGGTGATCCTGGATCCATCCGTGTCATCGCCCGCGAAGGCGATCCAGCGCCCGGTCTCGAGCCCGGCGTCTTCTATGGCGACCTGGGCTTGCTCAACACGCTCAATTTCGTGATCGGACGCCCCGGTGAGGTTGCCTTCCTCAGCCCGCTCACCGGCAATGTCGGCTTCACAAACAACCAGGCCGTCTGGTGCGGCGCCTGGGACGCCGTCCGATTGCTCGCTCGAGAAGGCCATCCGGCGCCGCATCCGGACTTGCGTCTATTGTTCAACGGCCTCATCTTCGAGTCGATTGCATTGAACCCCACCGGGCTCTTGTCCCTGTCCGCCTCCGTGAAAACCAATGGGACCGGATTCCCCAGCGATTGCATCTGGATTGGAACCGCGCAAGGATTGGAGCTGGCCGGTCAAGGCGGCCTCCTCCCCTCGCCGCTCGACAGTGCTCCGTTTACCGACTTCGATGCTGTCACCGTAAACTCGCACACCCAGTTCTGCTTTGTCGGAACCATCCGAACCGGCCAGTTCACCAACGACAGCGCGATCGTTGCCGGCGCCTTGACCAACCTCGTCATTGCCGCGCGCGAAAACTGCCCGGCGCCAGGAATGCCCTCGGGCGTGCGATTCGACAACCTCGCCCTGGTCAAGCCAGTCCTGAGCGACGGCGGGCACGTGGCTTTTGCGGCCACCGTGAGCGGACCCGATATCGGGAGCACGAATGCCACGGCGATCTGGGCTGGTTTGCCTGACTCGATGCGCATGGTTTGCCGACGCGGCGATCCCGCCCCGGGACTGCCCGCAGGCATCATGTTCAGCACGGCCTTTGCGGGGACGTTCGATCTGGCGGGGATCAACCGCCAGGGCCATATCGCCTACATCTCCCATCTCGAGGGAGCCGGCGTGACGATCGATACCGACCAGGCCTTGTGGGCAGGACAGCCGGGCTTTGAGAGCCTGTTGATTCGCCGAGGGGACTGGCTCAACCTTGGCGACGGCCAAAACCGCAAGGTGTTCACCTTCGACATGGTCGACCAAAAAGGCGAACTCCAGGTCAGCGGCGGCCAGGATGGACGCAGCCGGAGTCTGAATGACCGCGGCCAATATACGTTCCATGTCACTTTCGTGGCCGGGCAAGGAGAGGCCATCCTGTTCGTGCCCAGCGTCCTCGATCCCGACCAGAACGGCGTGCCTGCGATCGCCGAGCTCGCCCACGGCCTGACCGATCTCGAGCCCGCGGCCAATATCCATCCCTCGGTCGGCTGGCAAGAGGGAGCGCTCGTTCTCCAGTATCGCCGCAATACCCTGGCCTCGAATGTGTCCCTGGAGGTTGAGGAGTCCGCGAATCTCGACGGCTCCTGGGAAACATCCATGGCCGTGTCGTCGCTGGATTCGGATCAGAGCGGCTTGCCTGCCGGTGTCGAACGTCGGCGCGCAATCCTTGCCAACCCATCCACGGCCGCGCGATTCTATCGGATCGCAGTCCGGCCGGACCTGAAACTTAATCCCCCTGCTGGCGCCCATGCCGAGCTCCTCTGAAAAGCAATTCCCTGCCAGTTGCGAGAACCGCACACAGCATTCGCCATCGGCCCCGACACCCGAATCGGCTCCGCAAACGGGCCGTATTCAAATCGGGCGGTGACCGCGCCACCCGAAGCCGACACCAACCCGGCGATGTTTCCGTTCCTATCGTAAGCCGCGAAATGCACTCCATTGGTCGCCACATTCACCGCCAGCAAACCACCCACCCCGCCCGCACCCTGGAATCTCCCTGACAGGTCCGTGCCCCAGAGGTAGGACCGGACCAGGACATTGTTCGTGCTCACCTCCGCCGCCAGGTTCCAGCCGTCGTAGAGGAATTTCAGGACGTAAGCGTTGGTGTAGCTGGTTCCGCTCCAGGCCTTCACCGTCTTCCCAATCCGCCGCCCCCGCCAGTCATACTCAAACTCCACACGCAGCTTCGCCGCCGCCGGCACCGCACTCAGTGCCTCCATCGTCACCAGCCGGTTCTCGCCGTCCCAGGTGTATGCCCAACGGCCGTCCTGCGTAAGATTTCCGTCGGCGTCGTGAACGAACATCTCCGGTGTCTTGGCTCGAGTGACTTCATTTCCAATATTTGCACCAAATGATTCACGTTTTCGCACCGCGCAGCGGCGCCGCTTAGCGAGGCGTCGATGTCCGCCAATCGTGGTCGAAGGCTGTTGCGCTGGAACAGGGCATGGCGTCGTCGGTCTAAGGTGAAGCCTCGCTAAGAACACGCTCCCCGTGCTCGATGCGCTGTTGGCCCCCGCCACCGCCTGAATGATGATCGACGGGTATTGCGCCACGCTGCTGTTGTTTACCTCCAACGCCACATGGAAATATTCACCCCTCCGATAGGCGCCAGTGCCGTTGACCGTCACCGCCGATCCCGAGGTCGCCACTCCCAGTACATCCACATAGCCGGGGGCTGCTCGGTTGGTGTATTGGTCAAACGACAACGGCAATTGGTTCGCTTCTGCTGGGGTCAAGCTGGTCGCCGTTAATCGGTTCAACCGATCATATGTCCGTGCCGTCGTCATCCGGATCGTTATTTTTTGCCTGACCGCATTCTGCCTCATCGGCAGCCGATCCGCAAGATCACCGTGCGCAGCCCCGTTCGACGCGTCACTCAACGACGACACGTCGAAGAGA
>CAYWIM010000078.1:0-3430 GCA_964458325.1 uncultured Verrucomicrobiota bacterium
ATTGTTCCAACGCCCGCCTCTCCCCGACCCTCCCCTCCACTGCCGCGGAGGGGAGAAGACAAACTGCGACCGGACGCACCAAGCGCCGAAGAATTTCTTCCTGCACACAGTCAGGGGGTGGCTGCGCGTTTCGGTTTGACGCTGTCCGGCGAAACGAGGAGAAACAGATCCCATGACCATCATCCGTTTCGTGGCGCTGGCTCTCGTGCTGGCCTCGGCCCATGGCGCCCTCGCGGCCGACTCCTCCGCGCATGTCTGGGAGAGAGTCGAGCTGGCCTTCCAGGCGCGGCAGTCGTTCGCCAATCCTTACACCGACGCCACCCTGTGGGTCGATCTCGAAGGGCCGGGATTCCAGCGGCGGTGCTACGGTTTTTGGGACGGAGGCTCGACGTTTCGGGTCCGGATTCTGGCCTCTGCGGCAGGGCGATGGTCCTGGCGCAGCGGATCGAGCCCATCGGATCCGGGGCTGGATGGTTTGACGGGCAGCTTCATCGCCCGGCCCTGGACCGATGCCGAGAAGGCAGCCAACCCGAACCGCCGCGGCATGGTCCGGCCCACCGCCAACGGCCGCGCATTCGAGTATGCGGACGGCACCCCATTCTTTTTGCTCGGAGACACCTGGTGGGCGGTGGGCACGTTCCGATTTCCCTGGTTCGATGACGATCAGCCCCGCCCGCTCGGACCGAAGGCGGGCTTCAAGGACCTCCTCCGCACCCGCCGGGCCCAGGAGTTCAACTGCATCGCGCTGATCGCCGCGTTTCCTCAATGGGCAAACGACGGCCGCCCGGCCAGCCTCGATCTCTCCGACGGGACCGTCCTGCGCGCCGCCTGGCGCCAGGCCGGCACCGCCAGCGCCAAGGACATGACTAACGAGTTCGGGCAGCGCGCGTTTCTGTTCCCGGGGAAAGTGCCGGGTTTCGAGCAGGTGATGCCCGATGTCGAACGGCTCAACCCCGCCTATTTCCAGATGCTCGACAAGAAGATGGATTATCTGAACGCGCAGGGATTTGTTCCGTTCATCGAGGTGGCCCGGCGCGATATTGGCCAGGCGTGGAAGCGGTTCTATCCATGGCCGGAATCCTACGCGCGCTATATCCAGTATGTCTTCAGCCGCTACCAGGCGCACATCGCCCTGTTCAGCCCTATCCACTACGATTCGCCCGGCAAGACGGCAACTGCCGAGGAATGGAATCGGGCGGCCAACCGGTATCTCGAGCAGTGTGGGCCGCCTCCCTTCGGCACGCTTCTGGGCAACAACGCCAGCCCGTCCTCGCTCCGCAATTGGGGCCATGTGGATCGGGCGCCGTGGCTGGGTTTTCACCAGATCGGCAACCGGCGCACCCATGACTGCTATCAGCTCCTGACCGAGATTTATCGGACGAATCCGCCGCTCCCGGCCATCAATGGCGAGCCGTATTACGATGGCATGGAGGATGCCGAGCCGGGCAGCGAGCGCGCGGCGCTCTATTGCCGTTCGGCGATGTATGGCAGCGTGCTGTCGGGCGGTTTGGGCGGCCACATCTATGGCGCTGGCGGCTGGCAGGGCGGCCTGTGGAGCGGCGAGGTCGAGCCGACCTCGAAATATCCCATCTGGGACGTCATCCAATACGCGTCCGCGGACCAGATGCGCCATCTCAAGGCGTTCATCCTGTCCGAAGGCCGGCGGTACCAGGATCTCGAACCCGCCACCGATCTGGTCGCTCCGAACCGATCTGGCAAACCCAACGGCCTCACCGGCTGGGCGTTTGCAGCCCGAACGCCCGCGCGCGATCTGTTCCTGCTCTATTTCGAGCAGGAATGCCCCGCGGCGAGTCTCTCAGGGGCGCTGCCCGGCGCTGGCTATCGCCCCCAATGGTTCGATCCCCGCACGGGCCAGTGGGCTGACGCCGATCCGACCGCGCTGCGCGCCGATTCGACGGGGCAGATCCGGCTGCCGCCGTTTCCGCGCTCGCCCGCCCAGTCGGACGCGGACTGGGCGCTCAAGCTCGTTGCGACTTCCATACCACAATCCCCACGGAGCGAACCATGAGACACGCCCCCGCTGTTTATCTTTTGCTTTCGGCCTCTCTTGTCCTGAACCTCGAGGCCGAGCCGCCTCCCGACGGATGGGCCCCCGCGTTCCCTCGCGAGGAGATCGCGCCCCATTTCCGCTCGGAACCCCGCGGAGGCCGCGATGGCCAAGGCGTGTTCGTCATCCAAGCCGACCAGCGCGACGGCCAGGCGGGCTGGTGGACTCGAACCCTGCCCGTGCAAGGCGGGCGATGGTACCGGTTCGAGGCCTTCCGGCGCGCCGTCCGGGTTGCCGAACCCCGCCGCAGCGTCCTGGCTCGAGTCATCTGGCTGGATGCGCAGGGCAAACCCGCCTTGCGCGACACGCCCGTGGTCACCCGTTACCTGCCGGGATTCACCCCACGCGCCGAGCCGGAATATCCGGCCGACCGGAGCGCCGACGCCCTTGGATGGACCGAGGTGTCTGACGTCTATCATGCGCCGGCCCAGGCCGCCCAAGCCGCCATCGAGCTCCACCTCCGCTGGGCGCCGGGCGGACAGGTCGAATGGAGCCAAGTCTCGCTGGCCGAGACCCCCCCGCCGGCCGGCCGCAAGGTCCGGCTCGCCACCGTCCATTTCCAGCCTCGGCAGGGACGGACGCCTTCCGAAAAACCGCCTCAGTTCGCCCCGTTCATCGAGGAAGCCGCCCGGCAGAAGGCTGACTTGGTTGTCCTGCCCGAAACCCTGACTTACTACGGCACCGGCAAAACAATGGCCGAGTGCGCCGAGCCCGTGCCGGGGCCGTCGACGGATTACTTCGGATCGCTCGCCCGGCAGCACAACCTCTACCTTGTGGCGGGCCTGATCGAGCGCGACGGGCCGCTCATCTACAACGTCGCGGTGCTCATCGGTCCGGATGGCTTCGTCCAGGGCAAATACCGCAAGGTCTGCCTGCCGCGCAGCGAGATCCAAAGCGGTGTCGAGCCCGGCCGCGAGTATCCCGTGTTTTCCACCCGCTTCGGCCGATTGGGAATGATGGTTTGCTATGACGGTTTCTTCCCCGAAGTCGCCCGCCGCCTGGCCATCGAGGGCGCCGAGGTGATTGCCTGGCCGGTGTGGGGCTGCAATCCGCTCCTCGCCGCGGCGCGCGCCTGCGAGAACCATGTCTACGTCGTCAGCAGCACCTACACGCCGGCCACCCAAAACTGGATGATCTCGGGCATCTACGACCACGAGGGCAAGGTCATTGCCCAGGCCAGCGAATGGGGCTCGATCGCCGTCGCGGAGGTCGATCTGGACCAGCGGTTGCACTGGGCCAGCCTGGGCGATTTCAAGGCGGAAATCCCCCGCCACCGGCCAGTGGATTGACGCGGAAAGTTACCTTGTAAGGTAGGGCGCGCACTCCGCTGCGCGCCGAGTTGTGAGCGTGCAGCCATCGATG
>CAYWIM010000078.1:3530-23708 GCA_964458325.1 uncultured Verrucomicrobiota bacterium
CTGCGGCTCCGGATTTTTGCCCGCGGAATGACGCGAAATGACGCGGAAATGTTGATGTCCTCGGAAAGGTAGGGCGCGCACTCCGCTGCGCGCCGAGTTGTGAGCGTGCAGCCATCGATGCGGCGTCCACGGAGTGGCCGCCCTACCATTCGGCTTTCGGCTTGCACGAGTCACACCAATCACGCGACGCAACTCTCTTTGCGTGTTTTTGAGTTTTTTGTGGCAATCAAGAGTCGGTTTTTCAACCTGCAGCCGCGAAACCTCGCAAAGAAGAACTGCGGCTCCGGATTTTTGCCCGCGGAATGACGCGAAATGACGCGGAAATGTTGAAGTCCTCGGGAAGGTAGGGCGCGCGCTCCGCCGCGCGCCGAGTTGTGAGCGTGCAGCCATGAAGCGGCGCCCACGGAGTGGCCGCCCTACCCTGGGAAAAGGATGCGGCTTTCAAGCTGCGGTATTTTCACACCACGAAGATCACCAGGATCGATTGATGTGCGCAATCAGGCGGGGTCATGGTTCGGGAGCCTCCCCATGGGGCGCCATTTTCACGAGCTTCGGCTCGAATTGCCCAACGATTTCAACCAGGTCGCCTTGTGCAGCCATCACCTGATGGATGTCCTTGTAGACCATTGGGGCCTCGTCGAGCCCGGCGGAAATCAGGTGGACCCCGCGCTCGCGAAGCACGCGGGCGACCTTCTCCCACTCGAATGTCTCGAGCGCCTTGGCGCGGCTCATGACACGTCCCGCGCCGTGCGAGGCTGACTCGAGCGAGGCCGGATTCCCCTTGCCGCGGACCAGGAATCCCGGGGCCGCCATCGATCCGGGAATGATGCCGAGCATGTCTCGGCCGGCCGGCGTGGCGCCCTTCCGGTGCACGATCACATCGCGCTCGATCCCGTCGATCGCATGTCGTTCGCGCCAGGCGAAATTATGATGGTTTTCGACGTCGAGGAGGATTTCGAGCCCGAGGCGCCGGGCGATGTGCCGGTGGATGAGCGCATGGTTCGCGGCCGCATAGCGTCCCATCAGTTCCATGGCGGCCCAATACTCGAGGCCTTCGGGAGAATCGATGTCAAGCCAGGCCAGGTGCCGGTGCTCCTTGGAAAGCTCCGGATGCCGGGCCATGGCGCGCTGGCTGTAATGGCGGCAGACCTCGGCCCCGACGCCCCGGCTGCCGCTGTGGCTCAGCAGCGCCGCATACTCGCCCGGATCCAGACCTCGGATTCGCTCCTGCAGCGTGAAGACCCCGAACTCGACAAAGTGATTGCCGCTGCCGCTGGTTCCCAGCTGCCCCCAGGCGCGGTCCCGATGCGCCCGCGTGACCGGGCTCACGGTCCAATCCTCGTCCATCACCTCGTGCTCGCGCCGATGCTCGAAGGCGGCGCCGACGCCAAAGCGGGTTTCCTTCTCGATGGCTGCCGTCAGCCGATCCCGCCGCCGCTCGAGGTCGCGCACCGGCAAATCGAGCGCGGTCATTTTCATCCGGCAGGCGATATCGACGCCGACGGCATACGGCGCCACGGCGCCTTGGGTGGCGAGCACGCCGCCGATCGGCAGCCCATACCCGAGATGCGCGTCGGGCATGAGCGCGCCCGCCACTGCGATTGGCAGCTGGCATGCGCGGGCCATCTGGTTCACTGCTTCCGGCTCGAGCCCCTCGCCCCACTGGCGCCAGGCGGCCGGAGCGGCGCGCAACGCGCCCCCGGCCCGCAGCAGCGCCTTGGCAAACTCGCCCCGCAACGGATCGTCCACATGCGCCTCCGGATGCCGCGCAACGGCCTCGACCTCATCGGCCAGCCTGGATTTGTCGAGCCCTTTCAGGACATAGCGCGCAATGAAATCGATCCCCCGCCGGGTCGCTTCTCCCGGCGGCACACCCAGCCGAATCAGGTCATTCGTGTTCACAGCCTTGCGCCAACATACTGCTGGAAGCCCGATCGAGCGAGCGCTGCAATCGAAAGAGCGATTGAACACATCCGGGCTGACAGCACTCCAATCCTTGGTTCCTATGAAAAATCCATCCGTTGCCCAATGTGCGGCCGGCCTGATGCTGCTGGCGATTCTTGGCGCCGGCTGCGCCACCCGCTCGATCTCGAGTTCCGGCTACCGGGATCGGATCAACTATGGCGGCGAGCTCAACGAGATGGAAGTCCTTGGCCTGTCGGATCAACTGTCGGTCGGGGAAACCGAGATCCGGCAGGCAATGGCTCGATCGAGCCAGGTCCGGGTTCCCCCGGCGGCGCCTCTGGCGGTTGTCCAATCCGGCGCCCTGTTCCCGGATGATCCGATGGTCGCCGCCCTCCAGGCTCATCACCCGGTGATTCCCCTCAGCGGCGTGCCCTCCACTGGCGGTCGAACGGCCGCCAGCCGCCCCGCGCCACCGGCATCCGGCGAGGTCTCGCTTCACCGTGCCTTTCGCTGGGCGGCGGCAAAAGCAGGCGCGCCCGCAACGGTTGTCTACTGGGGCGTTCTCGAATCCGGGGTCGAGGATCAGCTCACGAAGACCATTTCCTGGGTGCCGATTGTGGGCCGGCTCGTGCCCGATCAGTCCGAATGGATGCGGATTCGATTGAAGGCAGTGGTCATTGATACGGCCAGCGGGGAGTGGGTGTTGCTGGCGCCGCCGCCCCTCGAGGCCAAACGCATGGCCGCGCGGATCAACCGTGAGGCGACCGATCAGGCCATGGTCAACGACCTCAAAGCGCGCGGGTACAGGGACTTGGCGGGGAGGATCCAAGAGCGCTGCTCGATCTAAGAGTCTGTGCAAAAATGAATTTCGATTTTGCTGGAGGGGATTCGGCGGGCTGGCAAGGCGCGACGATCGAGCATACCCGCGCGGCGCTCGAGGCGGCTGGCGTCAGAAGCCCGGGTCCGGCCCGTGCGAATGCGGCGTCCAGGCGTCGCAGAGCGATTCGGGGATCTCGAAGAGAAAGCGTGATGGGCGCAGGCCCGGGTCCTTCGCCGAGCCGCGGCCGAATCGCATCGAGGGGCTGATCAGATAGAGCTCGTGGCGCGCGCGGGTGATGGCCACGTGAAAGAGCCGCCGCTCCTCCTCCTCGCGATCGGGATCATCGAGGGAGCGTCCCACGGGAAACAAACCGTCGTTGAGCATGATGAGGAACACGACGTCGAACTCGAGGCCTTTGGCCTGGTGGATCGTCGAGAGCCGGACCCGCTGGTCCTCCTTTTCCGATGCCCGATCCTCCTCGGCTTCGAGATCGGTCAGCAGCGCCAGCTGCGCGAGAAAATCGTTCAGATCCTCGAACTGGCGGGCGAAATAGCCGAGCTGATCGAGATCCTCGCGCCGGGAGCGGTAGTTGGCATAGGCCTCCTTGAGGTAATCGTCATAGAACGCCTCGAGCACGAGCCGGATCATGGGCGATGGATCCCCACCGCTCGAGATCGATGCCAGCTGGCGGAACGTGTCGGCGAGGCGCGGCCAATCGGGAAGCGCCTTTTTAGGGACCGCATCGAGGCAGGCTTCGAGCCGGCTGGCGACCGTCGCGCTGCTGCCGGTGGCGGCGGGCGCGCTCCGATACCGTTCCCAGAGCCGGCCCGCCCCGCGCTCGCCGATGCCCGGCAACAGCCGCGCGATGCGCCGAAAGGACAGGTCGTCTTCCGGATTCGCCCCCAGCTTCAGAAACGCAATCGCATCCTTGAGATGCGCCAGCTCGAAAAAGCGGATGCCGCTCATGATCGCAAACGGCACCCGCCGGCGCGTCAGCTCCATCTGGAGCTCGAGCGAATGGAAATGGGATCGATACAGCACAGCCATCTGGTTCAGGGACGTGCCGCCCTCATGGAGCTCGAAGACGCGCTGGGCGACAAAGGCAGCCTGCTCGCCCGCATCGAAGCAGTCCACGCGCACGGGCCGGACGCCCGAAGGGCGGCTGGGGGCCAGGGCTTTGGGGTATTGGCGGGCGTTGGCGGCGATGGCGGCATTGGCCACCGCCAGGATCTCGGGCGTGCTGCGATAGTTGGTCTCGATCTTGTAGACCGTCGCCTCCGGATACCGCCGGGGGAATTCCCACAGGTTGCGGTAATCGGCCCCGCGCCACGAATAGATGCTCTGGGCATCGTCGCCGACGGCCATGACCTGCCGATGGCGCGCGGCCAGCAGGTCGATCAAGTCGCTCTGGACCCGGTTTGTATCCTGGTATTCATCCACCAGGACGAACTGAAACTGGCGCTGGTAACGCTCGCACACGTCGGGATGGTCCCGAAGCAGCCGGAGCCACTCGCACAGGAGATCGTCAAAATCCATCACCTGGGCGGCGCGCTTGCGCTCGTGGTAATCGCGGTGGACCTCGGCCAGCCGGTCCGCAATCCCGGCCAGGTGCTCGAACTGATCCTCGATCACCTCCGCGATCGGCCGGCAGGTGTTGACCGCCAGCGAGAACACCTCCGCCATCACGTCCGATTTCGGCCACACCCCCGCCGGCGCCTTCTTCGGCCGCTCCGGCAGGCAGGACTGCAGCATCTGCCGCGCGTCCTCCCGGTCGAGGATCGTGAAGTCGGGCCGGTAGCCGAGAAGCTCGGCGTTCCGCCGCAAGATGCGGTATCCGATCGAGTGGAATGTCCCGCCCCAGAGACGCAGCGCCTGCTCGCCCAGCAGGTCTGCCACCCGCCGCATCATCTCGTGCGCGGCCTTGTTGGTGAACGTGAGCAGCAGAATCCGATCCGCCGGGATGCCTTGTTCGAGCAGAAACGCCGTCCGGTAGGTCAGGGTCCGCGTCTTGCCCGAGCCGGCCCCGGCGATGACCAGCGCGGGCCCGGGCGGAGCTGTCACCGCCGCCCGCTGCTGGTCGTTCAGCTCGCGCTCGTAGTCGATCCGCAACTCGGGCAGCGCGCGAAAGGGTTGGAGGATGTAATCCTGCGACATGGAGACGGACGCGGTGAAGGGGCGAGAGCCGCTAGCCGCTTTCAGCCAGCCGGCGGCGCACCCGGTTCAAGTTCGCCTCGATGCCTACGAGGTAGGGATTCGGGCCGTTGGGGTAGGGGCGGTTCAAGAACCGGTGGACGCCCTGAAGCTGCCGATTGAGCCGGGGCCAGACATACTGTTCCCAGAACGCGGGCGTCTGGCGCAGCAGATCCTGCGGGCTGGCAAAGTGGGTGCTGCCGGCCCCTCGAGTCGGATTGAATCGCGCCGATTCCTCGTATTCATCGAACAGGACGGGCAGTTTGTCCACGTAATCGTCCGCTGCCATCTGGCCCAGCAGGTCGGCGGTCCCCAGCGCGCAGCCGGCCCGGCGCTCGACGGCGCTCGAAAACGGCAATCGTCGCGGATCGGTATGCATGCTGGTGCAATGGATCATCTGCTGGACCGACCGGATGAACAGGAGCGGATATTCCTTCTCCGTCAGGAGCCGGGCCGCGAATCCGGCGCTGCGATCCTCATGGATGGGCGTGTATTTGGCTCCAGTGCCTTGGGCATCCTCCCGGGTCTTCAGGTAGCCGGTGTCGTGCAGCAGCATGGCCACCAGCGCCTTCTCGAACACCGGCTGCGTCAGGACGGGCGCATGGCCCGACTCGATCCAGCCGCGCATCAGGTCCCCCAGGCACACCGTCCCCTGCATTGTGTGCTCGAGATCATGGTAGGGCGCGTCAATGGCCTGGTAATTCGCGTAGCGACCCGCGAAACAATCCGCCGCCCACTCGAATACACGCGGCACAAAGGCCGGATCCCCTTCCGGAAATCCAGATCGGTAGATCGCCTGGATATGTCCGGCCACCGCATGCGGATCTTTTGTGTCCACCGAGAAGCGCATGGCCTGGATACAATGACCCGAATCGGGCCGCTTGGCCAGCGATTTCCGGGGATGGAACGTGCTGGCGCCCTCTGCGTTCCGTTCCCGCGGCCTTTTCGTCAGCCAAATTGCCCTGGCTCGAGCGTAAAGGCGCCCGAACATCGATGCGGGATTGACGATCCCGGCCGGATGTAGGACGCTGGCCGCAACGTCGGAACGAACCAAACCCAGCAAAGGAAGACGAATTATGGCGACAACGAAAAGGGCCGTGAAACGAGTCGGGATCGTCGGCTTCGGTTTCATGGGGCGGATGCATTACGGCAATTGGAAGAAGATGAAGGGCGCCCAGGTGGTGGCCCTCTGCGACAAGGATCTTTCCCAGTTCACCGCGCCCACCGCGGGCGGCAATATCGCCGGAGCGGACGCAACGACCGATTTCGGCGACGCCAGGATCTACGACGATTTCGACCGGATGCTGGCCGAGGCCGACCTGGACGTGATTTCCCTGACGCTGCCGACGCCTCTCCACGTGCCTTTGACGGTCAAGGCCCTCGAGGCGGGCGTCAACGTCCTGTGCGAAAAGCCCATGGCCCTCCACGCCGCGGACTGCGACAAGATGATCCAAGCCGCCCGAAAGGCGCCCCAAGGCGCTCAGATCATGGTGGCCCACTGCCTCCGGTTCTGGCCTAGCTACGTGTTTCTCAAGAAGCTGGTGGACAGCCAGAAATACGGCCGCGTCGTCGCCGCGTCGTTCCGCCGCTTCAGCGCCCCTCCCGGCTGGCAGAAGGGCACGAACTGGTTCGCCGATGAAGCAAAGAGCGGCGGCGTGGCGCTCGACCTCCACATCCACGACACCGACATGGTCAATTTCCTGTTTGGCATGCCGCGGGCGGTCACCAGCGCGGCGGCCTTCGGCAAGGGCGGCGAGATGCTTTACATCTCGACCCTCTACGATGTGGGCGGGCCCGCGGTGACCGCGGAGGGCAGCTGGGCCATGACCCAGACGATGGGCTTCGAGGCCAGCTACGTCGTGACCTTCGAGAAGGCCGTCGTCGTCCTCGACGGCAAGCGCGCGAAGCCCCTCTGCGTCTATCCGGCCAAAGGAGAGTCGTTCGCGCCTGAGCTGGCGCCCGGCGAGGGCTACGAATACGAGATCCAGTGGTTCCTCGATGTCCTCAACGGCAAGAAGGTCCCCTGCATCATCACGCCCGAGCAGTCCCGCGATTCCGTCAAGATCGTGGACGCCGAGCGGAAATCCGCGAAAACCGGCAAGACGGTCAAAATCGGCAAATAACCGCTCGAAACTCAAAGGATACCGTTATGCAAAAATGCGGCAACAAATGGCCCATCGGGGTTTGCAGCTGGTCCTTTCAAAAGGGCATCGACGAGATCGGCACGGCCATGGCGGCGATGGGCCTCGATCACATCAATCTGGCCATCGCCCCTGCCCTGGGCCGGGACGGCGATGCCTACCTCGAGGCGGTCAAACGCCAGGGATGGACGATCACTGCCGGCATGATGAACTACGATTACGAGGATTACTCGACGCTGGACACGATCAAGGTGACCGGCGGCATCGCGCCCGACCAGCACTGGCCCGAGAGCGGCAAGGCCTTCGCCAAGGCCGCCAAAATCACCGCCCAGCTGGGATCCAAATCCATCCTCATGCACGTGGGATTCCTCGACCATTCCAACCATGCCTACGCCAAGAAGTTCTACGACCGCGTCCGGTTCCTGGGCGACAGTGCAGGCGAGGCCGGCGTGACGCTCCTCATGGAGACCGGCCAGGAAACCGCCGAGGAGCTCCAGCGCTTCGTCGAGACGCTCAACCATCCCAGCGTCCTTCTCAACTTCGATCCCGCCAACCTCATCCTCTACAACAAGGACGAGCCCCTGACCGCGTTCCGCCGGCTCTCGCCCTGGGTGCGCCATATCCACATCAAGGACGCCATCCGCACGAAAAAGCCTGGCACGTGGGGCGCCGAAGTCGTGTGGGGAGAGGGGCAGGTCAATTCCTTCGCCTTCCTCAACATGCTGGCCGAGTGCGGCTATGACGGCGCCGTCGTGATCGAGCGCGAAGCGGGAACCCAGCGCGTCAAGGACATCGCCACCGCCACCCGCCGGCTGATGGCGTATTGACAGACAGATACCTTTCAGCTTTCGGCTTGCAAGGTAGGGCGCGCGCTCCGCCGCGCGCCGCGGCGGCGAGCTTACAGCCATCAAGGCGGCGCCCACGGAGTGGCCGCCCTACCTTTCAGCTTTCGGCTTGCGGGGGGATAGGGATTTGCCTTTGGCGGTTGCCCGGGAGCGCTGATCAGGATAAAAAGCAGCATGACCAATGGGTTTGCTTTCTTGTTGCCCGCCTCGGATGCAGCCGGTTGGAGCCATTCCAGGGCTGCATCTGGCGCCGAATGGGATGGGCCGGTCCGGGCGCCACATGCAGGGATCTTGCCGTGCGCGGCTTGCGTGCCGCGGCGGCCAGGCCCGAGCCGGCTTTGGGGATCTGTTGGGGTCCTTGTCATCCTTGCCGGTTTGACCGGCTTGGCTCGAGCCGCCGGGCCGCCCGCCACCCCACCGGCCACTCAAGTCCTGATCGTCACCGGCATCGATTACCCAGGGCATCCCTGGAAACAGACCGCACCCCGTCTGGCCCAGCTTCTCGAACAAGATGCCCGTCTCCGGGTGACCACGATCGAAGACCCCCATTTTCTGGATTCCGCCGCTCTGGACCGCTACGACGTCGCGGTGCTCCATTTCATGAATTGGGAAAAGCCGTCCCCGGGCCCCGCCGCCCGCGAGAACCTGCGCCAGTTCGTCGCCGGCGGCAAAGGGCTGGTGCTCGTCCATTTCGCATGTGGCGCTTGGCAGGATTGGCCCGAGTTCGCCTCGCTCGCCGGCCAGGTCTGGGATCCAAAGCTGCGCGGGCACGATCCGCGCGGGCCGTTCCAGGTGCGAATACTCGATTCGACCCACCCAATCACGCGCGGCCTGGAAGATTTCCGGACCGAGGACGAGCTCTACACCTGTCTGGCGGGCACCCTTCCCATCCACATCCTGGCTGCCGCCCGTTCGGTGGTGGACGGCAAGGATTATCCCATGGCGTTTGTTCTCGACCATGGCCAGGGCCGAGTCTTTCACAGCCCGCTCGGCCACGACCTGAAAGCGTTCGAAGCGCCGGCGGTCGGAGAGCTGTTCCGGCGCGGCACGGCCTGGGCGGCCCGGATTGAGCCGGTTGCCAGCGCAACGCCCAAGGCTGCATCGGCGCCCTCGGCTCCCGCGTCTGCCACAAACAGCGTCATGGGTCCGCAACGCCGGGGCGGGGGACCCGGCCTGCAAAAGCCCGCCGGCCGCGTTCCCCCGCGCGGCGAGACGAACGCAGCGGCCGCTTCTCCGCGGCCGGCATCCGTGGCTTCAAAACCTCCCGCCGCGCCGAAACCGCCTGCGGTCCGGACGAAGGCGCCGCTGTCCGAGACCGGTCTGTTTCGGGCTCGCGTCGAGGCCCGCGGGGGGCGGTGGCACGTCGCCGGCCGCGTTCGCCAACTGATCCTCGATCCCGATACGCTGCGCATTGAGGTCCGAACACCCGGGCATGCATGGTTCACGGCCGCGTCGATGCCGGGCGATCTCCTGGTCCGGCACTGCGGCGCCAGCCGCCCGCTGCAGATGTCTGCCGCGCGCTGCCGCGAGATCGCTCCCTATCACAACGGATTCCAGAGCGGCCTGCAGATCCGGCTGTCCGAGTTCGGTGACGCGCCGGCGCCCGTCCCGATCGAATTCCGTCTGCGGATTGCGCTCGAGGGGCCCGACGAGGAGGTGGTGTTCGATCTGAACGCCATCGAGACCGCCGCGGCGGTCGAGGAATGCCGGTGGCCGGCCGGATTCGATCCGGGCTGTTTCGACACGACGGTGGTGCCGTTCATGCAAGGGATGCGCCTGCCCAAGGAGTGGCCGAAGAAGGTTGCGCTGTATGACACGATGTCGTTCGGACGCGGCCTCTACCAGCCGTGGTGGGGGCATTTATGGGGCAATCTTCAGAAAGAGGGGGCCGTGCTGGTCTTGCTCGAGACGCCCGTGGATGCCGGCTGCCGCTTCGAGCATCCCGCCGGCGGGCCCACAAGGATCGCGCCCCGGTGGATTCATTCGTTGGGGCGCTGGGCATACCCGCGCCGGCTGCGGTGGTGTTTCTTCGATGCGGGCGATCACGTGACCCTGGCCAAGCGCTACCGGCAGCATGCCATCTCGACGGGCCGCTTTGTCTCCCTCGAGGAGAAGATCGCCCGCAATCCGGCTGTCGCCCGCCTCCTGGGCAGCCCGGTCGTTCACACGAGTATCCTCTATCACATCGAGCCGGCCTCGAGCTATTATCACAAGGACAACCCGGCTCTCAACCACCAGGGCGTCACATTCGCGGACCGCGCCGCCGATCTCGAGTCCCTCGCCCAGCGTGGATTCCCGCGATTCTATGTCCACCTGGATGGATGGGGCCGCCGAGGCTATGACAACCTGCATCCCGATGTCCTGCCCCCCGGCCCCGAGGCCGGCGGCTGGGACGGCTTGCGACAGCTCGCCGCCGCCTGCGATCGATTGGGCTGCCCGCTGGCCTTGCATGACCAATACCGCGATTATTACCTCGATGCCGATTCCTTTGACGCGCGGCACGCCCTGATGCAGCAGGACGGGGGACGCCCGGTTCACTCGACCTGGTACGGCGGACGGCAGACGGTCCTGTGCCCGAGCATCGCCCCCGGACATGTCCGCAAGAACCACCGCACCATCCTCGACCACGGCGTGGCGTTGCGCGGCGTGTACCTGGACGTGTTCTCGGTCGTGCCGCCCGAGGAATGCTATCATCCCGACCACCCGGTCACTCGAGCCGAATGCCTCCGGCATCGGGGCGAAGCCCTCGATTCGGTGCGCGCGTGGGGTGGGATCGTCAGCTCCGAGGAGCCCAGCGACTGGTCGATCCCGCACCTGGATCTCGTCCATCACGGCCCTTATGCCCTCGATCCGAACCCGGGCAAGGGCCCGGCTCTCGGGATCCCAACGCCCTTGTTCAACCTGGTCTACCACGATGCCCTGATGATCCCATGGTCGCTCGATCGAGGCGCCTGGGGCATCCCGGAGACCGATTCCGGATTTCTCCACGGCCTGGGCAACGCCGGATTGCCCTATCTCTCCCTTCATCCATCCCCGATCGAGACCGAACGGGTGAGGATCATGGCGGCGCTGCATCGGCGGGTTGGCTTGCTCGAGATGACCGATCACAAATTCCTCGAGCCGGGCGGACGCCGCCAGCGGTTCGCTTTCGCCGACGGCACCCAGGTGGCGATCGATCTGGATCGGAACTCCTACGAGGTTCTGCCTGCGCTGACAGAAGCCGAGCTGGCCGGGCGCTGAAAGCTCGACGATCCTCGGATCACGGCTTCGGATCGGCCGGGGATGGCGATAGCTCAGCGGCGGCCGGGTGCCCCGGGTAAGGCTTGCCAATCAGGCCATAAAAAGCCGGCCCATCGAGCGTCTCCCGCTGCAAGAGCTCTGCCGCGACCCGATCCAGCAACTGCCGCTGGCTCCGGAGGATCTCCTGGGCTTCCTGGTAGGCCTGGTCCAGCATCCGCCGGACCTCCTCGTCGATAACCCGCGCCGTCTCTTCGCTGCAGTCGCGCTGGAAATACCCGTCTCCCCCTCCCAGAAATGCCGACTGCGCGGGGCGTCCGCATTGAGCCAGGCCGACCTGGTCGCCCATTCCGAACAAGCAGACCATCTGTCGGGCCAGCGCTGTCGCCTGCTCGAGATCGTTCTGCGCACCCGTGGTCACCTCGCCATAGACGATTTGCTCCGCCGCCCGGCCGCCGAGCAGCCCCCGCAGACGCTCCTTCAGCTCCGTTCGCGTCATCAGGTACTGGTCTTCGGTCGGCAATTGCAGCGTATACCCCAAAGCCGCCCTGCCCCGGGGGATGATGCTGATCTTGTGCACCGGATCGCCGTGCTCATTGGCCGCCGCCACCAGGGCATGCCCTACCTCGTGATAGGCCACTCGCCGCTTCTCTTCCTCGCCGAGGCGCCGGCTCTTGCGCTCCGGACCCGCCACCACTTTCTCGACCGCCAGCTCCAGATCCGACTGCCCGATCCGATTCGCTTTCCGCCGCGCCGCCAGCAGCGCTGCCTCGTTCAACGCGTTGGCCAGATCCGCCCCCGAAAAACCCGGAGTCACCTGGGCGATGCGATGGAAATCCACGGCGGGATCCCAGGGCTTTCCTTTCGCATGCACGCGGAGGATGGCCTCGCGTCCCGGCAGATCCGGCGCATCCAGAACGACCTGCCGATCGAATCGGCCCGGACGCAGCAGCGCGCGATCCAGCACATCCGGCCGGTTGGTCGCCGCCAGAAGGATCACGCCCGCGTTCGCCTCGAAACCGTCCATCTCGACCAGCAGCTGGTTCAGCGTCTGCTCGCGCTCGTCATTGACCGCCCCGATATGGACTCCGCGCTGGCGCCCCACCGCATCCAGCTCGTCGATGAAAATGATGCAGGGCGCCTGGCCTTTGGCCTGCTGAAACAAGTCGCGCACTCGCGCCGCCCCCACCCCTACAAACATCTCCACGAAATCGCTGCCGCTCAGGGAGTAGAACGGGACCCGGGCCTCCCCGGCCACCGCGCGTGCCAGCAGGGTCTTGCCCGTGCCCGGCGGTCCCACCAGCAGCAGCCCCTTCGGTATCTTCGCCCCCAGCGCCTTGTAACGGTCGGGACGCCGCAGAAAATCCGCCACCTCCTCGAGCTCGAACTTCGCCTCGTCGCATCCCGCCACGTCGGCGAACGTCACTCCCGTCTCGCGGTCCGCCACCAGCTTGGCGCGGCTTTTCCCGATGCTCAAAACCGATTGGCCGGCCGCCCCCATTCGCTTGGCCAGCGCGCCCCACAACAAAAACAGCAGCGCCAGCGGCAACACCCATACCAGGAAGAACTGCTGCAGAAAATTCGGGCGCACCCCGCCGAACTTGACTCCGGACCGCTGGAGTTCCTCGGCCAGCTTGTCGTCCTGGACACGGATCGTCCGGAAAAGGAACTCCTCCTTGGATTCCTGGGCCGCCGGCGCGCTGGGGCCGGCCGGCGCCGGCGCATTGCTGGTCGATTCGATTGCCGATCCGGTCGCTACAAGGTTCGTCCCCCCGTCCGAGGCCGCCTCCGCCCGAGGCCGGATCCGGCCTGTAATCTCATCCTCCCGCAGATAGCACTCCGTCACCTCGCCGCGCCCTAAAGCCGCCTTGAATTCGCTGTAGGGGATCGTTCGGACCGAAAACCGCCCCAGGCTGTACTGCCAGGTCGACAGCAGCACCAGCGCCCCCACCAGATACCAGATGGAAAACCTCCACTGGGGGTCCCAGTTGAACCATCGCCCCCGCCGCGTTTTCGGTTTCCGTTTCATCATCGGCTCGGCTTCGGCCCGCCGCCGGCCTCGCTACCAGAGAGTCTCCTTCAGCTTGGCTACGGCGTCGATCATGAATTGGATCGCCAGGGCCGCCAGCAGCAGCCCCATGATCCGCGTCGTGATCTTCATGGCAATCGGGTTCAGCCAGTGAGCCCGCCAGACCGCCACCCGGAACATGAGATAGCAGACGAATGACACCGCCACGATGCATCCGCACAGGGCCACCATCTGCCCCACCCCGTCGGCCTGGTTCTTCAGAAGGATGGACGTCGTGATCGCTCCCGGCCCGGCCAGCATCGGCACCGCCAATGGCGTGATCGCCACATCGTCCTTCTCCGTCCCCGCGTCCGCCTCCTCCGCCGTCCCCTGCACCCGCGACCGCTGCGCCCGGAGCATGTCCAGCGACACCAGCAGCAGCACGATGCTCCCCGCCACCTGAAACGCCTCGAGCGTCACCCCCATCAGCCGAAAGATCCATTGCCCCGTCAGCGAAAAAAAGAGCAGCACCCCCGCCACCACAAAACACGCCAGGCCCGCCATCCGCGCCCGCTGCGCCGCCGTGTCCCGCGGCGTCATCGCCAAGAACACCGGGAGCACCGCGATCGGATCGATGATCACGAACAGCGAGCTGAACGCCAGGATGATGTACTCGATCATGCTCATGCGCAGCAGGGAGCCAGGACCGCCGTGCTCATCCCATGGATGATCTTCTTGTCCGCCGGGCACACCGTTGCCAGCACGCCCCCCAATCGCGCCCGAGCCCCGTCCCCGCGCCCCGCCACAAAATAGTACGGACACAGCCGCACCCGGCCCGCCATCGATTCCACCCGGTCCGCATTCGGATCATACCACGGCACCGCCACCGGCTTGGGCCGGCGGAACCGCTGCAACACGTACGGCGTGCGTGGAAATGATTCCACCGCTTCCTCGACCGCCGCCCGCCACTCCGATTGCGACAGGTCCGCCCCGTAATAGACTCCGCGCGATCCCCACGCCCGCTCCGAAAATCCCGACACCTTCAGCACCAATTCCCGCTCCCGCTGCGAGCTCTCCCCCAACTGCCGCCAGTCCGTCAGCTCCAGCCCCGGGATCGCGCCCTGAGCCGGCAACGGCGCCGGATCCACCACCCACGTGTACGGCGCCCACTCCTGCATCCGCCGGCAAAATCCTTCACCCAGCTCGCGCCGCCAGAACTCGCGCAGATTCCGGTTCCACAGCAGGGCCAGCAGCAGCTTCTCCTCGAACAGCGGCTTCGGAGGCGGCGTCATCTGCACCCGGCCCGCTGCCGCCCCGCCGATCACCGCCTCCGCACACGCAACCTGCGGCAGGTCGAACAGCTCGAAAAACCGGTAGACCGCGTCCCCATCGGCGAAGTCCGTGAAATCCGTCCCCCGCACCGCCATCGGAGGTTGCGTGATCTGCCCGCTCAGCCAGACCATCTCGGGCCGGTAGGTCGCTGCCTCCTCCGAGATCACGATGTGGACTCGGCGCGCCTCGCCAAATATCGAGGCGAATCCCTGAACCATTCCATCCTCGCCTCCAAGCACCGGCCACCCCTCCCGCGCATACGCCCGGTTGAGCCAGCCCGTCAGCCCAATCCCACCGGGGACGCTGTCCAGCTCGACCAGCGCGAGCCCTTCCTCGGTCCAGAGCAGGTCCGGCCGAATGACGCGGGGCAGCTCGCCCCGAAACGCCTCCGCCCGCTGCCACGCGACCAGCTCCGCCGGCTTTCCCTGGTCCAGCCAGCTCGCCACCCAGCCCGGCTGCCGCCCCTCGACGCTCAGCCCATACAGCCGGTTGGCTGCGCGGTAAAACTGGAGCAGCACCCGTCCCATCTGCTCCAATGACCGCGCCAGCTCGACTCCCACCGGAAACGGCGCAGCCGCCATCCGCCACGTGTGCCCCGCGAACAACCCCCCCTCCGGCATCTGCGCCCGGATCCGGCGGGCACGATCCTTCTCGGCCTGCGCTTCCTCGAGCCTTTGGCCGCCCTCGCCTCCGCTCTCGCCGGGGGAGAGGGCATGGAAATGGGGTGACTCGCGGTTCAGGGGTTCGAGTCTGGGATCGAGGCTCGGAGCATTCTGCTGCCGCACATGTGGGGCCGCTGCCGCCGCTGCAGGCGCATCCAATCCGCCGCGGATGGATCGAGGAACCGGCATGTTACTTCCTGACCTGGCCTGTGCCCAGGCCAATCCATTTGTAGGTCGTCAGCTCCTCCAGCCCCATCGGCCCTCGCGCCCCCACCTTATCCGTGCTGATCCCGATCTCGGCCCCCAATCCGAACTCGCCGCCGTCGGTGAACCGGGTCGATGCATTCCAGTACACCGCCGCCGAATCGACCTCCGCCAGGAACCGGCGCGCCCGATCCTCGTTCCGCGTCACGATCGCATCCGAGTGCGCCGATCCGTACCGGTGGATATGGCGGATTGCCGCCTCGACTCCATCCACCACCCGCACCGCCAAGATCAGGTCCAGATACTCCGCGTGCCAGTCCTCCTCGGACGCCGGTTTCACCCGGGGCAAATCCGGCGGGAGCAGCTCCGCAGCCCGGTCGTCCACGCGCAGCTCGACGTTCTTCTCCGCCAGCGCGCGCGCCATGCCCGGCAGGAACGCGGGCGCGATCGCCTCATCCACCAGGAGCGTCTCCATCGCGTTGCAGACGCCGGGCCGCTGGACCTTGGCGTTGAGCACGATCTCCGATGCCATGGCCGGGTCCGCTTCCCCGTCCACGTAGACATGGCAGACCCCCTTGTAATGCTTGATCACCGGCACCCGGGAGCATTCCGACACCGCGCGGATGAGGCCTTCCCCGCCCCGGGGTATGCACAAATCCACCGACTCGGTGCAGGCCAGGAGATCCCGGATTGCGTCGCGATCGGTTGTTTCGACGCGCTGGATGGCGCCGGCCGGAAACCGGGCGCTCGTTCGCCGGCCCGCCTCGACCAGCACCTCGACCAGCGCCTGGCTCGAGTGCCGCGCCTCCTTGCCTCCGCGCAGGATCGTCGCGTTGCCCGACTTGAAGCAGAGCCCCGCCGAGTCCACCGTCACGTTCGGCCGGGACTCATAAATGATCACGATCACGCCGATCGGCACCGCCACCTTCCGGAGACGCAGCCCATTGGGCCGCACCCGCTCGTCCAGGACCCTCCCCACCGGATCCGGGAGCCCGGCCACATCCCGCAAACCCCGGATCATCGCGTCGATCCGGCGATCATCCAGCCTGAGCCGATCCAGCATCGCCGCCGTTAATCCGCTCTCCGCCGCCGCCGCCATGTCCTGCGCGTTCGCCCGGCCAATCGAATCCCGGGATGCGTCCAGCGCTTCCGCCATCGCCAACAAACAGGCGTCCTTCTCCTCCCGGCTCAGCCGTCCCAGCTCCCGGGCTGACTCCTTCGCCCGGCTCGCCAGCTGCACCATGGTTTCCCGCAACGTCATGCCCGCACATTACACCCCGCGTGCGAACTGAAAAGCTTGAAAGCAATTCTTGTTGCCCTGCTGAACGGGTTTTGGAAGGATATGCCCCCACGTGGCCCGAAAGGTGCTACATGATCATGGAATAGTGAAAGGCCCACGGCGCCGGGAACGATTCGGTATCGGTTTCCGCGGGCGCCCGGCAAGGCAATCGAAGTGTCCGCAACGAACAAAGCGCGTATGACGGTCCGAGCAAAGTCTCTGTTGGTCGGTTGGATTCTCATCCTGTCGAGCGGCGTCCTCTGGGCGCAGACCAACACCAACAGCTTCCAGGTTACGATCGAGCCTCCCGACCAGTTCATCCTGGTCGAAGAAACCACCAATCTGTTCACCCTGACGATCGGGAACCTGCTCACGACCAACCTCGTGGTCGAAGACCCCGAGGAAGAAGGAGGCGAGCCCATCACCAACGAGGTCGTGACCGCCAACTTTTCCAACCTCACCGTCCGCGCCAGGCTGGGCGGCCAAAACCTCGACTTCAACGACGGCGGCAACCCGCCCGACCTGACGGCCGATGACGCCACCTTCAGCGCCGAGTTCATCGCCCCCGAAGTCGCCATCCAAACCAACCTCACGCTCCTGATCACCATCATCGGCGACGACCTCACCTACACCAATGAATCGAACCAGCAGGAGATCACCACGCTGACCAACCGGTTCACGAACAGCTACGTCGTCCTCAGCCGGCCCGATAACGACCGGTTCACCAACGCTTTCAAGGTCGTTCCCTACGGCGCGCTCATCTTCCACACCAACAATTACGCCTCGATCGAGAACCGCGAGCCGAACCACGCCGAAGCCGAGGCCATCGACGCGTCGGTCTGGTGGAAATGGTCCATCCCGGTCACCACCAACGTGCTCATCGATACCGCCGGTTCGAGCTTCGAGCCGATCCTCGGCGTCTACACCGGCCTGGCGCTCACGAACCTCGCCTCGGTGGCCTCCTCGACCGGCGACGACCCCTACAAGGCCTACGTCCACTTCACCGCCACCGCTGGCATCACCTACCGCATCGCCATCGCTGGCCAGAACAGCAACGATGTCGGCGATATCCGCCTTCGCATCGAGCCCGGCGCCGTCCCCGACACCAACGGGCCCGGCGTGACCATCCTCGATCCTCTCGACAACGACCTGTTCACCACCAACCTCGTCGAGTTCAGCGGCCAGGGCGACGAGCTCCTGCCCAAGGAATCCGGCCTCGAACGGGTGATGCTTCAGATCAATCAAATCCCGGCCGTCCAGGCCACCGGCACCACCAACTGGACCGTCACCCTCGACCTCCCGCCGGGGACCAATACCATCAACGCATTCGGTGTCGATTACGCCGGCAATACTGGCGCCGTCCACAGCATCATCGTCAAGTTCATCAACCCCACCAACGATAACTTCAGCAGCCCCATCACGCTCCCGGGCGGCGCCGGGCTCGACCTCGCCATCAACGGCCGTGCCGGCAAAGATCCCGGCGAGCCCAACCACGGCGGCAACGAGGGCGGCCACTCGATCTGGTACAAGTGGATCGCTCCCGAAGACGGCGTCCTGTTCCTCACGACCACCAATTCGAGCTTCGACACCCTCCTGGCCGTCTACACCGGCGACAGCGTGACGAACCTCACCCTTGTTGCCGAAAACGACGATGTCACGCCCGGCATCTCCCACAGCGAGGTCTCCCTTTACGTCAAAGCCGGCGAGACGTATTACATCGCGGTCGATGGCTATGGCGGCGCGTCCGGCGATATCCAGCTCGCTTACGATTTTGTGGGCCAGCCCCTCCCCGGCGCCTACCTCCTCAACATCGTCTCCACCGAGGGCGGCACGGTCACTCCCCCGTCCGGCAACTACCTCGCCGACACCAACCTCGTGCTCACCGCCTTCCCCGATCCCAATTACGTGTTCGTCCGCTGGAGCGGCAGCATCTCCTCGACCAACAACCCCCTCGACTTGCTCCTCAACAGCGATAAAACCATCGTCCCCATCTTCTCGTTCGACAACTACACCGAGACGTTCGAGTCGGGCAATCTGCTGACCCTGCCATGGTCGACCTCTGGCAATCTGCCGTGGTCGGTCCAAAAAGGCGAGACCGCAGGCGGCCAGTTCGCCGCCCGCTCCGGCGCCATCGCCGACGGCCAGGAAAGCCGGTTGCTCCTCCAGCTCCGCTCGATCGCCGGCAATGCCTTCTTCCACTTCCGCGTCAGCTCCGAAGACGGCTGGGATTGGCTCGAGTTCCATCTGAACGGCAAGCGCGTGAAGCGCTGGTCCGGCGAGGCTTCCTGGCAGAAGTTCGTGTTCACCATCCCCGCCGGGATCAACACATTCGAGTGGCGCTATGTGAAGGATCCCACGCACAGCGACGGCCTGGACGCCGCGTTCATCGACAACCTCTACCTGCCGCTGCCCGCCATGGTCCCCGTTCTTTCCCTGTCGCTCTCGCCTGAGGGCAACGCCGTCGTCCAGCTCGACGGTTCGCCGTTCCAGTCCTACGTCATCCAGTCCTCGACCGACCTGAGCGCATGGCAGTCCGTCAGCACCAATAGCTCCCCTACCGGTGTCATCCAGTGGACCGATCCTGAACCTCTCACCTCGATCCGCTACTACCGCGCTTACGCTCCGTAAAACCCTCGAACGGCCATTCTCGAGGCGGTTCGGCCGAGCGCATCCCGCTCGGCCAATCGCTTGTCCCCGGTTCTTTCGTGGGTCCTGCAGGCCAGCCGCACCCCATTTATGAACGATTCCGGGCCCGCCAGCTTTCACATGACGGCCGATGAGTTTCGCCGGGCCGGCCGGGCCGCGGTGGATTGGATTGCCGATTATTACGAGCACATCGAGTCCTACCCGGTTCTCTCCCGGGTCCAGCCCGGCGAAATCCGAGCCGGTCTGCCCCCCGAACCGCCCCGCCGCGGCGAACCGTTCGATGCCATCCTTGCCGACCTCCAGCAGCGGATCCTCCCCGGCATCACCCATTGGCAATCCCCGAATTTCTTCGCGTTTTTCCCCGCCAACGCCTCCGGACCGGCCATGCTCGGCGACCTGCTCTCGTCCGGCCTGGGCGTCCAGGGGATGCTCTGGCTCACCAGCCCCGCCTGCACCGAGCTCGAGTCGCTCGTCCTCGACTGGCTCGCCGAGATGCTCGGGCTGCCCGCCGCATTCAAGTCGAGCGGCCCTGGCGGCGGCGTCATCCAGGACGCCGCTTCGAGCGCCGCTCTCACCGCCCTTCTCGTCGCCCGCGAGCGCGCCACCGGCTGGGAAAGCAACGAGCAGGGGCTCGCTGCGCCCCTGACGGCCTACGCGTCGACCCAGGCGCATTCATCGATCGAAAAAGCCGTCCGGATCGCCGGGCTCGGCCGCCGCAACCTCCGCCTGATCGATGTGGACGACACGCTGGCCTTGCGGCCAGACGCTCTCTCGCGCCAGATCCAGGCCGACCGCCTCGCCGGCCTCCATCCGTGCTTCGTCAGCGCCACCATCGGCACCACCTCCTCCAACGCCATCGATCCCATACGCCAGATCGGCCAGATCTGCCGGGCCGAGGGCTTGTGGTTC
>CAYWIM010000079.1:0-23568 GCA_964458325.1 uncultured Verrucomicrobiota bacterium
CTGGCCCGGCGGCGCTCCCGCCAAAATCGGAAGTAATTTTTGCACAGACCCTTAGCCCCCGCGCTGCCGATGAACAGGCGCTGATCGCCATCGTCGAATCCTCGGCCGACGCGCGTCAGAAATGGGCTGCCTGCCAGGAGCTTCGTCAGTTCGGCACCGCGCGGTCCGTGCCCGCTCTCGCTGCCTTGCTTGGCGAGGAACGCACATCCCACGCTGCCCGATACGCCTTGGAAGCGATGCCCTGCCCGGAGGCAGGCGCAGCCCTCCACCAGGCGCTCGACCGAGCCTCGGGCCTGGTCCAAGCCGGTTTGATCGATTCCCTCGGCTGGCGGCGCGATCCCCAGTCCGTGCCCTTGCTCGCGCCGCTCCTGGCCAACTCGGACGCCACTGTCGCCGCCGCTGCGGCCTCCGCGCTCGGGCGGATTGGCGGCACGCAATCGGCTGCCGCACTCGAATCGACGCTGCACCGAGCTGCCCCTGCCGTCCGGATGGCCGCGATCGCGGGCCTGCTCGAGTGCGCGGAACAGTGCCTCGCCGGCGGCAACGCTGCCGAGGCCAGCCGCGTTTACACGTTGCTCAGCGCCCCAGCCGAGAGCGGCCACATCCGCGCCGCCGCTTGCGCGGGTCTCATCCGATGTTCCGGTAAAGACGCTTTGGCGCGGATCCTGTCCGCGCTCGAAGGCCAGGACCCGGCGTTTCAAGCCGCCGCACTGCGGCTGGCCGGCGAGGTCCAGGATCCCGACGCCACCCGCTCCTTTGCAGCCCTTTTGCCCCGAGCATCTCCCGCACTGCAAATCGCCCTGCTCGCCCTGCTGCGCGAGCGAGGCGACACCGCCGCGCTGCCCGCCGTGCTGGCCGCTGCCCGGGCCCAAGACAGCACCGTCCGCACAGCGGCTTGCGCGTCTTTGGGTGTGCTTGGCGACCCCGCCAGCGTGCCGATGTTGGCGGAAGCGGCGGCCTCGAGCGACGCAGGGGAACAAAAAGCGGCGCGTCAGGCGCTTGTCATGCTGCACCACGGCGACATTGCGGGCGCGCTGGTGGCGCAGCTCGGCCAGGCGGCGCCCGCCGTTCAAGCCGAAGCGATTCGAGCCCTGGCGGCACGCGCTGAACGGAGCGCCGTGCCAGCCCTGCTGCGCCTGGCATCCAGCGACCGGCCTGCGGCGCGCCAGGCTGCCCTGCAAGCGCTGGGCAATCTGGTTGATGGCAGCCATGTCGCCGAACTCGTCCAGCTCCTCGAAACAGCCGATGACGACGCCGCGCGCGAGGATGTCATCGCCGTGTTCGAATCGTTGTCCGATCGGCTCCCCAAAGATCACAGCCCGAATGTCGAACCGATTGTGCGAGGGCTGGTCGCTGGCGACCTCGAGGTCCGCATGGCCCTCCTGCGCGCCGGCGCGCGGTTCGCCGACGATCGGCTCCGCGCTGCCTTCCGATCCGCGCTGGCCGATCCCGATCGGCGTGTTCGCGCTGCGGCCGCCCGCGCGCTCTGCAACACGCGCGATGGCGTCCTCCTGCCTGACCTGGTCCAGGTCGCCCGCGATGCCGCCGATCCCGGCCTGCACGCCATGGCGATCCAGGGAATCGTGCGCCTCGCCACCGAAGAATCCCCGCGGCTCACCATCGGGCAGCGCACCGAGGCGCTGGCTGCCGCGTTCGATCTGGCTTCGAGCGTCGACGACAAGCGCCAGGTGCTTTCCGGTCTGGCGCGCGTTCCGAACTTTCAAACCCTCGAGCTCGCCCGCAAAGCCGCCGCCGATCCGGCCGTCAAGGCCGAAGCCGAGGCCGCCCGCCTTCAGATCGCACAAAAGCTCGGATTCGCCAGCCCATTCATCCGGGAATGGCTCCTGTGCGGGCCCTATCGCAAACCCGGCGTTGCGGGCGCACTCGCCATCTTCGACGTCCCATTCGGCCCCGAGAATCCAGGCGAGCCAGTGCAATGGCGGGCCGTTCCGCCCGCCGACCAGGTCAACCTGGCGGCCCTCTTTCCCGGCCAGGTGAACTGCGCGGCATATCTGAAGGCGGAGCTGATCGCGCCGGAGGACGCCGGCGCGATCCTGCTTCTGGGCAGCGACGACGGCGTCAAGGCCTGGCTCAACGGCAAGCTCGTCCATGCCAACAACGCCGACCGGGGCGACGTGGCGGACCAGGACCAGGCGCCGATCCGCCTGGCCAAAGGCTCGAACGAGCTCCTCCTCAAGATCACCCAGGGCGCTGGCGGCTGGTCGGGGCGCGCCCGGATCGTCGGCCCGGAAACAATGGGGTCGCATCTAAATAATTGACAACTGCGCTGAACTTCGTGTGGCATGCCATTCGGTTCAGGCCCAATCCTCTCGCCATCGCCGGATGGCTCTCTCGAGATCCGCTTATTTCGAGACGATGGAGCGGGTGCTGGTAGGATTTCCATCGACCACGCTTTCTTCGGGGATCCGGGCGATCGTGATCTCCTGAATATAGTCCGGCGCACGCTTCCCGCGACCGTGGTCGTAAGCCACGTAAATCATCCCGTCATACTTGCCCTGGGCGTCGGCCCCGAACGCGATGTTCGGATACGAGGTCCCAGGATCGATGCGCGAATCGAATACATAGTAATGAGGCCAAGTCCGGCCGCCATCCGATGACAAGGCGACACACATGTTGATCCGGTTGGCCGGCATCCGGTTGAACGCCAACACGAGGCGTCCGGATGGGGATCGGGCCAGATCGGCCTTGGCATTTCTGGCATTGGGATGGGCCGTAAATGGAATGGGCGCGCTCCAGCTCCTGCCGCCATCGCTGCTGCGGGTTATGTGCTGTTCGGCTGTGGTGCGGAAGCAGGCCAGCAGCTCTCCTGGGCTGGCCTCAGCAAGGGATGCCTCAAAAAAGGTGTTCAAACTCCCGTCCGCCGCCGCATACGGCAGATAGGAGACGAGTTCGGTCCGGATTCGATCCCCTGCCTGGGAAATGACTCGATGCAGCTTCATGCCCATGCTCTCCGGCCACGGCGGCGGGCCCGACGTGTTCTGGTTGGCAGTGAAATAGACCTGCCCGCCCACGAGCGCCGGGCTGCCCACAAATCCGAAGTCCACATAGGCGGGCGCGCCGAAAACAAAGGGCGCGTCCTTCGACAGCGGATTGGTCAGGAGCACGGACCAGACGCTCCGCTGGCGGCCCTTCTGCCCCGACACCGGGATCAGAACCAGCAGCGGCCCATCCGGCGTGGGCGTGAGCCGCGGATCAATCACGCTCTGTGCCGCCACCTTGGGATTGGGAACGAAATACGCAATCTCTTTCCACGTCTGGCAGCCGTCGTCCGAGATCGCCAGGGTGTTGTAGCAGCCCGTGCCTTCACCCGAGATGCCGGGCTCCCCCTTGTTCACCCCGTACCAGATGCAGAACCAGCGCAGGCCGACCCGGGCGATGGCCGGGATTTGCTGGCTCACTCGCTTCCCATACACGGCCGAATCCGTCGAGATCACAAAGGGATCGGTCGGCACGGGCGGAGCGGAAGCGGACGTTTGCAGAGCCGCGGCCGCAGCTGCCATCAGCATGGTCAGATTCATCGAGCAAACGCTGGCTTTTTCGAGAATGCCAGAGGGGATTAGGCGCGGGAGGGGCCGCCCGTCTTCGCGTCGATGGAAAAGCGTCCGGCCCCAGCCACGAGCAACGTCACAAAACCCGCCAGGTAGACGAACGCAAGCTCGCCGCTCTTGGCCCCGGTCAGGACCCCCTGGTGCACGAGAAAAAAGGCCGTCGCCATGGTGATCGCAAGCGCAAGCGCAGCCAGACGGTGAAAGAGCCCGAGGATCAGCAGGACGGAACAGACCGCCTCTCCAAACACCGCCAGCCCCAGGCTCGCCCTCGAGCCCACGCCGAGCGGATCCGGGAATTTGCCGGCCATTTCCGAAAAGCCGGCCAGCTTGCTCCAGCCATGCAGGAGCAGCATCGAGAGCCCCAACCAGAGGCGCAAGACCAGCAGCGCGAGATCGGCGCTGCACGGGAGAAAATCGAGTTTGACGAATCGCAAAAGTTTCATGGTATCAAAGGATTTGTACTAAGCGTCATCAGTCCGCAACGCCAGGTCAAGGGCCCGGCCTGCAGAATCGTGCAGGCCGCCTGCCCCCACGCGGCGAGACCGATGAGGCTGCGTCCAGTTTGTCGTTCTGACACGGCTTGTCGAGCCCCAAGAGATTTTCGCGCATCCGTCTCCGCTGGCCAATACCTGTTTCCGGCGCCAGGCGTTCCCTTGAAGGAACGCGGAATTCATTCCGCACTCAGGAATTCAAATTCTTGTTGGCGAATGCCGGGGCGGATAATCTGGCATCATGTGGAAACGACGGCTGAGGCGGCTTCTGTCCTTCTCGCTAGGACTGCTCATTGTTTCTCTTGTTTTTCTGCTGTGCGAGCGTTGGCGTGGCCAGTGGGCACTCGCCCGTTGTTACAGCGATCTGAAAGCCAAGGGCGAGAAGCTGACGTTCGCCGAGGTGGCGCCCCCAGTTCCCGAAGGCGACAACAGCGCGCCGGAGGTCGTGGAAGCCGCCCAGAAGCTCGAGAAAGGCTCGGTCATGCCCAACCGGCGGCCCCCGGCGATGACCATCGTCCCGTCGGGCAGAGCCATCGCATGGTTTCAACAAAGCGAATGGGTGGAAGATAAGCTCACGAATACCTGGAGTCAGGTCGCAGACGATTTGCGGCAGAACGAACCTGCGCTGGCCCGAATCCGCGCCGCTCTGGCCAAGCCGGTGTTGCGCAACCCGCTCGATTTCTCTTTGGGATATGGTTTGCGATTCGATCACCTGACGCCCATGAAATCGCTGGCACGGTGGTTTGGATCTGCGTGCCAGCTTGCTCTGCGCGAAGGCAGAAACCGCGATGCCATCGATCATGCAGTATTGCAGATGCGGCTCGCGCGGATTCTGGCTGAAGACAGGATCGTCATCAGCGAGCTGGTGCGCCATGCCATTGCCGCGATTGCGAAATGTTCAGCCTGGGAATCCCTGCAATCCGGCGGCTGGACGGATCCGGATCTGGCCCGTCTCCAGGAGGCCTGGGCCAGCGAAGATTTCCTGGCAACGCTCGTCCACTGCCTGGAAGGCGAGCGCGCTTACGGACTGGCTTGCGTGATTCGTCTTCGGCAGTCGAATGAGGAGGCCGTGCAGGCCATGTTCTGGCAGGAGGAGTTCCTCGATGAAATCGACGATCCGGGATGGCATCATTGGCCCGGAATGGATTTTCTCAGGAAACAGGTCTATTGCCGCATCTGGCGTTTTGCGTGGTCGCATCAGGACGAACGCCGCTACCTCCTGGGCATGCAGCGCCTGCTGGAGATCGCGCGGGCCGCCGGCGCCCAACAATCGTATGCCTCCATCGCGCAGGACATCGACCGGTTGGCGGATGAAACATCCAATCTCAGCCGGTATGACCGGCTGCGCTTTGCGCTGTCGCCGCTGTCGCTGTCCACTTTGTCCGCCGTGATTCGGCGCGGGATGCAGGCCGAAACCGACAAAGCGATGGTTGTCTGCGCCATCGCCCTGAAACGACATTCGTTGCGACATGGCCAGCCCCCCTCGTCTCTCGATATGCTGGCGCCGGAGTTCGCTCCATCCGCGCCCGTGGATATGATGGATGGCAAGCCGCTGAAGTATCGCATCGATGCCGACGGCCGATCCATGCTGTATTCCGTCGGCCCGAACGGCCTGGACGACGGCGGAGACGCCACCATGCCGCCCAGCCAGAGTTCTTCGCGGAACAGTTGGAACCGGATGGATTACCTCTGGCCCTCTCCCGCCCTGCCGGAAGAGATCGAGGCGTACCGGAAGGAAGCGGCGGTTCCGTGAGGACCGCGGCAAACACCGGCGCACATCCGCCGTTGGCCTATGCTTTGTCGCAAATCCTTGGCTCAGCCTTTGAGGACCTGGACCTGGATGCCGACCTTGCTCGCGGCGTAGGCAACTTCGCGCGTGTAATCGCCGTAGGCGAGCATGCAATGAAATCCGCGCATGTTGCGGATGACCTCCTGCGTGTCCGCATGGAGCGCCACCTCGACCTGCGCGCGGCAGGTGTCGGGGTACGGATTGTCCAGGATGCGCCCGGTCATCGCCAGCCAGTTCTTGGCCTCGAAGTCCGGTTTCAGGATGGTCAGGAGCTGGCCTTGGGGGAACCGGACGTGCGTGGCGGCGCCGTGGTCCGACTCGTAATGCGTGACCAGCTCGACTGGCGCGAGCGTCTTGCCGTCCATGCGGCGCGGGGCCGTGCAATGCGCGAACATCATCTTCCCCTGATGCGGCCAGGTTGGGTTGCAGAAATACGTCGGTTTGCCGCAGATGAAATGCAGAAGGATGCCGGACGGGATGGTGACGAAATCCCCTTCGCAGTAGGCCATGTAGCCTTCGTCATTGATGAGGGTGAGGGTCATGCAGGGCATGATTCCAGCATAGCTGTTCATGCAGCCCCGGACGGTCACGGCAAAGGCGTCGGACTTGGCCATCTGTTCATAGAATAGCTGCTGCAGCAAAAAGGCCTCCCGCACCGCCTTTTCGGTCGTCACCAGCTTGACGCCCTCGGCGTCGATGTAGGTCCGCGCGGCCCGCTGGCATTTCTCCATGAGCGCCTCGTTCTTCCGGCCGGCTTCGACCAGGGCGCTCAATTCCGGGATGGGCAGGTCGATCATATCGAGCTGGAACCGCGCGCGGGCCAGCTCCGGCGCCTTGGGCCAGGACCAGCCGCCCGGGCCGCCGACGCACACGATGCGGCGGCCGATCGTGTTCTTTAGCCCATAAAGGGCCTGGAACCGCCACCGCACCTCTTCCATGTCATCCACCACCACGTCGTCGATGCCCGCCTGCTTCTGCTGGATCGTGTCCGTATGGCTCCGGAGGAACCGCGAATCGACGATCTCGTGCCAGAGGTAGTAGGGGCCGGACTTGTAGCGGACGAAAATGACCATTTGCTTCCCCAGGCCAGCCAGCGCGTTGAGCGTGTCGGTGCCCGCGCCAGCCGCGTAGATCAACAGCACATCCGCCGCCGTTCCTTTCAAGGGCTCGGCCTGGGCGGGGCTGGTCACTCGAGCCAGCGGCAGCAGACGCATTCCAAACTCGGCGCTGCCGCTCAGCCGCTGCAGCTCGCCCTCGATCCGCCCGGCCTCTTGGTCCACCAGCTCCGGTGTTTGAAGCCCGCCCCAATTCCGCCAGCTGCGGCCTTCGACACGCTGCGGCTTGTCGTGCATCAGAACCGGCTGCACCACCAGATCGGCAGCGCCCAATTTCATGCTCGGACCGCTGGCAGGCGCGGCCGCGCCGTGGGCCAACCCCCCCAGGTGCCGCCACGGATACATCACGGTCGCAGTCAGCGCGACCGAGCCCAAACGCAAAAAGTGGCGGCGCGGGATGCCGGTCCTGGGCATCCGGGGCGCCGTTGAAGGACCGATCACGGGTGAAATGTGCGATACAGCCATTCGAGGTGGAATTGTGTTCATCGTGGGCTTGAGATTGCCACCAAAGTCCGCCCAGAGCAACTCTTTCCGGCACGAGGCGGCCTCCTGGCTCGGACACTCCCCGGTTCCGCGCGAAGCGTCTTCGAGCGAACGGGCAGCCAGGGAGAACCGATCGCAAACGGCTTCGGCTCTTCCACACCTGGACCGCTCCCCTCCCCCCGCGAGACTCGAGCAGGGGGAGGGATGGGCAGAGGGGCTCGTTTCAGTCTGTCACCCGGTAGAACCGGTTCTGGGCGGCTTGGAATGGCTCGCTGAACGTGAATGGAGCCTGGTTGGTCGCCACCGGAACCCAGTTCGTCCCGCTCAGGTCCGCCGCCGCCTCGACCACATAGGCGCGTCCGGCGATGCCCGCGACACTGAAACTGAAGACTCCGTTGGTCAGAACTGGCGCCCCCAGTTGCGCGGCCGGACTGGTCACAACCAGGACCGCCTGGGTGCTCACGACTGATCCGACGCTGTTGCTGACTTCGACTGTGTAAGGGCCTGCCTGGCCGGTCTGAACGCTGAGCAGCGTCAAGGTGCAATCCGTCGCCCCGTCGATGTTCGCGCCATTCAACCGCCACTGGTAATTGAGCGGCGGATTGCCGCCCGCCATCGACGTCAAACGGACGTTGTCTCCCGCAATCGCGGTCGCACCGGCTGGCTCGAGGAGGATGACAGGCTTGGCGGACGTGACGACCTCGCCCACGAACGTGACAGGCCAGGCGGCCGGATCCGGATTGCTGAATGGGAACTCGGACCCAAGCCGCAGCAGCATCGCCGGATCGTCCCATTGCCCGGCGGCCGTGAAGCGGTTGGTCGCGGCTGGCGTCGCCACATAGGCGCCGGCGGGCGCCGTGCGAATCAACTCGCCGATCTCGTAGGAAGCCATCTTCATCATGGGGATCGAGACGGGTGTGCTGCCCTGGGCGAGGTCGAAGCGCTTGTAGCCGACAGTATTGATCGAGTTGGATCCGGTGACGGCATTGGTCAGGCGGAAATAGCCGCTCGGAAGCTCGGACATCCAGATGGGGACCAGGACTCGCTTGAGAGCGCCCAGTTGGGTCGCGGTCAGCATCGGGTCATACCAGGCGCCCGGATCGGCATGGTTCTGATTGTACTCCAGCGTGTAGTCCGTGTCCGGCACGGTCCAAACCAGCCAATAGGGCGTGTCCCAGCCGATCACCTGAATCCCGTTGGCATCGCTCGCCGCTACACCCCACACACCGCTGTCCAGCGGCGGATAAGGAAATGCGTCGTCGATGTCCGCGGTCGGCGCACCGGCACCGTCGACAGCCCCTGTGATTTTGACCTCGCCAATCACCGAGCTCTGCCCGACGTTGGCCGAACCGTTGGGCTGCATGCCCAGGTAAAAATACGTGCCGGCGGCATCGGTAAACCACGGGATCGCCGCGGCCGGAAGGGCGAAGTTCGTCGACACGCCCCCGGGCCCGGCCAGGGTCACCTGGGTGTTGTTCGAGAACGTCAAGCTCCATGTCCCCAGGATCGATGGGCTGCTCAGCGCGGCAATGGCGTTCTCCCCCCAAACTTGCTGCGGATTCGATCCCCAGCCGCCTCCCGCCACGTTGGTCTTGTACATGAATCGCGCGTAGGCGCTGCCATTGGGATTATCCTGGATATGGATGAAGATGAGGTTGGTCGAATTCCAGTCAGCCGAGCTGTCTCCGGTCCCATATGGCAGGCTGCCGGCGGGGATCAGGAACATATGCGTTTGGAAATACGGATACGACGCGTAGGGCCGGGGATAATCCTGGATGGTCACCTCGTAGGTTGTCGGTGTCGATGATCCGATCCACGAGCAGTTGGGCGCGGCGGAGCGTATGCTGTAGCGCGCGCTGCCGCCGCCGGCCGTGGTCGAGATGAACTGCAGCCCCGGCGTGGTGCTCAACAGAGACATGGTCGGGGGCGGCGGGGGCGGGGCGTCGCTCGGCAAAGGCTCGGCCCACACGTTGTCGAGATTGAACGTCAGCGTGTGTGTGTAAGCCCCGTTTGACCAAAGCTTGAAGACGATGCCCACAACGTCATTCAGCCCCGCCAGCGTCGGGTTGATCGGAAGGACAACGCGCGTCCAGTTCGTGGCCGAGAGCGGGAGCGCGCGGCTGCCGATCCAGACCTGACCCCAGCTCGGCGTCACAAAACCGACCTCCAACGTCCCGTAGTTGTTGTTGACCGTCGGCAGCGTGCTCGGATCGATCCGAATGTCGAAGCTCAAATTCGTGTACAGCAATCCGTTCAGATGAATGCTGAAATCGGCATAGGATTGGTTCCCAAACGTGCCAAACAACGCGAATTGCTCGCCCGATGCGCCCACGAACGGGATCTCCGCGCGGAGCGATCCCGAGGCTGGGTTATTGCTGGCATCGCGTGTCGCGTCCCAGACCACATTCGAAAACACGACGCCCCAGCCCGACCACTGAGCCCATGAATTGTCGCTGGCGTCGTCGTTGAACGCATTCGGGTTGTTTGTGATCTGCGCCATGCCCAAGCCGGTGGAAACCGCCAAAGCCAAGCTGCAGATGGCCACCAGGATCCATCGCCGAATCTCAAGCTGCTGTTTCATAGGTGCGTTGTTGGGAGTAGTTAGGTTCCAAAGGACAAGGGACCGCCTCTTGCGTCCCTCCTGACCAAAGGGACACAAACTGCATCAGGGTGAATCGATCTTCGCCCATGCTGTTCCAGTATGCATCCTGCGAGCCGATATGTCACGCGCAAAGCCTTCGATCCGGCCTGCTGGGCCCCCCGCGAGAGGCGAGCAGGGGGGCAAGCGGAGCGATCCGCCGATTATCGGACTTCCAATCGGAAGAACCGGGCGGGCTCGGCGCCAACCGGGACCGTGCAGGGGCTGATGCCACTGTAGATCACATTGGTATACGGGCCGGAGACGTCCGCCGCCCAGACGACATTCGCGCTGCCAGGCCCCCAGGTGAACACCAGGTTTGTCCTCGAGTCCACGGAGCAGGCCAGGGCGGGGATCGCCGGCCCGGCCGCCGGGTAGAGCTGAGAGGCGGGCACCGGCTCGAAACCGACCGACCCGCTCTGGCTGGACCAATAGAGCTTGGCTACCGCACCCACGGTCTGCTCGAAAAACTCCATCAGAATGGGATACTTCTGGATGCCCGTCAGCACAATCGTGGCGCTGTTGGTCGTCGGACCGTGCAGCGTCCAGTTGTTCACCAGGCTCTGGCCATTCACCCAGAGGCGGACGCCATCGTCGCTGATCGTCGAGAACGTGTAGGTATCCGTTCCGAGCGCCTGCACCTCGCCCGCCCACCGGACAGTGAAATAGTCGGCGGCAACCCCGATTCCAGGCGATCCCGTCCCCCAGTCGAAATCCACGACGGCATCGGTGCGCGTCAGGGCCGGGGCGCCGGTAAACGCATTGGTCGAGTTACGCGGGCTCCAGTAATCGCCCCGCAGGCCGGTTCCGCTCCCCGCGGCAACTCCTGCCGGCACGACGTCCAGCGTCTGCACAATGCTCGTGGCCATTCCGTAGGCATTGAGAACAACCACGTCGTAACGGCCGACGTGGCTCAGCTGCGCATTGGCGATCTGAAGCGTCTCGGCCGTCTGCCCGGGCATATCGATGCCATCGAATCGCCATTGGTACCACAGGGGATACCCGAACGGCACATGGCCGTCTGCGCCCACGGCCATCGCATTCACCGTGCTGCCCAAGGCGACCACCACATGCGAAGGCTGATTGGTGATGGTGGGGATGGGATCAATGACATTCACCAACGCGCTCTGGGTTTCCGTGCACACGCCATCGCTCACGGCGACGCTGTAGACGCCGTTGTCGAATGCGCTCAGGCCGTAAGTCCCGATGCCCAGCCCGGACGCCGTGGCCTCGGCGATCGGCTCGCCATTCAAGCTCCATTGGTACGTGTAAGGGCCCGGGCCGCTGACCGCCACGCTCAGGTAGTTGCTCCCGGTCGAGTAGGCCGGCACATGGCCGGTGATGGGGCTGACAGTGCCCGAGAACTTGCGATCCGCCTTCTGCCCGACCGGAAGGACCAGATATCGAATCGTGATCGGCTTCGAGGTGTCGATCTGCGGGTAGTGCCTCCCGGTGTCGGCATTGGCCATCACGTGCGCCCACCGGATGTTGTTTCCGTCCACCCACTGCCACTGGATCCGGCAGGAACGAGTCCCGTCAAACGCGTAATTGGTGCTCACCAGGCTCGAATTGGGCGCCGATAGATAGGTCGAGCTCGCGCTCGGCAGCGCGGCCCGGTTCGGCGCCGTAAAGGTGGCCACCGTGTCTGGCTCGTACCCCTCGAAATCTTCGATCACGACATCACCGTTCATGATCGAATCCACATAGACGTCGTAGGGCCCGCTATCGCTCTCCTCGATGGTGAAGACCAGCCCCTCGAGCGCGCAGTAGGCATCGGCATTGGAGAAGACCGTGGCGCTGCTGGCGTACATCATCGGATCGATGGCATGATCGAAGGCGGCCAGCTTCCAGCACGCATCGGGCGGCAGCGTGCGCCCGCCCACGGGCGCAGTACCGAACGCCGACCGCAACGCCGTGGCGGTGAGGAAATAATTATTGGTCAATCCGGAAGTCGTGTCTGCGCCGATGGGGCCCACGAGGGCATCATTCTTCCAGAGGCTGACCAGCGTGGTCACCTTGGGATTGGCGCCGCCACCGACGACCGGCCCAACGCCGGGAGGCGTGCCCGAACACGCCCCCTTGACCTGCTTGGCGGTGATCGATGCACCCTTGACAAGCGGGGCGACCGGCACCGTGACCGCGCCGGCGGCAAATCCGGTCGAGTTCGTCTGGCCGATCTGATTCCCATCCGCGTAAACGACCACCTGTGTGGCGCCCTCGACGACACCGGTGACATCGACGGTGGTCTGTCCCTGGGCAAGCGGGCCCGCAACACCCACTTCGGTCGCCACGCCCGTGCAAACGTCCATGTACTCGAACCAGACCGCATCCATATACCAGCGGCCGCCCGTGGATGCGATCGTGCCGCTGATATACTCGAACTTCAGGGTGGGACTCGGGACCGAGTTGGTGATGTATCCGACGTGGACCCAGACATGGTTCGACTTGCTTGCCTGGAATGTGTCCAGGGTGATCGAGGCGGCGGGCTGGCCATTGGTGTCGGCCAGGTCGCCTCCCGTCGCCGTCATGCTCACCAGAATGTCCGGCGAGGCGTTGCCCGATTGGCCTTTGGTCACGTAAATTTTGTAGACGCCGATGTGCTGCAGCGAGGTGAAGGTGTAATCCGTGGTGCTGCCATCCGGTGTGAGCACGATGTCCGTCGGGGTCACGCTCCAAGTGGCCCCAGCGGCATTGCCGAACACCACTTTTCGTCCGCTGGCTGGAATGACCGGGGTGGGCGTCGCGGTTGAGGCGGATGCCGTGCTCGCGCCCGAGATCGACGCGCCCGTTGGGCACGACGGGGGACATGGAGTCGCATCGGTTGTGGAAAGGGTCCCTTTGTAGCTCGTCACGAACACGTTCTCGCCCTGGAGGGACAAGGCAGCGGAAGCGAAAATCACCAGCATCGCCAGCCGCGGCCGGATCCCGGCCTGGAGCCATTCGGATCGATTAAGTTGCGTTCTCATAGTGCTTGATGGTTGTTGCGACCGATTATTTCGCCGTGCTGTCGCTTTCCGCAGCCCAAGCGCCGCCCGGCATTGTCGTCAAAGCCCGCGATTGGCGCCACCGCCATAGCTTCCCGCTCGCCAGCGCCAGGCCAATCGCCAGAATGACCGCAAACACAAGCGGCGCCACAATCGCCCCAATCGACGATGCGACGGCCCCTCCCAGTTCCATGGTCGCAACAACCGGATTGGCAAGGCCGCCGCTCCCAGCCGACACCGCCGTTCGCGTCATCACCGTGGCCCCCTGCACCAGCCCCGCCACCCCGCCGCCCGCTATGATCGCCAGAGGCCACTTCAACAGGGGGCTCATCCCCGTGATTATCGCCGCGCTCACAATCGCCCCCGCCACAATCGCCGCCGGCGTGGCGATCACGTCCAACGCGTGATCCACCCAGGGGACGTAATACCCCGCCACCTCGGCCGCCGTCGCCACCGAGAACAATATCAGCGCCGGATACGTCCCGATCCATTGAAACTCCGCGGAAAACGACAGGTGGCCCGATAGCGAGGCGATGCTCATCACGAGCATCGGCACGAACACGCGGAATCCACACGCTGCGCTCAGGCCGATGCCCAGACAGATGCAGAGAACAGTTTCCATAACGGGCCCATTTCAATGGAGCGGGAATGGCCTGGCCCGCCCCCCAGCGGATGAAAGCTGCGCCACCGGCTTTTTTCCTCGTCCATTGTTTTCCGATAGTATCAAGTGTAGCTTGCTTTGTCACGCGCTCAGAGTGGGAAAATGGCCTGGCCTGGACGGGGACGACGACGCTCCGATGACCGCAACGCATATCATTCAACGGCTTCGCTCGATTCGAACTGCGAGGCTCGCACTCCAGGGGCTATGCGCCATTGCCATGATGAGCCTCGGAGCGGTTGCCCCTGCCCAGGAGCTGCCTCCGGGCATCCAACCGCTCACGATCGAGGGCGATCTCTCGGCGCGAATGGTGGATGGGATCAGCCGGTTCCTCGATTGCGAAACCGATCGCTCGATCGGTGATCGGGCCGCCCGTTGGAATCGCGATCCTTCGTCGAGAGCTGCCTACGAGGATTCCGTGCGCCCAAACCGCGAGCGGTTCCGCGCGATGATCGGCGCCGTGGACCCGCGTTTGCCAGCGATGATCCTCGAGTACGCTGCGGACACCCGCCATCCGGCGCTGGTGGCCCAGGCGGAGCGGTTCACGGTCTATGCCGTTCGCTGGACCGTGTTCGACGATGTCCATGGCGAGGGGCTTTGGCTGCGGCCCAAAGGCCGCGTGCGCGCCCGAATTGTGGCGATTCCCGACGCGGATCAAACGCCCGAGGCTCTCGTGGGTTTGGCGGCGGGCCTCCCCCCAGAACAGCAGTTTGCGCGCAGGCTGGCCGAGCACGGCTGCGAGGTGCTCGTGCCGGCCCTGCTCGACCGCCAGGACGCTGGCTCGGGAAACGCCGCCATCGGCCGATGGACCAACCAGCCGCATCGGGAGTGGATCTATCGCCAGGCCTTCGAGCTGGGACGCCACATCATCGGCTATGAAGTCCAGAAGATTCTGGCCGCTGTCGATTTCTTTGAAGCCCAAGCCCCGGTGTCTGGAGAGCCTCCCGTGAAGATCGGCGTCACGGGTTACGCCGAGGGGGGGCTGATCGCGTTTTACTCCGCGGCGCTGGATTCGCGGATCGACGCGGCCCTGGTCAGCGGCTATTTCGACTCCCGCCAGCGCTTGTGGGAAGAGCCCATCTACCGCAATGTGTTCGGCTTGCTGCGCGAATTCGGCGATGCCGAGATCGCCACTCTGGTCGCCCCCCGCCGCCTCGTGATCGAGCATAGCCCAATCCCCACCGTGACAGGCCCGCCTCGAGCGCGAAATGGCCGATCCGGCGCCGCGCCCGGCAGGCTGGGAACACCCGATTCGCGGAGCGTCTCCACGGAATTCGAGCGCGCCCGCTCCCTCCTCGATGCGGGCGGCCCCTCATCGGCTGGCAGCCTCGAGCTGATCTCTGGCCCCGGAGCGACGCCCGTCGGCCCCGGATCGGCGCCCGCGCTGCTGGCTTTGCTCGACGGGCTGGCAGCGGGAGTCCGCCGGCTGGATGAGCCCGGCCCAGCTCCCGTCGATGCGCGCGATCCGTTCGATCCCAACTTCCGCCAGCAGCGCCAGCTTCGCGAGCTGCAAAACCACACCCAGAAACTCTACCGCCAGTCCGAACGCGCCCGTGCCGGATTCTTCTGGAGCCAAATGCCATCGGGCTCCACCCAGGCCTGGAACAATGCCTGCGCTCCATTCAGGACCCTGCTCGATGAGGAAATCATCGGCCGATTCCCCAAATCCGAGATCCCCGCCCATCCGCGCGCCCGCAGCCTCGTCGAGCGGCCGGGTTGGACCGGATACGAAATTGTTCTGGACGTGTTCCCTGACGTCTTCGCATGGGGATATCTCCTGATACCGAAGAGCCTGGCGCGCGGCGAGCGCCGGCCCGTGGTCGTCTGCCAGCACGGACTGGAGGGATTGCCGGCCAGCGTCATCGATGAGGACCCGGCCAGCCGGGCCTTTCCGGCCTACCAGGCCTTTGCGGCGCGCTTGGCGGAACAGGGATTCGTCGTGTTCGCACCCCATAACCCGTACCGGGGCGGGGATCGGTTTCGCGTCCTCCAGCGCAAGGCCAATCCATTGGGCAAATCCCTCTTCTCGATCATCGCCGCCCAGCATCGGCGCACGATCGAATGGCTCTCCTCGCTGCCTTTCGTGGACGCGGGCCGCATCGGTTTTTACGGGCTTTCCTACGGCGGTAAGACCGCGATGCGCCTCCCCGCCGTCCTTCCCGAATACACCCTCTCGATCTGCAGCGGGGATTTTAACGAGTGGATTGGCAAGAACGTCTCGACCGACTTCCCCGCCAGCTACATGTTCACCGGCGAATACGAGATGTTCGAGTGGAACCTCGGGCCGACGTTCAGCTACGCCGAGATGGCCGCGCTGATCGCGCCTCGCCCTTTCATGGTCGAGCGCGGCCATCGCGATGGAGTCGCGATCGACGAGTGGGTCGCCTCCGAGTATGCCAAAGTGCGACGCCTCTATGCCCAGCTCGGCATCCCCGAGCACACCGCCATCGAGTTCTTCGACGGACCCCATCGGATCCACGGCGTCGGCACGTTCGAATTCCTGCGCCGGCACTTGAACGTTGCACACGGGATCGGCAATCCCTAGAATCTCCCGAAGCGGTTCTCGAGGTCATCAGGTTGGCATGTTTTCCCGTCGCAAGTCATCGACGTGTTACTGGCTGGCAGGGCTCGTGCTGGCAGCTGGCCGCCTCACCGTGCTGGCGGATTCGACGGCCCGCTCCGCCCCGCCCGCACAGCCTGTCCTGACCAACGTCGCGCAATTCCACCAGTTCGCCGGCGCCGGCCAGCATGGCAGGCGATCGATCCGGCTGGAAGGTGTCGTCTGCTGGACCGATCCACACTCGAACCGCCTGGTCCTTGCAGACGACACCGGCGCCGTGCCTGTCCGGCCCGGCGCCGACGCCCCGCCCGCATTCGAGGGACAGCGGCTGCGGATCGAAGGCGAGTGCAGCGCTCAGCGCAGCGGCCTCGGATCGGCCCTGGTCCCGCCGCTGCTGGTGGATAACGACCGCCTCCACGATCCGATGGAAAAGGCGGCCTCCATCCGCCTCGAGCCAGGCCTCCCGTCGATCCGGCTCCGCTGGTTCAACAGCCAGGGAATGGGCATGCTCCGCGTTTCCTACGAAGGCCCGGGCCTGGCCCGCCAGCCCATCCCGGACGCCGCCCTGTTCCACAGGGACCCGGCCTCGACGCCGGGCGAGCCTCGACTTCTCCCCGGCCTCGCCTACCGATGCTGGGAAGGCGACTGGGGGTTCCTGCCCGATTTCAGCCGCCTGCCGGCCATCGCCTCGGGAGTGAGCGCGAATTTCGACGTCGAGCGAGCCACGCGGATCGAGAGGGTCGGCCTCGAGTTTTCCGGGTGCCTGCGCATACCGGCTGCGGGCGTCTATACCTTCTGGGTCGAGTCCGACGACGGCGCGCTGCTCTGCGTCGACGACTCGCAATTGCGCCTGGTCCCGCTCGGCCAGCAGGCCCCGCCAGCGCCCCGCCAGCTCGCAGTCGGACAACCGCTGGCCAGGCCCGATCGGTTCGCATGGTCCCAAATCGAGGGGCAAGTCACGATGGTCCATGAAGATTTCGAATCCCTGCGCCTCGAGCTGGCGTCCGGCGAGAACCGCTTCCTGCTCGAGATCGTGGATGCCGCGGGCTTCCCGGCCGATCTGCTGCTCGGCAGCCGGATCCGAGCCGCCGGCATCTGCATGGGAATCGGCCCGCCCGATCGCCCCCCAATCGCTGGCGCGCTCCAGGCCCCCACCGGCCGCCAGATGCAGTTGCTCGAGATTGCGCCCGGCCCTTGGCGCCATCGGCCCCTGACCCCCATCGCCGAACTCGACCGCGCGACCGCTGCCGTCCGATTGCGCGGCACGATCCGATCCGTCGAGGCCGGCCGCACGATCCTTCTTGAAGACTCGACCGGCCGCGCCGCCATCGAGTGTGTTCAATCCATGTCAAGCATGGCCGGACGCGCGGTCGAGGTCATCGCCCGAACCGACCTGGGCGCGCCTGGCGAGCTCAAAGAGGCCCATGTCCTCCTCCTGCCGGCTCCGGATGGCGCCGATGCTCGGCTCCCGACACTGACCACGATCCGCCAGGTCCGCAGCCTGAGCCAGGAAGACGCCGATCGCAGTTACCCCGTTCAAATCGAGGGCGTCGTGACCGCCCTTTTCGCGACGGGGCCCAACATGGTCATCCAGGATTCCGACCAGGGAATCTACCTGGCCATCCCCTTAAGCAGCCGGCATGGCCTGCTGCAAATCGGCGATCTCTGCCGGATCCACGGCTTCACCCGGTCGGGCGCATTCGCCCCGATGGTCAGCGCCGACAAGGTCGTTCCTCTGGGCCTGGGCCACCTCCCAGAGCCCGTCCGGCCCGCGCTCGACCAAATTCTCAACGGCAGCCTCGATTCGCAGTACGTGGAAATCGAGGGTCTGGTGACCCGGATCGACGGCCAGGGGGTTCGGATCCTCACCCGGATTGGCCACATCGAGATCGACCTGGGCGGCCGAAGCGTCGCCGAGTGGAGGCGCTTCGAAGACTGCCTGGTGCGCGTCCGGGGCTGCATGCTGGCCGTCTACGACCGCGTCACAGGCCTGGTCAGCAGCGGCAAGATCCGCATGATCCATCCCTCGATTACTGTCGATCGACCCGCGCCCGCCGATCCCTTCGCCCTCGAGACCCGGCCTGTGGCCGGCTTGCGATCGTTCGATCCCCAGGCCAGCCCTTTTCAGCGGATCAAGGTCTCCGGCCAGATCGTTTTTGCCCAGCAAGGGCTGTTCTGCCTCATGGACGGCGCCCGCGGGCTCCGGTTCTTCCCCAAGAACCCCGCCCCTATGCCTCCAGGCGCCCATGCCGAAATCGTGGGTCTCCTCGATCTCAGCGGGGCATCCCCCACCCTTCATGAGGCGTGGGTCCGCCTCCAGGATCCCGGCCCCCTGCCCGCCCCTCGAACCCTGACCGAGACCAACCTGCTCAGCGCAACACACAATGCCACCCTCGCGCGGGTGGTATCGTCCCTGGTCAATGTCCGGCGCGATGGGGAGAACCAGGTGCTCGAGCTGCGCGCCGGCCCATACGTGCACACGGCGCACCTGAATACCAGCATGGGCCCCCTGCCTCCGATCCCGATCGGCAGCCAGATCGCCGTGACGGGCGTGTATGTGGGCGAGGGCGGCGACTGGGCTTCCGGGCGCGACATCGACCGCTTCTCGGTGGCCCTGCGCTCGCCGGCAGATCTCGAGGTCCTGGCGAGGCCGTCCTGGTGGACCCCGCGCCGGCTGTTGGCCATGCTCGCCGCTCTGGGATCCGTCCTCCTGATCGCGCTGACCTGGATCGCCGTGCTCCGCAGGCAGGTCGAAGAGCGCACACGCCTCCTGGCCGAACAGATCCAGGCCCGCCAGCGCGTCGAGCAACAGCGCGCCATCGAACAGGAGCGCAGCCGCCTGGCTCGGGACCTTCATGACGACCTCGGCGGCGGCCTGACCGAAATCAGCATGCTCGGCTCTCTGGCCTGCGACCCCGGCCTTGACCCCGACAGGAAATCCGGCTTCCTCCAGCAGCTCACCGAGCGCGCCCGGCAGCTCGTCACCACCCTGGATGCCATCGTCTGGGCCGTGAAATCTCACGACGGCGTGACAACATTCAGCTTCCGGAACGGCGTGGCCGCAAACGACCTGATCCGGTTCTTCATCTACACCCCGCAACAGACGGTCTCCAATCTCTCGAGCGGAGGCGGGTTCTGGCTCGATGACATCTACCTCGCCCCTGGACAAAACCTGAGCGATCCGACGCTGGTCGTTCCTCAGCCCACAATGGCTGTCAACTGGTCTGGCGATTCCCTTGTCATCTCCTGGCCGGCGTCTGCGTCGGGATTCAAGCTCGAATGGTGCGACAACCTGACTAATCCTTCCTGGGGCGAGTTCGGGACCGCGCCGGTCCAGGTCGGCGATCAGATGACCGTCACCCTCCAGCCTGAAGGCGCCGCGAAGTTCTTCCAGCTCGCGAAATAGCCCAGGCCGATCGCCCGGCCCGTGCCGCGGCATCGCGAATCGTCGCAGCGAGGCGGCCGTCCCCGGCCGCCTCGCTCGCTAGTGGGAGGGGACAACGATCCCATGCTCGCCCCCCCTGGAAACCAAGAAGGTAATCCCAAGTTTGGAGTTCCACGTTCACGCGGTCGGCCACCGCACATCGCAGCCGCCACCAGCCAATCCTTTGATATCGCTCTGACCTTATGAAAAACTCGATTGTATTAATTGTCCTCATGCTTTTTGCGCCATCCTTGAGCTTGAAAGGCGCCGACTCCGCCGCCCCCCGGATCAAGTTCACGCACTTTACCATCGCCAATCCACTTCCCGGCACGAATTGGGGGACCGCCGGCACGCCTTTGGCCGATTTCGATGGAGATGGCGACCTGGATACGGCGCTGTCCCGACGCGACGCCCACGGTTTCTGGTGGTATGAGCGGAAGAGCGATGCGGTCTGGATCCAGCGTCTCATCACCGACTCGACCTCGATCCCGCAGTCCCTCGGCGGCACCAGCCTGGACGTCGACAATGACGGATGGACGGATCTGGTCTTCAGCCATGTCTGGTTCCGGAACCCCGGCACGCTCCGCCAGAATCCGGATGCCCCTTGGACGACTCATCCCTTCCCCGCCAGCGGCCATGACATCCTCGCAGCCGACATCGACGGAGACGGCCGGAAGGATATCGTCGTGTTCGACGGAAACACCATCGGCTGGTTCAATCCCGCCCGCTCGATGGCCAGCAACATGATCGCCCAGAGCGTGGGCCACCACGGCGGCATCACCCCGAATGGTTCGGGCGATATCGACGGCGATGGCGACCGGGATCTCGTCGTGGCCGGCGCGTGGTACTCCAACCCCGGCCGCGGCGCCGGAACATGGGCTCGGCGCCCCTGGCCCCACCTGCCGATCCCCAATGCCTCTTACGGCGCCAGCATTCGAAGCTGGGTCGTCGACCTCGATCGCGACGGCAACCAGGACATCGTCTACAGCGACTGCGATACCGGGTTCGGACACGTCTTCTGGGTCCGAAACGAAGGCAAAGGCGCCCGCTGGACCCGGTTCCAATTGCCCGACCCGCCCCCATCGCCCGGCAGTGTTCCCGGAACTGGATCCTGGCATTCCCTGGGCGTCGCCGATTTCAACCGCGATGGCCACCTCGACGTTTTCGCCGGCGAGCAGGAGGATCCCGACACCTACATGGTCTCCCAAGGCAAGCTCCCCATGAAACCCAAGGGGCTCAAAGAGCGGGGTGTCGTCTGGGTCCATTCCGGAACCCAGCCTCCCCAATTCGAGCCCGTCGTGATCCAGGAGGACAATCCGGGATGGCATGACGCCAGCCTCGGCGACGTGGACGGCGACGGCGACATCGACATCGTCAGCAAGGTCTGGAACAAGGACGGCCCCACCTACCACGCCGATTTTTGGCGCAATGACGCCCCCTCCGGTCTATAATCCGTTCCGGATGCAGAGCAAATGCCGAATCCGGATATGAACCAGAACAAGCTGCGAAATTCCTGTCGGGCTCTTTGGGCCGCACTCCTCCTGGCAATCGCGCTGGATCATGCCGCGGCGGAAAACTGGCCGGGATGGCGCGGGCCGCGCGGAGACGGCACTTCGATCGAAACGAACGTGCTCGTGGAATGGGACGTCGCCCGGCACGCAATCTGGAAAACCGCCGTCCCGGGCGCCGGCCACGCCTCGCCGATCGCTTGGGGCGAACGCATCTTTACTGTCACCGCCCTCCCGGACTCGGGAGACCGTCTGCTGCTCTGTTTCGATCGCGCCACCGGCCAGATCCTCTGGCGGCAAACCGTCGTCAGCGGACCGCTCGAGCGGATCCATCGCGAGAACAGCTACGCCTCCGGCACACCCGCTACAGACGGCCAGCGGGTGTATGCGGCCTTTCGCGTCGGGGATGAGGTCGTCATCGCCGCCCATGATTTTGCCAGCGGCAATCCGCTGTGGCGGACCCGCCTGGGAACCCACACCGGCGAGTGGGGCTTCAGCAACGAGCCGGTGCTTCACGGCGACATGGTCATCCTGGATGGCGACAGCAAAGGCGATTCGTTTCTCGTGGCCCTGGGCCGCAAGGACGGCCAGATCCGCTGGCGCGTCAGCCGGACGCGGCGCGGCATCAGCTATAGCGCACCGCTCATCCGCCCGATGGCCGGCCGCCTCCAGATGATCCAGTGCGGCGACCGCTCCGTGACCAGCTTCGATCCCGACTCGGGCAAGCCCCTGTGGACCGTGGACGGCCCGTCCGAGGAATTCGTCGCCACCCCGGTTTACAGCGAAAAGGCCGAGCTCGTGTTCATCAGCAGCAGCTGGCCGCAGCGCCACATCCTGGCCATCCGGCCCAACGGCAGCGGCAATGTCACGGGCACCCACGTCGCCTGGCGAGACGACCGCGGAGCGCCCTATGTCCCTTCGCTCATCGTTGCCGGCGATTTCCTCCTGAGCCTTAACAATAGCGGCGTCGCATTCTGCTACGATGCGGCCACAGGCAAGGTCCATTGGCAGGAGCGGCTGGGGCGGCACCACGCCTCACCCGTGCGGGCCGGCGGGCTCGTCTATTTCATCAACGACGACGGCGAAATCAACGTGATCAGGCCGGGGCCGGCCTATGACCGCGTCGGGAAGCATGCCCTGGGCGAATCCTGCTACGCCTCGCCCGCCATCAGCGACGGCCATGTGTTCCTGCGCGGATTCCAGCACCTCTTTTGTCTCGGCCGGACAGCCAAGTAGCTGGAGATGGAGAGCCGCGCTCGAATCCATCCTGCGCGCTTGCGTCCGGAGCTGGAATGGAGGAGCTTGAATCGCATGAGCGAATTCAAGTTTGCCTGTCCTCATTGTGAACAGCGCATCGCGGTTGACGCTCAAGCCAGCGGTCAAACGATCGAGTGTCCCGGGTGCCGCCTGCCCATTGTGGTCCCCGCCCCTCCTCCCGACACCGGCGCCGCCGCACGCGCACCCTCGGCGCTCCACCGCACACATCCGCTCCGTCGAACCTCCCCGGGGCCCGCCGGACCTCATGCCCCACCCCCTCCAGTCCGCCCGCCCCCCTCTAGCGAATCGACAGGCGCTCCCCCCCCCGCGCCGGCGCTCCCGAAAGGCCGGGCTGCCCGGCTCAAATCGGGACAGCGTGCCGCCGCCGTCCTCGAATCGCTTCACCCCCAGATCGGGACGCTGACGCCCGCCATTAAGAAGGATATCATCCTCGCCGTGCGGGAGTGTATCGCCGAGGAATCCCGCTGGGTGCCCGGCCGCAACGCATCGGGCAGGCCAGTCTATGCCGTCCGGCTCGAAGGCCAAAATCTTGTTCCCGTCAGCATTTCCGATCCGGCAGCGACCCGTTTCAGCCTGTGGGGCGCCCTTCTCCGCGAGCTGCAGAGGCGCTATGTCACCCAGACCGCCACCGGCCGCACCGAGCTGCTCGACCAGGAGATCCCCGCCGCCATCCGCTCCGTCCTCCTCCAGTCCATTAGCGAGGCGGACCGGAAAGCCGGGCCGGACCCGCTGGCATCGAAGGATCCGTTGGCGATCTCGCATGCCCAGTGCCTGCAGGTCCTGGACGTCCTCACGGGCCGGCCGGATTCGTCGTCCGCGCCCCGGCAGGCCCCGTCAGTCCCGCACAGCACCGTCGATATCGAGGAGCTTCTGGATCGGCTCGCCCGCAACGAAACCGTCACCTCGAGCGAAATCATCCATGCGTTCCATGCCGCCGTCCAGAAGCTCAATGCGCGCGTGAGCGAGCTCGAAAAGCGAGGTCGGACCTAGGCCCCTAAGGATCTGTGCAAGAATGAATTCGGAGTTTGCTGGAGGGGATTGGGCGGGCTGGAAAGGCGAGACGAGCGAGCA
>CAYWIM010000080.1:0-23408 GCA_964458325.1 uncultured Verrucomicrobiota bacterium
GCCCGGCGGCGCTCCCGCCAAAATCGGAAGTAATTTTTGCACAGACCCTTAGATTCGCCTCCAGCGTCCGCATCACCAGATGTGGTCATCAGGACCAACACGTAGAGGGGTCAGTCAATGAGATTGTCACAGTCTCCGCCCGCGTTGGTTTGACAGTGCAATCTCATCAACCGCTCCCGGTCCGATGGACACACGTTTCCAACTGCTGGGTGCAGAAGCGCGCGAACGACCGCCAGTGTCATCAGTTATGACCGACCCCCATCCGAAACAAATCCCCCGCCGGCCATTGCTGGATTCGGTGTGTTGCCTGACCCATCACCGAGTCGATCGCCGCGAACTCCTTTCCTCTTTGATTGAACAGCACGACACAGCCAATGCCGCTTCGCCACCGGGCCAGAAAGGTATAGGCGCCCGGCAGCGAACCGGTATGCCAGGTGTTGCGTTGGCCATTGCCATAATCCCGGACTTGCCAGCCACACGCATAGTAGGGATCGCCGAGTTGATACTCCTTGCCCGCGAGGTTCTCCGGAAGAGCGAACATCCGCTCGATCGAAGCGGCGGAGAGCGCCGGATGATGATTCGGATCATCCAGCGCCGCGACAAACCGGGCCAGCTCGACCGCCGACGCCAGCCACCCGCCATGGGCGTCGAGATTCTCGACGCGAAAGCCCCCGTACGGCCGCTCCCCCTCATACTGCACCTCGCCCGGGAACCGCTCCGCCAACCGCGACTTGCCGATTCGCATGTTGCGGATGGCCAGCGGAGCAAGGACCTCCTTGCGCACGTATTCCTCATAGGTCATTCCGCTCCGGTTCTCGATCACTCGCCCCAGCAAACAATATCCGTAATTGCTGTAGGCATAGGTTGTTCCCGGCTCATACTGCAGCGGCTCACCGTTCATGCAGGCGATGATGTCGGCGGTCCCGATCGGCAATGGAACCCTCAGGGCCGCAGCAATCCGTCGATCCTGAAACATCGGATCATATGACTTGTCGCGATCCCATCCGCCCAGGTGCTGCAGGAGATGCAAAATCGTGACCTTCGGCAGCCTCTGATCCATGGTCTTGCCCTTCACGGGCGCGAGGTCCAGCACCTCCGCCACCTTCTCGTTCAGACGCAACTTGCCCGCTTCCACCAGGTGGAGAACCGCCACCGCCGTGATCGGCTTCGAGAGGCTGGCGATGCGGAACAGGGATTCCGGCCCCACGGGCGCCTCCTCTTTGCCCGCCCAACGATAGCCCTTGGCCAGCATCAGCCGCCCCTGGTATGTGACGGCAAGCGCTCCCGCCGAGATCTTCCGCTCGACCATGAATGCCCGCATGGTGTCGTCCAAGGCCACGAGTTCCGGCCCGGCCGATTCGCCCGTCGCCCGCCAGACCCGATCCGCCGCCTTTGCGTGCGCGCTGGCCAGCAGGCCAATGGCAATGATCGCCGCGAATGGTTTCATTTCAGTCCTTCGTCGTGGATCCCGCCGTCCGCACCCAGCGCGCGCGCCGCGCGGGCCGCCACCCTGTGGAACGTCCGCCCATGTGTCACCAACCCCTGATGACTATCGCATTTCGGCCGAATCGCCAAACCTTTAGAGTGGAGGGCAATCGGGTCAATTCCATATATTCTACAAATGATGGACCTGCAGACCACCGCTCATCCTGGCTTCCCCCCCCTGCGCTCGTTCCGCGTCCGCCTCATGTTCTCCAGCCACCAGAATCCTCAATGATCGTGCCATGCCTTGAGCTTCTCCGGCGGGCTCTTTTTGCCAATATTATGAAATTGACCCCATTGTTTTCTAAGGCACCGATCCCAAATAGCGGCTGAGGATCTCGACGTTGCGAATGAATGTCTGGCTCCGGATGACTCGAATGGCGGGATCCTTCGGACGGTGATATCGCAGGCCGCCGCCTTCGATCCATCGGCCGCGATCGTCCTGGGCATCGAGCACGGCTTCGACCTCGGCGATACCGGGAGGATTGACCCGGGCTGGCTTCTTCCTCCCCTGCAATGCGGCCGGGTCGGGGCGCGTATCCATGAGCCGGTCGAGCTCGCGCTCGATGGCCTGGGTTTGATCGGGCACCTCGAACGCATAATGGGTGGGCGCGTCGCGGCCGTCGTAGGTGAGCCGATAGTCGGGAGTGAAATACAGGGGCTTGTTGGTCTGCAACTCGTAGAAGCGCGCCAGCCGGCCGTTCGGCAGGCGCGATCGACGCAGATAGGCAAGTGCCCGCGGGATCGGTTCGATGTATTTTTCATGCCCCGTCTCCCGGTAGAGCTCGAGCAGCGTTCGCAGGACACCCTGGGATTCGCCTCCCGTCACGGCGGGAGGCTCGAACTTCCGCGCCCAGGCCGGATGCATCTCGAAATCGTACTGCTGCGCCCAGGCGGGCTGAGGCTCGGGCATCTGAGCGAGCAAGAGAAAATCGCCTGCTATTTCCGCGGCGGCGCGGCATCGGGCCGCGAGGTTCGCCCATTCTCCGGCCTGCGCCTTTTCGCCATAGATGCGGCCTGCCGCGAACATGGTTTCGATCGTCGTGAGGAGCGCATTATCATTGAGCGTGTAGCGGAGCCAGTACTGGCCGTCGCCCGGCCATGTCCACGGCCATGACTCGGGATAAGATGCCTTCTGGACAGGGTATTTCCCGGGCTCGGGAAAACGGTCGTAGCCTTGCGGCCAGGCGCCGTTGGGATATTGGGCCTTGAGCAAGGATTCGAGAGCATGCTGGACGGCTTCATGGATCCGGGCGTCCTGGAACGCGAGCGCCTGGTCGGTCCGCATCAGAAAGCGCAGCGCGGATTGCGTGGTATCGTCATCGAGCGTGGTGACATTTCGGCCCGCCGTGCCGCCGCCGTCGCGATAGGCGATCTTCTTGCGCAGCGCCGGATCGAATTCGATGAAGTATGTCCATCCTCCCGACAGCAGCTGGCCGCGCATCAATCCGCGGGCGGTTTCCACCGCGGCATCGAGGTAGAACCGATCGCCCGTAGCCTCGTATGCCGTCAGGAAGGCCATCCCCACCGATGGTGTGCCAGGCGGCTGCACCCATCCGCGCGTCGCGCTGGCCACTCCTTCGCCCTCGCGCTTCGACAGATCCTCGCTGTACTGCCAGAGATACGTGCCATGGACGGCCACCTCCCGCCGGAAGAACTCGACGGCCCGGCGCAAGCCGAGCGCCGCGCGATCCGGCAGCGCGGCCCGCGGCTTCGGCTTGGGGGATGGACGGTTTCGCTGATTGGCGCCGCCGGGCCCCCAGTCCTCATTCTTCACGCTCGAGCCGAGGAATGCCGGGGCGATCAGCTCCTGGTTCCACGCCTCGAGGATCGCGGCGAGACGGCGCGCCACCTCGGGCTTCTCGAGGGCCAGATCGCGCTGCTCGCCCGTATCGCTTGGGAGGTGGTAGAGCTCGTCCGGCTGGTTTGCGGAACGGACGAGTTTCCAGTCGCCCTCGCGCACCGCCCAGCGCTGGCCGCCGCCCGTCCGCCAGAACAGCCTCGGATGCGGATCTCCTTGACGCTCGCCGGCGAGGTAGGGAACGAGGTTTACGCCGTCGTAAGGGCGGTCCGCCGGCATGGGCACGCCGGCGCATGCCAGCGCCGTCGCAAAGACATCGAGTGAGCTGACCGGCTGGGCGTAATCCTTGCCGGACGGCAATCGCCCGGGCCAGCTGACCAGAAACGGCACGCGGACACCGCCCTCGTAGAGCTGGCCTTTGTGGCCGCGCAGCGGCGTGTTGACCGAAGCGTTCCCATCGGGCCCGCCGTTGTCGGAGAAGAAGAACACCAGCGTGCGGGATTGCTGGCCGGACTCCCGCACGGCATCGAGCGTGGCGCCGATGGCGTCGTCCATGAGGCTCACCTGAGCGGCATACTTGGCCCGGCTAGCATCGAGGTGAGCAAACCGGGCCAGGCGGTCCGGGGTGGGCTGATGCGGCATGTGCGGCGCGTTGAATGCCACGTAAAGAAACCATGGATTCATCGAATGCCGTTTCACAAATGCCGCCGCCTCGTCTCCGAACACCGTGGTGAGATGCTGGCTGACCTCGACCGGCGTGCCGTTGCGTTCGATCGGCAGGGTGTATTGGCGCTGGTTGGGCGTCCAGTTCCAATATTGGTGTCCGCCTCCGATGAAGCCGAACGTCTCCTGGAAACCGCGCTGACGCGGTGTATGGGCTGGGGAAGCGCCCAGGTGCCACTTGCCGATCCAGCCGGTGGCATAGCCGGCATCGCGCAGGAATTCCGGCAGCAGCCTCTCCGTTCGCGGCAGCCCCTCCGCGGGATCGAGCGGATCATAGACCGGGTTGAACTCGTGGCCGAACCGCTGCTGGCAGCGGCCGGTCATCAGCGCCGCCCGGCTTGGGCTGCAGAACGGATGCGTGACATAGCCGCTGACGCAGCGCACCCCGGACTTCGCGAGGCGATCCAGGTTGGGCGTCGGGATGTCCCGGCAGCCGTTGAAACCGGTGTCGGCATAGCCCTGGTCATCGGAAACGATGACGAGGATGTTCGGCTTGGGATGCGCCACGGCGCTCGCCAGCGGGATCCAAACCAGAACGGCCGCAGCGCCCATCGCTCGCTGGATCAAACGAATCGTTGTGTTCATGGTTTCAAAGGGGAATGGAGCCGCGCGAACGCCGCCCGGCAAGCTGCCGCCTGGGGATCGCCCGTCCGCTCCATGTGCTCCAGCAGGAGCTTCTCGAGGCGCACGACGGGCGGGCCATATCGGGGCTCGCGGATGACGTTGGCGCGCTCGTCGGGATCCGCGCGCAGGTTGAAGAACATGAGCGGCTCGCCGGTCTGGAACTGGGCCACGCGTGCCGCGATCCGAGGGTCGCTCTTTGCGGCTTCCGCGAGCGCGCCAAAGGACACCCCGCTCATCGCCTCGACCCGGAACTGCGGCGTGCCATCGGCCCACGCGTGGAACATCAGCGCGAAATCCTTGGTCCGGATGCACCGCTGCGCGAACGATCTCCCGCTGGAGACCGTGTTGACATGGGTGACGACGAAGTCGCGTCCGAGCTGCTTTTCTCCGCGCAAGAGCGGCAGCCAGGAGCGTCCGTCCAGGCCGGCGGGCGCAGGGACATCGAGCGCCTCGAGCACGGTTGGCAGCAGATCGACGCTGCTCACCCACTCCTCGCGCCGCTGCGGCTCGCCCATGCCCGGCCAACGCAGCAGAACCGGCTCGTGGGTGCCGTTTCGGTACACCGTCGCCTTCGAGAATGGGAACGACATCCCGTTGTCGCCCAGGAACACGACGACCGTGTCGCCGCCGTGGCCGCGCGCCTCGAGCGCGCCCAGGATGCGCCGGAAGCTCTCGTCCATCCGCGCCACCGCCGTGTAGTACTGCGCGATTTCGCCGCGCACGGCGGGCAGATCCTCGAGGACCGAAGGCACGGCGACTTCGGTTGCCGCATACACCCGGGCGGGAGCGGCTGCGGCGGCCGCGTTTCGGCGAGCGCCTGGCCGGGCCGCCGGCTGCGCGGATCCGTTCGCCGGGCCTCCCGCCTCGGCGGCGCTCGGGAACGGGCGATGCGGATCGGTGATGTTGGCATTGATGAAGAAAGGCTTCTTGGCGGCGGCCGCGGCGTCCATCGCCTGCCTCATCTGCTCGTCCCAAAGCGCGGGCGTCTTACCGGAGCCGTCCAACCGCAGGTCCCAGGGGAACTCGGCGTCCGGCTTCATGTGGGGATGCTTGTTCATCACGGCGGCGTAGTAGCCGCGCGCCCGGAGGAGCGTGACCAGGGTGGGCGTGCCGGGCCTGATGGGATGGAAGCCGAGCGCGCCGTTTCGATGCGGCACCAAGCCAGTCATGAACGCCGACCGGGACGGCTGGCAGATAGAGACGGTGAGGTGGCAGTTCACGAAGCGATGGGCGGTAGCGGCGAAACGATCGAGCGCGGGCGTCGCGCCATGCTTGTCGCCCATCCATCCCGGCGTGTTCCCGTTGAGGTCGTCAGCGGTGATCAACAACAGGTTGAGCGGCTGGGCCGCCATCCCCGCCAGCGGTATCAGCAGGGCGCCGATCAGCAGTCGAAAAGCGTTTTTCATGGTTCGTTTTTCCGAATGAGGTTGGCAGCTGCCCCGTTCGTCATCGGGCGCATCGCCAAGATTGTTAAATAAGCCGGCATGGATGTGTGTGTGTGAGCGCTGGGGAACAGCGTATGCGGCTGAGATCCTGCTGTCCAGCCCGGCGGCGCACGGCGAGCGGATCCCGTGCCGGCTGAGGGAGAGGCGCGTCCTCCTTTCCCCTGCCCTCCTCCATGGGCATGGAGGCGAGGAGACAATCGGCTGCCGGGATTCAAGTGGCCCACCGCGCCATCTGGAAGCGGCTACCCAAAAGCGATTGGACGCACCAACGGCTGAACAATTGTCTGATCCCCAACCCAGCTCATTCCGGCGGCATCCAAAGCCGAGCGCGGTAGAACCGGCCGGGGTTTGCAGCAGCGTCGGAATCGAGGTAGACAAAAGTGCCGTCGGCGCCCGCCGTGTTGGTGACAACACAGGTCCAATCGGCAAAATCCGCCGAGGTCTCGATCGCATAAGCCCGGAGCGGCTGGCCGGCGAGCCGCACCTCGAGACTCGAGGACTCGAGCCAGCGGCCGGACAGCTGGATCGGGAAAGGTTGGACCTCGAGCTCGATGCGCCGAAACACGCCGCTGCCGATCGTAAGGTTTGAGAAGTGGATCGTGTTTGTATGGCTGCCTTCGGCCAATTGGTTTGCCTCGCTGTTGAATGACGCGGTGACCGCGGCGGCCGCTCCGGCGGCCAGGGCGCCGTTGGTTACCGATAAGGTCAACCATCCTGAGGAAGGATTCGCCGCCCAATCGAGCGTCGAACCACCCGAGTTGGTCAGAGTATAGGCCATCGAGGATGGAGAGAACGGGCCTCCCGCCGTGCCCCACGCGGCCCGGACATCCGCGGGCATCACCTCCAGCACGCCCGGCCTCTCGGCGGGGATCGCAACATCGAAGTGGCCCAGCACCATCTCCGGCGTGACATTGTTGAGCGTGTCCTCCACGGCGCCTTCGAGGAGCGCGATCGTATAGGCGCCGTTGTCGGCGGCGTCCCACGTCCCCCCGGGGGCCGGGATCGAGTAGGACGCCGTGATCGGCGCGCCATCGGCGGGCAGGTCGGCGCCCACGAACTCGAGCGCGTTCGTGTAGGCGTTCGGACCCGTCACGATCAAATCCTCGGAATCCAGACTCGACAGCCGCACGGCGGTCTCATCGTCGAAGGTCACGCTGCAGGCATGGCTGGGCGAGCCGCCCAGGGTGAGATGGGCGACGCTCAAAACCGGGATTGGCGGCGCGGTATCCAGCTTGCCATTGCCCAGCAGCTCGACATCGTCCAGATTCCATCCGATCTCATTCTTGGAATTGTTGGACGAGAGGCTCCAGCGGAGCCGGACGGCCGGACTCGAAGCCACCCCCGCGGGCACCGTGTACTGCACCTCCTGCCAGGACGTGTCGGAGACGGCGCTCGAAGAGGACCAGAGGTTCGTCCAGACCGTTCCGTTGGCCGATGCCTGAATCGAGACCGAATCGCTGGTTCGGGTGCGCAGCCAGCGCCGGAAGCGCAACGTAACCGACGCATAGCCGGAGCAGTCGATCGCCGGTGTGGTCGCGTATCTGGCGCTGAGCCGATCGGTGTAGTTGCCGCGGAGGTTGTAGGCGATGATATTGGTGCCCGTGAAACCGCGGGTTGGCCCTCCGCTGCTGTAGGCCGGCGCCCCGTATTCCCACTGCGTCTCGAGCGTCCAGCCCGGATCTGTGTCCATGTTTGCGACGTAAATGGCGGCGGGCACCGTGACCGCGAACTGACCCAGCTGTCTCGCGGCGACAAAGGCGCTCTCCGTGTCCGAGACCTGGCCGGCCTGCATCCAGACGAGATAGGCGCCATTGTCCGCGGGCGACCAGGCGCCGCCGCCAAGTGGCGTGATGGCGTATGTGGCCGTGCGCGGCGTGCCGTTGTCCGCCCGATCCAGCGAGACCCAGCGCGCGAGCTGGCTGTAGCCGTTGGGCCCGGTCACCTGCACGTCGTTTGAATCGATCGTCGATATGTCCACGGCCACATTGTCGGAATAGACCACCGAGAACAGGATCTCGGCCTGCCCGGCCCGCGCCAGGTCGGCCGCGTGCAACTCCGCCACGGGCGGGACCACGTAGCCCGTGCTCTCGCTGATCGAGCCGCTGACGAAGTATTGGCCGATGCTCCCATAGGCCTTGTAGCCGGTCGGCGGGGACTTGAGCGGGTCCCCCGCGCCCGAGCCGCGCACATGAAGGAAATACCGCCCTTCCAACAGGTTGGTCCGCAGCCGTGCGGCGGTCTCCAGCGGCGGTTGGTCCGACAACAAGAGCCGCCCGGACTCGTCGTAGAGATCGGCCCAGACGTCCAGGTTGCCGCCTCGCGTCCCGGCCGGCGTGACCCAGGGAGCGACCGTCAGACTGACCGGGCCGGAGCCCGTCACGAACGAGAAGACATCGACGTCCGTGCTCCGTTCCAGCACGCCCTTGTTGGCCGTGTGCGCGTTGTCGGGATCGTTCTCCGGGGTGGTGGCGGCGATGTTGGTCCCTCCGGAGATCGCCAGCGCGGTGGCCGCGCCCGGGGTGCCCCCGTGATCGTCGGCGCGGTAGGAGAGCTTGCCGGCGATGGTCGCCAGGTCATCCTGCGTGTTGTTGGCCAGATAATACTCGCCCTTGCTCCATTGAGTGACGTTGCGGCCATACCCGGCCCCCATGAGGGGGCCCCATGAGATCTCCCCGCTTCCATGCCCCCCATAGTATTCGGCGCCGTCCGTCTTGCCGTCGTGGCTCAGGCCCATGTTGTGCCCGATCTCGTGCGACGCAGCTTCGGCGATGTTAGCGTCGTTGAAAGCAAGGTTATCGCCATAGATCCACGCGGGGCGGAAGACGGCGTACTGGGTCATGGCGAACACGTTCACATAGGCAACGCCCGCCGCGCTGGAATACGGATTGGGTTCTCCGTTGGCATCGGTGGTGCGCGTGATGAGGGCCATCGCCGTGCGCGAGGTGAAGGAAGAGGGGCGCTCGGTGGTCACATCGATGTTGAACGGGGCGTAATCCTCCGCCACTCGCTGCCAGATCCGCCGGATCGCCCCTTGCTCAGCATCGCTGAAGGTTGCCAGGTCCGAGTCGCTGCTGAAGGCCACGGCCGGGATTGTGTCTCTCGAGATCTCGATGTTCCATGCTGTGCCGGACACGGATTCGCCGGTGAAATTGATGAACAGAATGTTGGGCGCGCCGGGCCGGCTATGAAACACCAGGCTCTGCGGAAAGGGGCTGACAGGCACTGCGGCTCCGGCGATCGAGGGCGGTTCCAGCTCGGCCGCCTCCTCCGCGGCCGCTGGATCGCACGCGTACAGAATGCCGCCGGAGGTGTCAGCGCGAAGCGACGGCAGATCCGCCTCGGTGAAATGAAAGCTCCGCAGCCATCCCAGGGCGCGTCCCCGGGCGGCCGGAGGCAGGGCATCCAGCTGCGACCGAAACCGGCCCGCAGGCAGATCCTCCAGTTGCCGAGGAGTCCCGATTGGAAATGGGCGCTCCCTCCCGCCGCCCCGAGCCCATCCCTCCGTCCAGGGCTGACCTCCGGTCGCCTGAGGCACAAACCACAGCGCCAACGCGCACTCCGCCGCAAACACGGCCCATCGCCAACCTTTCACGCTCATACAGACGCACGCGCCCCGGCCAACGACGCCAGACGCCGGGCGTTGCCCCCGCGAATGGCCGATTCCGCCGCCGCCGAGAGCGCGGATTCTCTGAGCTTCAATACAGCCGATTCGAAATAAAACAAGGGCGTATGGGACCCGAACACGACTCGTTCCGTGGAGATCTCGCGCGCGAGGCTGGCCACTCCTCCGACATTCTCGACCGTGGCGATGTCGAGGCACGCGCCGGCGCGCGCCATCTGCTTCGCCACCGCCATGGGAACCGATCGGAACCAGTTTAAAAGCATTACGCACGCGTCGGGCCGGCTTTCGAGCAGCTTGGGAAGCGGCTTGAAATCCGCATGGGGCGCGCGGCCCAGGGAATGCTGGGTGCGCTCGTCCTCGAGGTCGGCCACGATTTGAACGATCATCCGGCGCTCGGATGCGAGCGCCAGCAACCGGGCGAATGCCGGTTCGTCCAGCCGGTAGCCATGATAGGACGGATGCAGCCGGATGCCGGGCATCCGGTGCTCTTTGGCGCACCGCCTCAGATCCTCCTCCCAATCCGGCAGCATCGGATTCACCGAGCCGAAAGGCTCGAGCAAGCCGCGCCCGTGCCGCCGGCATTCCTCCGCCAGCCGGGCGTTGGCGCCCGTGACATCCTTGTGGAAGATCCCGTCGAACGTCCCGGCCCAGGCATCCGTAACGCCCTGCTCCCGCAGCTTCGCCACGAGCGCGCCCGTGTCGTCCAATGGCAGACGGCGGAATGGCCAGCGGCCCAGGGTTACGTTCGCGTCAACCCATTCGCCACCGGCCGCCTTCTCCTCGAGCCCCGGCAGGGCGGGGCGATCCTGGCCAGCCGCCCATCCGCCGGCCAAGGAGACCGTCGCCACGGCTGTTGCCTTCATGAAGGATCGACGGCTTGTGCGAACTCGATTCATGCTTTCACACCCTTCGATTTGAGGATCGGCCCGAGCAGGCGCCGGAGGTTCTGGCTGAGGATAAGCCGTTTGGCGGACTCGGGAATGTCGGCGCCGAAGACCTTGGCCAGCTGGGATGCGAAGCTCCGGCCGCCGGCATCGCTGCCATACACCACCCGCTCGGCGCCCAGCTCGCGGACCGCCATCTCCGTCACGCCCGCCACGGGATCGAATCCGCACAAATCGACGGACACGTTCCCGCAGTCACGAAGCGCGCGAAAACCAATCTCCCAATCTCCTCCCGAGTGAGCGGCGATGAACCGGGCCTGGGGATGCCGCCGGGCAAGCTCGGCCAGCTCCATCGGGGTCGATTCTTCGGGCAGATTGCCGGTAGCCTTGAGGTACGTATGCTGGAGGATGACCGCACCGAGCTCGGTGGCGCGGCGCACCAGTGAATCCAGCTCAGGCGCGTTGCAGCGGCGTGCAACCCATAGCTTGATCCCGACCATGGGACCGTCTCGCAAGCAGCGTTCGAGCTCGGCCAAGCTGGCTTCCTTATGCCTGGGATTCAGATAGACAAACCCGAACACGCGCTCGGGGAACTCCTGGACCGCCAGCAGCACGTCGTCATTTTGCGCGCGCAGCTGCTCGGGCGAGGGGTCATAGATCCAGCTCATCCCCATCGAAAGGCAGAGCCGCTCGATCCCCAGCCGATCGGCGTATTCGAGCAGCTGCGCCGCTCGCTTTCCCGGCGTCTCTCCCGGCACGCCGGACAAGTGGCAGTGCGCATCCCAGATCCGCGGTTCCATCGGGTCCACGGCCATTGATTACCTGGGCGACAACGTGTCGTCCAGTTCGAAGGAAGAGAAGCCGGTGGTATGCGCGCAGCTCTTGGCAGTCTCCGGCGGTTACCGGGCTGCCGGCGGGGTCGCGAACGGGCAGATCCCAGCCTGACCGCGCGGACCGGCGCCGTTGCGAAAGCCTCGGCCCCAGCCTGGCCCCGCCGGCGCGGTGGCGCCCGTTTGGCCTTGGCCGTTAGCGATCGGACAGATCCCCATTTGCGCCCGCGGTCCCGTGCCATTGCGCAGGCCGCGTCCGGGCGGACGCACTTCGTCCGGTGTGAGCTGTCCATCGGCATTGAGATCCAGCTTTCTCAACGCGGCGGGCGCGGCGGCGGCCTCCTCGGGCGAGAGGGCGCCGTTGCCGTCTGCATCCAGGACCGCGATGAGGACCGTCTGAGCGCCGGCGGGCGGAACGCCTCCGGCTTGCAGACCCCACGGGCATCCCGCTCCTCGAGGGCCCACCCCGCCAGGGCAGAGCTCGTTGGCGGTGAGCTGCCCGTCATTGTTCTTGTCCAGGTTCAGAAACGCCGCGGGGGCGCCATCGATCTCCGAAGCTGAAAGCACGCCGTCCTTGTTCGCATCGAGCAGGAAGCTGACAGCCGGCGAAAATCCCTGAGCCGGTCCTCGGCCCGCCCCCATGCCTCTGCCCCCGCCCCAGCCGCGGCCCTGCCCCTGCTGCGCCGCTGCGGTGAACGCCGACACGGCCAGTGTCAGCCCGATTGTCACTAGAGTCGTTGTTTTCATCATGCCAAGTCCCATTGTTTGGTTTTTCGAGGCCGGCCCGACGGTTTGCGCCGCTCTAAGCGACCGCGGCTGCGTCCCAAACCGGCCTTCTACCTATAATAGACTCTGCGTCCGTTAAGGTTCTATGTGCCCGGGCCAACTAAATTGTTAAGAGAATGTAAAAGGGGATTCAACCATTGACCCACCTGAACCGCCGCGGATCGCGCCGACGAGGCGAGCACATTGTGGTCGGCCATCCAGAAGGTGCGTCCGCCCCGATAGCCCGGGCAGTGGCGCCGCAGCCATGCCCGCACCCAGGGCCAGGGCACCAGCGGATCCATCGCGCCTCCCAGGTAGAACACCGGCCGATCAAATCCCCGCGCGATCGGCCGCGGATCGTTGCCTAAAATCAATTCCAGCCGGTGCGCCGTCGCTCGATGGTCGGCTTCATCCCGGCGGGCCACGAATTCGGGCAGATCGGCCATCGTCTCGGGCGCACGCCGATATCGCCAGGGGGCATAGCACACATAGAGCTTGAGGCCCGCCTGCAGGCATCGGACGGGCATCCGGCGCCACAACGCCAGCGCCCCTCGCACACCCCACAGGCACGGATGCCTCACGAAACCGCCCGCCAGAATCAGCCCCGACACCCGAAAGGAATCCCCCCCGCAACCCGGCTCCCTCCTCTCGCCAGCCTCGAGATCGATCAGTGCCCATGCGACTTGCGACCCGAACGATTCCCCGATCAGCCATCCTTCTCGAATCCCCTCTTGCTCGAGCGCCTCGCGGATCGCCCGAGCATAATGGGCCAAACTCCACCCCGTGGATCGCGGGTAAGTGAACTCCACGAACCGCCACTCGGACAGGACCGCCTTCCGAAAGCTGGCGATGAGGGTCCAATCCCCCTGGATCCCCGGCAGGTAGATCAGCGTGCCCCGGCCCGATTCTCCCTGAACCCGGATTCGCAATTCATCGCTCGATTTCGTCGTCACTGGAAGCGGGTTGCTCGCGTCGCGCGGCGGGGCTCGATCCGACGTTCGTGCCTCTGTTGGATCCGCAAGGGCGCCGCTGCGCCGTTCATCATTCCCCTGGCGCCAATCGTTGTCAAATGCTGCGGGAATCCGCGCCGAAAAATTTCATCGAAGGCAAATTAGGGCTCGACACCTTCGGGCCGTGGTCTAAGAATGTTCGCGATGCCCATGACAGCTGCCATTGCGCGCCGCGCCGTCTTGGATGCAAACGGCTGGGCGATCCTTGGTGGATCCGCGCCTGCGGCGGCGCGGGCCGTCCCCGAACATCCCCCGGCTCACCGTCAACCCAAAGAATGCTATGTTAGGCTTGCCTGATCCCTGGATCGCTCTTGTTTTCGTGCTTTGCATCGCCAGCGCCATCCTTTGTGTCGTCTACAGCGCCGTCAACTGGAACCGCGGTGACGAATCGGTTCAGGAGGAGGACGTCCGCTGGGCGGCCTCGGAAGACAAGGCGGAAGAGAAACTGTAGGCCGCAGCCGGCCTCGCCTGGAGTTCATCGTTCCATTCCCTTATAACCCAAGGAACCACCATGTTGCTCGCCGAAGTCAGTCTTTTGGACATCTTCGTAGTGCTGCTCTACCTGTTTGTGACCGCCTATTTGGGCTGGCTGGGCTATCAAGGCACCAAGACCGCGACGGATTACCTGGTCGCCGGCCGCAAAGTCCATCCCTTTGTCATGTCGCTGAGCTATGGCGCCACATTCATCTCGACCAGCGCCATCGTCGGCTTCGGCGGCACCGCCGGCAATTTCGGCATGAGCCTGCTCTGGCTCACGTTCTGCAACATCTTTGTCGGCATCTTCATCGCGTTCGTGTTTCTCGGCGGTCCGACGCGCCGGATTGGCCACGGGCTGGACGCTCACACGTTCCCCGAGCTTCTCGGCCGCCGCTACCAAAGCCGTTTCATCCAGATCTTTGCCGGCCTGGTGATCGTGCTTTTCATGCCGCTCTATGGCGCCGCGGTCCTGATCGGCGGCACGGAGTTCATCACCCGATCGTTCGAGATCGATTACAATGTCGCCCTCCTGCTCTTCGCCGTGCTTGTCGCCGCCTATGTGTTTTATGGCGGGCTCAAGGGAGTGATGTACACCGATGCCCTGCAGGGAAGCATCATGTTCATCGGCATGGTGATTCTTCTGGTCTACACCTACGTCCGGATCGGCGGCGTGACCCCCGGCCACCAAGCCCTGACCGATCTCGCCGACCTGGCGCCGCCCGCGCTCACCGCTCTAGGCCACCAAGGGTGGGCCCACATGCCGGCCTTCGGCTTTGGCGACAACCAGTATAACCTCTGGTGGATCGTGATCTCGACGCTCGTGCTGGGGGTGGGCATCGGCGTGCTCTCCCAGCCCCAGCTCGCGGTCCGTTTCATGACCGTCAAGAGCAGCCGCGAGCTCAATCGCGCGGTCGGCATCGGCGGCGTCTTCATCCTCTGCATGACCGGCATCGCGTTCACCACCGGCGCTCTCTCCAACGCCTATTACACCTTGCATGGCCCCCTCTTCAAAGGCCGCATCGTCAAAACGATTCACTCCGACAAAGGGCATGTGGTGCTCCAGCTCATGTCCCAGGATGCGTCCGGCCAATGGCTCGATGTCCTCAAGGAAACCGCCAAGGGCGGCAAGACCTCCTCGCTGACCGCTCCGCCCCCCGCCGGCTCGAGCGGCCAATGGCTCCCCATCCCCAAGACCACGAACGAGGTCGGAACCATCCGCGAAGGCAATGTCGTCCCCGCCGTCCTGGATCCGGAGAAACCCTATCTTACCGAGGCGGCCGGGGCTAACCGGATCGCCCAGGGACGCTCCATCAGCATCGTCAATGCCAAGGGCATCTCCGACCAGATCATTCCCAGCTTCATCAAGGATGCCATGCCCGCCTGGTTCGGCCTGATGTTTCTCCTGACCATGCTGGCGGCCGCCATGAGCACCCTCTCCAGCCAGTTCCATACCCTGGGCACCGCCGCCGGCCGAGACCTGTTCCAGAGCCTATTCGGCACGTCGCGCGCCCAAGGGCCGGACCGCACGATCTATATCGTCCGCGTTGCGATCCTGTTCGGCCTGGTCGTGGCGGTCGCTTTCGGCTATTACGCGCACAAGTACCAGGTCATGGTCAGCGTCATCGCCCGAGCCACGGCCATCTTCTTCGGCCTCTGCGCCTCGACCTTCCTCCCGGCGTATGTCGGCGGCCTCTTCTTCCGGCGCATCACTCGGACCGGGGCGATGGCCTCGATGATCGTCGGCTTCACTGCCACTGCATTGTGGCTGCTCCTGGTCAAAACACCCGAATGCACCATCCTCGGCCTGGTCGACGCCAGCGTTCTCGCCTCCTCGCCCAACTGGCCTGTCGTGGATCCAATCCTCATCGCCCTGCCGCTCTCGGCCCTGACCGTCATTGTGGTCAGCCTGTTCACCACGCCTCCCGACAGCGCCCATCTCCAGCGCTGCTTCCCCGGCTCGACCGAACGCTCCATCTGAGCCCGGCCGGAGATACCTGCCAGCCCGAGCAGCCATTCCTGCAAGGCGCGCCTCGAATCCGAAGCGCGCCTTGAAATCGGATGGATGTCAAAACAGAGGCGTGCCTCTCGGCACATGGACAATCACAGTGCCGGCGATCTTGTCATGCCACGATTGCCGGCGGCTGTCCCACCCCACCCAGAAGTAACCCAAACCGAGAGCCACCGCGGAGAGGATCGCCGATAGCCCCCGCACCAACGCCACCGGAAAATCCAGCATGCGGCCGTCCACTCGCACGACTTTCAATCCCAGCAATGCTCCTCCGATAGTTGTGTTCTTCCACGTCCACAGGGCCAAGTGATAGGCCAGCCAGACCAGAAACCAGTGCCGAGACAGGTGAAGAAATGCCAGCGCGCCGAACACCACCACGCCATCCACTACGGCCGCCAGCAGCCGGATCCAAAAGCCTGCGCAGGGCATGCCGCTCTCGGCACAACCGGCCCCTGCCCCTGCCTCCCCGACAGCCATTGATTCCATGGGAGACGCACCCGCGGCAGGGCTGCCCGACAACGCTCCCGATGGCGCGAAGCCGCCACCAGCGTTTCCGGCCTCTCCGCCCGGAGACAGGATCGGGGCCGTCAGGGCTGCGGGCGCCCTCTCCCTCTGAAACCCCCGCAAAAGGGCGAGCGCAACGGCGCCCATCGCCACCGGGGCGATCGCGCCCCACACGAGCAGCCCCAGAATCGGCGTCACATACAGGAGGGTGAACAATGCCATGCCCACCACCAAGCTCGCCAACGGCTTGTCCAGGACGCCCAATCCCAGCTGGCGCGCGATCTGCTGGCCGGCGACCTGATACACCGCCGCCTTGCCAAAGAAATAGGCCAGCACCAAGCCGCATATCAGGAATGGCATCACGATGACTCCCACGACGGATACCAGCAGCAGCAACGCCAGCGGGCCGATCAACACCAGGAGCAATAGGCCCGTCGCCAGGGTCGCCACCGGCTGCTCCTCGAGCACGGCCGCGCAGGCCCGGATCGGCCGGGTAAAAATGGCCGACAGCAGCACGTAGAACAGCAACAGGATTCCCGTAATCCACCATGCCCAGGCATGCTGATGCGGCAGCGGCCGCATCCATAGCAGACCCTGCTTCAGCCATTCCTCGATCCATCCCAGATCCGACATGCTCGATAGCCACGGCAGGAAAACCCGGTCCCCTCCAATGGCCGCTCCCGGCGCCACCGTCACCGGCCCGACCGCCACCACGCTGTCTCGCACCCGGGCCGTATCCTTCAGGTGCGTCTTGCCCAGAACAACGACTGCGTCGCCACCCACTTTGCCCTCGATCTCGAGGTCGGCCATCACGGCCACAACATTCCCGCGAACCTCGCCGCGCACCACTGCCTTTCCTCCGATCAGGACCAGGTCCCGGTAGATCTCGTTGGTCTCGACGACCACATTCTGGCCAAAAAACGGGATCCCCTGATGCCGCTCGAGCCGGGCGGGGGGGCGATCCTCCTCGACTGTCTCGATAGGCTGAGCCAAGGCGACCGACCAGCCCAGCCATGCCCCGAACACCACGCCGATCCCTTTGTGCCACCGTTGTGTCTTCATGATTGCGCTCCGGATTCAACCCTCCGCCACACCAGCCGAAAATACGCTGTGCCTGCCCCCAGGCAGAACAGATACATCACCAGCGAAACAGCCCACGCTCCCAGCAGCCAAGGCCGAAGGACCTGGCGTAAAACCACCAGGCCTGCTTCACCCAGCACCTGGATCGGATTCCACAGGGCGGCGCCCCGCGAGCCCCATCCCGCCACCTGCGCCGCCGCCCATTCCCCTCCCAGAAATCCCAGAGCCACCAGGCCCGCCGCCATTCCCACCAGCCATGAAATCAGCAGGACCCGCGCCCAAGCCGGCCATGACCAATACGCGAGCCGCCACCAAGGCAGCCGCTGGTGCGCCCCCACGGCCTCCATCACGCGAGCTGCCAGGCCCGAGGGCGCCCGCCGCATCGGCATCCGCCGCAACACCTCACCCACCTGCCGCTCCAGATCTTGCTCCTCGTTCATGGTTCGCCTCGTCCTTAAGGATCTGTGCCATCGATCCCCTCACGCGTCCCATCCGCCGCCAATCCCAACTGCCGCATCTTCTTCATCAATGCTTGCCGGGCGCGATGGATATCCGTCTTGACCTTGCTCAGCGATGCCCCCAGACGCCGGGCGATCTCCTCGTAGGTGAGATCCTCGAAGTGGTAGAGCACGAGGGGCACGCGCTGATGCTCCGGCAGCCGCCTCATGACGTCCTCCAGATCCGCCCACCGATCCGCATCCCCCGGCGCGTTCGATTCGGGCGGCGCCGCCAGATCCGCCTCGAACCGATCCTCCTCGCCCTCCGGCGTCATCTCCGAGAAAAACCGCCATCGCGCCCGATACCGTGTCAGGTGGTTCAACGCCAGATTCCGGGCCACGGTCCGCAGCCATCCCCCCACAGTCTGAGTTTTCGTTAGCTCGGCAAACCGTTCGTAGGCCCTCAGAAACGTCTCCTGACACACATCCTGCGCGTCCGCATCGTTGCCCAGCAGCCGAATCGCCACCGTGTATACCATGTCCTGATGATCCCGCATGAACGCCTCGAACTGTTCACTCTCGTTCATCCGTCGCCCCGCGCCGTTTCAGGGCTTGTCAATGGTTATACCCAGTGCTCAGCTGTAAAGTTGCATTGGAATCACATGAAGAAAACGTGAACGCTGCCACGTCTATCGCCGTAAGTTGTTCGCACCTTGTTGGCCCAGAGCGATATCCACCTCGTGACCCCGGCGGCTGCCCCAGGTCGGTTCGCGCCCTGAACCCCTGAACCGCAGCCGCCGACGTCCGGAGGCGGACTTCTTTGCTTTCCATGGCGCCATCCCGCTTCTCAGGGATGGCGGCTCAATCGGGGCTTTCCCGCCCTTCGCCAATCACCGGGCTTGGAGCAATGCCTGCGCCTTCTGGCGGGTCGTATCGTTCGCGGTCCTTTCGAGCACAGTCCGCAAAGCCTTCTGAACCCGCTCCGGGGCGATGTTCGGCCGTTGCTTGCCTCCCACGAGGTTGACGATCGCAAGGCAGGATTCTTCTTTCACGGCTGGATCCTCCGATAGGATCGTCAATCGATCGAGGGCGGCTGCGGTGGGGATCGCGCCGACCACGGCGATCGCCAGCCGCTTTTCCTCGGTCCGCGGAATCGAGGGCAGGAGGGCATCGACCCTGGCCAGCTTGGCATCGGCAGCGATTGCCTTGTTCTCCTGGAGGAGCTGCAGGTAGCCCCGTGCTCCCTGAATCCGATGCGACATCTTCTTGCCGGTCTTGGCCAATGCCAGGAGCGGCTCCAGCGCCCCTTGATCCTCGGGCCAGTTGTTCGGCCACGTCCCCAGCACGCCCACGGCCTCATCCTGGACCGCTTCGTCGGCGTCTTCGAGTCCCGACACGACGGCAGCGAGCGCCTCGGCACCGCCTGCCGCGGCCAGTCCCTGCAATGCGACCTGCCGCAAGGCGCCTTCCCGGCTCCGCATCAGGGGCATCAGGCTCGGAACGGAGCCCGATCCTCCCCGCCCGCAGATGGAGAGAAGCGCTTTCTGGATCGAATCCCGTTCCGCGGCGCTGGGGGTCTGCTCGATCAACCGCACCAGGTCGGAGACATGTCCACCGTCTCCCAGAGCGCCGATGGCCTCGACAGCGGCGCGGCGGATCCCCGGGTCGCTGTCCGACACGCTGCGGCGGATGACCGGCAGGGCTTCGGTCATCTGGCGCGGCCCGGCCAGCTCGATCAGAACTTGTCGCGTTCGGCCGCTGGCCGATGAAAGCCGGGCCAAAAGGTCCGATTCGACTTCCGGTCCTTCGATCCGCGTCAGGGCCGTTCGGGCAGCCTGTGCCAGGGCATCGTCGTTACCCGCCGCGGCTTCGAGCAACACCGGCACACAGGCAACATTGTTCCAATGATCGAGCCGGCGCAGGGCGATCACTCGCAGCTCCTTCGGCCTGCTCTGGGCGATCCGCAGCACCGCGGGCAGCACGGCCGCATCCCGGCGGTCGGACAGGGCCATGAACAAGCTTGCCTGGCGCGCAGCCGGACAGCGATCCAGCTCCGACGCGATCGCTTCGGTCGCCTCGGGCCCAGGCAGCTCGCGCGCCGTCCGCAATGCCATCGCATACCGCGCGCGATCCGGAGACCGCAACTGCTCGATCAGGAGCGGAATCCCCGCCGATTGCCGGGCCAGAATCGCGCCGCGGGTCGCCTCCAACGTCCGCTGCAACGGGACGTTCGCCCCGCGTACAGCATCATAGAGGCGCAGGGCTTCGTCGCGCTTGTTTTCAGCCAGAAAACGCTCCGCCGCCCGGATGCACCCCTGCGCCGCGGCGGCTCGGACCTGGGGAGCCTCGGCGGCCAGCGAGGATTCGATCGCGCGGGCTGCCGCCGAGCCGCCGATCCGTCCCAGCGCCTCCGCGGCGGCGGCGGCGACCCCGGCATCGGCGTCCCGCAGTTTTTCGATGAGAGGGTTCACCGCTCCGGCATCCCGGCGCACCCCGATCGAGTTGATCACGCCGATCAAGAGCCGTCCGTGGACGCGGCCCAGGGCCTCGCGCAGGACTGCGCCGGCCGCCGGATCGGGAATCGCCTCGAGGGCAATGCGCGCCCACGAAGCCAATTCCGGGTCCGCCAGCAGCGGCGCCAGCGCCGGGACGGCCTCTCTTGTCCCATAGATGGCGAGCTGCTTGCAGGGAATCGCCTTGTCGGCCGGCGCCGCATCCGACCTCAAAACCTGGATCAGCTGGCGCTCCTTCTCGCGGGCGGAGGCGGCAGATTCAGCCGCGCCGAGATCGGCCGATCCGCTCGCGATCGTCCACACTACCGCCAAGCCCAAAGCCCATCGCGCCATGGAAGAAAATCTGGATGTCATATCAATCCTGTTGGGTGAAAATTGTTGGGTCGGTTGGTTAGATTCGCCATGGCTCGCGCAGCGCTTCCGAGCGCAGGCGATTGGCTTCCGCATCCCCCGCAAACTCGTTCTTCCGCGGGTCGAAATAGAGCTTGCGGCCGAGGAACAGCGCGATGTTGGCGGCATGGCATGTGATGTGCGACTGGCAGGCCACGTCGGCGTTGGCCCGCGGCTGGCCTCGGGACTTGACGCAATCCAGGAAATCGCGGACGTGGAAGTCGGCGGGATACCCGGAGATTTTGGCGCCTTTTCCGGTGAGAAGGGCTGGCGAGCTGGCCATGATGTCGCCATTGTCGGCCGTCTCCACCCACTCCCGGTCGCCCTCGAATCGGACGGGGCACGAGCCCAGAGGCAGCCAGCCGTCATTGCGCATGATGAGGCGGACGCCGTTGGCATAGCGGGCGTGCAGCTGGTCCCCTTTCGGCTCATACTCGACCGGGGCGGTGTCGTCGGCGTCATTGGCCCATTGGCAAAGGTCCACGCAATGGGAGCCCCACTCGAGACACCCGCCTCCCACCATGCCGCCGCCCTTTTCGAAATTGAATCCGTCGAGCCAGCGCCGGTTGTAAGGGCGCCAGGCGGCCGGGCCCAGATACATGTCCCAATCCACTTCTTCCCGGGAGGGCTCGGGCTCGGCCGGAGCCCACCCGCTGGTCCCGGGCTTCAATCCGCCCGGATGCGCATGCATCGTCTGCAGCCGGCCCAGCTTCCCCCGGCGCGCCAGGTCGATCGCAAACGCGAAATTGGGGAGGCTGCGGCGCTGCGTGCCGGCCTGAAACACGCGGCCGGTTCGCCGGAAAGCCTCCGCCAGCGCAACGCTTTGCGCGATGTTCTTGGTGCAGGGCTTCTCGCAATAAACATCCTTGCCCGCCTGCGCCGCCAGAATCGATGCGGTGGCGTGCCAGTTCGGCCCGGTCGCAATCAGCACGGCGTCAATGTCGCTCCGTGCCAGCAGCTCGTGCAGATCGCGGTAGGTGGCGCAATCCGAGTTGCCGTACCGGGTGTCGGCCATCTTCTTGACCGCCTGCCGGCGCGCCGCCTTGACGTCGCAGATCGCCACGAACCGCAAGTCCGGCTCGTGCAGAAAACAGCTGAGCACGTAAGCGCCTCGATTGCCAATGCCGATCGCGCCCAGCACGATCTGCTCGCTCGGAGGAACCCCGCCGTCGCGCCCGACGACGGCGCCGCGGACCACCTGGGGCGCCATCAGCAGCGCTCCGGCCTGGACCGCCCTCTTCAGAAACTGCCGGCGGCCTATGCGCGCCGCATCTCGATCCCGGACCGCTTCCCCGCAGACGGTGAGCCCGCCATCGATTGTCTTCGAGTTATTCATGGTTCTTCTCGCGTGTTGATTGGGCAAATAGCAATCGATCGATATTGTGGTTCATCCCCGGCTGCTGTCGAATCAAAACCTTGCCGAAAAGAGAATCCACCTCCCGGGCAACAGCGCCTTCTGGCGCACGGGGATGACCGCCGGCCGGATCTCCAGGCGCCGCCCTGTCAGTACAGAGCGCGCACCAAGGTCCGGGGTGCGGCGGGCTGCCATCGGATCGCATCCGCATCCACCCGCCCATCTTCGGCCGGCCGGCCATCGACGAGAACAGCGCGAGGAGGCCGGCCATCGGGGTGGCGAAGCCGGATCGCCAGGGGGGTCGCCGGCGCCCGCCGCGGCGCGTCCACGACCGCTTCAATGTAGCCGTCCCCAAGATGCGATTCGATCCGATACCCCACTGGGCCGAATCGCGTGGGGGCGTTGGCCACTTGAATTCGACGGCCATCCCGAAGCCAGGCGGCTGGCACAAACGGCGCCAGCCAGAGGCGATCCCCCCGCTCCTGCACCAGCATGGTCCGCGTCTGATGCAGAAAATAGCCGGTCTCGTGCGTCTTATCCCACGCGCCACTGTGATGGAAATGCTCCCAAAACGTGAGCACCTCCCGGTTGACGAGCGACGCCAGGCTGTTGAAGTAGGATCGGAGAAAAGGACGCACATCGTCTCGCAATCCGTAGATCTCGGCGTTCCGGCAATAATAGGGCTGCACTTTGGAAAAACCGCCGAGGTTGAACCAGTCGCGCTCGTTCTCGGCTGCGGGGTAATCGAACCAGCCGCTCTCGAGGAATGCGCGGTCCTCGAGATGCTCCAACATCCATCCCACCCGCCGATCATCCGCCGCCAGCACGCCCGCCGGCACCATCTGGTGCGCGCCCAGCTCGACGTTGTAGGCCCAGCTGCGCCCGGCATCTTCCCCCGGATAGGCGCGGGCCACCGGGCCGGGCGTGTGCGGCTGGCCCGGATAGAACGGCACCCAGATCCCCGAACGCAGCGGCACCACCGGCGCCTCCCGGCACACCCCCTCGAACGCAATCCGTGTCGCCTCGGCCAGGGCTCGCCCTTCCCGCTCGAACTCGACTGCGTCCGGGTGCCCCAGGCTTTTCAGCGCCTCGCCGAGCTCGCGCAGCCCGGCGGCGTAATAGGCGTTCATGCAAAAATGCTGCGCATACACGTTCCAATCCGCCAGCACGCCGGGCGGCATCAGGCCGTAGCCGCGCACCGGCCTGCCGTCCGGCCCCGTTTGCCGGGTCTTGGCGATCTGGCGGACAATCCATCGGCCCACCCGGGCCAGCTCGGACGCATTCGCTCGAAGCCAGCTGCGATCCCGCGTCAGCTGCCAGTGCTCGCCCGCGGTCCATAAATGCCACCCGGTCCCGAATGGCGCTTAGTTAAGGAGTCGGTATTCACAGGGGTAATCGTTCCGAAGTTTTGCGGTACTTGCTGCGATGGGCAATTTCCTTCATGACATGGCGGGGACGG
>CAYWIM010000081.1:0-23315 GCA_964458325.1 uncultured Verrucomicrobiota bacterium
CGCTCACAGACCGCACGGGTATGCTCGCTCGTCGCGCCTTGCCAGCCCGCCCAATTCCCTCCAGCAAAATCGGAATTCATTTTTGCGCAGACCCTAAGCCTGGCCGTTCCAGCAGAACGTGCAGGCCTGGCCTGCGGGCAGGCCGATAGCGTCGAGGAGGTCGTCCAGACGCTGGTATTGAAGGGATGTGAGGCCGAGGTCGCGGCCGATCTGGCCGCACATCTCCTGGTAAGGCGTGCCGGTCGGATCGACGTATTGATGGAGGTCGGCACGGTCTCCTGCGATCTGCTGGATGGCTCGCCGCGCCGCCAGATCCAGCTCCGTGCGCGACCGTGAGAAATTCAGGTAGGGGCACCCGAACATCAGCGGCGGGCAGGCCGGACGCATATGCACCTGGCGCGCGCCGGCTCGGAACAGACGCTGGATGGTATCCTTGAGCTGGGTGCCGCGCACGATGGAATCCTCGCAAAAAAGGAGACGCTGGCCATCGATGATCTCGCGCACGGGGATGAGCTTCATGCGCGCGACCAGGTCCCGGGTTTTTTGGTTTTGAGGCATGAAGCTGCGGGGCCAGGTGGGGGTGTATTTCACGAAGGGGCGGCGGTAAGGCAGGCCGGCCTCGCTGGCGTATCCCAGCGCATGGCCAACGCCCGAATCCGGGATGCCGCAAACGACGTCGACCGATGTCGAATCGCGCCGGGCCAGGCGCCGGCCGCAGGCATACCGCACACACTCGACGTTTCGGCCTTCGTAGGTCGAAGCAGGGTAGCCGTAATAGACCCACAGGAAGCTACACATCTTCATCTCCGGCAACGGCGGCTTCAGGGTGGTAAACCCTTCGGGCGTCACCAGGACAACCTCGCCCGGACCCAGATCGCGCACGAGCTCGTAATCGAGGTTGGGCAGCGCACACGACTCGAACGTCACGGCGCAGCTTCCTTCTTTTTGGGCCAGGATGACCGGCGTGCGCCCCAGGCGGTCACGGGCGGCATAGATGCCTTCGTCGGTCAGGAGCAGAAGCGAGCAGGAGCCCTCGATCTCTTCCTGGGCATGGCGGATGCCGTCGGCGAAGGTCTCCTCCTGGTTGATCAGCGCCGCCACGATCTCGGTCGGATTGATCTCGCCATGGCTCATTTCGGCGAAATGGACGCCGCGGCGCCGGAACATCTTTTCCGCCAGCGCGGCCGTGTTGCGCACAGCTCCCACGGTCACGATGGCGAAGAGGCCGAGGCGGCCCCGGATCAGGAGGGGCTGGTCCTCGAAATCGCTGATGACACCCACGCCGACCGAGCCCGACATCTGGCCGATGTCGTCGGCGAACTTGCTGCGGAACTGGGCGTTGCGGATGTCATGGATGACGCGGGCGATGCCTTCGGCGTTGCGGACGGCCAGGCCGCCCCGCTGGGTCCCCAGATGCGAGTGGTAATCGGTCCCGTAGAATAGGTCGTCGACACAATCCGTCTTCGAAGCAACGCCAAAGAATCCACCCATAATGTGCCGTCAGGATTACCGGGAATTCCTCCTCCCGCAAGCCAATTGAACCCTCCCCCGATCGCATTGCGGTCCGGCTTTTTATCCGGAAGCGCTTGATCCGGGATGAGAGACCGGGGATAAGTGAGGAGGCGGCTGGCGGCGGACGCGGACGGCGCGGAGCCGTTCCGGCAGTGCCGAGGCCATGGAAATCATGAAATCCGATTCGTTAGCGACGGTCATCCTGCGTCCGGGGGAAGCTGACCGGGTGTTGGCGGGGCATCCCTGGGTCTATCAGGGCGCGATCCTGCGAACGACGCGTCCTCCGGCGGATGGCGAGGCGGTTCAGGTCAAGGATCACCGGCATCGTCTGCTGGGGATCGGCTTCTTCAACGCGCGCTCGAAAATCCAGGTTCGGATGCTTGCGGTTGGCCGACGGGAGATCGACGGCGCGTTTTTCCGGGAGAGGATCGCCGCCGCGCTGGATTACCGGCGGCGTTATCTCCCGGAGGCGAGCTCGTTTCGGGTCGTGAATGCGGAGGGGGATTTTCTGAGCGGCCTGATCGTCGACAAGTACGAGGAGGTGCTGGTCCTGCAGGTGTCGTCGTTGGGAATGAGCCAGCGGCGCGGCATGATCGGCGATGTTCTGCGGGCTCTTTTGAAGCCCCGGACGGTCATCGAGCGGCACGATCCGGGGGCGCAGCGGTTCGAAGGGATGACCGAGAGCCCGCCGAGCGATACCTCGGCCGAGCCGCCCCCGGCGGAGGGCGGCCCGGCGGAACCGGACGCCGGGATGGGCGAGCCGATCGAGGTGAAGCTCAACGGATTGCGGTTCGAGTTCCATCCGGGCCTGGGGCACAAGACCGGCCTCTACCTCGACCAGCAGGAGAACTATCGGCGGGTGGCTGAGCTGGCCAAGGACGCGACCGTGCTGGACTGCTTCAGCTATGAGGGCGGGTTCGCCTTGCACGCGGCGCGAGCCGGGGCTCGCGAGGTTCGAGGGCTGGATCAGAGCGCCGAGGCCATCGCGGCGGCGGATCGCAACGCGCGGCGCAACGGGCTCGCGGATCAATGCCAGTTCGAGGCGGCGAATGTGTTTGACTGGCTCAAGTCCCAAACCCGGACAGGACCGCACGAGAAGCTCGTTCCGCGGCTGGACCTGGTGGTCTTGGATCCGCCCTCGTTCACTCGGAACCGGGCTTCGGTGCCGGATGCGCTGCGAGGGTATAAAGAGATCCATTTGCGGGCGATGAAGCTGCTCAAACCCGGGGGGCGTTTGGCGACATTTTGTTGCTCCCATCATGTGGATGCGCGGATGTTCCAGCAGGTGATCCTCGAGGCGGCGTTCGATGCCCGCCGGTGGCTTCGGCGAATCGCGGTATACGCGCAGTCGCCGGATCACCCCGTGCTGCCAGCGGTGCCGGAGACGGAATATCTCAAGGGATTCGCCTTCGAAGTCCTGCAGCCAGGCTGAGGGGCGCGCGCGGCCCGCGCGATTCCGCCGGCCCGCTCCCCTGAGCCGGCGCGGGGGGCTCATCCCCCACGCATCACGCTTGGCATAAAAAATGGTTTGAAATCGTGGCGGTTCATGGTTAGATGAATTAACATGCCGCAGAAGGTCAGCGCGGGGCTGCTGATGTATCGGATTTGCCAGGGCCGGCTCGAGGTGTTTCTGGCGCATCCGGGCGGGCCCTACTTTCGGCATCGGAATTCGGACACGTGGAGCATTCCGAAGGGGGAGGTGGAGCCGGAGGAGAGCCTGATCGAGGCGGCGGTTCGCGAGTTTCAGGAGGAGGTGGGGATCGTGCCGCAGGGCCCGTTCATCCCGCTGAACTGGATCCGTCAAAAGGGGGGCAAGATCGTTCATGCATGGGCGTTTGCGGGGGACTGGGATGGCTCCAAGCCGTTGAAGAGCGCGCCCTTTCTGCTCGAGGTCCCGCCGGGCTCGGGCCGGTATCGGAGCTACCCGGAGATGGATCGAGCTTCCTTTTTCACCGTGCCCCGGGCGAAGCTGCTGCTGAAGTTCGCGCAGCACCCGTTTCTCGACCGCCTCGAGGCGCACCTGCGCGAGACCGGCGCGCTCGGCGCCGGTGCGGCGTCCGCGTAACGCCCCTCCGATTCCCGCTTGGGTTCTGGCGAGGTTCTGTCATAATGGGCCTCGATGAAGGGCGGATTGGCTAAGCGGATCATACCATGCCTCGATGTGCACGATGGGCACGTGACGCGCGGGGTCCGTTTTGGCAAGGCGGAAGCCGGCGAGCTGCGGGACGTGGGAGATCCGGTGGCGTTGGCGCTCCGCTACAACCTGGAGGGGGCCGACGAGCTGGTTTTTTACGACATCACCGCCAGCGCTCACGGCCGGGAGACCATGATCGACACGATCGAGCGGGTGGCGGACCAATGTTTCATGCCGCTGACCGCGGGGGGCGGGTTGAGGTCGGTCGATGACATGCGCCGAATGCTGACGGCCGGGGCGGACAAGATCAGCATCAATTCGTCCGCGCTGGCCCAGCCTGACCTGATCCGCGCGGGGGCCGAGAAGTTCGGGAGCCAATGCATCGTCGTGTCGATCGACGCCCGGCGGGCCGGGGCCGGTCGCTGGGAGGTGTTTTCGCATGGGGGACGACGGCCTGCGGGCCGGGAGGCGATTGCGTGGGCCGAGGAAGCGGTCGAGCGGGGTGCGGGCGAGATCGTGCTCAACAGCATCGATGCCGATGGCACCCAGGGCGGGTACGATGTCGAGCTGACGCGCCGGGTGAGCGATGCGGTGGCCGTGCCGGTGGTCGCCAGCGGCGGGGCCGGGTCCCTCGATCATATGGCGGCGGTGCTGCGCGATGGGCGGGCGGATGCGGTCCTGGCCGCCAGCATCTTCCATCTCGGCCGATATTCGGTGCAGGACGTGAAAATGTTTTTAGCCCGGCACGAGGTTCCGGTGCGTCTTTATGAGCCTTCTTGATCAGGTCAAATTCAACTCGGACGGGCTGGTGCCAGCCATCGTTCAAGATCAGGGCGATGGCCGGGTGCTGATGATGGCCTACATGAACCGGGAATCGCTCGAGCGGACGCTGGAGACAGGGCAGACGGTGTTCTGGAGCCGGTCGCGCCGCGCGCTCTGGCGGAAGGGGGAGACCAGCGGGCACACGCAGAAGGTCCGGGACATCGCAGTCGACTGCGACGGGGACACGCTTCTGATCCAGGTCGAGCAGGTCGGGCCCGCCTGCCACACCGGCCATCGATCCTGCTTCTACCGGTCCGGCGGAGCCGATGGCCGGCAGGTGACGGCCACCGAGGATATCCTCGAGGATCCGCCATCCGTTCGAGGCCGCAGTTGATGAATGGACTCGAGACAGCGAGTTGGGCCGAGTATGGGATCTATGCCGCGCTGCTGGTGTTCGCCCGGGGGATGGATTTTCTGAGCACGTGGATCGCCTCGCCCCGCCTCGAGCTGGAAGCCAATCCGATCGCGCGGCGGATGGGGTGGAAATGGGGTGCGGTTGTGAACCTGGTGTTATGTTCGGCGGCGGCCTTCTGGCCGCTGCCCGCGATCATCATCGCGACGACGAGCCTGCTGGTGGCGTCCCGCAACCTCCAGTCCGCCTGGCTGATGCGAACGCTCGGGGAAGCGGGCTATCGATGCCAGATGCGGGAGCATCTGATGCGGGTATCGGCGGGGCTGTTCATTTTTTGTCTCCTGGGCCAGACGATCCTGGTGGCGGCGGTCGGTGTGGGCCTGGTGTGGTTCAGCGGCTGGTTCCTGGTGCCGTTTGCGGTGGGGGTGGGGATGATCGGCTATGCGCTGGCGGTGACGATCTACACCTCGCTGGCATTTTGGCGGCTCCGGCGGCCTGCCCCGGCCTTCCCCGCGGTCTCCCATGGATCCGCCGATCCAGGCGCATCTCCCGATATTCCCCATGAACACACCGACGCGCGATGAATTTGTGCGGCTGGCGAAACCGGGCCAGCTGATCCCGGTCTGGCGCCGCCTGCTGGCCGACTTCGAGACCCCCCTCTCCGCCTATCAGAAGGTGCGCGGGCAGGGGGAATCCTTTCTGTTCGAGTCCGTGGAAGGCGGGGAGCATCTGGGGCGCTATTCGTTTGTGGGCGCGCGGCCGCGGCTGGTGATTCGGCAGATGGGATCGCGGGTCGAGGTGCTCGAGTCGGGGCGAATTCGGGAGGAGCACCGTGTGGCCTTGCCGGGTGCGGCCGCGGGGAAGGGAGAGGTGCGGGATGGGCTCGAGGTGGTCGAGAGGGTGATGCGGCGATTTCAGCCGGTGATCCGGCCGGGAATGCCCCGGTTCACGGGGGGGGCGGTGGGCTACATCGGGTATGAGTTCATCCATGACCTCGAGCCGGTGGTGCGCCGCCCGGAGCGCGACGATCTGAGGGCGCCAGTGATGTGCTTCCTGATCGCCGATCGGCTGCTGGTATTCGACCGGGTGGCGCAGACCATCACCCTGCTGGTCAACGCACTGGTCGAGGAAGGAAGGCCGGCGGAGAGCGCATATGAGGAGGCGGCGGCAGAGATCGAGCGGATGCTCGAGCAGTTGCAGCAGCCGCTGGCGCACACCCAGGTGAGCCTGCCGGCGCAGGTGGCGCCTCTGGCGTTCGAGTCCAACGTCTCCCGGGAACGGTTCCTGGCCAACGTCGATCGATCCAAGGCGTTCATCACGGGCGGGGATATCATCCAGGTCGTCGGGTCCCAGCGTTTCGCGGCGGATGTGCGGGCCACGCCGCTCGAGGTCTACCGCGCGGCGCGCACGATCAACCCGTCGCCCTACATGTTTCTGCTCGAGCTGGGGGATCTGGCGCTGGTGGGTGCATCGCCGGAGATCCATGTGCGGTGCGAAGAGAGGCAGGTCGAGATCCGGCCCATTGCGGGCACGCGGGCCCGGGGCAGGACGGAGGAGGAGGATCAGGCCAACGAGCGCGAGCTCCTGGCCGATCCCAAGGAGCGAGCCGAGCATGTCATGCTGGTGGATCTGGCCCGAAACGATCTGGGCCGGGTCTGCGATTACGGCACGGTTCGGGTCCATGACCTGATGGTCATCGAGCGCTACAGCCATGTGATGCATATCGTGTCGCAGGTGCAGGGCCGGCTGGCGGCCGATCGCACCCTGTATGACCTGATGCGCGCGACGTTCCCCGCGGGGACGCTGACCGGCGCCCCCAAGATCCGCGCCATGCAGATCATCGCCGACCTCGAGGAGTCGCAGCGCGGTCCCTACGGCGGTTGCGTGGGCTATTTTTCGTTCAACGGGAACCTCGATTGCTGCATTACGATCCGGACCGCGGTATTGAAGGATGGGCGGGCCTATGTCCAGGCAGGCGGCGGCTGGGTGAACGATTCCGTGCCCGAGGCGGAGTACCAGGAGACGATGAACAAGGCGCGGGCGATGATGAACGCGGTGGCCCTGGCCGAGCATTTTCACCGGGCGGATCCGGCGGCGGGCCCGGGAGACGGCCCGTCTTGAATGGCGCCGGAAGGTCATGGACGATGAAGACGGGCGCGCGCGCGGAGGCCATCCGCATCGAGGGTGCGCGGGTGCACAACCTGCGGAACCTGACGCTCGAGATCCCGCGGAACCGGCTGGTGGTGATGACGGGCGTGAGCGGGTCGGGCAAGAGCACGCTGGCGTTCGATCTGCTGTTCGCCGAGGGGCAGCGCCGGTTTTTGGATTCGATGAACACCTATGCGCGCCAGTTCGTCGAGCAGCTGGCGCGGCCGGAGGTGGACCGGGTGGCGGGCTTGCCGCCGACGGTCAGCATCGAGCAGCGCCATAGCCGGGGCGGCGGCAAGAGCACCGTCGCGACGGTGACCGAGGTGTATCATTTCATAAGGCTGCTTTTCGCGCGGCTGGGGACGGTGTATTGCCCGCAATGCCAGCAGCCGGTGGGCTCGCAGACGCGAGATCAGCTCGGGCGCCGCCTGCGCGAGGAGCTGCGGCAGCGGGGCGATCTGCTGCTGCTGGCGCCGGTGGTCCGCGCGCGCAAAGGGTTCCACACGGACGTGGGCCGGTGGGCGGCCCAGCATGGCTATGCCGAGGTCCGCGCCGACGGGCGCCTGCTCCCGGCCGATCGTCCCCTGCGGCTGGACCGGTATCGCGAGCACAATGTCGAGGTGGTGGTGGGCACGCTGCCGGCGCGGCCGTCCGGGCGCGGGGGCGGCGCGTCGGCGCAGAGGCTGGTCGATGACGCCCTCGAGGTGGGCCAGGGGACTCTGCTGGCCCGAGATCGCCGCGGCCGCGAGACGATCCATTCCCGCGCTCGGGCATGCCCAGGCTGCGGACAATCCTTCGGAGAGCTCGATCCGAAGCAATTCAGCTATCACTCGCCGCGCGGGTGGTGTCCGAAATGCCGCGGTTTTGGGGAGATCTTCGACCTGCCGGATGTCGATCGCGGCGGCCGGGCGGATGCGATCGAGGAGTCGTGGTTCGGGTGGCAGGAGGGGCATCGCGAGATCTGTCCCGAGTGCCGCGGCGGCCGCCTGAACGCCCTGGCTCGAGCGGTCCGCATGGAGAAGGTGAGCGTCGGCGGGCGAGCCGCCCAATGGACCGTCGAGCAATGGGGATCCATGTCGGTGCGGGAGGCGGCCCGGCAGGCCGAGCGCGCCCGATTCCCGGGCGAGTCGGCCCGGGTGGGGCGGGATCTCATGCGGCAGATTCAGGAGCGCCTCCGCTTTCTGGAGACGGTCGGGCTGGACTACCTCGAGCTGGGACGGGCCGTGACATCGCTCTCGAGCGGCGAGGCCCAGCGGATTCGGCTGGCCGCGCAGCTGGGATCGAACCTGAGCGGCGTGCTCTACATCTTGGACGAGCCGACGATCGGGCTGCATCCCCGCGACAACGAACGGCTGCTCGAGGCTCTCGAGGCGCTCCGGAGCCGGGGCAACTCGCTGATCGTGGTCGAGCACGACGAGGAGACCATGCGCCGCGCCGACTACATCATCGATCTGGGGCCGGGCGCGGGCGGCGGGGGCGGCGAGGTGGTGGCGGCCGGCACCTTGCGCGATCTCATGCGCCATCCGAAATCGGTGACGGGCCGATGTCTGCGCCAGCAGCGCGACTATCCGTCGCGCGGGCGGCGCCGCCCGGTGGGAGAGGGAGCGAATTCGGATCGCGTATCATGGATCACTCTGAGCGGGGCGCGCCGGCACAACCTGAAAAATCTCACGGCTCGCTTTCCGAGGAATCGCCTGATCCTGGTCACGGGCGTGAGCGGATCGGGCAAGAGCACCTTGGTCAGGGAATGCCTGCTGCCGTGCGTTCGAGCGGGCCTGGCTCGACGGAGCAGCCGGCGTCCAGCGCCATCCGCCGACATCGGCCGGGTGGTTGGCGCGGAGGGCATCACGGCCGTTCACGAGGTGGACCAGTCGCCCATCGGGCGTACCCCGCGCTCGATCCCGGCCACCTATGTCGGCTTTTTCGACGAGATCCGGCGCCTGTTCTCCCAGACCCCCGAGGCGCGGCTGCGGGGGTATGGCCCGTCGCGGTTCTCGTTCAACAGCGCGTCGGGGCGGTGCGCTCCATGCGAAGGGGCAGGGCTGGTCAAGCTCGAGATGAGCTTTCTGCCGGCCGCGTTCGTGCCCTGCGAGCATTGCCGCGGGACGCGATACAACCGGGAGACGCTCGATATCGAGTTTCATGGGCTGGACATCGCGCGCGTGCTCGAGCTGAGCGTGGGGGAGGCGATCGAGGTGTTCGCGGCGATCCCGCGTGTGCGCCAGCCGCTGGAGGTCTTGCGGGACACGGGTTTGGACTACTTGAAGCTGGGCCAGACGAGCCCGACGCTGAGCGGCGGTGAGGCCCAGCGGATCAAGCTGGTGACCCATCTCCTGTCGGGGCTCAGATCCAGCGGGCGGGGCGAGCGCCCGGGAGCGGGTCAAGCGCTCTTTCTGCTCGAGGAGCCGACCATCGGATTGCATCAGGCCGACGTGGCCCGCCTGATCGACATGCTCCATCGGCTCGTGGACGCGGGCCACACCGTGGTGGTGATCGAGCATCATCCGGACCTCATCGCCGAGGCCGACTGGGTGATCGACCTGGGGCCGGAGGGGGGGGCGGGGGGCGGGCAGATCGTGGCGGCAGGCCCTCCCGAACAAGTGGCTCGGAATAAACGCTCGCACACGGGGCGATTGCTCCGTAAATTGCTGCGGATCGCATGAGCCAATCATACGAAGAGATTCTGGCGGGCGAACGCGTGATCCGGAGCGCTCCCGGCGTCCGGCACGAAGCCATCTGCGAGCGTCTGCATCACCGGGCCAACGCCAGCCTGGGCTCGGCGGCGGTTCGCAAGCTGCTCCCGTGCAGGTCGATTGTCCCCTTGAGCAGCGGCTCCTGGATTCGGCCGGACCTGACGCTGGTCGAGAGCGCAACGGGCAAGATCTGGCTGGTCGCGGAAGTGATCAGCGCCGGCGATCACGGGCCGGACACGGTCGCAAAGAAGATGGTCTACGAGGAGGTGAACGTGCCCTGCCTCTGGATCATCGATCCGCGGTATAACAACGTGGAAATCTACGCCGGCAGCCCCTATGGCCTGGCCCTGCGGACCATCCTGTACGAGAAGGAGATCCTCCGGGACGATCGCTGGCCCGAATTCGAGCTCAGCGTCGCCGAGCTGTTTGGGCTGTGAGCTGTCTGGCTCCCGCGCCGCGAAACAATGCGGCTGCGCGGAGCCGCCCGCACGATTCTGTAGGCCGGATCCCCACGACCCTTAGCTCGCCCTCCGAAGCTCGGGGGCGATTTGTGTTCGGGTGCGCCAGGCAAAGGCGGCCAGGAGGATTGCCAGGACGATCGTTGCCAGCCAGCCGTCGATCATCCGGTGGCTGCCCCAGAAGGCGGCGGGGGCATCCGGCGCATCCCGCGTGATGCGCCCGTAAAATTTCAGCCAGAAGATCCACCCGGCGTGCATTCCGAAGGAGAAATAGAGGCTGCCCAGCCGTTGGTAGGCCAAGCACAGCAGCCCGCCCGCCAGGGTGAGACAGAGCACGCCGGGCATGAGGTAGGCGTAATCGGCCAGGCTGCCGAACATGCGTCCCAGCTCGGCGAACCCGGACGTCCAGTCCACGGCGGGAGTCGCCTTGGGGCGGCGGATGAAATGGAGCAGGGCATAGAGCAGGCTGCTGGCAGCCAGGGCGGACGGCCATGACATCGTGTGGCGAAAAGCTCCAAAGAGCGCCCCGCGAAAGATCAATTCCTCGATCACGCTGACGCACACAGCCGAGAGAGCCGCGGTCAGGAGCCCGTAGGTCCATTGGCCCCAGTCGAGCTCGGGATTGATGTGGCGGCCGCCATATACGATGGCGAGCGCGGCGACGCACGCCAGGGACACAAATCCAGCGGCGAACCCGGCGGCAAGCCGGCGTCGGGCGCGCCCCGGATCAACCAGCCCAATCCGGGACGCATGGTGCAGATCAAGCGCGCGCAGGAGCGGCCACAGGCCGGCGCATGCGGCCAGCTGAAGCGTCCGAGTCAGGTAGCGCGGGAACGGCTCGGCCGCGATGCCCGCCAGCGCGGGGATCCGGCCGGCCAGGAACTGGACCAGATGATAGAGGAAAGGCGCGATCAGTGCGCTGCCCAGGAACACCCCCGCGAGATACAGCGCCAGGGGCCGTCCGGCTTTCATGTGGGCGTGTAACCCAGGTTGGGCGCGAGCCATCGTTCGATCTCGGCCAGCTCCATTTGTTTCCGGCAGTGGTAATCGAGGATCTGATCGCGCGCGATTCGGCCGACGGCGAAATACTTCGCCTCGGGGTGTGCGAAATAGAGCCCGCTGACGCTGCTGGCGGGCCGCATGGCGCAGGATTCCGTGAGCTGGATCCCCGTGGAGCGCTCGACATCAAGCAGGCGCCAGATCGTCCACTTTTCCGTGTGATCGGGGCATGCGGGGTAGCCGGCGGCGGGGCGGATGCCGCGGTATCGCTCCCGGATGAGATCCTCGTGCGAGAGCTGCTCCTGGCGGCCGTAGCCCCACTCGATCCGCACTCGCCGATGGAGGCATTCGGCGAACGCCTCGGCCAGCCGGTCCGCAAGCGCCTTGGCCAGGATCGACTGGTAATCGTCGTGATCGCGAACGAACTCGGCGCATAGCTCGTCCACGCCGAACCCGGTGGTGACGGCGAATGCGCCCAGGTAATCGGGCAGCCGGCCGGGCGGGTTCGAGGCGGTTTCCGGCTGGGCCGGGGCGATAAAGTCTGCCAGGCAATGGTTGAATTGGCCGGCGGGCTTGTCCATCTGCTGCCGGAGAAAATGGAATCGCGCCAGGGGCTGCCCGCGGGTGTCGTCGGAATAAACCTCGACGTCGTCGCCCACCCGGTTGGCAGGGAAAAATCCGTAGACGCCCCGCGCCTGCAGGCGCTGGCGGCTCACGATCAGGTCGAGGACGCGGCGGGCGTCGTCAAACAGCTCGCGGGCGCGGGGATCATCGAGGACCGCGGGGTAACGGCCGCGGATGTCCCACGCGTGAAAGAACGGCGACCAGTCGATGTAGGGGACGAGCTCCTCAATCGGAAATGGATTGAGCGCGCGGACACCCAGGAACTCCGGCTGAGCCGCGTCCTCGGGCTTCCAGGCGATGCCGGGCCGGCGGCGGCGAGCCTCCTCGAGGGTGAGCAGGGGTTTGGCGCTGCCGGCGTTTTCATGCTGCTGGCGCAGGCGCGCCTGGTCCGCGATGTTTTGCTCGACAAAACCCGGCCGCAGGCCGGGGTTGAGCAGGCGGCTGACCACGCCCACCGCCCGCGACGCGTCGGGGACATGCACCACCGGCGGCCCGTATTCCGGGGCGATGCGAAGAGCGGTGTGGGCGGGGCTGGTGGTCGCGCCGCCGATCAGGAGCGGGACGGTGAACCCCTCGCGCTCGAGCTCGCGCGCGACGCGCGCCATCTCTTCGAGCGACGGCGTGATCAATCCGCTCAGACCGATCATGTCGACGGCATGCTCGCGGGCGCTCTGCAGGATCTTCTCGCATGGGGTCATGACGCCCAGATCGATCACCTCGTAATTGTTGCAGCTCAGGACCACGCCGACGATGTTCTTGCCAATGTCATGGACATCGCCCTTGACGGTGGCCAGGAGGATGCGGCCCTGGGAGCGCGGTTTTCCCGCCGACTCCTTCTCGGCTTCGAGGAACGGCTGGAGCCAGGCAACAGCCTTCTTCATCACGCGCGCGCTCTTGACGACCTGCGGCAGGAACATCCGGCCGCTGCCGAACAGGTCGCCGACGGTGCTCATGCCGGCCATGAGGGGGCCTTCGATGACCGCCAGCGGCCGGCCGTACTGCCGCCGAGCCTCCTCGACGTCGGCCTCGATGAAATCGACGACGCCCTTGATCAGGGCGTGCGCGAGCCGCTCCTCGACCTTGCCCTGCCGCCACTGGTCGGCGCGCGCCTCCTCCGGGCCCGATTGCTTCAAGGATTCCGCCAGGCGGATCAGCCGCTCCGTCGCATCCGGCCGCCGGTTCAGGATGACGTCCTCGACCTGCTCGCGCAGATCGGCCGGGATCTCCTCGTAGACCGCCAGCTGGCCCGGATTGACGATGCCCATGTCGAGCCCGGCGCGCACGGCGTGGTAGAGGAATGCCGCATGCATCGCCTCCCGCACGGCCGAGTTGCCCCGAAAGGAAAAGGAGAGGTTGCTGATGCCGCCGCTGACCTTGGCGCCGGGCAGGTGCTCCTTGATCCAGCGGGTCGCTGCGAGAAAGTCCAGGGCATACCGCTGGTGCTCCTCGATGCCGGTCGCGACGGTCAGCACGTTGGGATCGAAGATGATGTCCTCGGGGGGGAACCCTGCCTGCTCGGTGAGCAGCCGGTAGGCCCGCTCGCAGATCTCGGTCCGCCGATCGAGCGTGTCGGCCTGGCCTCGCTCGTCGAACGCCATGACGACCACCGCCGCTCCGTAACGCCGGATCCGCCTGGCTTGGGACAGAAAGGCGGCCTCCCCCTCCTTGAGGCTGATCGAGTTGACCACCGATTTCCCCTGCAGGCACTTCAGCCCGGCCTCGATCACCGTCCATTTCGAGCTGTCCACCATGATGGGGACCCGGGCGATCTCGGGCTCGGCCGAGACCAGGTTCAGGAACCGGACCATGGCTTCCTCGGCGTCGAGGAGCGGGGCGTCCATGTTGATGTCGATCATCTGGGCGCCGTTCTCGACCTGCTGGCGCGCGATGGCCAGCGCGCCGTCGAAATCGCCCGCGAGGATCCGCTGGGCGAACCGGGGCGATCCGGCGACGTTGGTCCGCTCGCCGATGTTGAGGAAGTTGCTGTCGGGCCGAAGCGTGAGGGCCTCGAGCCCGCTGAGCCGCAGCCACGGCTCCGGCCGGGCCAGCCGCCGCGGCGCCTTGCCGCAGACGGCGCCCGCGATCGCCCGGATATGGGCGGGGGTGGTGCCGCAGCAGCCGCCGACCAGGTTGAGCCACCCGCGGGCCGCGAACTCGCCCAGCTGCGCGGCCATCGCCTCGGGCGACTGGTCGAATCCCCCAAAGGCGTTGGGCAGCCCGGCGTTGGGATAGCAGCTGACAAAGACCGGCGCGATCCGGCTCAGCTCCTCGATGTAGGGGCGCATCTGCGCAGCGCCCAGCGCGCAGTTGATGCCCACGCTCAGGAGATCCGCGTGGGCGATCGAGTTCCAGCATGCCTCGACGGTCTGGCCGCTGAGCGTGCGGCCGCTCTGGTCGGTGATGGTGATCGAGACCATGATGGGCACCCGGCGCCCTCGATCCTCGAAGCTCTCCTCGGCCGCAAACAGAGCCGCCTTCAGCACCAGGGTGTCGAAGCACGTCTCGATGAGCAACAGATCGACTTCCCCGTCCAGCAGGCCCGTGATCTGCTCGCGATACACCTTGGCCAGCTGATCGAACGTGTGCGTGCGGTACCCGGGGCGGTTGACATCTGTGGCCAGCGACAGCGTGCGGTTGGTGGGGCCCACGGCGCCAGCCACCCACCGGGGACCGCTCGGATCGGTCTGGGCGAACTCCTCGACCACCTCCCGCGCCAGCCGCGCGGCCACGCAGTTCATATCATAAACCCGGCCCTCGAGACCGTAGTCGGATTGGGAGATCGCATTCGCGCTGAACGTGTTCGTCTCGATGATATCGGCGCCCGCCTCGAGATACTGGCGGTGGATATCCGCGATGACAGCCGGCTGGGTCAGCACCAGGAGATCGTTGTTGCCCCCGAGATCGCGCGGATGGGACGCGAACAGCTCGCCGCGAAAATCGGCCTCGCCCAATCCGAAAGCCTGGATCATGGTGCCCATGGCGCCATCCAGGATGACGATCCGGCGCTCGATCAGGTCGAGCAGAGATTCGCGCTGACGGTCGGTCGTGTTCACATCGGGTATCGGAGGTCGAAGGGCAATGCTGCGATGGCCCATCCACCATGGCCTAACGGTGGCATAACCGCGAGGAGGATCAACACCAAAATCAATTCATCATGATATGTAGATGAATCAGGCAAGTGCCCGGCCGTCCAGGCGCGCTCCCGGCGGGCGGCCGGCTATTTCCACCCGTCGAGCTTCGGGGCGGGGCGGGCGTGCAGGATGAAACCGCCGCCGGGCGGCATCGGGATTTGCAGGAGGCCGTCCGAGGGCAGTTTCGCGCCAGAATCGATCTGGAAGGATGAGGGGTCGGAGCCATCCCGATAAACGGTGATCTCCATGCCGGAGAGGCGGAGGGGGTCGAGGCCCAATTCGAGAGTCCGGGGTTCGGACTGGCAGTTGAGAGCGGCCAGGTACCATTCCTGGCCCTTTCGGCGGGCGAGCACGACCGTGTCGCCGATCGCCGAGCCCGGCAGGACGCGGGTTTCGTCCCAGGTCACGGGCACAGTTCGGGCGAAATGGAGCAGGGGCGAATGCAGATAGGCATCGGGATGATCGGGCCAGCAGAGGAAGGGGGAGCTGAACACGATGACGGCGGCCATCTGAAAAACGCGCGTGGTGTTCTTGAGGAATTGGGGCTGCAGGTAGCCCGGCAGGAAATCGGCGTGGCCGACTGCCATGCGCGTGAATGGGAGCGCCCCGTAATGGGCGAGCGGGAGGGAGCTCCAGAGCACGTATTCCTGCTCGCGGATGCCCTCGCGCGTGATTTCGTGGGGCCAGGTCCGGGGTTCGCCGGTGGGCTTATGGGCGCCATGGAAGTTGATCAGGAGCCGATGGCGGGCGGCGCGTTCGAGGAGATCTTCGCAGGCATCGATGACGGCCTTGCTCTCGGAGTTGAAGAAGTCGATCTTGACGCCTTTGACGCCGGCTTCGCGGCAGCGGCGGAAGAGATCCTCGCGGGCCTGAGGATCGGTGAGCCCGGGCCCGTCGTCGCGGCCTTCGGGGAATGCGTGCCAGAGGACGATCCCGACGTTGCGCTGGGCGGCGTAGCGGCAGAGCTCGGCGGCGCGCTGCCAGAGGTCGCCGTTGTCTTTGAGCCAGCCCCAGCGCTCGGAGCGCCAGCCGGCATCGACCAGGAGGTATTCGCAGCCGAGGGCGGCGGACCGGTCGACGAACCATTTCTGGCGGTCCCATTGCGCGCCGTCGTTGCCGGAGACCATCCACGTGCAGGGGGCTTTGCCGGGGCGGATCCAATCGGTCTGCATGCCCTCCGGGAACAGCTTGGGATCCGGGGGATCGTTCAGGGCGGCGATGATGTCGCTATTGACCAAGCCATTCAGGTCGGGGCTGAGGATGAGGACGCGCCACGGGGAAAGGACGAGTCCGTCCTGGGGCCAGCCGGCGGGGTCGTCCTGGAACGTAGCGCGGAGCTTCGCGCCGCCTTCGGGCCGGAGGGTGAGCCCGCTGTAGCGCCGGAGGCGGGCCTCGGTGATCAGGCCGTAACCGCCGTCGGCGTAAGCCACCGTCACGGGCGGTCCCAAATGGACCGGGCGTTGAGTGCCCCGGATCTCCATATCGATCGGGATATGGCTGGCCAGGCACGATCGATATTCGCCCTCGTAGGCTTCCGTATCGGTCTGGAACCACACGGTGGCGTCCAGCGGCAGTTGCCAGGAGGTGGATTCTCCCCGGATCCGGCGGCTGCCGGTCCCGGGCACCCGGTAACGGAACGCGGCGCCATCGTCGAACACGCGGACTTCGAGGGTCCAGGCCAGGCCCGAAGAGAGGCTGCGCACGGGGATTTCAGCGATGCGGCATCGATTGGTGGCGGAGGATTTATGGCCTCTCCACGGAAACACCTCGGACAGGGCCGAGAATCGGGGCGCGCCCAGGACCACGTTGGTTCCGATGTCCGTGTCATCGAGGATCAGGCCGGCCGGGGCCGGATGGAGCCGGACACGGTCCTGGCTGTGGGCGGAGTAGAGGATGGGGCCCGGAGCGTCGGCGTCCATTTGGAGGCAGACGAGGCCGTTGGGGCTGGTGATTTCGATGGAGGCGGCGCCGGCCGGGAGGGCGGCGGCCAAGGCGATCGCCAGGAAGAGACGGGACATGGGCGATGATGTTCTCCGCCCATCTCGGGATCGTCAATGAGGAAAGGAAGATCAGGAGGGCGGCGGCGGCTGGACCAGAGCCGTGACGCAACGGTCGAGCGTGAGGAAGCGGCAGGCGGCGGATCGGATCTGGTCGAGAGTGACGGCCTGATAGAGGGCGTCCTCGCGGTCGATGTGTTCGTAGCCGAGGCCGTAGAGCTGGTCCAGGGCGGTTGTCTGGGCGAGGGAGCCGAGGTCCTGGCGGGCGATCTTTTTCTGGCCGATGAGCTTGGCCTTGGCGCGTTGGAGCTCCTCGATGGTGAGCCCGTCGGAGCGAAGGGTCTGGGCTTCGGCGAGCATCTCTTTCTCGACCTGGGCCGCCTGCTCAGGGGCCGTGCCCGCATAAAATGCAAAATAGCCGGGAACGAGGCCCAGGACATTTTGGGCGCCGACGTAATAGGCCAGGCCGAGCTTCTCCCGGATCCGGAGAAACAGCCGGGACCCGAGGTCGCTGCAGGCCTCCTGGATCAGCTCCAGGGCGTATCGGTCAGGATCGAAAATCGAGGCGCCAGGGAATCCGAGAAGAACGACTGCCTGCTTCTTGTCGCGGAGCTCGACCACACGGCGGGAGCCGTGGCTCGAGGGGTTCAGATCCGGCAGGCCAACGGAGGGCTGGGCGGGCCAATCGCCCAGAGCCTGGGTGACGGCATCCAGGACGGATGCGGCTTGGACGTCCCCATAGACGGCGAGGACGGCGTTGCCGGGCGCAGCCAGGCGCTGGTGGAATTGGCGGATGTCCTCGATGCAGATCGCGGCGACGGATTCCTCCTCGCCATTGACATCCAGGCCGTAGCCCTGGGGGCCGAACAAGGCGCGCCGCAGGGCGCGGCTGGCGGTGGGCAGGACCTGATCGTGGAGGGATTTGAGCGTGGCGAGCTGGAGGCTCTTTTCGAGCTCGAGGGCCTCAGGGGGAAACACCGGGCGCCGCACAACGTCGGCCAGCAGGTCCAGGCCGGTGGCGAAATCGGGGCTCAGGACCTCGAGGTTCACCCCCAGGCTGTTGTTGCCCGCGTAGCTGTCGATGCTGCCGCCCAGCGACTCGATCTCCGAGGCGATCTGCTCGGCGGACCGGCTGGCCGTTCCTTTGAGCAGCAGGCGGGACAGGAGGAGCGTCAACCCGTTCCGCGGGGCGGACTCGCACAGAACGCCGCCCTGGAACACCATTCGAAACTCGACGAATGGGAGCCGATGATCCTCTTTGACGAGGAGGCGCAGGCCGTTCGGGAGGGAGAATGGCTGGATGGGCTGGTCGACAGCCCGGGCGGCGGAAGCGGCCAGCGCGGGCGCCGAGCCGGGCGGGAGCAGGGCGTAGGTTGTGCGATTGTCGGCGGTCAGGTATTCGCAGGCGACGCGGCGGACATCGTCGGTGGTGATTCGTTTGACGCGATCCAGATAGCGGCTGGAGAAAGACAGGTCATTGGCGGCCATCCAGCTTGCGCCCAAGTCCTGGGCCTGGCCCTGCATCGTCTTGCGGGCGGCCAGCGTTGCGACGGTGAACTGCCGGATCGCCTTCGCCAGCTCGCCCGAGGTGATCGAGTCGCGCTGGATCCGGTCGACTTCGGCCAGAATGGCGGCTCGCGCGTCGTGAAAGCGGTTCGCTTCAGCAACCGCGCTGATCCCCACCAGGCCGGCATCACCGGGCACGTAGGTCCAGGCCTCCACCGACTCGACCAGGCCCTGGATTTCCCGCACCTGCTGGTACAGCCTCGAGCTCCGCCCGATGCCCAGGAGCGTGCTCAGCACATCCAGGGCCGGGAGGTCGGGATGCCGAATGCCAGGCACGTGCCAGGCGAAGTGGAAATGGGCCAGCTCGATGGAGGCCTCCTCGATGACCTCGCGGGCGGCCATCTGGGGAGGCTCGACCGGCAGCGACTGGGGAGGCAAGGCCCGATCGCGCGCAGCCTCGAACGCGGTCCGGATCTGGGTTTCGACATCGCGCGCATCGAGATCGCCGACGACCACCATGAGGAGGTTGCGAGGGACATAATGGTCGCGGTAATAAGCCAGGAGATCATCCCGGGTGACCTGGGCGAAGATGGGCGGGTAGCCGATGATGGTATAGCGGTAAGGGCTCCTCGTGAAGGCGGTCTCGAACAGGCGCCGGCTCGAGCGCCGTCCCGGGTCGTCCTGGTTCATGTCCATCTCGCGCCGGATGACATCCTTTTCCTTTTCGAGCTCCTCCGGGGGCAGGGTTGCGTTCCGCACGATATCGCAGAGGATGTCGATGGCGACTCGAGCACCCGTGTTCGGGACATTGATGAAATAGACTGTCCGGTCGAAGGATGTGTAGGCGTTCATGGCGCCTCCGGCCTCCTGGATTTCCTGGTCGATCCGCGAGGGGCCGCGGGTTGTGGTGCCTTTGAACAGCATATGTTCGAGCACATGCGATAGGCCGGCGCCCAGCCAGCGGTCCTCGTGAATGCTTCCCGAAAGGCACCACGCCTGCGCCGACACCACCGGCGCCGAGTGGTCTTCGCGCACGATGAGCGTCAGGCCGTTGTCGAGCGTGATCAGACGGGTTCCCGGTGGCATCGAGGGCTGCTCGAAGGCCGGCGCGATCGAGCTGGAGGAACCGTCCGATGACGATGCGGGATGGAATCCATGCAGCATGGCGGCAAACCTCTCACGGATTCGCTCGATCGGCAAGCCCGGCTGTTTTGCACAGGCCCTAAGTGCTCATGAACTCAGGAACTCTCGAAATCCGTTGGCGCTTCGATCGGGGTTGCGGTAAGTTCCGCGCGTCAACGACAAGTCGAGCGAACGAATCGATATGAAAAAACAGGCGTGTATGGCGGTGGTGGGGCTGGGTTTGATGCTGATGGGCGAGCGATGTGACGGCGCGGACTGGCCGCAGTTCATGGGGCCAAGCGGCGATGGCACGTCGCCCGAGAAGGGGCTGAGCTGGGACTGGCCGGCCGAGGGGCCGCGGGTGCTTTGGATGGCCAAGCTGGGAGCGGGCTACGGGGGGGCGGCGGTTCGGGATGGCCAGGTGTTTTTGATGGACCGCGTCGATCGGCAGCAGGACCTGTTGCGATGCCTGGATCTGGAGACCGGCAAGGAGCAATGGACATTCGCCTATGACGCGCCGGGGCGGATCAGCCATGACGGTTCGCGCAGCACGCCAGCCGTCACCGCAAAGCACGTGTTCATGATCGGTCCCTTCGGCCATCTGCACGCGGTGGATCGGGCGACGCACGGGGTGGCATGGAAAAAGAACCTGCTGGCCGATTTCGGCGTGCGTCTGCCGACGTGGGCGGTTGCCCAGTCGCCGATCCCTTATCGCGACATGCTCCTGGTGGCGCCGCAAGGTGCGCAGGCGGGCATCCTGGCGCTCGAGCAGGCGACCGGCAAGGAGCGGTGGCGCTCCGGGCCGGTCGGGTCCATGGGGTACGCCTCGCCAAAGGTGGTGACTCTCGCCGGAGTCGAGCAGGTCGCCATCGTCACTCCAGAGGGCGTCCGCGGCGTCCGCGCATCGGATGGCCGGCTGCTGTGGAGCTATGGGCATCCCTGCAAGATCCCGATTCCGAATGTGACGGAGCTGGGCGGGAACAGGCTGTTCGTGACGGGCGGCTATAACGCAGGCAGCGCGATTTTCCAGGTGTCAGGCCAGGGGGATCAATGGAGCGTGAAGGAGCTGGCCCGCATCGACCAGATCGGCGGCCAGTGCCATCCGGCTCTGGCCCATGAAGATCACTTGTATCTCTTATGCAACACCAATGAGCGCGCGGATGGCATGGTCTGTTTCGACTTCGCCGGGAAGCTGATCTGGCAGACGCAGCGCAGCCCGTATCTGTGCAAGGGCGGATCGATCCTGACGGCGGACGGTTTGATGTACGTGATGGATGGGCGCGAAGGCGAGCTCCATGCGGTTCGGCCGTCGCCGGCCGGCTTCAAGTCGCTTGCCAAGGCCAAGCTGCTCGAAGGCCGGGAGATTTGGGGCCCCCTGGCATTGTCGAATGGCCGGCTGCTGGTGCGCGACCAGACCCAGATCAAATGCGTCGATGTGCGGGGCCGGTGAGAGGGCGGCCGCGCGCGGATTATCTCCCCCCAAGCAGGACAAGGCCCGCCACAACGGCCAGCCCGGCCAGCACCGCCAGCAGAATCTTGACCCAGCTCTTGGGGTAGCGGCCGGCGATGGCCCCGGTGGAACCGTTGACGACCACCTGGAAGGCGCGCGCGCCATAGTGGTAGCTCAGGAGCCACACCGGGACCAGGATGTGCTTGAACGTCTGCTCGGAGAAATCGGAGCGGACCCGAAGGCTCCGGTGGGTATCTCCGGGGACTTCGCGGGCGCAGAGCGATATCATTTTCTGGTCCATGACCTGCCGGGCGTGCTGGGCGGCGGCGACCAGATCGATCTGGTAGCGCTCGACGACCCAGCCGGAAAGGAAGCCCGCCTTGTAAGGAGCAAGCGTGTCGGTGGGGAACGGCTCGACGCGCCGGAGCAGATCGGGCTCCACTCCGCGCGAGGCGGCGATCAATTCGTCGTCGAAGAAATGATCCAGCGAGCCAGAGGAAGGCTCCCAGCGGGTCTTCTGCACCTGCCGGCTCTGGGTTTTCCCATTGGCATCGGTGTATGTCTCGGTTTCGTAGTAGTAGTAGCCGGACTCGGCGGTCCATTGGGCATGGACCTGGGCATCGAAGGTCCAGTAGGGGATGTAAAGTCCCCTGACCGTGTCCGTGAGGGCCGCTTTCCGGAGCCGGTTCGGAGCGAACCAGCGGCTGCTGTACCAGCGGCGGATATTTTCGCGGACCTGGGACTCGCTGACCTTCATGGGCAGGAGGCTTTCGGGGCGGAATGCCTCCTTGATCTCCTCGTGGGGCACGAGAGCCGACGAGCCGCAGAAGTCGCACCGCTGTCCGACCCGCTCGGGATCGAACACCGAGATGGCCTGGCAGCTCTGGCAGCGGACGGAGGTCTTCTTGGCTTGCCAGCCGCGGGCGCTGTCCGGAATCGCCCGGAGCGCAGCCGCCAGGTCGAGCTCCTGGACGACCTGGGTGCCGTCCGCGGCAAGCTCGACTTGGGCAGGCGATGTCGTCCCGCAGAAGGCGCAGACCAGCGCCTGTTTGGCGGGATTCCAGTTCGCCTCGGCGCCGCACGCCGGGCAGGAGAACTTTTTTTGAGCGACGGCTTCAGCCATGGATCAGTGCGCGAGGAATTCGTCCAGAGCGGCCTTGGTGATGCGCCATGCAGCTCCGATCTTTTTGCCTTTGAGCGATCCGTCGGCAAGGGCGGCCACCACATCGGCTTCGGTCACTCCCAGGGCGCGGGCCGCGTCGGCCGGGCTGAAGAGCTCGGGGAATCCAGCGGGTGCAGCCGGCGCCGGGTTGGTCGCAGCCGGCGCTGCGGCCGGTGCGGCCTGGCCGGCGGTCATGGCGGCCATCATCTGCTGGCCCATCGCCAGGCCGGCGCCGAGCCCGGCGCCCGTTCCCGCCATCCCGCCCGCTTCGCCGCCGCCTTTGGTCATCGCCTCCGCCATCTGGAACTTCACGTAATCGTTCAAATTGCCGACGGCGGCCATGCTGCTGCGCTTATCGATGGCCTGCTCGACCTCGGGCGGAACGGACACGTTCTCGACGATGAAGCTCGGAATTTCGAGGCCGTATTTGGCGGTCACGGCCGGGTTGATCAGTGGCAGGAGAGCTTCGCCCAGCTCCGTGTAGCGCGCCGCCAGGTCCAGCACCGGAACCTTGGCCGAAGCCAGCGCGTCCGTAAACACGCTGACGATGCGAGATCGCATGGTGTCGGCGAACTCATCGAGGCGGAAGTGGTCGTCGGTGCCGGCGACCTCCTTGAGGAACGTGCGCGGATCGACGACATGGAAATCGAACGTGCCGTACGCGCGGGCCCGGACGATTCCGAAATCCGCGTCGCGCATCATGATCGGGTTGGCGGTGCCCCACTTGTTGCCGGTGAACAGGCGGGTATTGACGAAATAGACATCGGCCTTGAAGGGCGACTCGAACCCGTATTTCCATCCTTTGAGCGTCGAGAGGATGGGGATGTTGTCGGTGGTGAGGGAGTGCTTGCCGGGGCCGAACGTGTCGCCAAACTGGCCGAGGTAAACGAACTGGGCCACCTGGGATTCGCGCACGATGAGCTGTGCGCCCCGCTTGATTTCTTTGTCCTCATCCGGAAAGCGCCAGGAGATCACGTCGCGCGAATCGTCTTGCCATTGGATGATGTCGAGGAACTGCGATTTGATATAATCCATCAAGCCCATACAAAGCCTTTCATTTGCCAGTTGCCAGTCGTGCAGCAGCGAAACCGATTATGGGCGAGCTGGTCCGTCTGGAAAGAAAAAAGTGGCCCCGACCGCTGGCTCGAGTGGGAGGGCAGAGGGAGAGGGGATTGTTCCAACGCCCGCCTCTCCCCGACCCTCCC
>CAYWIM010000082.1:0-22593 GCA_964458325.1 uncultured Verrucomicrobiota bacterium
CCGCCTCTCCCCGGCCCTCCCCTCCACTGCCGCGGAGGGGAGGGAGAAGACAATGGGCGGCCGGAGTGCAAGTGACCTGCCACGCCATCTGGCAGCGGTCGCCGCGCACACCGTTTGAAAGCGATTGCTGAGCGTGTTGCTTGGCTGTCCGGCGTGCCGCCGCCTCCTCGTCTCTGGCAAGCCTGCCCCGGTTTCACTCCCCCCGGGAGGATCGAGGGGGGGAAGGCCTACTTGCGGAGGCGGGCTGCGATATCGACCCGGAAGGGCGGCGGTTCAAGCCGGAGGGCGCCGTTGGAAACGGTGGCCTGGGCGGCGGCCACTTGCCTGCCTTCGATCGTGTCCCACCACTCGACCGACCATCGTCCATTCGCCATGTCGAGCAGGGTTACGGTTGCGTCCTTGAGGGGGTCGGGCTCGGCCTCCATGGCGCCGTTCGGCCAGTCGTGGTCCCGGTCGAGCAACCAGACCAATGCCTCGTCAGTCCCGGCGACGCCGAAAGGAATCGCGGCTCCCTGGGTTTCCTGGAATCGGGCCGGCTTGAAGTCGGTCCCGGCGATGCCGGTGCCCTCGAGAAAAGCCGATAGCGCCGACCAGTGCCGGTAGAGGTTGGCGGAGTGGATGCTCTCCCACCACCAAGTCATGCCCGTGCCTGCGGCTCCTGTGAACGCGCCACTCCAGATTGCCTGGTGCAATGCCCGGAAATGCGGGTCGGAGTCCGGCTTCCAGCCCCGCCAATCGGTTCCATACTCGCTGACGAAGAACGGCTTTCGGTACTTTTGGAGGAAGCGGGCGGTCTTTTCGGCGGTCATCCAGGCCGGATGTTTTTCATTATAGGAATGGTATTGGGCGAAGTCCATTTCGGGCAAGGCGAACAGATCTGGCCTCTCGCTGCCGCCGGTGAAGCTCGAGGAGATGAGGTGGGCGGCGGGGTCGATCGATCGAAGGTGGCGGCCGAGGTCGCAATGCCAGGCGACCACGTCCTCGTGTTTCAGATAGGCATATTCATTGTCGATCTCGTTGAAGAACTCCCAGGCGAGGAGGTTCGGGAAGGCCGACCACCGGGCGACCAAATAGCGGAGGCGCTTCTGGTAGAGCCGTCGGGCTTCCGGATCGGTGAAGAAATCGTTCTGGGTCTGGCAGGGGCCGCCGTTGGCGGTGTTGTAGGGATGGCGCGGCCAGAAATTGTTGCCGCCCCAGTAGTCTGGTTTCACCTCGAAGATTCCGTGGTAATCGAGGCAGAGCATGATGAAGATGCCGCGGCGCTCGGCTTCCGCCATGACCCGGTCGAGCCGCCAGGCGTTATCCAGCCGGTATCGGACCTTGTCCTGGCGGTCCCACTCGATGCCGAAGGCGTGATGCCACATCCAGAGGCGGATGTAGTTGATGCCGCTCTTGCGATAGGCCTCGAGCCAGTCGTCGTAATCGTATGTGCCCCGGCTGCCGTGCCAGCATGCGCAAAGCCCGTTGAGAAAGAGCGGCGTTCCGTCGTCGAGCCGGAAATGCCGGCCCCCGGATTTGTCGACCCGAACCAGGCCGGGGCGTTTGCCGGGAGCAACATCGGCGATGCCATCGGCGCGGGCGACGGCCTGGCCGCCCAGCGAGGCGATCACGCGAAGCTGATGCCGGCCCGGCTCGGCCGGCAGCCACCGGATCCGCCAGCTTCCTTCATCCGAAGGCGCAAGCACCTCCCGGTTGCCCTCGAGTTTGCGGGTGAACTCCCGATGCAAATAACCCGGCATCCGGATCTTTTTTCCCGCAGGCGATGTGCACTCGAGATCGAGAGCGATGGCATCGGGATCGAACGGATTGGCGGCGGGGGGCATCCCATCCACGCGGATCTCGACGCGCTGAAAGACCTCGGGCCGGTCGATATCGAACTGGAGCCTCAGCTTGCCGGCCGGCTCGCCAGCGGGAGCTTCCAGGCATTGGAAAAGCGGCAGAACCGAGGCCAGCGCGACGCCGCACGAGTGAAAGACAGACGATCGCATGCCAACAGGATGAGCCGCTGCTGATGGGGATGCCAGTGGAAAAGAGCCGAGCATAATGGTTGCGGATCAGCGGCATGTTTTTTAAAAAAAGGCGTAAACGATGAAACTGAACATCACCTCCCTTGTCGTTTTGCTGCTCGCTTTGCCGCTCACCAGCGATGCGGATCACATCGCCGGGAAGCGCCCCAACATCGTTTTCTTCCTCACCGACGATCAGGGCTACGGCGACATCTCGGCTCACGGCAATCCGATCCTCAAGACGCCCCACCTCGACCGGTTGCGCTCGGAGAGCGTGCGTTTCGAGGATTTTCACGTCAGCCCGACCTGTGCGCCGACGCGAAGCGCCCTGTTCACCGGACGGCACGAGTTCAAGAACGGTGTCACCCACACCATCCTCGAGCGCGAGCGTCTGGCGCGGGATGCCGTCACGCTGGCCCAGGTCCTCAGCGACACAGGCTACACCACCGGCATCTTCGGCAAGTGGCATCTGGGCGATGAAAAAGAGTATCTCCCCCGCGCGCGCGGGTTTGACGAGATGTTCATCCACGGCGCGGGCGGCATCGGACAGGTCTATCCCGGCTCGTGCGGCGACGCGCCGGGGAACACCTATTTTGACCCTGCGATCCTGCACAACGGCACATTCGACAAGACCAAAGGCTATTGCACCGACGTGTTATACCGCCAGGCCACCGAGTGGATGAACGCGCAGCGCAAGGCCGGAAAACCGTTCTTTGCCTACCTTCCTTCCAACGCGCCGCACGCGCCCTACACCGCCCGCCCGGAAGACGCCGCGCTTTACGAGGGCAAGGTGGCCACAAGGCAAATCGCGCATTTCTTCGGCATGATTCACAACATTGACAAGAACATCGGCCAGGTGCTGGCGAAACTCAAAGAGTGGGGCATCGAGCCGAACACCCTCGTCATCTTCATGAACGACAATGGCACGGCGGCGGGCGACCCGGTGTTCAACGCCGGCATGAGGGGCAAGAAAGGCAGCGCATGGCTCGGCGGCACACGCGCATCGTCATTCTGGCGCTGGCCGGGAACGTTGAAACCGGGCGAGACGAAGGCGCTAACGGCGCACATTGATTTCTTCCCAACGCTTGCCGAGATCGCCGGGGCGAAGCTTTCCGCCGACGTGAGACGGCAGATCGAAGGGCGCAGCCTCGTGCCGTTGCTGGAGAACCCCGGCGCCACATGGGCGGACCGGTATCTCTTTACGCATCAAGGCCGATGGCCGAAGTTTGCCGACCCGAACGATTCCAAGTTCAGGATGGCCGCCGTCCGCAACACCCGATGGGCGTTGGTCAGCGAGAACGGCGGACGCGAACCGAACTGGCAGTTGTTCGACCTTTCGGTGGACTACGGGCAACGGAACAATGTGGCAGCGCGGCATCCCGAGGTGGTGCGCGAGTTGAGCGCCGCCTTTGACCCGTGGTGGGCCGAATGCCTCCCGCGGATGGTCAACGAGAAAGTCCTCGGCCCGAAGCTCAACCCATTCGCCGTCTGGTATTGGGAGCAGTTTGGCGGCGGCCCGACCGCGGCCGACTACGAGCGCATGGATCCCACCCAACCATGGCCCGCGCCCGGGGCCGAAAAGAAGAAAGCGGGCAAGACACCAGTGAAATAGCCAACAAAACCAACAACCTTGCCGCCGCGCGGCCCGAGATGGTCAGCGACCTGCGCGCCGAGCTGGAGGCGTGGCGCAAGGAGGTTCGCGCCGAGATGATGCGGCCCAATCCCGATTACGACCCGAATGTCGAGCTTCCGACCAAGAAGAAGAGAACGAAGGGAGTCCAATGAACAAACCAAGACGTGAACCCCATGTCTGCCGAAGCGCTCTGGCGTTTGCGCTGCTCCTGCTGGCCGCGCTGGCGCTGCCGGCCGCCGAACCGTTCCTCCAGAAAATCCATCTGTTCACGGAGGAGACGGACGGCTTCCGCCTCTATCGCATACCGGGAATCGTCGTCACTGCCAGGGGCTCGGTGCTTGCCTATTGCGAGGCGCGCAAGTTCGCGGTCGCGGATCGGGGCGAAATCGAGATTCACCTGCGGCGCAGCACCGATGGTGGTCGCGCGTGGTCGCCGGCAAAGCAGGTGGCCCATCTCGGCCCGCGGCTGACGCGCAACCCGCACATGCCGGAGGGGAATAAGGACATGGGCGGTCCAAACGAACAGACCGTCAACAACCCCGTCGCCATTGCCGCGCGCGACGGCACGGTTCTCTGCTTTTACGAAAGCGGCGATCCGGATAGCCCGCGCAAGCATGGCCGGCCCTGGGCTTATTCCTTTCTCACCGTGGCTCGTTTCAATCTTGCCTGGCTCGCAGGCACGAATCAAACGCCAAACCCAACTCACGACGGGCCGAAAGCCGGCGAGAAACAATAGCCCTCAGGTCTGCTTCACAAGTGCCGGCCCATTCCCATTGTGCTCCCGTCAACTGTTGCTCGCTTCCTCGGTGCACGTCTCAATCATGTTCGACCTACTGCGCGGGCACACTCGAATAGCGCCGGCCGTTCGCAACCAGATCCAGCTTGGTGACCAGTGTCCCGCCGCGCGATCCGGTCCAAATCTCGTTGCCAAGCCAGACGCCCAGCACCTGGCTGGAGGGCGCCAGTCCACGCTTGACCGCGTCTTCCAGGAACGCCTTCAGGTTGAGGCGCGGCGGAGCGCCCTGGAAAGCCTTGCGGCGATACTGGATTTCGCCCGCTCCCGCCGGCGTGGGGACGTGTCCATAATCGCCGTAGCCGTCGTTCAAGGATTGCACGTCGGAGGCTTGTGGAAATCCCCACGGGCGCTTCGGCCGGCGCGGGAGTGGCATGCACCATCACGTCGAGTCCGGCGGCGCCAGCCCGCCAGTTCGCCCGATCCTCCCGCTCGAATGACCAGCCATCCGCCAGGCAGCTGTTGAAAACTCTCATGGTGTTATTCCAGGGTTTCGGGTCCCGGTGCCAGAAGAGTCCACGGGGCGCATGGAGCCGCTCCGGTCCCAGAGCTTCTTGACGCCCGCATTCCAGGCCGCATCGCTGAACGGGTTGTCGTCGAAGTCGTAGGTGATGCAGCCGTAGCGCGGCAGCTTGCCCGTGTGGTTACGGATCTTCTGGATCCAGTTCATTTTTGCGCAGACCCTTAGCCAACCACTGACAGCGCGTTGCGCTCGGCCGACTTGGGTTCCGCGAGGGCTGCAATGCGTTCGTCCAACGTGGCCAGAATGCCGCCCCGCCGCATCGCCAGACCGAGCAGGTAGGCATCCGTCACTTGTTGATGCCCCAGCAGCCGGACGCCCGCAAAGGCGACCGCGTCGGCAAGTGGAAGTACCGAGCAAATAGCCATTCATACGCCCTCGACTTCGATCCGGCGCACGTCTTCCGTGGTCACTTTCGGCGAATCCGCCGGCAGGTGGAACACCACCAGGCCATCCTTGTCCTGGGCAGGAGTGGAAGCGTTCAGCCCCTTGCGCAACAGGGCCGAGACCGTCTTGCCGAGCGAGACGCCACGCAGCTTTGCCTGTCGGGCGGCCAGTTCCATTATGTCATCGTCCAGAGTCAGCGTCGTTCTCACGGTAGTGATGTGCCTTCGTTATATTTTGATGTCAATTCACGTGGAAGACACCATTTTCTATTAAGAGCACCATCTACACTCGTTCCATGCCTCCCCCCAAGCACTTCATGGGGTTGGCTCCCCGGCGGGGACTTCTCAAAGAAAGGGGTTCACGACTTTCACGCCGCCGTAGTCTTGGCCGTGGCAGAGGTCTTCGGTGATCAGTTCGGAAGCGCCGGAGGCGCGTGCGGCGGCCAAAATCAAGGAGTCCCACAAGGAAATCTTCCAGCGGGCCTGTTCCCCCAGCGCCGCCTCCAGAAGTCCCAGGGTATTGTCCACGACCGGCCATTCGGCGAAATCGCGCACGATGCGGGTGGCCTCAGCTTGGGGAGTGCCCCTCTTGACCAGGACGGATAAGGGGTCAGTTCTTGATAATGGCATATTACTCTTTTCCGGTCGTTCGGCGGCGAAGATACAGAAGGTGATGCAGGTGTCCCGGCGATCCCATTCGCAGCCGATTCGCGATCCATTCTACGGTCATTGTCGTCTCCGCCCGCAACCGCGCCGCGATCGCCACCTTCCCTGCGTCCCCCTTGGACCGTTGTCCCAGTCCATCCTCGGTCCAACCCCGCCGTTTCAACTCCTGGGCCACGATTTCCTCCGCGCGCGTTTGCATCGTCTCCTGCCGCTCCGGTCCGTAGTGCTCGGCTCCCAGCCGATCCTTCATCTGCTCCAACAAATCCTCCCGGAACGCCTCCCCTCCCCAACACCACTCCCGCCGTAATTTCGCATAATCCACCCCCGCTTCAGCCGCCCGGCGTTCCTCCAGCGCCCTTTCCAATTGACGCCGCCCGGTGGCGTTATCCTTGGCAATGCAATATTCCCCCAGCAGCCGGTCCACCCGCAGCCATGGCCAGCGTCGCCCGGGAGGCCTGAGATATTCGGGCCAACTGCTCCACCGATATTCCCGCAACGCCTGTCGGGGCGTCAACAATCGGGCCCGCGCCGGATTGAAATGCACATAATCGCACACCGTCTTCAAGTATCCGTTGCCGCTGCCATCGACAATCAAGGCTTTGTAACGCCCGCCAAACAAATGCCCGCACAACTTGTGACGGCGGTTGAACCGCCCCGTGTAGGTCCCGAGGAGCCATTTCATCCCAACCACCAGATTCGCCTCAGGCGTTTCCACCACGAGATGAAAGTGATTGGGCATCAGACAAACGGCATGCACCTGCCATCCGGTCTTGGCGCAGGCATCGCCCAGCGTGCACAGGAACCGGCGCCGATCCTCGTCGTCCCGAAATATCGGCTCCTGCCGATCTCCGCGATTCATCACGTGATACACCGCTCCCGCATACTCCACTCGAAGCTTCCGCGCCATAAAGCCCATTCTGCTCAGCGCCCACCCACTTATGTCAATATCAAGAACCGACCCCGTGCGGGGGGCGGGCTATGCCGGCCGCGGCGGCTCCGGCGGCGGCGCGATCCGCATCATCGCGGCCATCGAAGCCAGCGAGCCGCGATGGGCATAGACCTTCTCGAACGCACGGGCGATGTCTTCGAGGTCAGACGGGCTGCCGAGCAGGAGATGCTGATCGAGCCATGCGCCTTGTTCCGAACAGATCCTCTCGCAGTTCGGGCAATGGGTCTTGCGGTAATCCAGGCGGGCGGACGCACCGGGCAGATAGGGTCCGAACGCCTTGTTGAGAAAGAGCGGCTGTCGGTAGAGCGGCAAAGCGTAGCCGGCCGAAACCGGGATCCCTTCGGCCTCGAGCGCCTGGAGGACGGCGCGGCGCGGGGCTCCGAAGACCTCCGCGTCCAGCCGAAACAGGAACAGGTGATAGCTGTGCCGTGTGCATCGCGGGTCCCGGCGCTGCGGATAGACCCCCGGGATTCGGGCCAGCCGCGATGCCAGCCACTGCCCGTTCCGGTCCCGCGTCGCAGCCTGTTCTGGCAACCGGTCGAGCTGCGCGTTGAGCACCGCCCCCTGGAATTCTCCGAGGCGATAGTTGCCGGACATCGCATGGTGTTCGTACCACAGGCCGCCGGAGATGCGGCCGCAGTTGTGGATCGAGCGGCACGCCTCCGCCAGCGCGTCGTCCGAGGTGCAGACGATCCCGCCTTCGCCGCAGGTGAGGTTCTTGCTCGATTGGAACGAGAAGGAGCTCAGATGCGCGAGCGAGCCCGCGGGGCGGCCGGCGTAAGACGCCCCGTGCGCATGGGCCGCGTCCTCGATGACCACCAGATGGCGCCGGCGCGCGATGGCCATGAGCCGGTCCATGTCGGCCGGCTGGCCGCCCATGTGGACCGGAATGATGGCGCGGGTGCGCGGCGTGACGGCTTGCTCGGCCGCGTCGGGATCGAGGTTGAAGGTCTCCAGATCGATGTCCGCGAACACGGGGACGGCGTTGGCCTCGACGACGGCCGATGCGGTGGCGAGGAACGTGTAGGGCGGGACGATCACCTCCGACTCGGCGGGGATCCCCGATGCCATCAGCGCGATCCGAAGCGACACGGTGCCGTTGACAACCCCGATCCCGTGCTTGCAGCCGTGCATGGCCGCAAACCGCTGCTCGAACTCGGCGACTTCCCCGCCGTCGAGCTTGCCCCATTTGCCGCTGCGCAAGGCGCGCAAGAGCCGATCCTCCTCGGGCGCGCCGAAGACGGGCCATCCGGCGAACGGTTTTTCGCGGACCTTCCGGCCGCCGAAGATCGCCAACGAAGAATGGGATGTTGTTGTCATATGGATTGACATGCGACCGCTCGAGGAATCTTGTTTTGCCTGAGAGGCATGGCGGGCAGGGCAGGCCCTATTGTCCTGAGCGATTCAGTCCTCCATGTGCCAAAACGAGTGGGTCACTATTCCGGCCCGGTCGACGTTCCAGAGCTGTGCGAACGCGACCCGCTCGACGTGCCCGTCCAGAAGGGCCAGCACGGACCCGCCGGTATGCACGGTGGGGCGGCCGGAATTGAACGGCGTGTTCGGGTATTGGGGCATGGTGTCATCTCGGGAGTTTTCGCCGAACAAAGGCAGGGCATCATGGAAATCATTCAGGTACATCAGCGTCGCCATGCCCCAATTACGCATGTTCGACGAGCATTTGACCGTCTTGGCTTTCGCTTTGGCCCGGCCCAGCGCCGGCAGGAGCATGCCTGCCAGGATGGCGATGATCGCGATCACCACCAGCAGTTCGATCAAGGTAAACCCGCACTGCAGCCGTCGCACTGTTCCACCGCGACAAGCCGGCGGCGCTGGTTCCAGATGGAAACGCTTCCTCAAGAATGCTTGAAAAGCCAATTGTGTTCTCACCCGGTCCAATTCGGTCATGACCACCCCTCAATGGTTCCGTCCGCGCCGGCAAGCTTTCGGGGCATTATGAATGCGTCCGTCAATCAAAGACAAGAGCCGGATGCGATGAAGAACGCATCGGCTGGCGGGACGCCGCCCGCGCTCGCGGTCGTGAACGCCTGCCCAACATGGGCACTCGACGCCCTCGGTCCCCACCCACAAGGCTGTTCTAGCTTGCCAAGGATGCCCTGAACATTACTGTTACGCAAAACAAACCGATCAGAGCCTATTCGAGGAAGACGATATGAAGCAACAGACGCGACGCACTTTCATCAAGACCGGCGCGGCCGCCACCGCTGGCCTCGCCTTGGCCGATTATGGTTTCGCGGCGGCCCCGCGCGAGCGGCTTGCCCTGTCCGGCGGCCCGAAAGCGGTCACTGTGTCCGGCGGGCGCTACGCCGCCCTGACCAAATGGCCGCGATACGGCGATGCGGAAAAGAAGGCCCTTTCCGACCTGTTGACGAACAACAATTATTATCAGGAACTGCCCCTGTTTGAAAAGGAATGGCAGGAATACACCGGGTCCCCTTTTGTCAAGAACCACATCAACGGCAGCAGCGCGCTGACGAGCATGTATTTCGCGCTCGATCTGCCTCCGGGCAGCGAGATCATGGTGCCATCCTACACGTTCTTTTCGGCCGCGCTGGCCATGCGGTTTTTCGGGTGCGTCCCCGTCTTCATCGATATCGATCCGAAGACCGCAACGTTCGACCTCGAGGACGCGAAGCGGAAGCTGACTCCGCGGACCCGGGCGGTCGAGGTGATGCATTCCTGGGGGCTGCCTTGCCAGATGGACATCATCTCGGATTGGGCGAAGGAGAAAGGCTTGATCTTTCTCGAGGACGCCGCGCATGCGCACGGCGCGTCGATGCAGGGCAGAAAGATGGGCGCCTGGGCGACGATGGGCATTTTCAGCTTCCAGGCCAGCAAGGTCATGCCGGTGATCGAGGGCGGCATGGGGATGTACCAGAAGCGGGAGCATTACGAGCGGGCGGCGGCGTTCGGCGAGTACAACGACCCGGCGCGGTTCCCCAAAGACAGCCCCGTTCGCGCTTACGCGGGAACCGGGTTCGGCCAGAAATACCGGATGCACCCGCTGGGGGCCGCCCTTGCGCGGCAGCAGCTCAAGGGGCTCGATCGCATGAATGCGTTCGTGGAAAAGAATATCCAGGCGATGAACCAGCACCTCGTGCAGCTCGAGGGGATCACGGAACCGCTCTGCCGGCCCGACCAGAAACGGGTCTATTACCATCGGAATATGCTGTTTGTGGACTTCAACCGGCTCGGGTTCTCGCGCGATGCGCTGGTCAAGGCGCTCAAGGCCGAAGGGGTCGATGTCAATTTCTGGGATTATCCCGAGCAGCACAAGCTCAAGATCTACTCCGAAGCCAAGTGGTGGCATCACCCACCCCAAATTCCTGCCTCGATGCCGGGCAACGCATTCGTCAACGCCAACCACATCTTCCTGCCGATCTTCTACGAGGAAGCGCCTGAACTGACCGAACAGTATGTGAAGGCGTTCCAGAAGATCTGGAGCCGACGCAAAGAGCTGGCCCAGGCATAAGGAGCTGACCCACACACTCGCACAAGCCCCGGCCAGCGCCGCGTCTCTCGATCCAGCATGCAACGCCCGAACTCTCGTCGCGCCTGGCGCGCCGCTGCAGGCATCCTTGCGGTTGTCTGCGCGTTGAGCAATGTGCTGAGCTCTGGGGAGGCAGCCGGCGGCCCCCCCCAAGAGCCGGCGTCGAGCGAGCGCTTCGTTTCGGCGGGTGTTGCCAAGGCCGATATCACCCCCAGCTATCCCATTCTCATGAATGGGTATCTGGCTCGACCCGAGGAATCGAAAGGCGTGATGCAGCGGATTTACGCCAAAGCCCTGGCCATGGGCGCGGACGCCGAAGGCCCGGCCCTGCTGATCTCGATCGACAACTGCGGATTGCCCGGGCGCATCCGCGCCTCTCTCCTCGAGCGGCTGGCGGGCCGAGGGATCACCGATGCCACGCTGGCGCTCTGCGTGTCGCACACGCACGCGGCCCCGAAGCTGGCTGGGAGCATCGACAATATTTTCGGTGCGGACATCCCGGCAGATCGACAGGAGCGCATTGACCGCTACACGCTCGAGCTGCTGGATCATCTGGAGGATGTGGCATCGAGAGCGTTGAAGAATCGCCAGCCTGCCCGCCTCTTCTGGGGCCAGACCCGTGCGGGCTTCGCCAGGAACCGCCGTGTTCCGGACGGCCCTGTCGACCACGATCTGCCGATCCTTCAGGTGATCGACGGGCGCGGTCAAACCATGGCCCTGGTGGTGAACTATGCCTGTCACTGCACCACTCTGGGTGCGGATAATATGCTGATCAGCGGCGACTGGGCCGGGTTCGCCCAGGAGGCGATCGAACGCCAGTTCCCAGCCGCGGTGGCCCTCACCCCGGTAGGCTGCGGTGCAGAATGCAATCCGTTTCCATTGAAACAGGTCGAACACGCCCAGGCCCATGGACAAGCCATCGCCGACGCGGTTCGCCAACGCGTTGCCGGCGGCCTGACTCCGCTCGCCGGACCACCCCAGTGCCGGGCCCGATGGATTCAGCTTCCCTTCGATACCTTGCCGACGCGCACGATGCTCGAGGAGCTGGGGAAGCGGAATGACCCCACCGGCTACAACGCGCGCAAACAACTGGCCCGGATCGAGCGCGGCGAATCCCTGCCGACGCACTTGCCTTACTTGGTTCAGACGTGGAGCTTCGATCGCGCCGCCTCGAGCGAGGGCCAACCGCGCGATGCATCGCTCGGTCTGACGATGGTATTCCTCGCGGGCGAGGTGGTGGCTGACTACTCGCTGCGGCTGAAGCGCGAATTCGATGGGGACCGGCTTTGGGTGACCGCCTACGCGAACGATGTCCCATGCTACATCCCGTCGCGGCGCGTTTGGGGATTACGCGGGTATGAAGGCGAGCTATCGATGGTCTATTACGATCAGCCGACGCGACTGGCGGAGAACGTCGAGGAGATCATCATCGGCGCCTTGCATCAGCTGATCCCGTCTGAAAGGTAGGGCGCGCACTCCGCTGCGCGCCGCCGGGCGGTGAGCTTGCAGCCAACAAGGCGGCGTCCACGGAGTGGCCGCCCTACCTTTCGGCTATCGGCTTGCAAGGTAGGGCGCGCACTCCGCTGCGCGCCGGGCGGTGAGCTTGCAGCCAACGAGGCGGCGTCCACGGAGTGGCCGCCCTACCTTTCGGCTTTCAGGGAAACCTCAGCCACGCGATGACCGGGAGGTGATCGCTGGGGAACTTGCCTGCCCGGTTCCAGATAACGATTTCGGAGGCGTCGACCGCGACGGATCCGTGGGCAAGGATCCAATCGATGCGGCGTTCGTTGCGGACCAATTCTTTGAAACCGGTGAACGTGCTCCAGCCTTCGCCGCGGCGTTCCTTGGCGGCCAGCCAGGTGTCGGCGAAGAGGTCTTCTCCCACCAGCAACTCGTGTAGTTTGTCCCGATCAGGCACGGCGTTGAAATCGCCCGTCAGCAGGACCGGCACGGCCGGGTCCAGCGCCCCCAGGCGATCGCGGATCAAGAGCGCGCTTTTCGCTTGCGCGTTCTTGTTGCCGTCGATGTGGGTGGTGGCGAGATAGAACTCGCTGCCGGTGAGCCGATCCAAAAACCGAACCCAGAGGAGCATCCGCGGCACCGGGTTGCCCCATGTCATCGAGCCGATCGTTTCCGGCGTGTCCGAAAGCCAGAAATGATCGAATGCGATCGGCTCGAGGCGCGATTTGCGATAGAACACCGCCATGAACTCACCCCGGCTGCCGCCGGTCCGGCTCTGGCCGATCCAATCGTATTCCGGCAGATCGGCGGTGATATCATTCAGCTGCTGAAAATAGCCTTCCTGGGTTCCGATGACATCGGGTGAAACGTTTTTTATGCATTCGCGCAAGAGGGATCGCCGCTGGGGCCATGGGACTGGCGAGCCGCGGCTGGCGGATCGGATGTTCCAGGTCATCACCGCGAGCGTGTCCTTGGACCGGACGGGCGCGCTACCGGGCACCCCCAGCAATATGACTTGGCTTGCGATCTTGCGTACCGATTCTTCGGCCTCGCCCATGCGCGAGAGGACCGATTCCAGAAGGGCCGGCTCGAGCAGCGACCGCCCTCGAGCCGCGCTCGATTGCACCTCGCGCGCCGCGTCCTGCCACCTGGCCACCCGGCTTTCCAGCCTCGCGATGTCGGCGCTCGCGGGCGGCTGTCCCTCTGCCTGCGCCAGCCGGACCTGCAGATCGACGAATCCATCGCTCCACTGGCGGGCTGCCCTCGCGCTGCCGGGGCCGAACATGGCGCGGAAGACCACCCGGTCCGCTTCCTGCTGATCGAATGTTCGGGGGCTCCACGCGAAGAGGCCGCTGACGGCTGCATGGTAGGGATGAAGATCCATACACGGATAATAACCCTGGTATCGCAGTGACAAGGTGCGGAAATCCTCCCAGGTCCGATCGGGAACCGGGATCACGGCGCCGTCGATCTCCACGCCGATGCCTGTCTTCCAGCCCACCTCGAACCTGGCAAAATCGGGCGCTCCGAACGACTTGACGCCCGGGATGTCCAGTTTCCATTCGGGCGAATCCGGCCAGTTGCGGCAGACGTGATAGACGGTTCGCATCCCGTTGTACCACCAGACGCGGTTGGTGATGCCGAAGCGATCCAGGATCGCGGTCTTCGCCGAAGCAAACTCGCAGTAATACATGTGGGTCTGTTGCTGGACCGGCCGGGAGGCGCCAATCACGCGGAAGAATGATTCATCCGACATTTCCGGGTAGCGGTTTTCGGAGTAGTGGGATGGGCACCAGACAATCAGGGGATTCGCCGGCGATTGGGCAGCCACATCGCAAAGGGCTTCGAGGACGCGGACGATCTCATGCGGGAGGCTGTTCGTGCCAAATCGCTCGATGCACCGCTGGCAGTGTCCTCGGCACCGGTCGTGCGGGAGGTCGTCCCAGAGGAGCGACACGCCATCGCCGCCCTGTTCCAGGAACCGCAGGAACTCGCCGGCGCATGCGGCGACCGCCTCATCATCCGCGGCGCACAGGTTTCGAACCCCCAATCCCCGAAGGACGCGAATGCCTCTCTTGTGGGCCTCGGCCAGATAGCTCTCGAGGAGGGGATCGGGATACTGACCGGCCACGGTCACATTCATCCGCCATCGCGCCCACCAATCCAGCGCGGGCATGGCATCCTCGATGCGGGAAAACTGTTTGCCGGGAGTGAGACCTCTCGTGAACCGGAGATCGAGCCCGGGATCGCCACTAAATTCGCCGACGGGCGCGAGCGCGGTTCCGTTCGCTGTGTTGTCGAGCGAATCGAGCCACGCGCAGGCGCCGTACCAGAGCCCAATGTCCGAGGCGGCGACAATGGCGACGTGAAAAGGCGTCGGCTGCACGGTGATGCGGAAGCGGTCTCGCGGCAGAGCGGTTGGATTCATGCCGGACTCCTGCGGTTGCACGGCATCCAACGTCCGGCAGAGCGTCACGATGCCCTCACCATTGATCGCGACCTGACGGGGAGCTTCGGTTTCGCCATGCGCATTCAGTCCGTGGACGGTCTGGAGCTCGGCGACAATTCGCTCGACCGCATAGGCAAGCGTGGGGGTTGGCTTGCCGCTGATCCGCACGACGACTCCTCGAGGCACAGGTGACAGCTCCTGCCCGAGCGCTGACGGCGCCAGGAGCAGAATCCAGGCCGTCGCCAGAGCCCCGGCGCAGGATGCGATTGGGCGCCTCACATGATTCATGGGTTGCATTTTTGTTCATGAGAGCGGGCTTGGGAAGCAAGAACGGCGCAGGTGAACAACCGATTTTTCATTGCCACAAAAAACGCAAAAAGACGCAAAAAGAATTACTTCGTTTCGCGGGCGACCTCTCCGTGCTCTCCTTTCCTCGGTGATGAACAAACTGTTCAGAAGAGCGGGGAAATCATCGGAACCAAGACCAAACACGCAGGTTCTTAAATGAATTGACATATACTGACATATTCTGCATTATAGCGGCAAATGATACCCAAAATGGAGTCGATATTGTGAATGACGAAATCATGACTCTGCCCGAGTTGGCCGCTTACTTGAAGCTGGCGGAGCGGACGGTTTACTCGTATGCGCAGCGGGGATTCCTGCCGGGCATGAAGGTAGGATCTTCCTGGCGGTTTCGGCGGAAGGACATCGAGGCCTGGCTCGAGGAACAGCGGAAGTTGACGGAACAAAGCACATCGAAACGGATGCGCAAGGAGGCCAAGCCATGAATCACCAGGAAGCGAAGCAGCGTTTGTTCGACACAACGTTCCTCCTCGGTTCGGGGCGCCGGCGGAAGGCGCTCGAGTTTTTGTTCGAGCAAGGCGATGCCGAGGCGGTGCGGATTTTGGTGGATGCCGTCGATCGGAAGCAGCCGGAATCGCGCGCGATCGAATCGTACCTTGGCGGCCTCACCAATCCTGGCGCGGTCGAGGCGCTGATCCAGGAATGGACGCAGAAGGAGCGTCCATGGCTGGGACCGGTCGCGGTGGACCGGGCATTGGCGGCTGGGATGGGCGATCGCTTGCCCATGGATCGCTCGACGGCCTGGCTGGTTGTGTCTCGTTTGGGGAGTGGAGGCGACATCGCCGGGGTAGCGGAGGCGTATGTCGGCCGCGCGATTCAGGAGAAGCCGCCTTTTCTGCAAGCGTTGGTATTCAAGGCTGGCTGGGGCAGGAAGCTCGAGCTAAGCCGTCTTGCGGTTTCGGGCGCGCTCGAGCTTCTCGAAGATGCGGACGCCGATGTGCAAGCGGGGGCCCAGGCCTGGCTGAAAGCGCTTCCGAACACCCAGCAATGGAACGATCCGATCGTGGATGCATGGATCCGAAGTCAGACACCATTCCTGAGCAGCCTGGTGGCGGAGCCGCGGCTGCCGTCGAATCCGGCCAAGGAAGCGCTGTTGCATCTGGCGAACCGGAACGTTGCCGGCTACCGGAAGCTCGAGGACCAGGACGGCTCGTTGCTGGCTGAGGCGCTGGCGATGGCATCGCCGGAACTGCGCGCGGTGATCAACGAGGTCGTGCTCGATGCCAGGGACGGCGCGCTGGCCGATGCCTATCGGCAGGCCACGTCGGCTGGCGTCCAGGCCGATCCTCAACTTGCCTTGCGGGCGCTGATGGCCTCGGGCAACGAAGACGCGCTTTTCGACGCCGCTCGGGGGATGAAGCTGGCGGAGGTGCTGCCGTTATGCCGGCACTGGGCGGAGACGGGCCGGCGTCCGAAGAACCCGCGTTACGGAGAGATCGTGGATCGCGCTGCGGCGGCGATCGGGCAGATGCCGGAGGTGGAGATCGAACCTGCGCCGCCGCTGCCGGAGGGTTTGGTGGATCTGATCGAGCAGTGGCAGAGCGAGACGGTTACCGATGCCCAGATCCGACAGGACCTTGAATCGAGCGATCCGTTCGTTCGTGCCCGAGCCATTTTGCTGGGCGGTCAGCAGGGAATACTAGACGACAAAGCGATCGGTGAGCGCGCTTCGAGCGAGCACTGGCCGGAACGGCTGGCCGTCGTGCTGCACACGGGCCATGCCTCCGAGAGGGCGGATCCGGTCCAATGGATCAACGAGTGCGCGGGCGCCGATTACGATTTGATGGGCAGCCGGATCCAGTGCGGCCCGGAAGAGCTGGATCGGGTCCAGGCGCTGTGCGCTGCGCTGCGGAACAAGAAAGGCGCATTAGCGGCTCGCAACCTTGCGTTGGCCGAAATCCTCGCCGCGTTCCGCTCCTTGTCCGGCGGCGCCATCCGAGTGTTCGAGGACGACAGCGCCCATCAGAAAGGCGCCACCCGCGTCAGCGACCAGGACGTCAGGAAGGAAGATTTGAAATTTTGAAATCAGGCCAATGACCCCTACCGACCAATCCAATAATCCGGGATTCTACATGCAGCGTCATAAGTCCCGCCGCGTGAGGGCATCACGATTCTGTAGGCCCGGTCCCCTGCCTGCCGTGGCGGCGCAGGCAGGCCTGACCGGGCGTCCGGAGCCATGCCATCAACCCCGCCGCGTGAGGGCAGGCAGCCTACATCGCCAGCGGCCGTCTTCGTGTAGGCCCGGTCCCCTGCCTGCCGCAGCGGCGCAGGCAAGCCTGACCGGGCGTTGTGGACTTATGACGCTCTGTCCAACAATCCAATCGCTCCCACCCTTTTCCCGTCGGCATCATGCCTATCATTGACAACAAATTGGTGATCTCCGACGAGCGAGCGGACAAATTCCGCCAGGTCCGACCGCTCGTCCGGAATGCCAAGGACAGCAGCGTTATGGTGCTTGTGCCGGCAGGCAAATTCCTGGCGGGCGGCAAGGGCAACGATGAAGGAGGCAGACATTTCCCTGTGGAACTGCCGGCATTTTACCTGGCGGTGACGCCGGTGACCAACGCGCAGTATCTGCGGTTTGTGGAAGCGACGGGGCATAGATCACCAGACAAGGCGGACTATAGCACGCCAATCTGGCAGGGCAGGAGCTTTCCGGCTGAGAAGGCAGATCATCCGGTGGTATGCGTCAGTTGGGACGACGCACAGGCATACTGCAAATGGGCGGGCTTACGGCTGCCAACCGAACTCGAGTGGGAGAAAGGGGCCCGGGGAGTGGACGGACGCGAGTATCCTTGGGGGAACGAGTGGGAACCGGCCAAATGCCGGAATGACAGCAATAAAGGGAACGGGACAACAGCGAGCGTGTGGGAATACGCTGCAGGGATGAGTCCATGGGGGATGTATCAGATGTCGGGGAATGTGTGGGAGTGGTGTGAGGACTGGTATGAAAGCAATGCTTATGATCGATACAAGACAGGTGACCTCAAGGCCCCAGCGAGCGGGAGTGGCCGTGTGGTGCGGGGCGGTTCCTGGGCCAGCGGCGGCGCTCCCGGCAGCTTCCGGGGTGCGCGCCGCGACGACCTCGCCCCGACGCCCCGGCGCGGCTTCAGCGGGTTCCGGGTGGCGAGGACTGGATTTTAGATCTTGAACCTTTACTCCTTTACACCTTGAAAAGAGCGGCAGGCGAGTGGTGGTTGGTGGCTCCAGACGCCCGATCAGGCGTGCCTGCGCCGCCCCGGCAGGCAGGGGACCGGGCCTACATGGGGGCGGGCGCGGTCGATGTAGGCCGCGTGCACTCACGCGGCGGGGTTGAAAGCATGGCTCCAGACGCCGGGTCGGGTGACCCGGCCTACATGGGGGCGGGCGCTACCGATGTAGGGCGCGCGCCCTCACGCGGCGGGGTTGATGATTTGGCGGATAACCAAGATGACGTTGGGAATATGCATGAAATAGCTGGCCATAACGACCAATCCAAACCGCCGCCGCGCCGGTTGCGGCGGCTCGACCGGGTTTGGCGAGACCGCGAAGGGAACATTTCGTATCTGCTGACGTTATGCGTGGAGGGCCGCGCTCGAGTGCTCGCCAATGAGCCCATTTTTATCCGATTGACCGGCTTTCTTCTCGATAGTCCGCGTCGTTACGGCTGGTTTCCGCGCCGGTTTGTCGTGATGCCCGATCATCTGCATCTCATCGCACATCAAGGGATCGAGGCCGTGACGTTGGGACACTGGATCAAGGCTCTTAAGGCAGTCGTGGGGGGATTCCGATCAGAAGAAGGCGGCCCAGGAAACGCCCGGTCGGGGGACCGGGCCTACATGAAGACGGACGCCGGCGATGTAGGCCGCGTGACCTCACGCGGCGGGGCTGAAGACAAAGCCACAGACGCGCGGTCGGGGGACCGGGCCTACAGGGGGGCGGACGTTGGCGATGCAGGCCGCGTGCCCCCACGCGGCGGGGTTGAATGCACGGCTCCGGACGCCCGGTCAGGGGACCGGGCCTACATGGGGACGGACGCGGGCGATCTAGCAGGCCGCGTGCCCTGCCTGCGGCGCCCCGGCAGGCAGGCCTCACGCGGCGATTTGGTCCGCATGAAACGGACGTGGCGTTGGCAGGCGGGATTCCATGATCACAAATTTCGCGCATCGGAAAGCGAACAACGGAAATGGGAATATGTGTGTCTGAATCCGGTTCGATACGGGCTGGTCGACCGACCGGAGCAATGGCCATTCGGTGGGGAAATACACTTTGATGAGCCAGACGGCCCACGGTTAGTGCGGGGGACACCGCCTTTGTTGAAGAAAGGAATTTTAATCAAGGAAAATGAAAGCGTGTCCGATCGAAGCAAGCGGTCCAAGAAATGAAATTGCTAAAGGGTTATGCAAACGCCCGGTCAGGGGACCGGGCCTACATGGTGACGGGCGCGGTCGATGTAGGCCGCGTGCCCCCACGCGGCGGGGCTGAAGGCACGGCTCCAGACGCCGGGTCGGGTGACCCGGCCTACATGGTGACGGGCGCGGGCGGCGTGACATCCAGCGAATGCGCAAGCTACTCCAAGACACCCCGTTCGTGCGCCCTTCAGAATCCTCGAATACACCAATTCATACCGCCAACCAGCATTGACTCCCCATGGCTTTCCTGATCCGCATCGCCCAAGACCGCTACCGAGCTGAGAACCGTCTGATCGTGAACGCGATCGATGGCACTGTTCTGGCGCTGGTGCCGGGAGGGAAGTTCCTGGCTGGATGGGACAAGTTCCCGGTCGAGTTGCCGGCATTTTACCTGGCGGTGACGCCGGTGACCAACGCACAATACCTGAGGTTTGTCGAGGCGACAGGGCATCGGGCGCCGGATGTTGCGGATTATGGGACAGCGATATGGAAAAGCCGGAGTTTTCCGGCGGAGAAGGCCGATCATCCGGTCGTGTTTGTCAGTTGGGACGATGCGCAAGCGTACTGCAAATGGGCGGGCTTGCGGTTGCCGAGCGAACTCGAGTGGGAGAAAGGGGCGCGGGGTGTGGATGGGCGGGAATATCCCTGGGGGGACGGGTGGGATCCAAGCAAGTGTCGGAACAGCACGAACAAAGGAAACGGGACGACAGCAGCTGTTTGGGAATACGCTTCGGGGACAAGTCCGTGGGGGCTGTATCAGATGTCGGGGAACGTGTGGGAGTGGTGTGAGGACTGGTATGAAAGCAATGCTTATGATCGATACAAGGCAGGGGACCTCAAGGCCCCAGCCAGCGGAAGTTTACGTGTGGTGCGGGGCGGTTCCTGGTTCGACGGCTTTCCCGGCCGCTTCCGGGGTGCGGACCGCAACGGCAGCGGCCCGACGCGCCGGAGCGGCAACTGCGGGTTCCGGGTGGCGAGGACTGGATTTTAGATCTTGAACCTTTACTCCTTTACACCTTGAAAGGCGAACGCGCATGAAATTGAACGAGCGAGTGAAGTCGATCTGGGATGCGATCACGGGGCGCACGGCGCCGCCAGCCGAAAGCCAGCAGGCTGCTGTCAGCGAGCAAGGGTCCGTTCTGGCGCGGTTGCGGATGGATCTCGAGTCGAGCAGGGCGGAGGCTGCGAAGCTGCGTGAGGAGTATGCGCGGCATGAGCAGGAAGCGACGGCGGCCTGCCAGACAGCGGCCGGAGAGGCAATGTCGGGCCTGCTGCGTGCGCTGGCGCCCACGCTGTCCCAGTTGGCCACGCTCCGCCACATGGCCGAGACTGGGCGCGATGTCCGGGCCACCGACGCGCTGAAGCTCTCCGGCAAGATCGAGCAAGCCCTGATCGAACGCGGTCTGGAACAGATCGGCGTGGTCGGCGAGGAATCGTCGTTTGATCCCGCCCTGCATCAACGGATGAGCGGGGGAGACGTGCGTGACGGAGATCCAGTGCGGGTCCGTTTCGTGGGCTACCGGTTTGCAAAAAGTGCGCCCGTCAAGGCGCTGGTCAGCCGGGTCGAAGAGAGCGTGGGAGCGAATGCGGCTGAACGAGGGAAGGAGTAGCGGCTATGGCCTTTGCGATGGATTTTGGAACGTGCAACACCGTGTTTGCGCGATGGAACGTCGCGGCGCGGCGTCCGGATCTGATCTCGATCCCGGGGCTGAGCCGTCAGTTTAGCTATCGTTTGCCGGGGGCGCCTCGTGACGCGGTTGCCCACGTGGTGCCTTCCCTGATTCATTACGGCGAGGGGGATCATCGCCCGCTGGGCCAGCAGGTCGATACGGAAGGTTTGGTGAATCATCCCGGGACGTTCCGATGGACGAAGCTGGATCTTCTGAAAGGCAACGACCGCGCCCGGCGTGTGAACGGCAGCCTGCGGCGTCCGCGCGAAGCGGCGACGCAGTTCGTCAGCGACACCCTGACGTTCGCCCTGGGGACGCTGGGCGGAGCGGAGGATGACCTGGTGATCACTGTGCCGGTCGAGGCTTATGACCATTATGTGGAATGGCTCCGGACGACGGTCGAGCCGCTGGCGGGCGGCCGCCGGGTGCGAATGCTCGATGAGGCGACCGCCTGCATCCTGGGCTACCAGGAGACAGTCCGCAACGATGACATTTACATGATCGCCGATTTTGGGGGCGGCACGCTCGATGTCTCGATCGTGCGTGTGAGCCTTGGAGCCCAGGGCATCCAGAAATGCCTCATCCGGGGTCGTGCCGGGGAGGAACTGGGAGGGGTGCTGGTGGATCATTGGATGCTGGCCTGGATGAAGCTGGCGGAAGGGTTGTCGGACGAGGAGATCCGGGAAGTGGGCACGCCGCTGCTGCGGTCGATCGAGGAAGCCAAAATCAAGCTATCGAGTGGCGCCGCCACCGCCGACGCCAGCTTTCTCAACGATCTCACCGGCACGACGGTGGGCCGCACGTTCGCTGCCGAAGAGCTCCGCGCCCTGCTGTCCGCCGATTTCGAGCGACTAGCGCGGCTGATCGGAAACCGTATCACGCCCAAGCAGTTGAAGGAGAAGCTCGAAATCCCCGATTTCTTCAAGCTGGTCGCCAGAACGATTGACTGCGCTCTGCAGGCAGCCGACGACAAGTTCGGCGTGAAAAAGCGCGATATCCGGCGCGTGTTCCTGGTGGGCGGCACCAGCCTGCTCCTCGGCGTCCACGAGTGCGTGGCCGGTCTCATGCCGAATACCGAGGTTCAATTCCATGAGCCGTTCGCGGCAATCTCGGCCGGCGCCTGCCGGTATGCGGGTCAGAACTACGATCCGACCCTGGTCCACACCTACGAGCTCAAGAGCTGGAATCCGGCCCGGAAGGAGTTCGACGACGTCCCGATCATCGAGAAAGGCGTCCAGTATCCCACATCGAACCCGAACGATTCCGGAAGCCACGTCATCGTGGGCAAGTACATCTCCGCCGCCTCGGATCAGGCGCGCGCGTTGAATCTGGTGGTCTATGAGCGCTCGGAAATGATCCGCCCGGGGAGCATTTTCGTGATGGGACCCGACGGCCGGATGCGCGAGCAGAGGGGCGAGGCGCAGCGGGTCGAGCGCCGCCGCCCGCTCAATCCCGAAGCCGAGGATTTCATTCATCCCGATCCGCCCTGCGACCGGGAGGAAACCAAGCGATTTGTCGTCGGGTTCGGCGTGAACGAGAACAAATGCCTGACGGTGTCGGTGAAGGACACGCGGCCCGGGAACCGGTCGAAGATCAAAGGCTCGGACGGACGACTCCTCGATTTGCCGGTCCGGGATTATCCGCTGGTCAGGCTGTGAAAGAGGCGAGTGGCGAAGAGAGTATTTATGAATGTGGAAATAGCAGGCCGCGTGCCCTGCCTGCGCAGCCCCGGCAGGCAGGCCTCACGCGGCGGGGTTGATGGCATGGCTCCGGACGCCCGGTCAGGCCTGCCTGC
>CAYWIM010000083.1:0-22099 GCA_964458325.1 uncultured Verrucomicrobiota bacterium
GCACAGACCCTTAGTTCAAAAGCCGATGAAAACCCTCAACCGTCGACGTTTTCTCCGGGACAGCTTGCGAGCCGGCGCTGCGGCGTGGGCGGGACTGACTTGGGCGCCCCGCAGTTTGATGGGTGCGGCCGGCCGCGCGGCGCCCGGCGAACGGATCGCGATCGGCATGATCGGCATGGGCCGGCAGGCTTATCACGCCAACCTGCTCCCCTTCCTGGCTTCGCCTTATACGCAGGTGGTCGCCATATGCGACGTGGATGCCTGGCGTGCGGAGCAGGGACGCAAGCGCGTCGAGGATTACTACGCGGCCCAGACTCGAGGCGGTTCCTACCGCGGGTGCCGGGTCACCCGGGATTTCCGCGAACTCCTGGGCCGGGCCGACGTCGACGCAGTGATGATCTCGACGCCCGACCACTGGCACTCCACCATGGCGATCGAAGCCGCGCGCGCCGGCAAGGACGTCGCCCTCGAGAAGCCCATCTCCCTCTCGATCGCCCAGGGCCGCGCCATCAGCGACGCCATGACCCAATACAACCGGATCTTCCGCACCGACACCGAGGTCCGGTTCTCCGGCGAGTTCCGCCGGCTGTGCGAGTGCGTCCGGAACGGCCGGATCGGCCGCGTGCGGCGCATCGCCGCCGAGGTGCCCAAGGAAGCGGACCCGGTGCCGGCGCAGCCAATCATGCCGGTGCCCAACGAGCTCGATTACGCCCGCTGGCTCGGGCCGGCGCCCGAGGCGCCTTACACCGAAAAGCGGGTCCACACCCGCCATGACCTCAAGGCGCGCCCGGGCTGGATGATCGTTCAGGATTACTGCGACGGGATCATCGGCAACTGGGGCGCTCACCTGCTCGATATCGTCCAGTGGGGACACCACAGCGAGCTGACCGGGCCGGTGGAAGTCGAGGGCTGCGGCGAGTTCCATCCCGCAGGCGGCTTGTCGAACGTCCTGAAGGAATTCGCCGTGACCTACCGCTACGCCGATGGCGTCCAGCTCGAGTATCGGCTGACCGGCCGCCCCGCCGTTCGGTTCGAAGGCGACGGCGGCTGGATCGAGGCCGTGTGGAACCAGGGCATCCGGGCCGAGCCGAAATCGATTCTCGAAGAGCCGTTCGGGCCGAACGATCTCCGCCTGCCCCTGCTCAACGAGAAGGCCGATTTCATCCAATCGGTCCGGCGCCGCACCCCGACGCTCATCCCCGCCGAGATCGGCCACCGAACCAACACGATGTGCCATCTCGGACTGATCGCCATCCAGCTGGGCGAAAAGCTTGTTTGGGATCCCCAGCGCGAGCAGTTCGTCGATCACGATGCCGCCAATCGGCTCCGGGACCGGCCGTCCCGCCGGGCCTGATCCCCGCGCGCCGGGACGCGCATCGACCGGCCCCGCCCTATCCCGCTTTCAAAAACGCATGGGATCGCTGGCGTGCAAAATCCGCATGCGCCTGCGCGTCGGCGCGGCGGTTGCTTCGGTAGGAGAGATTGCCCACCCAATTGACCAAAGGCTGGCGGCGATGCCACAGGTTTCTCCCCGCCCGCCACAGGATGCGCGGCAGGGAATAGAATCTCCGGGTGCACGCATCCATTTCCTGGATGCTTGCATCCAAGGAGAGACCCTTGTAGCGGCCCACCGGAAAGGTCAGCGTGTAGTACTTCCAGTCGTCCGGGAACGCATCGAGGGCAATGCGTCCTTCGGATTTCATCTGGTTCCATAGCCGCGTGCCGGGCAGGGGCGTAAGAAACAAGGCGTTGAGAATGTCCAAGCCGTACTGGCTGGCCGCCCGGGCGATCTGCCCGCCAATGCCTGGATAGTCAACATCCAGGCCGATGATAAAGGAACCGACGACCAGGATGTTGTGCCGTTGGATGCGCTGCACCGAGGCGCGAAAATCCCGGCGATTGACCAGATTGATCTTCTTGCCGACTTCCCGAAGGCCCTCGGCTGTCGGAGATTCGAAGCCGATGAAGACGCCGCGGCACCCGGCCAAGGCGGCCAGCCGGAGGAGCTCTTCATCGTCGGCGAAGTTGATGGTGGCTTGGGCGACCCATTCTTTGCGCAGATTGGCCCGAGCCAGGGCGCGGAACAGCTCCTTGGCGCGCGCGATGTGCTCCGAGCGCGTGCCGATGAGATTGTCGTCCACCACCAGGACCCGCTTCTCGCGGATCGACTCGAATTCACGGACGACATCGGGGATGGGCCGCTGTCGATACTGGGCGCCGTTAAACGTTGTGACGCTGCAGAAGTTGCAGTTCAAGGGGCAGCCTCGAGTGGTCTGAACGGCTCCAAAGGCATATCGGGGCGGGAGCAAATCGTGGCGGGCGGGCGCCATGCCTTCCGGGTTGGCAAGCCCTCCGTCATATCGGGGCTCGAGCCGCCCCTGGCGAGCGTCCTCGAGGAGCCGGGCCCAGATGCTCTCGGCTTCTCCGGTGACAACCGCGTCCACATGGCTCGCGACCTCGTCCAGGCACATGGTGGCGTGAATCCCGCCCATCACGACTGGCACGCCTAAATGCCGGAACAAAGCCGCGATTTGGTAGGCGCGGGGGGCTTGGGAGGTAAAGGCGGTGATGCCCACCAGGTCCGGCCGGGGCAAAGCGGAGTAGTCCGGAACGCCCAGGTTCTCGTCCACAATCCTGATCTCCCATTCGGGCGGCGTCAGCCCGGCGAGCACCATCAGGCCGAGCGGCTTCCAGACCCGGTAGCGGTTCCACCGGCTTTGGCTGCAGTCAACGATGCTGACCAGCGGATTCGAGGGATTGATCAAATAAAGTCGCATATCGACGATGGAACTGGATCCTGGACTGGATCCCGGTTTTATTCAATCGCCGTCAGCACCTCGTTGAGCGAGAGGGTAGCGAAGGTGGTGGCGTAATCGGACATTGCATACGGGATGACGAGCTGTCGCTGGTGCACGAGGCTGCCGCATGAATAAACGACGTTGGGCACATAACCCTCGCGTTCGTTTTCGTTGGGTGTGATCAGCGGTTTCCGGAGGCGGCCCAGGACGCGCGTCGGATCGTCCCGGTCGAGCAGCAGGGCGCCGATGCAATACTTGCGCATCGCGCCCACGCCATGCGTGAGCACGAGCCAGCCGGCCTCGGTTTCGATCGGCGATCCGCAATTGCCCAGCTGGATGAACTCCCAGGGGTACTTCGGCCGCAAGAGAAGGCGCGTGCGGTGCCAGAAATGGAGATGGTCGGAGAACATGATATGGATGTTCTCCTTGTCCTGCCGGCTGAGCATGGCGTAGCAACCCCTGATTTTTCGCGGGAAGAGCGCCATGCCCTTATTCTGCACCGCCGGCCCGTTCAGGGTGATGAACTTGAAATGCAGGAAATCAGGCGTCTCGATGAATTGGGGCAGGACCATCTTGCCGTCGTAGGCGGTATAGGTCGCATAATACGTCCGCGTGCCATCCTCGTTCTGGAAGAGGACAAACCGGGCGTCTTCGATGCCGTTGCTCTGGGACGCCGTGACCGGAAACAAAACGCGTTCGGAGAGTCGCGAATCCGGCCGGAACTGCACTTCGTAATTCGATTGGGCCAGCATCAAGGTTTTTCGGGCCACGGCTGCGGTCTGGCGATCGCGCGCGCCCAGGAGTTCCGCGGAGCGCCCAACAGCGGCGCGCAATTCCTCCAGGCTGAATGAGCCGCCCAGGGACTCGAGCGTCTGCCGCGTGAAGTCGCCCGCCAGCCCCAGTTCCCGGAGCTTACGCTCGAACAGATTCTTGTCAAACGATGCATTGGGCGCCTGGGCGGGCTCCAGACAGTATCGAGTGGGAGGGTGGATGCTGATGTTGCATTGGGCGTCGAGGATGCCGGTGCGAAAGGTGATCGAGGAAATATGTCCTTCGCCGGTGGCCCGCAGGCTCAGAATAAAGCGCAGCGCGCCGGCCGGGAGATCGGACTGGTCCGGATGGGGCACGATGGAGGGATTGAACAGCGCCGCCGCCTCGAGCGAATACTCGTGGCTGAAATACGAGCCGAGCAGCAGCCTGCGTTCCGCGGAGAGCCTTGCATCGGCCCGCAAGCAGTGCCGGGCCTGCTCGAAACGGCCCTCGAGAAACTCGCGAATTTGCCCGTGGCGCTCCCCGAACTCGGTCTGCACCTGGTCCCAGAGCGTGCGCACCTCGCTTTCGGGAAGGGCCATGACCTGGGCGCAGATCGCTTGGGCGCGCGCCTCGTTCGGGAGCAGAAACGGCCGAAGCAACACCCGCTTGCGGTCGGGGTGCAGGACGACGTTGGTGCGTTGGACGGCGGTGTATGGCACGGGGATCGGGTGTTAGGCGGCGGGCGGGATCAGCACGGTGGCGGCATGTTGCGCGAGCTGCATTTCCGCCAGGGAGAGCAGAAAGGCCAGCGTGGATTCCGCGCCCTGATTCTGGTTGACTCGGTCCACGTGCAGCGCATCGCGGCAGCCGCCAGTGGCGGGCGCATACAGCTCCAGCCCCAGATCGTTCCAGCCCAGGAACCAATCGAAGGCCCGCTGGGCCTGCTCGAACCAGCTGAAGTCGGCCGTGGCCCGGTAGGCCTCCAGGCTGGCGGACACCATCGAGTGGGCTTCGATGGGTTGCTGGTCAAACCGGGCGCGCGGGCCGCCCCGGCGATAAAAGCCATTGCTGCCGATGGGCCGCAGGTGGCCATTTTCTGAGACCTGCACATCCGTCAGCCAGCGCAGCGCGGCCAGCCCGCGCTCGAAAACCGCCGGCTGTCTGGCCGCGCGCCCGCTCACGATCAGGGCGTGGGCGAGCCGGGCGTTGTCGTAGGCCAGCTCCTCTTCAAACCATGGCCAATCCGGCTGCGCAGTGCGATCGAAGAGGCTCATCAGGCGAAGGATGAGCCCCTCGCGAACCTGGTGGACGGCCCGATCTCCGCTCAGCCGGCGCAGGTACTCATGGATGCCCAGCAGGCTGAACGCCCACGCGCGCGGCGACGTGAACTCCGCCGCCGCCGGAAGGGACTGTCCGAAGAGTTGCCCGGCCATGATCTGGAAACTCCGGTGAGGGGAGCGTCCCACCCCAACCCCCAACGCCCAAAGCGCCCGCGCGTGACAATCTTCCGAGCCGGCCTCATCGAGCCAGCGGCGATCGAAACCGAGGTAATTGTGAAAGCGCCCGGTCTTGGGATCGAAGGCGTGATTCAGGAAGGCTGCGTAAGTCGTGGCCAGAGACCGCACGCGCTCCGGCTCCGCCTCCAATTCATCCAACAAGACGGTCAGAATGAAGGCGCGCGCATTGTCGTCCGTGCAGTAGCCCTCGGTGAAGTTCGGCACGGTGAGGATGGCATGCTGGAAAACGCCCGTCGAGTCCGTCATCCGGATCAAGTGATCCAGCCGCAGGGCCGGCAGCTCCCGCGGAGCCTGGTCGAGCGTTTTGGTGGCAAAGGTCTTTCGCGATAACACCGATCCCTGCAGGCGAGCCAGCTCGAACGAACGAAGGTAGAGACGGGCCGTGTTGCGCCACACCATCTCGCGGCCCAGCTTGTAGGCGTTCTTGCGCATGGCGTGCCGGCGCGTGTCGTCCCGCAGCAGACTGATGACTTCCCGGGCAATGGCTTCCGAGTCTCGGAAGGGCACCAGCACGCCGCGCTCTTCGCCCAACAACTCGGCGGCATGCCAGTAGGGCGTCGAAACCACGGCTTTGCCCGCGCCAAAAGCGTAGGCCAGCGTGCCCGACGTGATCTGGGCTTCGTTGAGGTAGGGCGTCAGGTAAAGGTCGGCCGCTCCGATGAACTCCTTGAGCTCCTCCAGCTCGACGAAGCGGTTGTAAAAGATGACGTTCTTGCCGATCTTGTTCTTCTTGGCGAGGCGCTCGAGCGCCAGGCGATACGCTTCGCCCTGCTCGCGCAGCTCGTTAGGATGCGTGGCTCCGAGGATGATGTATACCACCTCCGGGAAATGTGCCAGAATGGCCGGCAGGGCGTTGAGCACGTGCTCGATCCCCTTGCCAGGGGAAAGCAGCCCGAATGTGAGCAGCACCACCCGGCCTTCCACCCCAAACTGGTCCTTGTAGTAGTTCGGATCGACAAATGGGATGTCCGGTATCCCGTGCGGGATGAGGTCGACCTTGGCCGGCGGCGCCTGGTAGATCTCCTGCAGCATCTGTCGCCCTCGGCCGGTCATCACCACCAGCCTCGTCGAGCGCGCGATCAGCTCCTCCATCACACGCCGCTGCTCGGAGCTGGGATCGCGAAGGATGGTGTGGAGCGTGGTGACCACAGGCATTTTCAGCTCGCGCAGCAGCGCCAGCAGATGGCTGCCGGCCGAGCCGCCGTAGATGCCGAACTCGTGCTGGAGGGATACAATGTCTGTGTTGCCGATGTTGAGGAAATCGGCTGCGCGCTGGTAGGAGGTCAGATCCTGCTCCTCGATTTCGAAGCGAACCACGTCCGGATACTCGTAGCCACCCTTGATGTCATTCACGGGAACAGCAAAGCAGCGGCTTGGAGCATGCTCCGCCGCCACGGCCGAAAGCAGGTCAGACGTGAACGTGGCGATGCCGCATTTGCGCGGCAAGTAGTTGCCAAGAAACGCAATCTCGCGAATTTGGGAGGCGCCTTCCATCACTTCGTCCGCTTGCAGTCTATGGCATGCACCCCGCCCGGTCTATGGGGTGAAACCCTACCCTCGAGCAGGGTTTCACCCCATATCAGGCCGTGGCCAGGATGGGGTAAACACCCCATTGCAGCCGCGCTGCGCATCCCCCCACACTCGATGAGGATGACACCGAGCCATCGGCCCCAAGCGGTGATCGCGAGAATCTCGATTGCGAACCTCCCAGCTCCTGGGATGCCGCCACCATTCGCTCCATGAATGCCTTCCTCGTTCACGTTGGCGACGACAATTTCTGCCGCCTGCTGCCCAAAGGACTCCATCGGTCCCCATCCGACAACGGCCGGATCCGGGTGATGGCGTTCCCTCCCTTGGGCATTCAGACGCTGGCGCCGGTGCTCCGTCAGCGGGGGCATCAGGTGCGGATGTTCGATACTTGTCATCCGCGGATGAAGGCGGAGGACATTGCCCAAGCCGCTGTCAGGGAACGTCCGGATGTCATTGCGCTATCCTTTCTCTCGACCACCACCTATCCGGCAGCGAAGAGCATGGCCCGGCGCCTCAAGGCCAGCGATCCACAGACGCCGATCGTCGTGGGCGGTCCGTTCGCCACCATGAACGCCGGCCTCATCCTCGGCGACTGCCTTGATATCGACTGTGTGGGAGTGGGTGAAGGCGAGGAGCTTCTGCCCGACTATCTGGATCACATGGATGATCCTGGCTCTGTGGCCGGCCTGGTGTGGCGTCAAGGCGAGAAAATCGTCGAGAACGCCCTGCGCCCGCTCCTGCGCGACCTGGACCGGTATCCGTATCCGGACCGGACCGGCCTGCCGATCGATTACATCGAGTCCCTGCCCCTGGATGTTCCCGCGGTCCTGTCTCTCGACAAGTTTTGCACGGTCCAAACTTCGCGCGGGTGCCCCTATTCCTGCATCTACTGCGATATCCCCTCCCTGGGCCAGGGACGGTGGAGGAGCCGGTCGCCCGAGCACATCCTGGGAGAGCTCCGGGAGCTCAACCATGCCGGCTACCGCTCCATTTACCTCACCGATGACCACTTTCTCGTCAACCGCCAGCGCATCGAGGAGATATGCCTGGGCATCATCCAGAGCAAGCTGGAGTTTCGTTGGGGCTGCGAAGGCCGGGCCGACTCGGTCGGGATCGAGCAACTGCCGCTCCTGCGGCGGGCCGGCTGCGATTTCCTGGCTTTTGGCGTCGAGGCCGGTTCTCAGAAAGTGCTCGACCGCCTCAACAAAAAACAAACACCCGCGCAGGTCGAGCACGCGGTCAGCGAGGCCAAACGGCAGGGCATCGCCCGGGTTCACGGGTTCTTTGTCGTCGGCTCGCCGGATGAAACCCCCGAGGACATTGTCCAGAGCTTTCGCTTCGCCGCCCGTCTCGATCTCGACACGTTTGGCTTCAATCGCCTCTGCGTCTATCGAGGGACGCCGCTTTGGCGGGAATATGTGGCGCGCGGGATCATCGATGACACGCGGGACTGGCACAAGTGGTTTAAGTGCAGCGATATCGACCCCACCGCTCTGTCCAGCTCCGCGGTGAACCAGCTCCGGGCCAAAGGGTACGGCCTGCTTTTCCTCCATCGCATTTTGAGGCGCCCGGTTCGGACCTGGAAGCTCCTGCGTGCCTTCTCCCGCCACATGAAGACATCCGATATTGCCCGATTGCTGAGCAGCCCGTTTCGCCGGAGAGTTATGACCCGGAAGCCGGAGCTTCCAGCCTGGATGACGGATGCAGGGCTCGAGGAACCGGATCGCCAGGCATTCTCGGCCTTCAAGGCAGACCCTGGATATGCGCTGTCGGCCACCCGCGGCGCCTTGCCTCGCTGAAACCAGCGCACCCCCCGCCGCGTTTTTTTTGAAATTGTGTTTGCGCTTCACCCGATTCCATGTATGGTAGGCGGCGAGCTAGACGCTTGTCGATTTCAAGTTCTGGTAGATCTTCAGTTGAACTTGCTTCAATGATGATTTGAAACCCGATACCCGGGAACAGTCTGGAAATAGCAGATCGTCTGAGCAAGAAATAGCATAATGAACACGAAACTGTACGTTGGCAACTTGGCCTTCGATACCCTCGAAAACGATCTTCAGGATCTTTTCGCACAACACGGCCCTGTCACCGAGGTCAACCTCATGCAGGACCGCGCGACGGGCAAATCGCGCGGATTCGCTTTTGTCACCATGGCCACCAAGGAAGCCGCCGACGCGGCCATCCAGGCCCTCAACGGCAAGGACTTCAAGGGTCGCGCCCTGACCGTCAATGAAGCTCGTCCCCGCGAAGCCCGTCCCAGCGGCGGCGGCGGCGGTGGCGGCGGCTACGGTGGCGGGCGCCGCTCGAGTCGCTATTGATCCGAATGCGGACCGGAAAAGTCTCAGCGAGGAAGAGCCCGTTGGATCGAGTCTTCCTCGCCCTTTGTCCCAGCCCTCCGGCCACTGTTGCCCTGTGAATCACATTCAATCTGCAAGGTCACTCTGAGCCGCCCTTTCCCTTCACGATCCTTTCCATCCCGCGAGCCCAAGCACCGCCGCAACGGCAAGATTCGCGCCCGAGAGGTTCGAGTGCTGGACGAATCCAAACAGCAGCTCGGGGTCATGGCTCTGGGCGACGCCCTTCGCTTGGCCCATGGCAAGGGCCTCGATCTGGTCGAGATCGCTCCCAACGCCACTCCGCCCGTCTGCCGGCTGGTCCAGTACGGAAAGCTTCTCTACGAGGAAGCTAAAAGCCACAAGCAATCGCGGAATACCGGCGGCAAGATGAAAGAGGTGCAGCTCAGCGCGGGGATCGATCCCCACGACTTCTCGATCAAGCTGGGCCAAACCATCGAATTCCTCCGCAGCGGCATGAAAGTGCGCGTCAAACTCCGCTTCCGTGGCCGCCAGCGCGCCCACAAGGAGTTCGGCTTCGAACTGGTCAACCGGTTCGTCCTCGGCGCGGCCGCCTGCGGCCAAGCCGATTCCCCCCCGAAGATGTTGGGGGATCGCGACCTGAACGTCATGCTCAGCCCGCTGTCTCGCGAGAAACGCCCGCGGGACGCCCAAGAAACGGCCCCCCCGGCGGCCTCTCCTGTCTCGGAACCCTCCGCGCCCGAAGCACCTATCTCTGCGCCTCCCGCTGAAGGACAAACTTCTGAACCCGCCGCCCAATGATGTCCCCCAGATACACGTTGCCTTTCGAGTCGAACGCGATCGCGTGGAGCCAATTCAGTTCTCCGGGCTGTTCCTGACCGTCGATGCCCTTGGGGAGTGTCCAGAGCTCGAGCACCCGGCCCTTCGAGTCAAACCCGACAACGAGCTGATCCTTGGGCGGACAACCCAGCGGCGAGGTCGGGTATTTGGGATCGGTCTTCCAGACCATGGGGGTGGAACCGCAGGCCCAGATCTCGTCCTTGGCCGACACCCATAGCCCCCAAGGCACGAGGACGTTCGCCCAAACCGCCAGCAAACCAGTGTCTCTTGATCACGCGGGTACGACGGGTAACACCTCGCGGCTCGATGGACAAGCCCGGCGATTCGTCCCACCCGGAAGGTAGGGCGCGCACTCCGCTGCGCGCCGAGTTGTTAGACCCCATTGCGCTCGCCTTCACGAGAAAACGAGAGCGACATGAGGCAGTTGAGCATGGAGTTTTTCGGCCTCGACTGCAGAGAGCGGGTTGCGAGCCAGGCAGCAATAGCGCAGCGCCGGCAGTTTCAAGAGGATATCGATCGCGGTGGTCAGCCGGTTGTCGGCCAAATCGAGCTCCTCGAGCTCATCCAGCCCGGCGAGCTCGGCGGGCAGGGACGATAGCGAGTTCCGGGCCAGGTCGAGCCGCCTGAGAAACGCCAGCTCGCCGATGCGCGGCGACAATTCCCGGAGGCCCTTGCCCACGAGGTTGAGGCTGCGCAGTTCCTGGAAATCGAACACCCGATCCGGGACAGCGTCCAATTGCATCCCGCCGGCGAACCACATTTGGAGGACCTCCTGGCTGGACGCGAGCAGGCGGTCCAGATCCCCCATGGATCGAACGCACTCAATCCGCTCGGTATCGGCGGTCTGTTCCACGATCAGCGCCAGGTAATCGGTGAATCGTTCGCAACTGCAGAACGTCGGCTCCTGCTCGTTGTGAGTGAAGACAGCAGGGTCGTCGCCCCGGTCGGCCCGGATAAAGGAGAATTGCCCGTCACAGTCCATTTGCACAATGAGGGTCTTGGCATCGAGCATGCCGGGGTTTTCGCCTGCATCCTCGAGCGTCTGGCGGGCGGCGCGGCGGTAATCCGTCGCCATCTGCTCCTTGCCGTCCATGAGATCCGATCCTCCAAACACCCTCCCCAGGTCCGCCCCCCCCCATCGATAAAGCTCGCGCACGGCCCCCGGCAGGCGGAATCCAAGCTTCCGCTCCAATGCGAGGATCTCCTCCTCCGTGCTGGGGACGACATCGCCGGTCTCGATGCAGCCGGCGTCCGTCAGCTCGGCGATGCGCCGGTGGATTCGGTCTAGGAACATGGCCGTGCTGCCTTTCTACCGACCCCATTGTTTTGATTCGCTGCCGAATCGGGGTCATTGGTGATGAACTTCGCCCCTGCCCAGTTGCCCAGCAGCCCCCGTGCGCCTTCCACCCTGAGGTGGAGGCTCCCGCTGCTGGGCAAAGGCACGTGCGCCATTTCGCTGTGGAACTTCGCGAGCGAACGGCTTCGCCACACCTCAGAGCCATCGACCTCGATCACAAACTGCGCCGTCGCGCTGCCGCTGGTTTCCGCGTCATCCAGCGCCACAACCGCCTGAAAGGCATTGGCGCCCGGGGGGATCGCATAGGTGGCACGGTCGCCCGCCTTCATTCCCAGGCCGTGGTCATATTGTTTGCGGAAGATGCGCATGGGCTGCCCGTTGCCGTTCCGGTTGGGCTGAACCGCTCCATCGATGGGGACGACGGTCTCGAGAAGCGAATGCGCCGGCTTGGGCAGGAGGACCGCCCCGGCCACATCCACGGCGCCGCACGGATGGGCGTCCGTCCAATAGCGTGTCGATTTCTGGAAGTGGAGATACACTTGGCTGATGGCCCGGGCCCAATGTTTTCCTTGCTGGCGGACGTTGGCTGCCACATCGCCGCCGCTGTCCTTTCCAAAGAAATAGATTTCGTTCAGCATCAGGGCGCCGCCGCCGAGGGCGGGCCAGTTACGGCCGTTTCGATGCCAATAGGTATCGGTACCCCATTCGAACCAGTGCGGCCAATAAGCCAGCCAATCGCGGTACAGGGGCGAGTCCGGTTCCTGGCCGGGGTAGGTCACCAGCTGGTTGGATCCAGTCCATGGGTCCCAATACTCGTAGGATTCGTGTTCGAGGTTGTGCCCCTCGTTGTTCCACATGTGAGTGATCTGCACCAGGTGATGGTGGCCGGCCGAGATGTCGTCGTAATACGTCTCGTGCCCGGTCCTGCCGGTGTCGTAAAGCTCCTTTTCGAGCTGCCGGTAGTTCAGGTGGAAATAGGCCGCCTTGGGATCGGCACACGGATACAGGGTCCACACCACGTTGTCGAGGTTCGCCGCCGGATCGCCCGACAGCAGCCAGTCGATGATCCCTTGGCTCATGAAGAACGCCGAGGTCTCGTGGGCATGCTGCGCCTTGCCGAAGCAGATCTTGAGCTTGTTGCGCACGCCGCCCGGATGGGTCACTCGGATCCGGTAGACCTGGAACCGGCCATCCTCGTCGGTGAACGCGACCTCCTTCGTGACGCGGGGATCCTGCAAGGAGTTCACATAGTCGATGTACTCGCCGTAGGTGAACCACGGCACGCTCGCGATCCGGGTTCGGCCCGGAGGGATCGCCAGGCGCAATGAAGTGCCGCTTTCGTTCGATTCCACGCGGCGCCAGCTTCCCGAGGCGCTGCGCACATAGCCGCACCGGTTGGTCGCCCCCACCAGATCGATCGTCAGCTCCTGCGGGCTGTCCGCGCCGTTCGTCGCCTCGACCATGAATTGGCCGAGCCACGCGTTTTCCTTCAGCTCGGTCTCCTCCGGCCGGAGTCGATAGCGGTGGGCCGAAACCCGCGTCAGATTCGTGGGATTGCGAGGGGAGCCGCCATCCAGTGGAACGTTCAAGGTGACGGACGGCCGCCGCAAATGGAGCACCCAGTCGGCATCGGGGTCGCCCGGAGGAGCAAAGTCCCGCGGGCCGTCCTGGGCCGTCAGGTCCGGCTGCGGATTATATCGGCCTGTCTCCGCGTGCAACCACTCGACGGAATAAACGCCTGCGGACAAGCGGACCGAGTTGGTCCCGCCCCGAGGGAAATACGCGACGTACTCGATCCCGGGCAGCGCCAGCAGGGCGTTGTGTGGCGCCACCAGATCGAGGCGAGGCGCCATTTTCCAGTATTCGGTCTTCGCCGTAAAAAACTGGTAGAGCGACTCGATCTGCCCGGGCCGGAAATTGTCGACGTCGCGCTCCGTGAAGGTCCGAACCGCCGTGCCGAGGAAGCCGGCTGCAAAGTATCCGCCTGCCGTGGCGATCTTCCACGCCTTCTTTCTCACCGTGGACGGCAGATGCGCCTGACGGGTTGCATAGCCGGCGGAGGACTCGTAGCCGGGCTCGTATTGGTAGCCGAATTCCGTGTTCAACACGGGCTTGCCTCGGGCCCAGTCCTCCGCGATGCAGTCCTCGATGCCAGCCCCTTCGAAATCCCATCCGGCGGGCGTCCAGCTTGCCGGATACTCGACTTCTTGCCAACGGGTTGGGAAATAGGTGAGCCCCCTGCGGTTGCCATCGATTGCGCCCCAGGTGCGCCGCTGAACGCCCTCGTTGTTCTGGGTCACATGGAGGTTGACCGCGCTGTCCATCCAGAGCGGCCAGACGACCTGGGGCCGCCGCTGGGAAAAGCCACGGTAGCTCCGGAACGGGGCCTGGTCGGTGATCCAGAGCGACGGATGGCATCCGATCGGATGCGCCGGATCGAGCCGGCGAATGCGGGCCGCCACATCCTTGGCCCACTCGACATCGCCCTCCTCGTAGCTGTATTTGCCGGTCGGATACCGTTCAAACTCGTTGGCGATGGTGATCATGAACAAGTTCGACCGCCCCTGGAACCTTCGGACGACAGTGTCGATCCATCGGTTCTGCCGGCTTGTGTCGGCCCAGAGCCCTTCCCCGCCGCCGACGCCATACCCGAACAGGATCAGCTCGATGTTCATGCCTCGGGCAGCGGCGCAGTCGAACACCCAGTCGAGCTTCCGCATCGCGCTCTCGCGGATCACCGCGTAGTCCGGGCTCTTCGGCGTGCCTCCCCAAGGCCAGTGGCCATCGGCCATGGCCATCATGCGGATAAAATTAAAGTGGTGGTCCCGCCGCGAATCGATGTAGCGGGCGATGATGTTGGTGGGCAGCGCGATCAGGTAATACGCCGTGTCCCCCATCGGGAAAAACCGCTCGCCGCTCGCATACCGAAAGGAACGGGGGAATTCCGGATCCACGAGGATCGGCCCGGTCGCCGCCGCCGCGGCAGGCAAGGCTTGCCCCGCCATTCCGAGGAACAACAAAGCCCCCAGGACGGACACCAGGGCTCCGAAGGGGGAGGCGCCTGGCTCCTGAGCCCCCAGGTTCATGACAGGATCGAAATGCATTGGTTCAGCGGTCCCGGATCGATTGGCAGAGTGCGCGCAGCCCGCGACGGATCGGGCGGGCAGAGCTGCCGCTGCGCGATGTGGGATCGGCCTGGCCGGCATGCTCAAGGATTGTTGGGGTGGCGGTACCGCTCAAAAACCCAGCGATAATCGGCCGAGCCGAGGTTGGTGGGCGGCCGGTCGCTGCTCTTGCGCTGGCCCACGGCCGCCAACCTCCCGTATCGGATGAGCTCGGGATCTTTCCACTTATGGACTTCGGCGTGGCCGTCCACAAAGGCGAAGCTGTTCACGTCGCCGTGAAACATGGCCAGCGGATCAACCCAGCTAAACGATCCGGGCGCGCCGATTTGCCAAAGCACCACCCACGATCCGTGATTGCAGCCGCCCACGTCCGCATCCTCGACAAAGCTCATCGTCATGGCAGGATTTCGGACCTGGGAGAGTCTAGTCGAACTTGAGGCAATACTGGCCGAAAGGGCTGGCCGCCCAGGCGGGCTCGTTCTCGAGAACGCCGGTCAAATTGTTGCCGGAAACGTCCGTGGTATTGGTGCCGCCGCCGTCCTCAAAATTCCAGTAGCCCAAAAGGCTCGGGTCCTGCGCAAGGGCGGCAGGCATCATCGCCAGCGCCATGGCAACGAGGAAGCCAACAACCCGCGCGATGTGGATGAGCATGGCCGAAGGCTGGGGAACCGCCGCGAATGGAGCTTTCATAAGGAGATCTGGATCGATATTTACCTGGACAGGCGGCTGGCCGTCAATACTTTTGCGCAATCATCGAGCAGACGGCGCTATCGACACGCTGTTGGGCGGCATCTATCGGGCATCGAAGGTGGCCAGCGGCAATTGGCAAATAAGGTAACAGGTTCATAGTTTGTGGAGGGAGATGGAGAATCGGCGCTTGCATCGCGAAGGGAAAGGCTGCTACATGATCGCGTCGAAACGTCACACTGCATACCAACGCTATGAAAGGCATCCTCACCTCGCTGGCCGTCCTGGCCCTGGCCGCTTCTCTCGCCCCCGGGCAATCCGTCTGGATCAACGAAGTGTTAACCAATCCGAATGGCAGCGACAGCGCGGCCGGCTTCGGGAACGAGTATTTCGAGCTGCGCGGCGCGCCGGGCATGTCGCTTTCGGGCTATTACCTGCTCGGTCTCGAGGGGCAGGGCGCCAACACGGGCGACATCAACCAGTTCTTTGATCTGGGCGCGTTTTCGATCGGCGCCAACGGGTACCTGTTCGCCCGGCAGAACTTGAGTCCGTATGTGGCGACGGCCGAGGGCGCCACGGTGATCGAGAACACGGCCGGCCAGGGCTGGGGGCTCACGGGCGCCAGCACGGCCGGGCATAGCGGCGACGGCACCCAGGTCGATTGGGAAAACTCGGCTTCGACGATCCTGCTTATCGAGAAGGGCGCTGGGGACGCGCCGGCCTTGACCGCCGATCTGGATACCGACAACAATGGCACTCTCGACCTGCCTGCCGGGTGGACGGTCGTGGACTCGGTCGGCATCATGGACAGCTCGAGCGCGAATGCAGCCGATTTCGCCTATGGGGCCGTCACCCTGCGCGTGGGCGAGCTGGGTTCCAGCCTCGAGGGCGTCATCGTGCAAGTGCCCGGCACGCCGCCCACGTCGGCCGGTGCGTTTTACGTGGGACGCAAGGGAGAATCGACGGGATCGACGGCGGACGATTGGATGGGCGCCATCCTCAATGGCAGCTCGGCCGCGCCGCTCGATATCACGTTTGCTTTCTCGAGCGACGAGGCCTTTGTCGGCAAAAAGACTCCGGACATGGTATATGGCGGACCCAACCTGGTCCCCGAACCGGGAACGCTCGCCCTGGTCGGGCTGGGCTGTCTGGCGCTGATCATCCGCAGAATATGAACATGAAACGCCGTCATTTCCTTCGGTCCTGCGCCCTCGGCGGCGCGGGGATGCTGATCCTGCCTCGGGGCACGCTCTGGGGGGCCCGCGCGCCGTCCAACAAGCTGAACATCGCCCTGATTGGCACCTGGGGCCGCGGTGCGGCCCATTTCAACGCCATCGCCGGCGAGAACATGGCCGCGCTGTGCGACATCAACGAGGAGCATCTCGCCTCGGCTGCCGCCAAGTTCCCCGGCGCCAAGCCATATGTCGATTGGCGCAAATGCCTCGATCAAAAAGGGCTGGATGCGGTGGTCTGCTGCACCGCCGATCACACCCACGCGTTCGTCGCCAACTGGGCGATGAACCGCGGCATGCATGTCTATTGCGAGAAGCCCCTGGCCAACAGCGTCGAGGAGGCGCGCGTGGTCCGCGCCACGTATCTTCGGAACAAACAGAAGCTGGCCACCCAGGTCGGAACCCAGCGCCACGCCAACGAGAATTTCAACCGGGTCAGCGAGCTGGTGCGCGACGGCGCGATCGGCGAGCTGCGCGAGGTCTGCGCCTGGGGCAACCGTCAGATCCCGCGGCCGGGCTATCTGCCGGCCCAGGGCGAGCCGCCCCAACACATCCACTACGACCTCTGGATCGGGCCTTCGCCCTACCACCCGTTTAATCCCGGTTACTTCTCCGGCGGGCCCGGGATGAACTGTCTCCAGTGGAACATGTATTGGGATTTCGGCAGCGGCCAGGTTGGCGACATGGGCAGCCACACCATGGACATCGCCTGGGACGCCCTCGATGCGGGCCGGCCCACGTCCGCCGAGGCCAAGGGCGATCCCGTCCATCCCGAGGTCACCCCCGTCAAGCTCGAGATGAATTTCGAGATCCCCGCCAACGCGTGGCGGCCTGCCATCCGCCTCTCCTGGCTTCAGGGGGGCGCCATGCCCGATAATCCGGCGCCGTTCATCGATCTCAAGAAGATCGGGCACGGGGCGATGTTCGAGGGCGCCCAAGGCGTCCTGGTCGCCGATTTCAACAATCGCATCCTGTTCCCGAACGGGAAAGGGGCGGACCTCACCTATTATCGTCGGCGCACCGCGGAGACCTTGCTGCCGCCGGTGGGCGGGTTCCAGCAGGAATGGCTCAACGCTTGCAAGGGAAACCTGAAGACATCGTGCGATTTCGATTACGGCGGCACGATGATCGAAATGATGCTGCTAGGCCTTGTCGCCTATCGCGTGGGCCGCAAAATTGCTTACGACGGCGCCGCGGGGCGCGTCACCGATCATCCGGCCGCCAACGAACTGCTCCGCCGCACCTACCGGCCCGGCTGGACCCTCAACGGATAACCCCCAACACACCTATGAAACCATCCCCACTCCTGATTGCGGCCGGGCTTGCCCTCGGGTTTGCCGCGCCTGGATTCGCCGCGTCGTCCGGACCCCGATTTTATGGCGATCCGCCCGATGACCATCATCCATGGGCGGTTCACGATGGCAACCGGCCCCAGCCCAAGACGGTGGTTCCCGGCACGTTCAGCTCGGCGGAGCAGCCGGGCCGGCCGCCGTCGGACGCCGTCGTCCTGTTCGATGGCACCGACCTCTCGAAATGGCGAACCGACAAGGGGCAGCCCGCCCCCTGGCGGATCGTCGGCGGCTGTCTCGAGGTCGAGCCCGGCACGGGGAAAATCCTCACCAAAGAGCTGATCGGCGATTGCCAGCTGCATATCGAATGGGCCGCTCCGCGCAAGGTCGAGGGCAGCAGCCAGGGCCGCGGCAACAGCGGCATCTTCCTCATGGACCGGCTCGAGATCCAGGTGCTCGATTCCTATCAGAACGTGACCTACGCCGATGGCCACGCCGGAGCCTATTACGGCATCAACCCGCCCATGGCCCTGCCCGTCCGCCCGCCCGGCGAGTTCCAGGTGTGTGACATCGTGTTTCGCCGGCCGATCTACCAGGGCCGGCTGGTGATGGACCCGGGATATGTGACAGTCTTTATCAACGGCGTTCTCGTGCAGGATCACACCCCGCTCGAAGGACCCGGCGGCCATCGGCAGCGAACCAAGGCTGGCCCGTTCCCGGCGAAGGGCCCGATCTCCCTTCAAGACCACGGCAACCCGACTCGGTTTCGCAATATCTGGTACCGGGAACTGCCTCCGCGGCCCGCCGAGGGCGGCACCGACGGTTACTTGACGACGGAGGCTGCCCTGGCCAAAAGGCAGGAAATCGCCGCTGCAATCCGCCAGGACGCCGCCACGCTCCGCAATCCGGCCGATCCGCTCCCCCAGATGCTGCAGCTGATGGAATCCCTGGTCTATCAAACCGATCCGGCCGCGCTCGAGCAGGCCAGCCAGATGGCCCTGGCCCACGCGAAGAGCATCGAAGCACTGCCTCCGGCCCAGCTGGCTCCCAAAAAGGATCAGGTGAAAAACCTGTCCGACACATACGCTTACCTGATCAAGTTCAAGATCCTGCCGGCCGATTTCGCTCCCCAATCCATCCTCGAGCGGATCATCCGTGCCCAAGGCTGGGACAAGAAACCGAAATAGCCTTCTCCGGTTCCATCTCGATATCGCCGCCGCCCTGGGTCGGGCTCGAGCCGCCGGCTCGAGCCGCTTGCCCGCCTGTGGCCGTGCGTTCGTGGCGCTATTCGCTGGCGGGTCTGACCTGAAAGAAACCCCCTTGCGCTCGACGGAAGGCGCCCGCTTGTTCAGTGGGGGGCCGGCGATGGCGTCGAGTCGGTCAACCGAGGCTGGATGAGCAGCACCAGCACGATCGATATCACGGCTGCGCTGGCGAAGATCCCGAAAATGCCCACGAGCGGCACATGCCGGTCGCGCAGGATCCCGAAACCCCAATCCGCAAAGCCCCCGCAGCTGATGCTGACCATGTTCATGATCCCGTAGCCTGTCGCCCGCAGGTCGGCCCGGGCGATCTGGCAGAGGATGGGCATATTGTTCGAGTCGAAAAATCCCCAGCCCAAACCGAACAGGATCAGGAAGGCCACCGCCACCCATAGCATCTTTGTCTGGGGCGCGAAGCCGACCCCGAACATCGCCGGCACAATCATCGACATGCCGATCGCGCTCACATAAATGCGGCCGCGCATGGTCCGGCGCATCCATCGATCGGCGAGCCAGCCGCCCGTGATCGCGCCGAAGATCGCCGCCACCTGCCAGTAGAGCGTGGCGGAAACCCCGGCCTTGCCCTGCCCAATGCCAAACTCCGCCTTCAGGATCGCAGGCATCCAGTCCCGAACCACCCAGCCCGCCAGCGCCGGCAAGGTGAAGTAGAGCACCAGCAGGATAAAGGAGCGGTTGCTCAGCAATTCGCGGAAGGCCGCGCCCGGGGACGCGTGCGAAGCTGCGGGCGCCCCGGCTGGCCGGGGAGCATTCCGCAGAAGAAAGAAGAGCGGGACCGCATACAGGATGCCGACCAGCCCGCACAAGTCGAACGCCCACCGCCAGCCCAACGCCGGATGATCGGCCGCATACCCGCTGAATCCGCCGATGATCACCCCCGTATAAATGCCCATCTGGTGCAGGCCAACCGCCCGCGAGCGCGTCGGGCCCAGATGAAAATCCGCAATCAGCGCCAGGGCGGCCGGGATGTAAAACGCCTCGCTGATCCCCATGAGCGCCCGCGTCAGCAGCAATTGCTCGTAGGTCATCACGTGCCCCGTGGTCCATGTCACCAGCGACCATACGAAGAGGCTTGCGGCAATGACATGGCGGCGGCTGTACCGGTCCGCCAGATACCCCCCGATCGGGCTCAGGATCGCATATACCCACTTGAACAAAGCCAGGATCTTCCCCCAGTTGGCCTCGAGCCCGATGTCCGGGATGTCCTGCATCACCGAGAACTTCATCGTCGCCAGCATCTGGCGGTCGAGGTAGTTCAACAGCGCGACCGGCACCAGCAGGGCCACGATCAGCCATGCCGTGCGCGACGCCGAGGATCCAGGCCGTGGTTCCATGTCAGCGCGATCTCAGGCTCCACACTTCGGGCGAGCGCACCCGGGGACGCACCTCGCCGCTCGGGACGACGAACATCCCGTCCCACTCGACGCAGGGCGCCGTCGCCCGCGGCGCGGGCACCTGGCCGTCCTGGCTCCAGCGGTCCCGCGCGGGATCGTAGGAGAGAATGGTGTCCGGAAAGCCCGGGTGCCGCTCGATCGGCTCAAAACCCACCCTCGATCCGTCGTCCCCCGACAACAGCAGGATCCGCCCCTCGATCACTGGAGCCGGAGAGGGGGCCGCCACGCTCGGCTTGGGAAGATCGCACAGGCGCGTCCAGCCGCTTCCCGGCCTGTAGCGCCAGGCTTCCCGAAGATACACGCGGACCACTTTGCCATCGGCGTTGGGCGCCAGCGCTGTCCCCCCCAGCACGTAGAAAGCTCCGTCGTGCGCGGCCGCTGCGGCCAGCAGACGCGGCTCGCCCGGTATCGGCTCGAGCTCGCGCCAGACCAGCGGCTGCCGGCTCAAGTCCAGCGCAAATGCACGGCTCGTCGCCCGCTGCTCGCCCGGGGCCTCGGCGCCCCCGGCAATCCAGAGCGTGTTCGAGACCCGCGCACCGCTCATGTGGGCCAGGGGAACCGGAAGGGCCGGCAGCGCTTCCGTCAAAAGTTGGCCGCCCCGCCATCGCAGCCGAAACGCGTCCGCATAGTGCCGCGCGGCGTCGCTCCCGCCCACGCACAGCACGGCGTCCTCGTGCGTCACGCTCACGCCATACCCGAGCGGACGCGGCAGGCGGCCCGCCCGGATCCACCGGCCGCCCGGCGACTCGAGCGCATACACCGCGTCGCGCCACACCTTCGTCGGCCCCCCGCCTGGCGCACCATCGGAGAAATTGGCGCCGCCTCCGACGAGCAAAGCCCCCCCGCTCACACCCGCGTAGCATCCGGCAACGCCCAGCGGATCGGGCAGAGATGGAAGCCTCGACCACTTCGGTAAACCGCCGGCATCGGCGGCGGACATGGAATCCATAAACGGCATGGGCAGCAATATCGTGAGTGCAGCCAGGACGCCGACGGCCGGAAAACGAGCCTTCGCCCTCGAGCGCTCATTTCCCCGACACACCCTCTCCCATGTCGGCGTCCGTGTCATTCGGGTCGTCCCGGTGTCACAAATCGGCCGCAACCATATGCCAGCCGCCCGCCACTTGTCACGGATGCAATTGAGCGACAACCGCTCTGCACATGGGGCTAAACGCCTTCGCCGAACAGGTTGGCCAGCCGGGCGGCCAGCTTGCGGCGGGCGACTGCATAGGAAAAATACTGGACGCCGAGCCCGTAATTGGTCCGGGCCCACTCCTCTCGCAGCGACGGATCGCCCAGGATCGTCCGGACCTGGTCGACAACATCCTGGGTCACAAGCTGCGCCAGCTCGATGGTCTTGAACCCCAGCGGATCGATGTCCCTCGCGTAGACCGCATACCGGTTGACCACGACCGGCTTGCCGAAGTAGATGGCCTCGAGGAAGGCGTTGCCGAACCCTTCGTAATAGCTCGGATACGTCACCAGGTCCGCATGAGGATAGACGTCCGAAAGCCGGTAGACCTTCTGGCCCTGCGCGTTGGCGCCGCGCGTCTCTCCCACCCGGCCCGCGATGAACCGCACGTCGATCCCTGCATCCGCGATCCGGTCGTTGAGCATCGCCATGTAGGCGCTGCCTTCGTCCCCGGCGGGATGGGAGATGACCAGCTTGGCCCGCGGGTCCTTCAGGCGGCGCACCAACTCGACGGCGTGTTCGATGCCTTTGCGCTGCACCACGCGCGTAGGCTGGAGAATGAACCAATCGTCCTCGCGCAAGCCGATCTCGCGGCGGAGGTCGCGGTTGTAGTCGTCGAGGCCCGGGGGCGAAGTCTCAAAGTCGAGCACGTTGGGGATGATCTGCGAGGGGATGCCGAGGCGGCGGGCCAATTCCTTCTGTTGCATGGAGTTGATAACGACGTGCTCCATCTTGTAGAACAGCGGGGGAAAGGCGGCTTGCAGGTAATCGTTGACGGCGTTGAGGGTGAACCGCTCGCGTTCCCAGGCGAAGTCGTGGTGGTGGGCGATGACGGGCAAGCCGGTCTCGA
>CAYWIM010000084.1:0-21442 GCA_964458325.1 uncultured Verrucomicrobiota bacterium
ACCCCGGCCCGATACCTTGATCCGTGCCATCCGCATCCTCAATCCTTTCCTTTCTGCCCGTTCGATTGCCTGAAAGCACTTCTACCCCAACCATGCCCCCACTGTCAACTATGAACCTGTCACCCTATTGTCTGTTCTGACGTCTTGGACCCTGCTGTCCGTATGCTCAATCCTTCCAACCTAACCCACCTGCAGTTTCAACTACGAACCTGTCACTTTATCTCAATTCGGCCCCAGGATGCGCAGCTCAGGCTCGATCGCCGGCACCGCACCCGCAGGTGGTAATGGCTGTCCATCAGCACGAAGGCATGGGCTTCCGTCCCAGACCGTTCCGGCAGCTCGGCCACCCGTCCCAGGAACCGCCTTCGATCCTCGTCGGTGCGGCCGAGTCCGCAAGCCCTCTTCTGCTCAGAGAAACCCAGTCGGAGAAACCAATCTCACCCCACCACATCGACGCGCAGATCGCGCATCGTCGTCAGATCGGTCTTCAAGCCGAAGGGGCCGGCTGGAGGCCGACCCCTTCCCGTGTCCGATCTGCCCGCCACGGACGGGCGCTTGCCGAATCAACCGACCTTGATGTCGATGGCTTTGGGCAAGGCCTTCTCCTGCTTGGCCACCTCGACACGCAGGACGCCGTCCCGGAACTGCGCCTTGACCGAGCCCGGATCGGCATCGTCCGGCAAGCTGAAGCTGCGCTGGAACGAACCATAGGCCCGTTCGATCCGATGGTAGCGCCGGTTCTTCTCCTCTTTCTCGAACTTCCGCTCGCCGGACACCGTCAGCACCCCGTTCTCGACCGACACCTTGAGATCCTCTTTCTTGATCTCAGGCAGCTCGACCTTGATGAGATACTGCTTCTCGTCCTCGACGATGTCCACCAGAGGGGCCCACTCGGCGACCGTCATGTTCTCTTCCCGGTCGCCTTCCCGCTGGGTCAACGCACGGTTGAATAGGGAGTTCAACCGCTGATGCAGATCGTCCATCTCCCGCAACGGATTCCATCTGTTTTCCCATCGTGTCACGTTGTTCATCGTTTCAGCCTTTCCGGGCGATGCTCTGTTGCTTGCTCTTCTGCCCGATCTGCCACCGCCCCAAAACCGATCAGGCATTTATTGTTCTCTCGCTCAACTCATCAATCCGCACCTATCCATCAACATCTTGTGTGCCAACCTCAGAATAGACACTAATATCGTTGATATCAAACAACATACAAATTCAAGCATTTTAGTATAGCGCCATTATGACTCTTTTTAAGGCTGAAATGTGAGAGACATTATGTCTCTTTTAATGGTTTGTATAGTCGGTTTGAATGAGCCGGATTGGGCCTGTCAGTTCCGATAAAACGCGGCGAGGATCCCCCACAGGATGAGGAGCAGAAGCACCACCAGACCGATGAACCGGTTCCGCGCGACCCGCTTTTCGTATCGTAACGGGCGCAATCCTTGGATGCTGCCTGCAGCCAGATAATTGACGAGCTTCGGATTGGAGGGCGGGGCGGCTCGGAACAAGTTGATGAACCTGCGGATCAGGGCGGGCAGGTCGTATTTGCGGACCCCCAGTTCGTTGAAGTGGCCGGGTGTGGTGCCGGGATCGGCGGCGGACTTGATCCGTTCGTGGTCGACGTTCTCGAAATAGGGCTCAGCGGGCGCCGTGGTCCGGGCGGTCTGGCTCGAGGCGGCCGAGGGGGGGTTGGCGGAAGATCGATACCGGGGGTGCTTTGGCTCCTCATCGATGTCCTGGCTGAGCGCCTGAATCTCGCCCTGCAAGGCAGCGATCTCCGCCTCGATCTGGCGGGCGTGATCGCGAATCGGATCTTTTCTTTTTCTGAAAAGGCCCATGGGACGGCAGCGGTTCAGCTCAGAGGAAGCGGGCCAGGAGAAAGGCAACGACCGCAAGCAATGCGGCCGCTGCCAGCGGCCAGGTCAGGGCCAATCCGAGGCGCCACAGCTTGCCATACCCGAGATCGGCCAACTGCCCGACCCACTCCGCCGCGGCGGAAGCCGGCGCTGCGGCGGCCGGATCCGCCTGCCCATCTAAAACGGGCCACTTGAGCCGGGCCGAATTCCATTCCATTCGGGCGTTCTCGATGGCCGTCAGGGCGCGGGTCAGCTCCGAGCTGTAGTTTTCGGCGGTCCATTTGTCCTGCTCGATGCCCTCGACATTTCGGAGGGCTTCGCGGAGGGATTCGAGGGTGCGGCTCATCTGCTCGGCATTGCGCCGCGCATCCAGCGCGGCTTTCTCGAGCAGGCCGCCCCCTCGACCGAGGTGCTGGAGCATTTCGGCCCGTCCGTTCTGGAACTCGGCCAGCCGCCGCCGGGCTTCATCGAGCTGGCCGCGTTCCCGTTCGAGGGCTTCCTGGGCTCGCCGGAGGTCGGTCAGTTTTTTTTGCATCTCGCTGGCCCGGCCCTCGAGCTCCTCTCGAGAGGGAGGACGGCCCGGCACGGCGGCTGGCGGCGTCCCCGTTGGCATCCGCCGCGCGGCTTCGTAATCGCGGTCGATGAACTCCGATTGATCGAATTCGGCAGACATGGGGGGCATCTTAGTAACCGTTCCGCAACCTGTAAAGCCGCGGCGCAGCGGCCGCGGCGCCAGTTATTGACCGCCGGATCCGGACGGCTTCTTGCGCCGGGAGTCCGCCTCGGACGCCCGCGCCTCGAGATTGCGGGTCAGGCGGTCTTTCAACGCCTGGTAGACCTCGTTCGTGACCATCGCCAGCTGCTGCCGGGCCTCGCCGAACCGCTCCTGCAAGATGAAATGCCGCGCCAGATGGATATGCACGCCCTGGCGCTGCACGGGATCGTCCGCCACTTCGAGCGTGTGCTCCCAAGCGCGAACCGCCTCCGCGAGCCGGGGCGGCTTGATCCCGTAATAGGTCTGGGCCACCTCGCTTGCGAGGACGAAGTTCCGCGGATCCAGCTCGAGCGCCCGGCGGTAGAGATCCAGAGACCGATCGAACACCTTCTGCTCGTCGATCCCGTAGTAGACCTTCGCGTCGGATCGATACAGAAAAGTAGTTGTCGCCAGGTTTTGGTAGTAGACGGGCTCGCGCGGATTGAGCGCGATCGCCTTTTCGTAGCATCGGAAGGCATTGGTCACCGGCCCATTGTGCCCGTAATAATTGGCCAGGTTGTTCCAGGCCGCCGGATGGTTTGGATCCAGCTCGGTCGCCTTTTCCCATTGAGCTTTGGCGTCCGCTTCCCGCCCGAGGTCGTCGAGCAGGCTGCCGAACGCGAGCCGGGCGGCGACGTGCCGCGGATTTCGTCTCAGAAAATCCTCGTAGGCCTTCACGACTCGATCGAGGCGCTGCTGGACCCGAAGGCTCAGGGCTGCCTTGGGGCCTCCGACACCCTTGGCTTCGAATATCTCGTTCTCCTTGATCCACTGGTCGACCTCGATCTGCGCCTCGTCATCCTCGATGAGCAGCTGGCGGTACTCCTTCTCGATGGCATCGGTCGATTCGGCAGGTGCGGCGGGCCGGCCCTCGATCGCATCGACGGCTGGGGCGGCGGCGGGCGCCTGCTGGGCGCCCAGCAGAAACAGGGCGAATCCGATCCACGAATATCTCACACGGTGATCCTATCGCATGCGCGGCCCGTGCGCCAGCCATTCTGCCCGCCGGGGTCTGGACGCCTGAGCCCTCTTGACTTATGGTGTTGCCATGATGCTCGAGGATCATGTCGGAGATGTCCTGCGCAAGGCGCGCGAGTCGCTGGCCATTCCCGTCGAGTCCGCCGCTCGAACCGCCGGGCTCCCGGTTTCGGATTATCGGATGATCGAGACGGCCGGGCGCCCGCTGGCCCAGGTCGATTTCGCGGCGCTCGGCGCGCGGTTGAGCTTGAACGGCGCCAAGCTGGCAGGCATTGCGGCCGGCTGGCTTCCCGACCCGCCCGATCTGAATCGATGGCGCCGCTTGCGCGTCATTCGCACAACCCTCGAGGATAACACCGTCAACAGCTTCCTCGTTTGGGATGAGGCAACCCGTGAGGCAGCGCTGTTCGACACCGGCTGGGACGACGCCCCGGGCCAGTCATGGATCGCGGAGGAGCAGCTCGACCTGCGCCATCTGTTCCTCACGCATCATCATGAAGACCACGTCGCGGCGCTCGATGCCTGGCGGCGCCGCTATCCCGACATGCTCGTCCACGGCAATCCGCCCGACGCCCCGCCTCCGCGGCGGAGCCGCCCCCCGGATCCCATCCCCCTTGGCCGACTTCAAATCGCCCAGCGCGACACGCCCGGCCATAGCGAGGACGGCGCCACGTACGTCATCACCGGGTTCCCGGAGGGCGCGCCTGGCGTCGCCGTGGTCGGAGATGCCTTGTTCGCGGGATCGATGGGACGCGGCTTCTTCTCGACTCCAATGCTCCATCAGAATGTTCGCGAGCAGATCCTATCGCTTCCGCCCGAGACATTGATTTGCCCGGGGCACGGCCCCCTGACCACCGTCGCCCAGGAGATCGAGCACAATCCCTTCTTTTGATCAGTAGAAAGCCACGATCCGGGTTCGCTCCCGCACATCGGCCAGCTCGATCCACTCGAGGCCGCCGGCGTCGAACCGCGGCCATGGCCGGCCATTGACCTCGACGCGGCGGATGCTTTTCTTTTCGGGGTGTCGGAACCGGAGAAAGATCCGCTGGGGCGCTCGACGGACGGGCGGATCGAGCACGGCGGCGATTCGCCCCTGCGCGGCTTCGGACACGAACTGGAGGCTCATCGGGCCGAAGCGGGTTGCGGCCCGCTCGATCGCAGGCGACCGGCCATCCCGAAGCCACTCCCTCGGCATGGCCATCCCCAGAAATAAATCCTCGCCTCGTTCATCCACGAACATCAGCCGCAGCCAATAGGTCGAGTTCGCCTCGTCGGAGGACTTGTAGTGGTCGCCCCGCCAGTCCCCCAAGTCGGGCAGCGGATGCTCGGTCAGCATTCGCGTGTGCGGATAAAAACCGACGGCCAGGGAGTTGAAATAGCTTCGCAAGAAATGCTCGGTCTCATCCCGCATCAGATAGGGATGAGGCGAGCAGAGCAGGCTTGGTTGCATCGAGAAGCCGCCCCGGCTGAACCAGTGATCTTGCAGGTAGGCCGGCGAGTAGCCGTATTCGTCCGACAGATAGAGGTTGTCCTCGTAATCCTCGAGGATGAACCGCGCCAGTGGATCGTGCGGCTCGATGGCGCCGGTTCGGATCAAATAGATCGGGCCTTCGAGCGTCACGGTGATCCAGCCATAGGTCCGGCCTCGCCGGTGCACCTCGGATGGGATCATCGGAATCCAGCTGCCATCCTGCAGCCGCACCACCGGCGAGCGCACCATGGCCTCTCGAAAGGCAGCGAGCATGTCCGCACGAAACGCGTCCGCCTCGGACTGCAGCCGGGCGCCCGCGGCGCATCCGGCGTGTCGAAACGCCTGCGCGATCGCATCCAGCCCCCACCAGCTGAACAGGTTGTTCGAAAGCCAGCAGCGCCAGTCCTGGATGTCCTCGAGCGATCCGGGCGGCAGCAAGCCGCGCTCGATCCCCCGCAACCCTCGAGGGTCGAGCGCGAGCGATCGCCGCCGCTCGCCGACGATCCACTCGCACCCCGCAATCAGCCGTTCCGCATTCCTTTCCAGCCATCCGGCATCCCCAGTCATCCAGTAATGCTCGGCCATCGCCCACAGGATCCACCCGTGATGCTGGTTGTATCCGCCCGCCTCCCAGCCCCCGGCCCCGTTGAACACGCCTTCATGGGTCAGGTAATCGCCAGGCAGAGCCGACGTGCCCTGGTAGTGCAGGAACGTCTCGAGGCACCGCTCTGCCTCCGCATGGTAGCCTCGACGGTCCAGGTCCGTGATCATCATGCACGATTCGTTGCCATAGACGCCGTAGCTGAATCCGCCCACCCGCGCCATCAGCCGGTCCGCCCCCACCTCGCGGCCGCAGTTGATCAACAGATGCGACAGGTGGGCCCGGTAGAAATCGGCCACCTCCGGCGTCGGCACTCGAATCTGGCAGCCCGCGTCGGCGCGTCCCCTCCAGAAATCGCGCACTCGCGAGAGCTCGTCTGCAAATTCCAGCTCCCGCAAGCGCTGGATCTCGACCGGCTGATCGAGGGTGACAAAGGGGATCTTGACCACCATCTCGGCTCGATCTCGGGCGGGAATGGCGGCCCGCCATCGGAGCCGCCCATTCTCGACGGCGGGATCGGCGCGGGGTGTCCACTCGACGATGCAGCGCGTGCGTTCGGGGCCGCGCATCCGGGCCGCCACCATCCCCTCTCGCAACGATAGCTCCAATGTCCGGCCGTCCGCCTCGATCGACAGGCCCTGATCGAATGCCGTCGCGTCTCCGGTTCGGTTCTCGACAACCAGCCGGACCAGGAGAACGACGGTGTCATCGGCCTGCATATCCGGATATCCCAAACCGCCCCTGTCCAGCCTCGTCGCCAGGGCCGTCTGCGTCACTCGCACCCCGTCCCGTTCCCATCGGGCGTGCACGATCGGCAGGCATCCATCCTCGATCCACCGTTCATCCGGCGTCTCTGGCAACCCAAATTCGTACTCGAGCCGGTTGCCTTCCCAGGTCCGCCGCGCGCTGTCCTTCCCGGCGGGACGATCGATCCGGTCATTGACGCAAAACACCGATCCGTCCGGATTCACCCCGAACCGTTGCCGGCCGCCCTCGCATCCGAGCGGGATGTAAAACTGCCGCTTGGGCGGCATGTCGGCCCACGCCCGCTGCCAGGTCTGTTCCGGCTCGGCGAGCACCCGCCGGTAAACGGTCGGATGCTCTCGGCGATACCGATCCCACTCCGCATGCCGGGGCCCGCGGAAGAAGAGCGGCTCGGGCTCCATCCGGCTGCCGCTCGAGACCTCCGGCCTCGCTGCGCGCGCCGGGACTGGGCTCGATGCAACCGCGACGCCATACGCAGGCACGACCACCTCGCTCCCCTGCGCCACTCGAGCCGCGTCGAAACTGAAACTGTGCTGCCGCGCGCGCACGGTCACCACCGTCCGATCATAATGATGCCGAGCGGGGTTGTGCGCATACCAGGCTCGAAAAGCGATCGCATCCGTCCCGCGGTGCACGCGCGACTTCCAGGATTGCCCTTCGCCGATCTCGACCGGGAAATCGCTTCGCGCCCTGCGCAGCTCCCGGGCATAGCCGTTGAACACTTCGAGATGCCCGTCCCATACCTGCGGCGTCTCTGCCGTCCCCCCCCACTCGATCCAGATCGGCGCCGACCTCCACACCGATTCCGTGTAAACCCGCAGGCGTTTCACCGCCGGCGATTTGTCGGCAAAGACCAGCCGGATCCGATAAGTCGTCCGATAGACCGGGCCAAAATCGCCGGGAAACTCGAGCCGGTTCAACGGGCGCATCCGGTAGATCCAGACGCGCCCTTCTCTTCGCACATCGGCGTCCGCGTCCCGCCACTCGCCCTGGTAATGATCGCCCACATGCAGCCAGCCGCTCTCGCCCGCCCCCGCAGGCCGATCCCGCGGAATCCGCGTCCCCGGCCAGCGCGACTGCCACCACTGAAGCTTCGCGGACGCATCCGCGGGCAGCGTCGTGTCGAACTCGGCCTCGACTCGGGCCACATCGCGACAATCCTCCCACCAGAGCTCCACCTCCCGTCCTTCCGGCCCCTGGATGCGCTCGCCCCATGGCGCGACATCGACGGGCGCGCCCTCGGCCAGCTCCACTCCGGCCGGTTCTCCCACCCGGGAAAAAGAACTTTCCATCTTGCCGTCCGTCTCCATCGACGCCGCATCCGACCCGGCGATTGCCGCCAGCGCGATCCCGCACACCAGGCCGGCCGAAAAAGAATGCTGACTCGTTTTCATGAGCAAGTGGCTGAATTGCGGAATGGTATCCGTCCGCGCCGCAACCGTCAATCGGAGCGATCTCGCCGGGATCGTTCCTGGGCGCGGCGCTTGGCTTCGAGCAAGCGGCTTGCGGTGCTGGCGGCCGGATGGATCGGCGCGGCGGGCTGGACCGGCATCTGCGCCTCGAGGGAGCCAGCGGATCCGGCCGGCGCGGCGGCGGAAGGCGGCGGCGCCGTCGATTCTGTCCGAACCGTCTCCTGGGGTTCGGGAGCCGGCCGGGCGTCTCCGGGCCGGTCGCCCGGGCGAGCGATCGTGGAAGATCGGACTCGGTCTCGCCGGGCCAGCAAGGCAGCCAGCGATTCATCCGGCCGCGCCTTTTCGAATCCCTTTCGCCAGAACAGCAGCCATCGCAGCAACCGCTCCCCCGCTCGGCGCCACTCATCGAGATCGATCTGCACTCGCCGGATCGCCACATCGACCGGGAACAGGATCACGGCGGCCTTCAGCAGCCATTCCCACAAATCCCACGGCTGAAACGTGCGCTGCCGTCCCCGCTGAAATGGGTTCTCGTCCGGATTCCGGCCACCGAGCACCTTGCCGCCGCCGGCTTCGGCCAGCCGCCGCAGCAGGCCCAGGTTGGCCTCCGCCGTGTCGAACTCGGGAGAATAATTGACGCTGGCGCCCAGCACCTGTGTGGCCTGGATCGCCCCGTCTCGCACCTCCATCAGGTTGGCCAGATAGGATCCGACCTGGCGGGCTGCGAACCGGGCTTCGTAGCGGCCCGGCCCCGTCTGCTCGACTCGAACGGATTGGCGGGCGCCCCCGGGGCCGACGACCACGGCCTGGAGATCGAGAAAATTCCGGAAGTTGCCCTGTTCGTCCACCGCCTCGACGCTGAGGTGGCCTTCGCCTTTGTCCACGACGATCTCGGCGGAGAAGGCGGCATTCTCGAGGCGGCGCAGGCTCCATTGGACAGCTTGGGACCAGAACTGCTGGTAGCGGGGCCACGAGAGCCACGCCGCCGCCCACTTGGCGCGCGCGTCGGAGGTGAACGCCACAGCCCGCCCCAGGCCATATTGCCAGTGAGCCAGCAGCGGATCGCCCTTCGCCGACACCAGCGGCATCTCCGCCCGCGGCTTCGGCGTCGTGGCCACATGCCCCTCGAGAACGGGGTATGCCGACGGATCGAATCCGCGCGTGATCTCGCTGGGCGCGGCCGTTTGCGGCCGGAAGGGCTCCTCGAAGATCGCCGCCTTCAGGATGACTGCGGCTTCCTTGAGGAAGATCTGCGGAAGCTCGGCGGGGGCGTTCACCTCGTAGAACCTGCCGCGGCCCCGCTCGGCCATCCAGAGCATGGTGTCGGGCTTGACGTGCCCGCCGATCATCACGCTGCTGATGGTGATCCGGTTCTCGACGATGCCCTGGACCAGCGCTTCCGTGGGCGCGCCCGGATCGCCATCGCTGAACACCACCATGTGCTTCAGGTTCGCCGACGACGACCGGAGCGCGTCGAACGCGATCTGGATGACCGGCTGGAAGTCGGGCATGTCGCCCGGCATCATGCCCGTGATCATCGCGCGCATCCGCTTCTTGTCGCCGACCTTCTCGAGCGGATAGAGCCACCGGGTCAGTCCGTCCCAAAGCACGATCCCCATCTCGTCCTGAGGCCCCAATGCTTCAAGGGCGGCGTAGGCGATGTCCCGAGCCCACTGGTTGCCGTTGGGAAACTCGGTGGCATGCACCACCAGGACCAATGCGCCATTGGGCAGCACCTTGCGGCTGTCCAACTCCATGCTTACGGGCAGGGCGGATTCGAGCGGGGTGCCCCGGTAACCGCCCGCGGTGAATGCCTGGTCGCCCCCCAGGCAGACCAGACCCACGCCGAAATCGCGCACGGCGCTTTCGAGCAGCAGCATGCCCTCCCGCCCCAGGTCCCCGGCGGCGACATTGCTCAACAGGATGGCGTCAAAGGATTGCAGCTCCGCCAGCGTCTCCGGCAATTCATTGGGCCCCGCCATCCGCACCTCGAGGCGCCCCTGGCGCAAGGCAGCGGCCAATGGCGCGTCCAGCGCCGCATCGGCCGTCACCAGCAACAGGCGCGGATCCCCCCGGACCATGGCGAACCCGATCGCCCGGTTGTTCAGCGGCACCGCGTCTTCGGCCGCGTCCAGCTGCACGTCGTATCGGTAGAACCCGGGCTCCGAGAGCGTCTGCGGCAAGGCGAACAAGTTCTTGCCTGCCTGGAGCTGGACGGTTTGCTCGCCCAGGAACCGGTCATCGCGAAAAAAACGGAGCGCGGCCGCGCGGGCGCGGTCGCTGACGATAAACGTTTTGATTTCGAATGTCTGATTCTTCCGGAGCTGGCCGGGCATGGCGATGCGCTGGAGGGCGGCATCGCCGCGCCGCTGGCCCCCGAGAGGAATGGCATCGAGCGTCACGCCCAGCGGCGCCGCGGCCAGCAAGGCACCCAGGCCATCCCCGAGATTCTCGTTGCCATCGGAGAGCAGCACCAGCCGTTTCTGGCCGGTTTCCGGAAACGCCGCGGTTCCCAGCCGGATCGCCGCCCCGAGATCGGTCCGGTCCGTCGGCACCACTGCCTGGATCTTCTCGGTCTGAAACGCCGGCCGGGCCGAGGCCTCGAGCGCCGCCTCGGCGCCGAACACGACCAGCCCGGCCCGATCCGACGCCGGCTTGCCGCGGGCGAGCTGGTTGGCCAGATCGCGCCCCCACTCCTGCTGCGCGTAGGGGACGCTGTCCGATCGGTCCAGGAGGAACACGACGTTCATGCCCTCCTGGGGATGCAGCCATTGCAGGCCGGCAAGGGCCAGCACCACGGCCGTCACACATGCCAGCCTCAATCCGCCGGCCGCATACCGCCGCCAGCCCGGCAGCATAACATGCGTCCGCATGCTCAGGTAAACCACCCAGGCAATCGCCGCCGGCAACGCCGCCAGCCACATCGGATGCGTGAAGTGGAATCTCATGATCGGCGCACGAGCTTTTGGATCCGGTGGTTCCCGGCATCGGCCACATACAGGTTGCCTTTCGAGTCCAGGGCCAATGCCCACGGATTGAAAAACCTGCCGGGCTCACGCCCCAGGCCGCCGATCATCTCGACCCACCGCCCTTCGGGATCGAACACTTGCACCCGGCTGTTGCCGAATTCGCACACGAACACGTACCCGGCGGCATCGATCCGCACATCGTAGGGATAGCTGAACTCGCCGGGCCCTTCCCCTGCCCTGCCCAGCGTCCGCCGCCAATTGCCCTCGGGATCGAACACCTGGATCCGATGGTTGCACGAGTCGGCCACATACACCCAGCCGATCGAGTCCACCCCGATCCCCTCCGGCCGATTCAACTCCCCTGCCCTGTCCCCGCTGCTTCCGATGCTCCCCAGCCATTGCCCCCCGCCCGCGCTCACCCGCGCCACCCGATCCCCCAGCCCATATTCGCATACCCAAATATCCCCGCGCCCAGTCACCGCCATCGCCCGCGGGAAATACAGGGCGCCTTTCCCATCCGCGGTGCCGCCCCATCGGGACCGGAGACGGCCGTCCGGCGAGTAATGGCTGATCTTTCCGTAATGCGGTTCGGCCACCATGACCCCCCCTGCAGGATCGCGTTCCATGCCTTTGGGTTTGCCGATGTCCACCGGCTCGATTTGCCACAATCCAACGAAACCTCCTCGAGCGTCGAATCGCTGGATCCGGCCGGTCATGTCGGCCACATACAGCTCGTCGCGATCGTCCACCGCCACCGACCGCGGCTTGACGAACTGGCCTGCGCCCGCCCCCGGCCCGCCGATCACCTCGATCCGATCGAACAACTGGCTCTCGATCCGCCCGGGCGCCGCGCGCCCGTCGCGGCCGCAGCCGCCGGCGATTCCGGCCAACACGCCCAGCGCGATGAGCCGCTGCCCTGCTATTCCCGATCCGCGCATGGCGTTGGCGAGCCGCCTGCCGGCAGGCGCGACCTTCAGCAGCACGACGCAGATCGCCAAGGGCGCCAGGGCCAGCCCCAGCAAGACGATGCACAGCGCGCCGACTTGGGCGTTGTGCCCATAGTGCAGCAGATGAAAGATCCGCAGCGCCACAGTCTCGCCCTGCGGCGGCGAGACCAGCAGGATGGTGTCCACATCCCACAGGCAAAGCAGGTAGATCACATACCACGCCGCTGCGGCGCTGGATCGGATCTGCGGCCACCGGACGTAGCGAAACAGGTGGAGACCCGACGCGCCTTCGAGGCGGGCGGCGTCCTCCCAGGCAGGGTCAGCCGACCGCCGTGCCGCCGATACCGCATGCCACCCCAGCACCGCATAGCGAATGGCCAGCGCCAACACCACGATGGCCACGCTGTCATAAATCGCACCTGCGCCAGGCCGGTTCAGGGCCGCTGCCAGCCCCAAACCGATCCATACACCCGGCAGAAAGAAGGGCAGCCAGAGCGCGTATGCCCACCGGCTGCGCCACAGCCCGTAGCCTAGCCCGATCGCCACCGTCGCCGTTCCTGCGGCGAATACTGCCGAGCGCATGGCCGCCTCGGGCACGGTGCGCAAAACGCCAGGCATCGCCGCCCAGACGGCCCCGGAACCCGCCATCGACACCAGCGGCGGCGCCAACGACACCGCCAGAACCAGCGCGCTGAGCCCGGCGGCCGCCGCATGCCATCGGCAGCCCAGATGGCGGCGGAATACGGCCGCATCGAGCGCGCTCGAGCGGCGCGGCCAGGCGACCGGCCGGCGGGCCAGCACCGCCAGGACCGCCACCGGCGCCAGCGCCAGCGGCCAGCTCTGCTTCCATGCCTCCGCGTAGTTCATCGTCGTGCTGAACTGGATCCAGAACTCGACCGGGTAAACTCGCGTCTGAAGAATCGCCGGGATCGTGAATTGATTCAGCGCGAGGACGAAGCTGACGACGGCGCCGAGGACAATGGCCGGCCGGCCTTGCGGCCAGAGCAGCCAGCGCAGCACACCAATGCCCGACAGCCCCGGCTCGCTCTCCAGATGGCCGGACTCGAGCCGCTGCCATGCCCCACAGGCCAGCAGGGCCGTGAGCGGCCAGTAAAGCAGCACGAGCAGGAATACGGTTCCTGCCGGCGAAAAGAGGTTGAACGGCAGCCAGCCCGCCCACCGGCCCTGGGTCCCAAATCCGTAGATCCAGGCGTCCACGACCTGAAACGGCGGCCACATCAGCGCCACCAGGCAGAGCCCGATGGCCCATCCGCGCGCCCGTGCAGAGAGGCCAATCATCCAGATGCCCACCACCGAGCCCAGGCCAACCGCACCCGCCGCGGCAGCCCCCGCCACCCCCAGACTGGTCGCCAGCAATCCCCAGTTCATTCGCCTCCGGTCAGCGCAGGAAGATTTCCCGCAGCGCGCTCGTCGCCGGCTCCAGTTCCGATAGAACGGCGTCCCAGCGGACCGCCATGCTCGATCCGGCCGCCGCGCCGGGATCGGTTCCGTCCCAGAAACCGGCATCGACCAGCCGAGCGCCCACGGCCGGCCCCGCCAGGTAATCCACCAGCCGGTTCACCGCTTCCGCGGGCGCATCCGGCCGGATTCGCGCGATCGTGCTCGGCACCAGCATCGTCTCCGCTCCGAGGGACACGGCCGCCACCGGCAATCCCTCGCGCAACCCCATCCGGACGTCATCCGTGTCGGTCATTCCCAGGGCCGCCTCCCCTGCCCCGACCATTCGGACCACAATCGAATTGCCGTCCAACAGCAGCGGCCGATTGGCTTGCAGCGCCCGGCACCAAGCCTCCCAATCCGGTGGGCCCCATTGCGCCCGGAGCGCCAGGAAATGGGTTGCCGTCGTCCCGAACAGTGGGTATGCCATCGCCAGCTTCCCGCGCCAGACCGCATTGGTCAGCTCCCGCAACGTCCCCGGCGCCTGATCGATCGGCAGCAGGCGCGTGTTCACGACCAGCGTCCGCGAGCGGTACCCCACCGCCCGCCACACGCCCGGACCCGCCAGAACACCCTGCCGCTCGAGCTGCCGGACCCTCAGCTCCTCGTTGTTCCAGAAAACATCGCATCGCGGACGGTTCTTTTCCGCCAGCAGCCGGTTGACCAGCCCGACGGTTTTCACCGCCTCGCTGTCGTAGACGGCATCGATCTGGATGCCGGCCTGCCGGGTGAAGTCGGCCAGGATGGGCTCGGCATAGAGCCGGTCCAGCGAGGTGTAGACGACCAGGCGGTCCGCGGGGGATCGCCCGCAGCCCGCGGCCGCGATCAGCACCGCCACGGCCGCCGCCAAAACCATCGCTCGCCAAACCCGGCCTTCGCATGTTCGATTTCGATTTTTCATAAATAGACCGTCAAACGGTGCGCCGATGATAGAACCACCATTCGAACAGCAGCACGCCCAACCCCGCCGCCGCGATCCAACGCCAGGCCTCGAGGTTCGCCAGGCGGACCGACGCGGCAGCCGGCGTGGCTGACTTGCCCACCTGCAGCTCCACCCGCGGCGTCACATCGCTTTCGGGCGCGTCCAGGAGATTCACGCAATAGGTTTCACGGCTGCCGCCAGCCTCGACACGATACACGCCCTGCCGGGTTGTCCCCCCATAGAACCCCTCAGCCCGCCCCGGCTCGGCCGGGACCATCGATCGAGAACCATCGGGCCGGATGACGGTCCATGCAACGGCTTGACCCCCCGGATCGCGCGGGGCCGGGAGCCGAAGCGGGCTTCCCGTGCGCACCATGAACTGGCCGGCCTGGCTGCTGGCCGGGCTCAGCCACTCGATGGCATTGGCGATGAAGATCGGAAACGACACGCGCAGGGGCCATGTGCTCTCGAGGGTATCGAACCCGACCCAGACGATCCGCTGCTGTTGCCGCTGGCCCGCGAGAATCAGCGAGGCCCGCGGCGCCTCGACCAGCGAGACCGCCCACTCCGGCGTCGGAACCGCCCGGCTCCGGGCCACTTGAACGGCATCGAAGCTGACAAACCGGAGCAGCGGGTGCGCCGCGTTCCAATCGACGATCACGGGCTGCTCGAGGGTGGCCGCGTTCGTGAACCAATCCGGCCCGGCCGCCTGAAACGCCAGGATCCCCACCGCCGGCCAGGCCGCGGGAGCCACCTTGTCGAACACCGCCACGTCGAATCGACCGGTTCCATCGCCAAAATCCGGCGCCTCGGTCAGCTCGACCCGGGGGGCCGACTCGAGCGCCCGCGACAGAAACCGGTTTCCTTTCGTGACCAGCAACACCCTCGTCGGTTTGGGCAGCGGGCTCCAGACCCAGGCCTGGTTGTCCGCGGCGAGATCGTCCTCGATGTTCAGCCGGACGGTGAACACGCCGTCCCGGTCCTGCGGCGCCAGGAGCACCTGCGGCCGCGTTTCCCGCGGGCCCAGGCTCAGGGACTTCACCCCGACCAGGCGGTCCTCGAACCGCAGCTCGAGCTCGGCCGTGATCCCGTTGGTGTCGAAATTCGCCATCCCCACAAACACCGCTCGCTCGGCGGGATTCTCTGGATGGGCGCGCACATCGACGGACACGATGCCCGCGTTCCGCCCCCGCTGGCCCACGCGGTGGTATGCCAGCTGCGGCGTTTTCAGGGTGACATCGTGCAGATCCGGCGCTGCGCCGTCGCTGAAGAGATGGATCTCGGCCAGGGCTTGCTCCTTGGTCAGCGTGTCGGCCAGCTTGACCGCCTCGGCCAGGCGGGTCGAGCCGTCGGTCACCTCGCAGCCCGCGAGCGCCCGGCGGAGCGCCCCTTTGTCGCTCGTTCGCGACTGCCGGACTTCGGTGGCCGCCGCCGCCTGGATGAGGACCATCTGGTCGCTGCCTTGCAGGCTGTTGATCCATTGCCCCAGTTGAGCCCGCGCCGCATCGAACCGGGACGGCGCCTGGTCCCGGCACTGCATCGAGGCCGAGGCGTCCAGGATCATCACCAGCAGCCGGCCCTGGTCGGTCGGCGCCGCGCGAAACGGGCGCGCCAGCGCCAGCACGGCCAGCGCCAGCCACGCCAGCTGCAGCCAAAGGATCCAGCTGCTCCGCAGACGCTGGAACGGAGCGCTCGCCCGCGTCTCGGCCAAATACCGCCGCCACAGCACCGTGCTGGGAACCAGATGGACCAGCCGCTTCCGCTTGAGCAGGTAGAACAGGATGACCACCGGCAGCGCCAGCGCAAACCCGAATGCCGCTGGAGTCAGGAAGTGCATTTCAGCCCCAGATCCCCGCCTGCCTCAGTTTCTTCAGCAGCAAATCCTCGAGCGGCGCGTCGGACTGGGCGAGGAAACAGGGCGATCCCTGCCTGCGGCACCGCGCCGCCAGCCGATCACAATAATCCCGCGCCACGCGCTGGTATGCCGCCAGCCGGTAGCGTCCAAAGGTCACGTCCTCGGCCTGCCCGGTCTCGCAGTCCACCACCCGCAGATCCCCCGCCGCCGCAGGCGTCCATTCCTCCGGCGCCAGCACCTGCACCACGCTGACTTGAAATCCGCGCCCCCAGAGCGCCTTGAGCCCGATCTCGTATCCGGCCGGATCCAGAAAATCGCTGATCACCACCGCCAGCCCCGGCTGCCGGGTCTCGAGCGCCACCCGCTGCAGGGCGCCGCTCAGATCGGCCGGCCCGCCCGCCTCGAGCTGCGCGATCTGCCCGAGAAAGGAGGGCGCCGAAGCACGGCCGCGCACCTTGCGCAGCCCGCGCGCCGCCTCCCGGTTCTCCGGCCGATCCGGAAAGACCGCCAGCCGCAGCCGGTCGAACCCGCACAACGCCACATACCCCACCGCAGCCGCCACCCGCCGCGCGAAATCGAATTTCCGCGGCTCCCCAAAGGTCATCGACTCGCTCGCGTCCAGGGCGATCGTCACCGGCAGCTCCCGCTCCTCCTCATACAGCTTGAGATACAGCCGCTCGAGCCGCCCGTACAAATTCCAGTCGAGGTAGCGGAAATCATCCCCCGGGGCGTAATCGCGATAATCGGCAAACTCGACCGAATGGCCGCGGGCGCGGCTGCGGCGCTCGCCGCGCGCGAAGCCGCGGGATCGGCGCGGGGCGGCGAGCTGAAAGGCCTCGAGCCGGCGCAGCAGATCGGGAGCTAGCAGGACGTTCGCCATGCGCGGTTCCCAGCCACGGTCAGCCGGCGGCTACGCCGCTGGCTTCCAGGGGCACATCCCGCAGCACCTGCTCCAACACCATGTCGGCACCGATGCCCTCGGCCTCCGCCTCGAAATTCAGGATCAGCCGATGCCGCAGCGCCGGGGCCGCCATCGCCTGGACATCCTCGAAGCTCGCGTTGAATCGCTCCTGCGCCAGCGCGCGCACCTTGGCCGCCAGCAGGAGGGTTTGCGCGCCCCGCGGGCTGCTCCCATAGCGCAGATACTGCGTCGCCATCGGCACCGCCGCCGGCGTGCCCGGATGCGTCGCCAGAACCAGCCGGACCGCGTAATCCTTCACATGCGACGGGACCGGCACCTGCCGCACCAACCGCTGGAGCTCGATCAGGCGATCGCGCCCGAGCACCCGCTCTGCTTCGACTGCGCGGTCCTCGGTCGTCCGGTCCAGCACCTCGATCAGCTCCGCCGCGGTCGGATAGTCGACCAGCAGCTTGAAGAAGAACCGGTCCAGTTGCGCCTCCGGCAGCGGATAGGTGCCTTCCTGGTCGATCGGGTTCTGCGTCGCCAGGACGAAAAACGGCTCCTCGAGCCGCCGCACCTCCCCGCCAGCGGTGACGCTGTGCTCCTGCATCGCCTCGAGCAGCGCCGACTGCGTCTTGGGCGTCGCCCGGTTGATCTCGTCCGCCAGGATCAGATGAGCGAAAACTGGCCCTCGCTGGAATTCGAACACGCGCCGGCCCCCGGCGCTCTCCATCACGATGTTCGTCCCCAGGATATCGGCCGGCATCAGATCCGGCGTGAACTGGATCCGGCTGAACGACAGATCCAGCACCTGGCCCAGGATCCGGACCAGCAGCGTTTTCCCCAGGCCAGGCACTCCTTCCAGCAGCACATGCCCGCCCGCCAGCACCGCCGTCAGCACCCCCTCGACGATCGCGTCCTGGCCGACAATGACCTTGCCGATCTCCTCGCGCAGCGCCGCGTGACACCGGCGAAATTCGCCAATCAGTTCTTGGGTTTCCATGGTCCTCTCCCGCATTGATTCCCCGCCCGGCCGGCGCCCGCGGATTCACTGTTTCAGATCATCGAAATAATCTCGCACCGCTCCACGGTATGCGCGCGGGATCCGCTCCTGGCTGAGGGCGTTCTGGGCATCCTCCTGGGCCCCCAGCACCGCTTCTTGGAATTGGACTGTGCTCATCCCCTGGACGCTCACGCCCTTGAGCGTGATGCTGGGCATCGAGCTGCCCGGGCCGATCTCCCCGCGGATCCGGGTGGGCGACAGGTTCTCCGCCAGCTCGCCTTCCCCCCGATCCAATCCGCTCCGCGGATCCATCTCGGGCCGCGATTCGGGCGGGTTCAGCCACAGGTCCGACATTTCCGGATACGCGAGCCACCCGTCTTCCTCGGCCCATGTGCCATAGCCCTGGCCCGGCTTCCCGCCCTGGCCCGCGGCGGGCCGCTGGCATTGCCCCCACCCCTGCCCGCTGCTCGCGCACATCTGCGCCCGCCCCAAAGCCGCCAGCGCAGACCGGATCGCATCCGCATCCCCCATGCCCTCGAGAAGCCGCTCGAGCTCGCGCGCTGCCTCGTCCAGCGACTCCGCCGCCCGCGCAGTCTGACGCTCTTTCATCTCCTGCACGGCCTTCTGCAACGCTCGAGCCACGTTCTCGAACTGGCCCGCCGGCGACACCGCCCGCGCCACTTCGTCCAAAACCTGCTCGCGAACAGCATCCGGCAGGCCGGCGCCGCGGAGCTGCTCGGACATCCGATTCAAGGTCTGGATCGCCGCCTGGGCCTGGCCCTTCTCAATCTGCTCGGCCAAGTCCTTTCCCAGACGCTCCATCCGCTGTTGGAGCCGCTCCAGCGACTGCGCCATCGACTCGAGCTTCTCCAGGTCCGATATCGCTGCATCCAGATCCCGCACCAGCAGGTCCGCAGGCTCGGTCGCCAACGCCTCGATCGCATCCCGCAGATCCGGCAGCGAAATCCCCATGTCCATCCCCTGTTGCGCCAGCCCGCGTAGGAATTGGCCCAGCTGCTCCCGCGCCGCCGAGCCCGGCGCGCCGGCCGATGATCCCAGCCCGCCGGCCGCCTCGCGCGCTTTCTCCAGCTCCCGCTTGAGCGCCTCGATCGCCGCCGGATCCCCGCCGGCCTTGCCCAGCGATTCCGACAGCTTCCGGGCCAGCGCCTCGTTCGCCAGCCGCGTTCCTGGATCCGCACCCGATGCCCGAGCCGCCCGGCGCAGCCGGTCCAGCGCGCCCCCCTCGTTCAGCTGCCTCAGCTCCTGCCGCAACTGGTCCGACACGCGGGCCAGATCCCGGAGCGCTTCCTGCCGGGTCAGCTTGACCTGCCCCCATTCCGCGCCCAGCGCCTCGACGCGCTCGAATGCCTCGCGCGCAGCCGGCCGAATCTCCGGGCTCTCCTTCAATGTGTAGCGCGTCAGCTCGACCAGACGCCGGCCCGTGCTCTGGACGATCGCCTCGTCCGCCATCCGTTGCCGATGCTCGGCCGACCGGTGCTCCGGAACGAATCCCAACCCGAATCCCACCGCCCAAACCGCCAGGCTCGATCGGAACACCGCGTCGAGCCGATAGGGAATGACGCGGTCGAGCTGCACATCGCCTACATGCGCGGCCGCATCCCTCTGCACGAGGCGGCTCCAGCCTCCCGCCTGCGGATGCTCTGCCAGCTCGACCGCGGCGCTAAGGCGTTCCTGAAGCTGAATTCTGCGGTCCAGCCACCGCGCCGTTTCGAGGCGGCCCGGCCTCCGCATGGCGGCCGCAATCGCCGCACCGGGGATTGCCAGCAACGCAGCCGCTCCAGCGATGGCCACCGCGCCCTCACCCACCGGCAGAAGCTTGGACAGCCCCAGAACCACCAGCCAGATCGCGCCGCCTCCCAGCAACCCGCGGCCCGCACCCCCCCAAGCTGACTGCAAGCGCAATCGGCGGCTCGCCTGGCTCAGCAACCGCAAAATGGTTTCTCGCTCGCTCATCAACGCCTGCGCCCCCAACTCCGCCCCGCTCCGTTGCTCCGTCACCTTGATTCAGACAACCGCGCCTGCTGCCGGTCACGACAGGTTTTAGCCTGCTGTCGGAACCTCCGATGCATTCACACTTTTGGGCCTTCCCGGCAATACAAATGAGCAAATCACGGCTTCCGAATATCTTTCGCCTTGCCGCGAAAAAAGTCGAGCCACGCTGCGATGACCGCCTCGGCGATCCCCGCGCCGCGCGCGCGATATTCCTCGATGGTTTTGCCCCAGTAGAACGTGATCCAGCCGTCGGCCCGCGACTGGGATCCATCGATGAACGCATTCATGTCTTCGAGGCTGCACTTGAGCGGGAACATCTCCTCGATGACCAGCGGCTTTCCGATGTCGTAGGCCGCCAGCGCCCGGAGGGCGCCCTCGACATCCCCGCGCTCGGGGTAGAAATGCACGCTCGCAAAATCGAGGCTGCGGCTCACGTCGGGCGAGTAGAAGAGCGGCTTGGCCTTCGGGAACACGTAAACCCAGGGAATGACTCCCAAGGTGATCATATGCCTCGAGTCGTGCTTCCGGATCGCCCCCGTCATGCGATCGACCCATGCCTTCGCGACCGCCTCCGGACGCCGCCCCGCCAGGTCCAGCGTCAGCCGCTGCACGAAATGCTTGCCGCCCAGCTCGCCCGTCAGCCACTCGCTCTCCTTCTTGCCCGCCCCTGGGAGGATCGGCTCGTTCATCAGGTCGTAGGCGAACACGGCGGCGCTTCCCGCGCCCGCCTGCGCCACAGCCTCCCAAAACCGCGCCTGCACATCCCACCGGCCTTTCTCGTCCAGCCGGTCATACCACGCCGGAACATCGCGCCGATGATAGCAGCCCAGCCCCGTCAGATCCAATCGCAGGCCCGTCTGCTCGGCCAGCCGGATCAGCCGCCCCAACTGCTTGAGCGCCGCCGGATTCGGCGCATCCGTCTCGAGCATGAACTTCCCTGTCTGCAGATGGATCCGCACCAGGTTCGCGCCCAGGGCGCTCATCTCGCGGAAATCCTCCTCGACCGCCGCCCATTCCGCCTCCCAGTAATCCTCGATCAGGCGCCCGGCCGCATCATGATCGTAGTTGAACCCCCACGCCACGAATCCCGCGCCGGAGGCGGTGTCGATAAAATGCGTCCCGTCCGCGCTCGGCCGGATGATGCCCGGTGCAGTCCGGGCCTCCGCTTCGCCTGCGAGCAGCAATCCTGCCATGCCCGCCAGGCCGGCGGCAGCCGACGCCCAGATCGCTTGCGTCCATTTCATGTGTCGCAATCAGTATGCAACCCCTTCGGCCTGTGTCAACCGATCGGCCGGCTGCATTTCCCTCCCCCCGCGAGGCACGAGCGGGGGGAGGGCGGAGGGAGGGGGCCCATAACGGCCTGGACCTGACACCTAACACCTGACACGCATCTTCCGTCCTCCGTCTTCCGGTTCAACTGACACGCTTCCTCCGCGTCACTGCGCCTCTGCGGGAGGAAGTTTCAAAGCCAAAACCTTTTTTTCCCGCAGAGACGCTGAGCCGCAGAGAAAAACTGGGATAAGCGGCGAAACAGGAG
>CAYWIM010000085.1:0-20875 GCA_964458325.1 uncultured Verrucomicrobiota bacterium
TGGCCCGGCGGCGCTCCCGCCAAAATCGGAAGTAATTTTTGCACAGACCCTAACGCACCACCCAAAGGATCAGGAGCCCCAGGCCGATCCGATACCACCCGAATCCGTTGAAGGTGTGGGATTGGACGAAGCGCAGCAGCCACTTCACGGCGGCAAAAGCGGTCACGGCGGACACCACGGTCCCCAGAAGCAGGAGCCACCAGGATTCCCCCGGCCCGCCCCCCGAAAGCGCCTGAACACATTGCAGCGCCCCCGCGGATATCAGGGTCGGAATCCCCAGCAGGAACGAGAACTCAGCTGCCATCGGACGGTTCAATCCCATGGCCAGCACGGTCAATATGGTCGCCCCGGATCGGGATGTCCCGGGGAACACCGCCGCCAGGATCTGGGCCAGGCCGGCCGCCACAGCCATCGACCATGTGATCGTCTCCCCCAAGGGCCGCCCCTTGAGCGCGCGCTCGAGCCCCAGAATAACCCCTCCGCCAATCAGGGTCGCCCACGCCACCGGCGCCGCCGTCTCCGGCAGTTCGAACCCGGTCTTTTTGAGGATCAGCCCGCCGGCGCTGGTGACCGCGAACGCCAGCAGCAGCTTCAGCCCGTAATCGCGCGAGGCCGGCGCGCGCCACTGGGTGACGATCGACCTCACCCGCCGGTGAAACAGAACCAGGACCGCCAGCACCGCGCCGGATTGAATCCCCACGTTGAACAGGTCCGACTGCCGAGGCAGCCAGTGCTCCGCAATCAGCAGATGGCCCGTCGAAGACACCGGCAAAAACTCGGTGATGCCTTCGATCAATCCCAACAATATGACCGCCACCCAGTCGGGCATGACGCCATCCATGGCCGCGTTTAGACTCGAATTTCCATCCCTTGGCAAGCCGCAAAAGGGGCGGCCTGCCGTCACGGGGCCGGAGGCGCCAGCTCGACCAGCCCCGCGTCGATGTACTGTCCGCCCGACGTCTGGCGGCAATGGATGGCCATGACGTTGCGGCCGGGCCGAAGGGCATCGAGCGCGGCGGAGGCGACAGCCCGCTGCTGGTAGTCCACGGTGTAGCCCGTCGCGCTCAGCGCCGCCACTCCGTTCAGGTAGACCTCCACGTCCTCGTCATGATGGATCCGCATCCGGATTTCGCCCTCCGGCTGGCGGGACAGGCGGAACTCGCGCCGCAGCCAGATCTCGCCGCTGTTCCAGGCAGTCCGCACCACCGAGCCGGGCGTGCCCTCGGCGCCAAAACCCGCCGGCCCGGACGCCCATCCCCCATCGTCGAAGCCCGACTCCTTCCACCGAAGCGGGGGCTGCTCGAAGGTGTATCGCCAGGTCACCGCCTGCTTCTCGGCCGTCGGCGCCACCGGAACGATTCGCGGAGGCCGCGGCAATGGCGCCCAGCCCGACGATCGAGTCCTGTCCCGCCCGGCCCACTTTCTCCAGAGCTCGCCATCGTATAGCATGGGCAGGAACACGCCGCCGACTACCGATCGCGCCCGGAACCCGCGCTGCCGGCCCGTGTTCGTCCAGTACCAATCGGTCATGGGGATCCGGTCGGGGGTCTCGTCCAGGAACCGATAGACGGGATCCACCAGGGCCTCGAAATCGTCCCGGCTGCCCGTCAAGGTGGCGGTCCAGACAATCCAGTCGAGCTTGGTGTAGAGCTGGCGGCTGTCCAGGGGCAGACCGTATCGTTGCTGCGTCTTCCGGTAAAAAGCCATCTCTCGCCGCGCGACCTCGGCCGGGAACAGGTTCAGCCCCAGCAGCCGATCCCAAACCAGGTTGTATTTCAGGCTCCATGTGCCCAGCCGGTCGAACGCAAGCCGGTAATGATCGCCATCGTCGGACTCCCGGACCCACCGCGCGGCAAAATCGCGCGCCGCGGACCCAAACGCCTCCGCGAGCTGCTTGTCCCCGCGCCGCCCGGCCAGGTCAGCCAGAGCCGCCAGCCCGCAGATCGCCTTCGCGGAGAGATTCACGTTGTGCGCCAGATGACCCGCGAAATCGTCGGTGCACAGCTGGTTCTCGGGATCGAATCCCTTGGCCTTCAGGTAGCCCCCCCACTGGGCCAGAAGCGGCCAATACTCGCGGGCGAAATCCGCATCGCCTTCGCAATGCGCCAGCGCCGCCACCAGAAGCAGCAGATTGCCCGTCTCCTCGACCGGCATCTGGTTCTCCTCGGTCCGCTCCCCCCCACCATACACCTGCCCGTTCGCGTGCGGATATCGCCCGAGATCGTGCGGCGCGAACGGGAACTTCCAGCGATCGGACGCGGCATATTCGAGCACGGGCACCAGCAGCGCCTTGACCAGGGACGGGCTGAAGAGCAGGAACTGCGGCGCCATCGGGTAGATGATGTCCACAGTCCCGATGCAGCCGTTGCTGAAGTTCTCCTTCGGGAACGCCAGCGGCTGGCCGTGCGCATCGGCGGCGATCTTGGTCGCAGCCAGGCATTGCCGGTAGGCCAGCGCGGCGATCTGCGCGTAGCGCCACCCACCCACCCGCTCGAGATCCTCCATGACCTCCCGGTCGAAGGCCGCGCAGCGCTCGATCAGCGCGCCGTAATCGCCACAAGTGGCCCGGAGCAGATCCGCCGCCTCCCAGCCATTTCGCCGCCAATACGGCCGCAGGTTATGCCCAAAATACTGAATCGAGTAGAGATCGTCATACGCCAGCACCAGCCAGCGCCGCACCGGCTCGCTCCCCACCATCCCCAGATCGAACGCGAAGGCCGCCACCGGCGCGCCGTCCTGGACCGCCCGCGGCATCCGGGTATCCATCTCGAACTCGAGCCGCCCCGCCCGTGCGAACTCTGTTCGGCTGGCGGCCGGGGTCACCGCATGGCCGCTGACCTGCGACGCGGGAGCGGCTGCATACAGATACCCCCAGTCGATCCGGAGGTCATCCCCGTTCCGGGCCAGCACCGGCTGATCCGCGCTCCCCAGCCGGAGCACCGCCAGATCGCCGATCAGCTCGCGCCCCCAGACCGCCTTCTGCGCCGGTTCGTTGACCACCAGCTCCGACGTGTGATCGTAGTAGAGCTGAACGGCATGCGCCGCCCCGTCAATCGAGCCAATCTCCCACGTCAAAAACGTCACCGGCCGGCTCAGAATGTCGATGTCATCCGGCAACGCGGGCGTCGTGAAGGTGAGGGTCAGATGCACGCCCGCACCCTCGAATTCATAGACCGTCCGGGTCGGCCAAACCCGGAGTCCGGTCTGCTGAAACGCCGGCGTTTCAGCCGGCGCCGTTCCCATCAGCCGGTAGGCCTGGCCGTCGATCCGGATCAGGCTCGCCAGTCCGTGCGTTTTTCCCGTCCAGTGGCGCGGCACATCATCGGTGAGCCGATCCGCAAAGGACCAGACGCTGAAATAGGGATCGCACGCGACCAGGGGCGTGGCCGGCGGCCGGAGCGCCGCGCCGCCGCCCCGCAATGCCGGCGCCTGCGCGGCCCCGAGGTTCATCCAGCCGGCGGGGCCCAACCCCCATGGCGCGCCCGCCCCGAACAACAGCATGTTGCCTATCACCCACGCCGGAAGCAGCCGGCCCGTCGATCGATTCGGTCTTTCCCGCATACCGCCAGACTTCAGCCGGTTGCGGCGCAGGCGTCAAGCCTCGCGGCTCATCGCCTGCATTCGAGGCGGGCCATGTTTCTTGCCTTCGCCGGCCGAATTCGGATCAGCCGATGGATGCGCTCATCCTACTGCGTGATCAACCGGAAGAAGACGGCGGGATTGGCCCGATCGATCGTCGCGGTCGCGCCGCTGGCGGATCCGCCCGGATAATCATGCCAGTTGTTGCGGATGCCCAGGCTCAGCGAGTTGGTCTGGGCCTGGAGCTTGAGCCCCGCCTCGATCCAGCGGAACGTCAGCGTGTCGCCGCTGCGCTCGACATCGAGCTTCGGCAGCCCGCCCGTGACTTTCAATGTCCCGTCCACCGGGACAGAGCTGTAATCCCAGCCCAGCGGGCTCGGCAGGACGGGCAGGTCGTAGGTTGTGAAGTTTTCGGTGTAGCTTGCGGCGCTGAACAGCTTGAACACCTCGCCTCCAGCCAGAGGACCGATCACAACCACCTGAAGCGTTCCGCCCAGGGTGAGCGCCTGGATCCCGCTCACCTGGTCGCTGCCGGCGCCAGATACCTCCATGACAGCGGTGCCGAGCAACGTGAGGTTGTTCGGAACCGCAAGGGTCCCTATGCCAGCTCCGGGCGCCAGCGTTCCCAAAACGCCTACGGCGACCGGAGACGAGATCGAGCCGCCGCCCCCGAGAGTGCCGCCGGCGACCGTGACGCCGCTGCCGCCAATCGCCGTGTTCACCAGAAGCGTGCCGTTGCTGACCACCGTCGTTCCGCTGTAGGTGCAGACGCCGTCCAAAACCCACGTGCCCGAGCCATCCTTCCGGAACTGCGTCAGGTTGCCGCCCGCCCCATCGGTCAGTCCGCTGTTCCATTCGCCATCACCGGCCCCGCTCAGCCAGAGGGTGCGGGTGCCGGCTGTGGTCGTGTTGGCCGCCGGTCCCGAAACGATCAGCTTCCCCGCGTCCGAATGAACGATCCAGTAGCTGCCGCCCGTGATGAGCTCGATGGGGCCCAGCAATGTGTTCGTGCCGCTGACATTGCGGATGCCAGGCACGTTGCCCGCCGCGGATTGTTTCTGGTTGAGGATCAGGGGCTCGTCCAGCGTGATGCCTCCGAGCAACTCGAGCCGCGCGTTGGGCGCGTTTCCGATCGCGGTCGCGCCGTCGATGGCGCCGAACGCTTGCGGATGCGCCGGGCGCAGCGCCCCGCCGGTGATGGTGGTCTGGTTGGTGTAAGTCTGGGCTGCGGGCAACGTCACGATGTTCGGGCCCGCCTTGTTCACGATGCCCTCGCCCACGACCAGCGCGCTGAACGAAAAATCCTCGGCCGCGTTCAACCGGAGGATGCCGTGATTGGTGATGACCCCGATCGACACGGAGCCCGGCCGGACGCCGTCGCCGATCTGGAAGATGCCGTTGGTCTCGACGAGCACCCCGCCCGAGCCCGTGCCGCTCCCGGAGGCGTTGGCGACCGCCAGGGTCCCTCCGCTCACAACGGTGCCGCCGCTGTAAAGGTTGGCTCCCGCCAGCACCTGCGTGCCTGCCCCGCTCTTGACCACCATGCCGCTGCCGCTCACGACGCCAGCATGAACGCCCCCGCCCCCGGTGATCGTCAGTGTGGCGCTGCCCAGCGCGACATCGCCTCCCAGGGCCCCCCCCCCATCCAGCACCGCCAATGCCTGGTCCTGCCCGTTGAGATCCAATGTCGCGCCCGGCACATTGGCGAGGGTCACGGTGGTGTTGGTTGGCAGCCGATCGACGCCGCCGCTGAGCTGAAGCGATCCCCCCGAAATCGTCACCCCGCCCGAGAATGTGTTCGCGCCGCTATTGCCCAGGATCAACGATCCGGACCCCATTTTGACCAGGCCTGCTTCGCCGCCAATCGAGCCCGACCCGGCGAATGTGTAGCTCTTGGCGCTGTTGTCGATCGTCAGCGACAGGGGCATCAGATCCATGGTCAGATCGACCGCGGTGACGCCGCTGGCGCTGTCGTTGAAGGTGACGAAATCGCCCTGATTATACGCCGTGGAGCCGACAGAATCGAGCCAGTTGGCGGTGGTCGTGTCCCATTTGCCATCGACCTTGCCGTCCCAGGCCAGCGCGCGCACGGGCGGAGGGCCGCCGGTGATCACCAGGTCGATCCTGCTCCGGGCCGCATTGTTCGAGATGTAGCCCGAATACGCCTGCGTGGCGGCCGGCAGATTCCCCAGGGCCAGCCCGTTGAAGCCCGGGGTGTAGGCCTGATAGCTGATCAGCGGGAACTGCACCGGATAGGCCTTGATCGGCGGCAGCGACAGGATGTCGATGGTGGTTCGATTCCCGCTATAATCGTTGAAATTTGTGACGTGGAGACTCGTCGATGCTTCCCCCACACTGAACGCCAGCACGCCATCGGCCACCGTCAGGGTCGAGAGCGGGCTGCCCGGCGATCCGGCCGAGTTGGTCACAACCAACACGCCGGCCGTGATCGAGATATCGGCGATCTCTCCCCCCCCATTTTCGATGGCGTTGGCCATGACCCTGCCGCCATTGATGTTGAGCGTCCCGGTGGACGGGCCGCCGTTGGCCGCCAGACGGAGGACGTTGTTGACGACAAGCTGGGCCGTGCCATTGACATTGACCGTGCCCTTCCCCGCCCCGCCCGTCGCCACTGCCTGCATCCCGATGTTCACCGTGTTTGCGTCGATCAACCCCGCATCAAAGGTCAGCGTCCCCGTGCCCCCGCCCTGCCCGCCCGTGGTTGCCGAACCCCGCCCAACGATGATCGTGTCCACCAGGGCATCCACCGTCCCAAAGCTGAAATCAGCGGACCCGACGGCGATCGCAGTGGACGTCCCGGTCTGCTCGCTCTCGTCTCCGACAATCCATGTCCCTTGACGCCCCGTCCCCGCCAGGTTCCGAAACACGGCCCGGGGCGAGAAGAAAGTGACGGTGTTGAACGAGAGCTTGCTGCTGACGGATTTGCGGCCGCCCACGGTGATGCCGCCGTCGCTCAAAATGGTGTTCTCCTGCCCCAGCTTGACATCGCAGCTTCCGCCCGTGCCCGATGTCCGGCTGATCAGCAGACCCGGATTGGCGGTGCAGTAGAGCAGGTTGGTCTTCGCCAGGGCCAGGTTCGCGTTGGGCCGATTATACCAGAGCGTGCTGCTGCCGCCGTTCTCGGCGCCCACCCGGATCTGGCTGACGTAGGCGGTGAACGTGTCCAATCCCTCCATGTCGAGGGTCGCCAGCTTGGCGCCCGAGCTGGTCGATCCCTGGATGATCGAGATAATGCCGGCCGTGTTGGTGACGAACAGGCTCCCCTGCCCCAGCACCGTCGCATACACGGTCTGCGCCCCCCCGTTGTCCGTGCCGGTTCCCACATACAGGATGGGATTGACCGTCCCCTGCACCGTCAGGGTCGATCCTGCGGGTATCTGGGTGGTGTGGAACAGCTGGTTGGTGTTCCCATACTTCAAACTCTGAATCGCCACGCTCACATCGACAATGTTGTTCGGCGTGCCGAACAGCCCCGGAAACCCCGTGGCGTCGTCGTCGTTGAAAAGAATGGCGTTGCCGAGATCCGGGATGCCCCCCGCCCAGTTGCCAGGCGTTGACCAACTGTCGTTGCCCCCCGCACCAGTCCAGGATACGGTCTCCGCCGATGCAATCGGGTTCAGGATCACGCTGGCAAAGAGCACTCCAACGAATAATTTGCACGGGAATTGTGTCTTCATGAGATACGAGTTCTCTAAGGGTCTTGGTCACAATGGAACTGCAGATGAAGCTCGATTTCAAGGGTTTTTCGCGCTTGGTTTTCCTTCCTTCGCTTCGCCAATCCCCTTCCCACTTGAATCCCGAGGGGCCCGATTGCCAAGCGCGCTCTCAGGAATCGGGCGCAGTCTCTCGGCCAACCGCCGCTTGCATTGAAACCGGGACGCGCTATGGTGAGCGCATGTCAAACAAACACATTTCTACGATTCATCGCAGGGAGTTCCTGGGCGTGCTGGGCGGCGTCGGTTTGTTCCACGTCCTGGGCGCCGGGATGCCTTCCGCCCGCGCGGCGGCCCGACCCGGCCGGCTGAAACAGGCGGTGTGCCAGGGGGTGTTCAAGGGGGTCAAGCTCGACTTGGACGGCATGTGCCGCGAGGCAGCCCGCCTGGGAGTCCAGGGCATCGACCTGGTCGGCCCCAGCGCATTCCCTGTGCTGGCCAAATACGGGCTCGTTCCCACCATGGTCCCCGGCGGCAGCGGCATCAAGAGCGGCATCAACGACCGGAATAACCATGCCGAGATCGACCGCAAGATGCGGGAGGCGATCGAGGCAGCCTCCGCCGCCGGCGCCCCCAACGTCATCGTCCTGGCCGGCGACCGGCAGGGGATCACGGACGAACAAGGCATGGACAACAGCGTCCGATTCCTCAACAACATCAAGGCGCTGGCCGAAGACAAACGCGTGACGCTCTGCATCGAGTTGCTCAACAGCAAGGTCAACCACCCCGGGTACATGGCCGATCGCACCGCCTGGGGCGCCGCCGTCTGCAAGCAGGTCAACTCCCCCCGCGTGAAGCTCCTCTACGACATCTATCACATGCAGATCATGGAGGGCGATATCATCCGCACCATCCGGGACAACATCCAGTACATCGGCCACTTCCATACCGCGGGCAACCCCGGCCGCCATGAGTTCGACGAAACCCAGGAGATCTATTACCCGCCCATCTGCAAGGCCATCGCCGACCTCGGCTTCACTGGCTATCTCGCCCACGAATATACGCCGACCCGCCAGCCTCTCGAGACCCTCGAGAAAATGCTCCGCATCTGCGACGTCTGATCACCCCCGGCTCTCGAGCTCGCCCAGGCGCGCCGGGAAGCTGCATCCGGCGCAGATGGCGTTGCTGCGGTCGCAGAAATCGCGCACGATCTGGAGAAGCCCCTGCTGGTCGGCGGCGGTCCGCAGCTCCCGGCGAGAGGAGGAGCCCAGGAGCCGCTCGCGCGCCAGGCCCAGCACGCGGTTGTCCTCACCCTTGGGCCAGGCGTCATAGAGCGCCTCCGCCCGCCCGCGCAGGACCTCGTTCCGGCCCGCATCCGCCCGCGCCCACAGCCATGGCAGAATGGCGTTGACCGCCAAACCCGACAGCCGCGCACGCCCCAGCAGCGGCTGCGCCTTGCCTCGGCCCCGCGACCGCAGCGTCCACCGCACGTCCCAGAACTCGTCAGGACCAGCCTGCAGCAGCTGGCCCAGCGCAGGGATCGCCTCGGCCGGAGGCCGCCCCAGCACGAACCACGCCTCGATCTCCCCCGGCAGGCCAGGACGTGCCAGCCAATGCGCCGCCAGCGCCAGGCGGCGCTGCGGATGGTTGGCCGGCCGCTGCCCATGCCGATGCCAGCACGCCGATGGCAGGATCGCGTCCAGCCATCGGCTCCGCTCCCGCCACCAGACATCCCAAAGCTGCCTCACATACCGGCGGTTCCCCGCCGGGACGGCGGATAGCTCCTCCGGCAGCATCCCCGCCAGCCCCAGCAATCGCGCCTGCCACGCCTGCACCGTCAGCCCCGAAGCCTCGGCAATCCCCCGGTCCACACCCCCCCACCCCACCAGCTCGGCCAGCCGCTCCATCGGCCACCCATTGTGCTTGTACCCCAACACCCGAAACATCGTCTCCGCCAAGGCCACGTCCCATCCGACCTGCCGCGCCCGCGCCCGCACCTCGCGCGCTTTGCCCTCGAACCGCACGCGCGCAGCCTGACGGATCAGCTCCCGCCGGTCATCGGCTGCCAATCCCCCCAGCGCCTCGAAACAGCGCCCCCGATACTCCTCCGGCCACCGGTGCGCCGCCTCGCTCCCCAGCCATTCCTCCAGCTCCTCCAGCGGCGCGTCCAGCGACTCGCACAGCACCATCGTCGGCCGGCCCGCGCCCGTCGCCGGCCGCTCCCACACCACATGCAATATCACGCGCCCATACGCCGGATTCCCATGGTGATGATGGCCTTCCCATCCCGACGCCGCCACATCCACCTCCACGTCCCCCGTGCGGGCAGCCTCCCCTTCGAATTGCACGACCGCTGCTTGAAAATCCGGCCCGGCTTCGACATTATGAAACCCAGGATGAAGAATCCGGAGGCGGCGGCCGTCCAAAGTCCGAAGCCGGTCCCGCAGCAGGCGCTGGTGGCGCCAGACCGCCTGCAGCAGCCGCTCGGGCGGCGGAGCCGGGGATCGGCGCGTCTCCCGGCAGCCGCCGGCCTCCGGTCCCTGCCGGCGCCAGCGCCGGTACCATTCCGACCATGAGCCGTTCATCGATGGAATTCAATAACATATAAATTAATATTGTCAATGATTAATATTATTGATGGATGTTGGGTGCGCCGCGGCCGCCTCGCCGCGGCGGCGCTGGGGGCCTGGATGGCATGGGGCGGCGCCCTTTCGAGCGTTCCCGCGGCGGCTCCTGCGGCTGAGGTGCGTCGCGACGCAGTGGTCGAGGCCGTCGAACGTGCCCTGCCGTCGGTCGTCAACATCGCGACGCGCACCCAGATGCGCCGGCAGGGATTCTTCTACGATTGGTGGCGCGACAACTGGGCGCCCTTCGTCCAGGAGCTTCCGCCGCTGTCCAGCGCCGGCTCGGGCGTGATCGTGGAGGAAACGGGCTATGTGCTGACCAACAGCCACGTGGTCGAGGGGGCCGATGAGATCACGGTGGTTTTGTCGGACGGGACGGAGTGCTCCGCGGCGGTGGTCAAGGCCCGGCCTGGAGCCGATGTTGCCCTGCTGAAGCTGAGGGCGCCGGCCGGCCGGCGGTTCCCGGCGGCGACGTTTGCGGCCGATGACGACCTGCTCCTGGGAGAGACCGTCCTGGCCCTGGGCAACCCATTTGGCCTGGGCGTCTCCGTCAGCCGCGGGATTCTCAGCTCGAAAAGCCGGCGGCCCCGCCCCGACGATTCCGGGTCGCTGCGGCTGCCCGACTGGCTGCAGACCGACGCGGCGATCAATCCCGGCAACAGCGGCGGCCCGCTCGTCAACTTGCGGGGCGAGGTGATCGGGATCAACGTGGCCATCTATCGGACCGGCCAGGGCATCGGCTTCGCCATCCCGATCCGCCAGATCACCGCCGCCCTGGTCGACCTGTTCAGCCCGGAGCAGGTGGCATCGCTTTGGTTCGGCGCGCGTCTTCATCCCGGCAAAGCGCCGATGGAAGTGCTGGCGGTCGAGCCGGGCAGCCCGGCCGAGAATGCCGGTCTGCGCGTGGGCGACCTTCTGGTCGAGTTGGATGGCGAGCCGGTGGTCCGGTGGATTCCGCTGGTCGAGCGGCTGGTCGCCGCCGGCGATCGCCACCCGGTCCGCCTCCTCATCCGCCGGGGCGGCGATACCCTGGCGCTCACGTTGCGGCTGGCTCCGGAGGATCGGTTCTTCAACGCGGACCTGATCCGGCGGAGGACAGGGGCGAGCGTGCAATGGCTCACCGCGGCGCTGGCCGAAAGCCTGGGCCTGAATTTTTCGGAGGGGTTGCTGGTGGCCGGGGTGGATGCCGACAGCCCCGCCGCGCGGGCCGGGCTACAGCACGGGTTCGTGATCCAAACCCTGGACGGCCAGCCGGTGACCGGGCTGGTGAATGCCGCGCGCCGCCTGCACGCGCGGCCCGCCGGCGAGACCGTCGCCCTCGGGATCGTCATCGAGGAGGGCAACGAGCTGTTCTTTCGCCGGCGGGCCGGATCCGTCCGGCTGACCTTGCGATAATCCGAGGTTTTTGCTGGGCATCCTATCCGGTCGGTTCTAAAGTCCGAGCTCAGGCCATGAATGACGGCGCCATGATCGAAGCATCCGGGCTGACCAAGCGTTACGCGGGTCACCCGGCGATTGAGGACCTGTCGTTCACGGTGGCCCGGGGCGAGATCGTCGGCCTGCTCGGGCCCAACGGCGCCGGCAAAAGCACCACCCTGCGCATCCTGGCCGGGTATCTGCCAGCCAGCTCCGGCTTCGCTCGCGTCGCCGGATTCGACGTCTTCTCCGAATCCTTGGAGGTGCGGCGGCGGATCGGCTACATGCCCGAGAACAACCCTCTCCACCTCGATCTCCGCGTCCGCGAATACCTCGTGTTCCGCGCCCGCCTCAAGGGGTTGAGCGGCCGCCGCATGCGCGAGCGAATCGACTGCGTCCTCGACCAGTGCGACCTGGCCGACGTCCGCCATTCCATGATCGGCCAGCTCTCCCTCGGATACCGCCAGCGCATCGGCCTGGCCGACGCCCTCGTCCACGAACCTGAGCTCATCATCCTCGATGAACCCACCCTGGGGCTGGATCCGAACCAGATCCGCGCGGTCCGCCAGTTGATTAAGGACCTCGGCGGCTACCACACCGTTCTGATCTCGACGCATATCCTGCCCGAGGCGGAGATGACGTGCCAGCGCGTCCTGATCCTGCACGAAGGCCGCATCCTGGCCGCCGACTCCCCCGAGAACCTCCAGCAGCATGTCGGCAGCCACGGCCAGGTCACCGCCGAAATCGCCGCTCCAGCCCCCGCCTTGCGCGAGTTCCTCGAGAGCCTCGTTGGGGTGGCCCATTTCAACCTCGCACCCCTGGACGGCGAATTCCACCGGTGCGCCCTCACCCCCCTGCCGGGCATCGACCTCCGCCCCGCCCTGTTCGCCGCCGCGCGGGATCGGGGCTGGACCCTGAGGGAGCTGACCCGATCCCGCCCGACTCTCGAGGACATCTTCGTGCACATGACCCGCGACGTCCAGGAGGAGGAGGCCAGCTGATGTCCTCGTTCCTGGCCATCGTGCGGCGCGAGCTCTCGAGCTACTTCGCTTCGCTCATCGGTTATATCCTTATCGCCTGCGTCCTGTTCCTGATCGGGTTCACCATCACCGACATGCTCGAGCGCCTCAACCAGGAGTCGACCGACGTGCCGGTGACCGAGATGTTTTATCAGACCTGGTATTTCTGGCTCATCCTGCTCCTGGCTTCCCCGCTGATCACGATGCGCACCTTCGCCCACGAAAAATCGTCGGGCACATTCGAAACCCTCATGACGGCGCCCGTCCGCGACATCGAGGTCGTGCTGGCCAAGTTCGCCAGCGCGCTGCTGTTTCACCTCCTGCTCTGGATGCCCCTGTTCCTGTGCGTGTTGATCGTGCGCTACTACGCGAACGACACGACGGTGTTCGGCCCCCCGCTGCTGGCCAGCGCGTTCCTGGGGATCCTCCTGCTGGGGGGGCTTTACATGTCCATCGGTTGCTTTGCCTCCGCGCTGACCCGCAGCCAGATCATCGCCGCCGTGGTGGCGTTCGTCCTCGGCGTGGGCCTGTTCCTCCTGAGCTTCCGATCCCTGTTCGGCATACCCCGCCTCGGCAGCTCGGCCAAGATCCTCGGCTACGTCTCCATGATCGAGCACATGCAGGATTTCGTCCGGGGCGTCCTCGACACCCGGCATGTAACCTTTTACGTCACCCTGACCATCTTCTTCCTTTTCCTGACCCTGAAGGCGGTCGAAAGCCGGCGCTGGAGATAGCATGAAAGCCGACTCCGCCACGCCTGGATTCTCGAGCCGCCAACGATGGGTCATCGCCGCGCGCTCGGCCGCCTCGGGCCTGGCGATGCTCGCCCTGGTGCTGATGGTCAATTACCTCTCCAGCCGCCATTATCGACGCCTCCACTGGGCGTCCCCCAACCCCCATCAGCTGTCCGTCCTCACCCAGAACTTCCTCGGTTCTCTCACGAATGCCATCCAGATCACGGTCTTCTTCGACCAGCAATCTCCCCTCTATAGCTCGGTCTCCTCCCTCCTGGCCGAATATCAGCAGGCCTGCCCCCGAACCCAGATCGAGTACGTCGATTACATGCGAAACCCGGGCGCCGCCCAGCTCGTCAAGGAGCGCTATCGCCTCTCGTTCCCCGAGGCCAACAACGATACCCTCTATCGCAACCTGGTCATCTTCGACTCCGGCGGCCGAATGAAAATCGTCCATGAAAAGGAGCTCTCCGACCTCGGGGCCGCCCCCGATAGCGCCCCGGGCGCCCCAAGCTTCAAACGCGTCAATTTCAAGGGCGAGCTCATGTTCACCTCGGCCATCGTCGCCGTCACCGACGCCCGCCGGTTCCGCGCCTGCTTTGTCACCGGCCACAGCGAGCACGACCCGCGAAGCGACAATCCGCAGATGGGCTACTCGAAGCTGGCCCAGATCCTCGAGCAGAACAACATCGAAGTGCAGACGATCGACCTGGCGCGCCAGGAGATCCCCCCGGATAGCCTGGTGATCATCGCCGGCCCCCAAAGCCGATACGACCCGGTCGAGCTGGACCGGCTCAATGGATTCCTTGCTCGCGGGGGCCGGCTGCTGGCGCTGATGAACAACCTCGGCCGGACCGGCCTCGAGGGTCTGCTCTCCTCCTGGGGCGTGCGCATCGGCGACGAGGTCGTGCTCGAAATCGAATCGGGCGGATCCGGCGCCGCCAAGGTCGCCGCCAGCCGCAACCTCGTCCTCACAAATTACCTTGCCCTCAGCCATCCCATCGTTCGCCCCCTCCTCCGCTCGCGCCTGCATTTGGTTCTGCCGCGGACCGTCGAGAAGCGGCCCGGCGGGCGCCCGGACGCCGATGCCCCCCGCGTCGAGCCCTTGGCTGCCTCCGGCCAGAACAGCTTCGCGACGGCCGACATCCGCGACGAGGTCCTCTACGAAAACCTCTTCCGGAACCGGCGCGGCCCCATCCCCGTCATGGCCGCCGTCGAAAAAGGCAGCGTCCCCGGCATCAGCGTCAACCCCACCTCCACCCGCATCGTCGTGGTGGGCGACTCGATTTTCCTGGGCAATTACATGATCGATTCCCTCAACAACCGCGACTTTGCCGTTCTGAGCATCAACTGGCTGCTCGACCGCAGCCAGCTCATGGGCGGCATCGGCCCCCGGCCCGTCCGCGAATTCCAGGTGGTGATGACCCCCGCCCAGCTCACCGCCGTCCGCTGGCTGCTCCTCCTGGCCCTGCCCGGCTGCGTTCTCTTCGTCGGACTGCTGGTCTGGTGGCGCCGCCGACACTGAGCCGGAACCCTCATGAACCCCCGCAGCACATGGCTCCTGGTCTTGAGCGCCTTCGCCTTGCTTGCCTTCATCCTGCTGTTCGAGCGGGAGCCTCGCCCTTCCGAGACGCCCGCCCGCGGCAGCCCCGTCCTCGCCGGCTTTCGCGCGGATGCCGTCGCCGCCGTCGAAATCCACCAGCTGACCAATCCGGTCCTGCGCGCCGAGCACACCAACGGCCATTGGCATCTTGTCCATCCCGTTCGGACCGTCGCCCACGCACCGCGCGTCGAGCGGCTCTTGGGCGTCTTCTCGAGGCTCGACCACCAGTCGCACATCAGCGCCCGCGATCTGGCCAGCCAGGAAACCTCCCTGGCCGCCTTCGGCCTCGATCCCCCTCGAGCCACCATCATCGCATCCCAGGCCACCAACCAGTTCCTCCTCAAGATCGGCGGACCCACGCCCGTCGGCCATCAGGTCTACCTCCAGTTGGTCGGCGCCGACGGCATCTACTTCTGCGACGCCGGATTCCTCGATAGCCTGCCTCGCACCGCCGATGACTGGCGCGACACCACATTCCTCCGCCTGCGCGGTCTCGGCTACAACCGGGTCCAGATCCGCACCGGCGCCCAGAACCTCGAGTTCAAGATGGACGACGCCACCCACCTCTGGCGCCTGTGCCAGCCCATGAACGCCCGCGCCGACAACCGCAAGATCCACCGCCTGATCCAGGAGATGGAGTTCTGGCAGATCACGCGGTTCTTGCCCGCCGCCTCCGCCGTCGAGCTCGAGACCCTCCGCCTGCAGCCCTCCGAATCCAGCGTCACCTTCAGCCGCGACACCAACGACCTCCTCACCGCTCACTTCGGCCTCAGCCCCACCAACAATGCGAGCCTGGTTTACGCCCATTGCCCGCCGGACCCGGGACTGGTTCTGGTGCCGCGCCCCCCCCTGGACAGCCTGCGCAAACCGCTCGCCTACTGGCGCGATCCCCGCCTCATCTCGCCGCTCGTCGACCCGATCGACCTCATCGAGATAGCCGGCGAGGATACATTCGTGCTCCAACGCCAATCGCCAGGCGTATGGACCGTCGCCGGCCCCACCCAGCTCCCGGCCGACCCCGAAACCATGCAGCGGTTCCTCGGCGATCTCACCGCGCTCGAAGTCGTCGAATACGTCCGGGATGTGGTCACTGATTTTGCTCCATACGGCCTGACCAAGCCTGCCCGCCAATACACGCTTCGCCCCAAGCCCGGCCAAGCCAGCCCCACCAATGCATTCCTGGCGCAGATCAACCTGGGCGCCAGCTACGACGACAAATACTACGTTCGGCTCACCGGCGAGGACTCCGTCTACGGCGTGCCGCGCACCAATCTGGCCACCCTCCCCACCCGCGCCTTCCAGTTCCGGGATCGGTCGGTCTGGAGCTTCGACAGCTCCAACGTCGTCGCCCTCACCATTGCCGTCCAGGGACAGACCCGCAAGCTCTCCCGCGCCCCCGGTGCTGCATGGGTTCAATCGCCCGGCAACATCCCCCTCGTCAGCCCGTCGGACCTGGCGCTCGAGGAAACGCTCTACCGCCTGGGGCGGCTCCGCGCGGAGGCCTGGACCGCCATCGGAGCCGACCAGCTCCCCCGCCTTGGATTCCCCGAGGCCGCTCACACGCTGACGATCGACCTCAAGGAATCCGGCCGCGCCCGCTCCTGCTCGATCCAGTTCGGCCACCAGGCCCCCTCCCAGCACCTCTACGCCGCCATCGACCGCGAAGATCAAACGGTCATCTTCGAGTTCCGCCTTACCCTCTTCAATCTCTACGTGGATTTCCTCCGCGGCCTCTTCGCACAACCCTCGCCACCGGCCGAATAGCCATGCCGTCCGCTCCACGCACATCCCCGTGGCGGCCCTGGATCCGGCGGTTGCTCTGGCTCAAGCTGGCCCTCGGAATCCTCTGCTTGCCTCTGGCGGGATTCGCGGTCTACGTGCATTTCGTCGGCCTGCCTGCCTTCATCAAAACCCCCCTCCTGGCCCAGCTCCGTTCGCACGGCCTCGACCTCCAGTTCGCCCGCTTGCGCTGGCATTTCGTCCGCGGGATCATCGCCGACCAGGTCCGCATGGGCGAGGCCCGCGCTTCGTCCGGCCCGCGGCTCTGGATCGATTCCCTCGAGCTGCACCTGCAGCGCCGCGCCCTGCTCCGCGGCCGCATCGTGCCCGGCAACCTCGCGATCCGAAATGCCCGCCTCACATGGCCTCTCCCGGCCGTGTCCAATCTCCCTCCCTGGCGCCTGGAGGTCGACCATGTCCAGGGCCGCCTCCGCCCTGCGCCCGACCGCTGGGAAATCGAAAGCCTCGAAGGAGAATGCCTGGGCATCCATTGGATCCTCCGCGGCTCGCTCACCAACGCGCCCGCCCTGCCGCGGACGCCGTCCAAAGGCGCACCCTCCGACAACCGCTCTCTGGCTGACCGCTTTGCGCCCTGGGTCCGCCTCGCCATCGGACAGTGGGAGCGCTGGATCATCGACGGCGCCCCCCAGCTCGCCGTCGATATCCATGCCGATGCCGCCGCCGCGGGTCCGTGGCGCTTCTCCATCGAGTTCTCTGCCCCTCAGGCTCGATCAGCCGATCAGGAGATCCGCCAGCTCAACCTCCGGCTCCAGGCACACTCCGCTCCCGTCGAGAACCAGCCAGAGCCCGGCTGGAACGTGCGGCTGGATGCCACCGCCCTCCGCATCGACGCCCCGCCATTCCAAGGCAACGACATCGCCATCGAGCTGGATGCCTCCGGCACAGCCACCCCCATTCGCCCCAGCCGCCTGGCCGGGCACGCCCAGGCCCGATCCGTTCGCCTCCACTCCTCGGTTGCCATCGACCGCCTGTCCGCCACCGGACATTGGACCGACCAGGACGCCACTCCCGTCAACAGCCGGATCCGGATCGAAGCCGGACCGCTGCGAACCCCCGCGGTCTCGGCTCGCCATCTGGCCCTGACGGCCGCCGCGGCGGCCGCCCCCGCCCGCCTGTGGCCCCGGGCCAGCGCATTCGCTGGCCTGAACGCCCGCGATTGGATGGGCCTGCTTCTTGGATCGAATCTCGTCTCCAATCCCCAGATCCATCTGGCGATCGAACAGCCGAACTCGATCATCGCCCAGGCATCCTCGATCACCCTGGACGGCGAGATCACCGGCTGCCAGCCCGCCAGCCCGCTCCCCGCGGAGTTGGACGGCACTTTCTGGGAGGCGTTCTACCCTCTCCGATTCAATGCCGCCATCGACCTGGATCGCCTGGCATCGCCGGATCTCGATGCGGCTCGCGTCCAGGTCCGGGGCCGCTGGGACGCGCCCTGCCTGAGCCTCGAGCGGCTCGATGCCCAGCTCCATGCCGGGCAGCTGCTGCTGACAGGCCGCGTCGACGCCCTCACACGCCGGATCGCCCTCCAGGCCGAATCGAGCATCGATGTGCATCGCCTGGCTCCGCTCCTCTCCGAATCGGGGCGCCGATGGCTCAGCCAATACGGCTTCCAAACCCCGCCCCAAATCTCCGGCCAAGCTGCTGCGACCTGGCCCCCATGGACCCGACGCTCCCCCGATTGGAGGACGGAGATCCTGCCCCATCTGCAACTCGAAGGTGATGCCCGCGCCCAAAATGGCGACTTCCGGCGAGTCCCCTATTCCGACGCCGCCGTCCATTTTTTCCTGTCGAACGGGGTGTGGCGGGTGCCCATGCTTTACGCGACACGCCCCGAGGGCCGCCTGGATCTCACCTACGACTGCCCGATCGCCACCCAGGACTACCACTGGGGCATCCGCAGCACCATCGATCCCCGCGCCCTCGCGCCCATCCTCTCCCCCGCTCAGCAGCGCGCGCTCGACTTCTTCGTTCTCTCGGATCCGCCCCGCATCGAAGGCGATCTCTGGGGCCGATGGAAGGCCCTCGAGCGGACCGGGTTCGCCGGCCATCTTTCGCTTCCCTCGTTCCGGTTCCGGGGGGAATCGCTGGACCAGGCCACCGGGTCGATCGACTACACCAACGGCTGGCTCCACGCCCGCGATGTCCGCATCCTTCACGGCGCCGAATCGGTGGCCGTCTCCGGCCTGGGCTTCGACACGGCGGCCCAATGCCTCTGGCTCACCAACGCCATCGCCCAAATCGATCCCGGCGTGATCCTCCGTCCCATCGGCCCCAAGACCGCGGCGATTATGGAGCCCTACCGTTTCCTGAATCCGCCCACCGTCTGCGTCGATGGTTCGCTCCAGGTCAATCCGCCGGTCCAGGCCGACCTCCGTTTCGCCGTCGAGGGCGGCCCGTTTCACTGGTGGCGCCTCCAGTTCGATCGGGTCCGGGGCCAGGTGGATTGGACGGGTGACCGCATGGCCATCACCCAGTTCCAGGGGGCCGCCTACCAGGGCCGAATCACCGGCAGCCTCGATTCTCGCTTCTCCCCCGATCGGGGTAGCGACCTCGAGGTCCAATGTTCGGTCTCCGGCGTCAACATGGCGCCCCTCATGGACGATCTATTCTCTGACACCAACCGCCTCGAAGGCCTCCTCAATGGCGAGGTCTCCATCCCCCGCCTCAACACGCGCGACTGGAATAGCTGGCAGGGACAGGGATGGGTCAGCCTCCGCGACGGCCTCCTTTGGGATATCCCGATGTTCGGGCTCTTCTCCCCGATCCTCAACTCGATCATCCCCGGCCTGGGAAATAGCCGCGCACATCAAGGCAACGCCTCATTCACCATTCAGGACAGCGTGTTCCATACCCGCGACCTCGAAATTCGCTCCCCGCCCGTTCGGTTGAAATACGATGGCACGATCGATTTCGCCGGCCAGGTCAACGCCCAGGTCGAAGCCGCATTCTTCGGCGACACGGTCGTGATCGGCCCTCTTCTTCGATGGGCCATGCTGCCCGTCAGCAAGGTGTTCGAATACAAGGTGACCGGGACCCTCGGCCGGCCCCGCAGCGAACCGCTCTACATGGTCCCCCGCCTCCTCCTGATGCCCCTCCAGCCCGTCAAAACCATCAAGGGAATCTTCGTCCCCCGCGATCCGCCCACCAATTCGCCCGCACCCCGTTGAAGGATCCGCCGGCTTCGCCGCGGCTCCGAGCCCGCACGATCCGAACACGCCCCACCCCGCGCCCGCCCCGCTCAATTCATCATTGAATCCCGCGGATCCGCCTGCTAGCTTCCGCCCGACATATGCGGATCCTTTCGGGCATCCAGCCTTCCGGAACCCTGCATCTGGGCAACTACTTCGGCATGATGAAGCCGGCCATCGAGCTCCAGACGCAGGGCGAAGCCTACTATTTTATCGCCGATTTTCATTCGATGACCTCGCTCTTTGAGGCCGCCCAGCGGCGGCGCCACTCGATCGAGGTCGCCCTGGATTTTCTAGCCTGCGGGCTGGATCCCAAGCAGGCGGTCTTCTTCCGGCAATCCGATGTGCCGGAGGTGACGGAGCTGACCTGGATCCTCAGCACGGTGACCCCCATGGGCCTCCTCGAACGCTGCCACAGCTACAAGGACAAGCTCGCCAAAGGCATCGCCCCCAGCCATGGGCTCTTTTCCTACCCTGTCCTCATGGCCGCCGACATCCTTGCCTACGACTCCAACGTGGTCCCCGTCGGACGCGACCAGAAGCAGCATGTCGAAGTCACCCGCGATATCGCCATCAAGTTCAACCTCCTCTATGGCGATACGTTCGTCGTCCCCGAGCCCCGGATCCAGGACGCCGTGGCCGTCGTGCCCGGAACCGATGGCCAGAAAATGAGCAAGAGCTACGGCAACACTATCGAGCTGTTCGGCGAGGAAAAGGCCACCCGCAAGAGAATCATGAGCATCGTCATGGACAGCCGCACCCCCGCCGAACCCAAGCCCGATGCCGATCAGAACTCCGCCCTCCAGCTGCTGAAGCTGGTCGCGCCCCCCGAAGTCGGCCGCGACTACGAAGAGCGCCTCCGCGCCGGTGGCCTGGGCTATGGGGACCTCAAAAAGACGCTGTTCCAGCTCTGTTGGGATTCCTTCGCCCCCGCGCGCGCGCGGCGCGCCGAGCTGGAATCCAACCGCGATTACGTCGACCAGATCCTCGCAGACGGCGCCCGGCGCGCCCGGGCCACCGCCACCGTCGTCCTTCGACGCGCCCGTCGAGCCTGCGGGATCGATTAAGGGTCTGAGCAAAAATGAATTCCGATTTTGCTGGAGGGGATTGGGCGGGCTGGCAAGGCGCGACGAGCGAGCATACCCGCGCGGTCTGTGAGCGAGGAGCAACACAGCCAGCGCGCCCAAGACCCCCAGCCCGCAGGGGCGGGGCGGCGCCGGGCCATCTGCTTCGTT
>CAYWIM010000086.1:0-19183 GCA_964458325.1 uncultured Verrucomicrobiota bacterium
CAGGTGGGTCACTTCTCATGAGCACACCCGGGTCAGTTCTCGTGAGCGCTAACGCTCACAGCGGCCCCCCCCGATTCGTCAGGTGGTAGATGCTGCCAGGATATTGGACGCGGAGTGTGCGTGGCATGAGAGAGAGCAGAAGAGGTCCGTATGTGTCAATAGTCATGACCGACCCTTTGACCGATCCTTTGACGGGATGCGGTATTGCGTGGCTGCCAGACCAGTGTTACTGTGTGTCCATGAAAACGCTGACGATGAAAGTGCCGGATGAGCTGCTGGTCTGGCTGGAGAACGAAGCCAAGCGCGCCCGGCAACCAAAATCCGCCCTCCTCAGGAACATTTTGCAGCAGCACCGGCAGTGCCGGCCCCAGTCGGCGTTGGATCTGGCGGCGGACTTATGCGGCTGCGTCGAGAGCGGCTTGGGTGATCTGGCTCGCAGCAAGAAACACCTGAAAGGCTTTGGGCGATGACCGCGTGGCTGGTGGACACCGGGCCTCTGGTCGCGTTCTTCGACCGCAGCGATGCCGACCATGAGTGGTCCAAAGAGCAGTGGGCGAAGGCTCCGCTGCCCCTGTGGACTTGTGAGGCGGTGCTGGCGGAAGCGGCCTACTTGCTGCAGGAGCGCGCCGGCCTGATGCCGGCCAAGCTGCTGGCTTTGCTTGAGCGAGGCATCCTCTCTGTTCCCTTCCGCCTGGATGAACACGCCGCCTTGGTGGCGCGCTTGCTGGAACGATATCGCGACCAGCAAATGCAGCTGGCTGACGCCTGTCTGGTGCGGATGTCTGAGCTCAAACGTGACTGCCGCGTGTTCACGCTGGACAAGGCGGAATATCAGATCTACCGGCGTTTCGAGCGCCAAATCATCCCATTGGTAGCGCCCGAGTAGAACTCAATGGGGTCTCTTGATGCGACCCCATTGCCTTTGCTATCGAGCGTCCGGTCCGCGAGGGGCGCGCGGGGACGGGGCGATGGCATCGGTGCTCGACCGCATCGCCGCCGGCCATTGAGCCGCATCGTTCTTCGCCCCTTTCAGGTGGAGCGCGAGGAAATCCCTGCGCATTTTCTCGAGCTCGGGGCCGCCGAAGCCGGCGCCGTGGCCGCCGCCTTTAACGGTGTTGAATCGCACAGGGACGCCGGCCTTCTGGAGCGCTTCGAAGAGGAGCTCGCTTTGGTGGTGCGGCACGGTGGCGTCCGCATCCCCGTGGTTGATCAGGAACGGCGCGTCGCCTGGGGTGACAAATGTGATCGGGTTGGCGCGTGCGACCTTCTCCTTGTTTTCCGGGAGCATGGCCGATCCACCGATAAGCAGCGATTCGGGCGAGCTGGCCACGGCCTGGGCGCTCCTTCGGCCTGTCAGCCGCTGCGCCTCGAACTGCGTAAAATCCGTCGGCCCAAAGTCATCCATGACGCACTGCACCGCGCTCGAAAACTCGAGGTGCGGGCCGACATCGAACATTTTGGAGTCGCCGGTCACGCCAACCAGGGCGACCAGATGACCGCCCGCCGAGCTGCCCCATACCCCGAACCGGGCCGGGTCCAGACGATACTCTCGGGCGTGCGCCCGCAGCCAGCGGATGGCGGCTTTGCAGTCCTGGATCTGGGCGGGGTAAATCGCGTGCTGGCTGAGCCGGTAGTTCAGGCTCGCAACCGCATATCCCTGCTCCGCAAAACCCTGCCGCAACGGAGGGCATCCGCTCTTGTCGCCTGCCATCCACGCGCCGCCGTGAATCCAGACGATGACGGGGAGCGGTTTCTCGACCTTGTCAGGCACGAACAGATCAAGCACTTGGCGGGCATGCCCGTTCTCGACATACGGAAGATCGCGATAGGCCGTGACGCCTTCCGGGACCCGGGTCGTCGCTGGCGCTCCGCCCGCGGGCTGCGCGGCGAACGCGGTGAATGCGGCAGCCAGTGCCGACACGAACATCCAAGGGAGCTTTTTCATACGCGTGAGGATCGAACGATCAAGGGTTGCCGCGAGTTCTGCTGGACGAGTTGAGAACCTCCTGGCCAGCGCTTTTTTCATGCATCGCCTCTGTTTCTTATTCGGGAAAGGCCATCGGGTCAAACCCGAATCGACAGGATCAACGACGTCCGAATTCCAGCCTGCCTCTCTGGCGGGATATCCAGTCCTGTCCATCGGCAGCCGATGCGGTCCGGCCGCACGCTGGCGCGGGGATCACGCCATGTTACAGAGACTGGCGACGGATTCGATCGCTGCAGCGAGGGATGTTTTCGCGTGCGCCGACAAGGGTGCTCCGATGTCGAAACATTGGGCGGGCGCGGTCACCAGCCATGCGGGGGGGCGGTGGCCAAAGAGCGCCTGAGCCAGGGCCAGCAGCTCGCCGGGGCGGCTCAGGTGCCCGATGGCGGTCGGTTCACTCGAAGGCTCGAGGGGATGCACATGGATCGAGTCCTGGCCCGGCAGGCTCGAGGCATCGACGAAGATGGCGCGCCGGGCTCGGGCGAGGTCGGCAGCCAGCTCGGGCGCCAGCTGATGGGGGGTCACCACGCGGACATCGGGCAGGCGGCGCTCCGCGATGGCGGCGGCAATTCGAGGGCCGAGCGCGTCGTCGCCGCGCAAAGGATTGCCATAGCCGATGACGAGGATGCCGGCCATTATCCCCGGCGGACTTCATCCAGGACGGCGCCGTCGGGGCCGAGGAGAATGACCTGCAAGGCCAGCGAGCCATCGGCATGAGTCGAGCAGCTCAGGCAAGGATCATAGGCCCGAATGCCGGCCTCGATGCGGTTCAGCATGGATTCGGGGATGGTGTCGCCCTGGATGTAGTGGCGCGCGATCTGGGCCACGGTGCGGTTCATGGCCAGGTTGTTCTGGCCGGTGGCGATGATCATGTTGACCTTTTGGATCAGGCCATTTTCATCGACGTGGTAGTGGTGGAAGAGCGTGCCCCGGGGCGCCTCGCTGGCGCCAATCCCCTCGAGCTTGTTGATGCCGGCGTCGGCGCGGAGGCGATCCGACAGCAGCTCGGGGCCGTCGATCATGGCCTGGATGCGCTCGATGCAGGCCAGGATCTCGATCAGCCGCGCATAGTGGTAGAGGAAGGACGACGTGACCGCGCCGCGGCCGAACGCGCGGAAGCGCTCGAGCTCCTCGCTGGCCAGCGGGGTGCCCATCTCTTTGCAGACGTTGAGCCGCGCCAGAGGCCCCACCCGGTAGATGCCCTGCGGGAAACCCATTGGCCGGTAATACGGCGACTTCAGGTAGGAGTCGTGCTGGACGGCCTCGCCGATGACGTCCCGGTATTGGCTGACATCGACCTGGTCTGCGATCACGTTGCCGCCGGCATCGACGAACCGCAGGAAGCCGTCGTAGTGCTCCCAGAGCCCCTCCTCGTTGGCCAGGCCCAGGAACAGCGACGGGAACCTGCCGAAGACCTGGATTTCGCGCTCGTGCTGCTCGAGGATTTTTCGGAAGAGCTGGATGGCGTGGCGGGTGGTTTCGAGCGCCTCGGGCAGCCTGTTCCGGATGTGCTGGCGGCCTTCGCCGGTGAGGGGCTCGCGAACGCCGCCGGGAACGGCCCATGCCGGGTGGATCTTCTGCCCGCCGAGCCGCTCGATCACCTCCTGCCCGAACTGCCGCAGGCGGATCCCGCCTCGAGCCAGGTCCGGATTCGCCCGGATCAGCCCGAACACATTTCGACTTTGCGGCGGGGTGTCCCATCCCAGGATAAAGTCGGGCGCGCTGAGGTGGAAGAAGCTCAGCGCGTGCGACTGGATGATCTGCCCCAGGTTCATAAGCCGGCGCAGGTTCTCCGCCGCCAGCGGGATCCGGACTGCCAGGATCGCGTCGCACGCCTTGGCCGAGGCGAGCAGGTGGCTCACCGGGCAGATGCCGCAGATGCGCGGGGTGATGCTCGGCATCTCCCACATTGGGCGGCCCTCGCAGAACTTCTCGAAGCCGCGGAACTCGACGACATGGAACCGGGCATCGGAGACGTTGCCGGCGTCGTCCATGTGGATGGTGATTTTGGCGTGCCCCTCGATGCGGGTGACGGGGTCAATGAGGATTCTTCGAGCCATAACAAAAGGAGGTCAACCGAACTTGATCTGGGCGGCGGTCAGCTGGGGCGCCTGGCGGTCGAGCAATTGCTCGAGGAGCGCCCGGATCCGGTCGGCGGGAGGCGGGCATCCCGGGAGGTAATACTCGACCGGGACCATGGCGTGGACCGGCACCACTCGATCGAGCAGGGGGGGCACGATGCCCGGCTCGGAGGGGAGCCGCGCCAGGAGGTCGGCCGCCTCGAGGTAGGCGCGCTCGAGGACGGGCCGGGCCGAGCCGAGCGGGTTGCGCATGGCGGTCACGTTGCCGGTCACTGCGCAGTCGCCGAACGCCACGATCGCCCGGGTGCGCCGCCGGATCTTGTGGATCATCTCGACGTGGTCCTCGTTGCAGATGGCGCCCTCGATCAGCGCCACATCCACGCCCTCGGGATACTCCTTGGCATCGACCACCGGGCTGTAGACCAGGTCGGCCCGGCCGTGCAGGTCGATCAGCCACTCGTCCAGGTCCAGAAACGACATGTGGCAGCCGGAACAGCCGCCGAGCCAAACGGTTGCGAGTCTTAGACGATCCATTGCTTTTTCTCCCGGGCGGTGACGATGTATTCGAGCTTGTCGCGATCCCGCTCCATTTCGGCGACGGTGGCTCCCTTGTTGAACAGGGCGCCCGTGGGGCAGGACTGCACGCACTTGCCGCATTCGGTGCACGTTTCGGACTCGCTCCACGGCTGGTTGAGGTCGGTGATGATTCTCGAGTTGGCGCCGCGGCCGGAGACGTTCCGGGTGCCGGCCCCTTCGATGTACCAGCACGCCCGCACGCAGCGGGTGCACATGATGCACCGGTTGTGGTCCATGCCAAAGAGCCGATGCGACAAGTCCAGCTCCAGGCGCGGGTGGCGATACTCGTAGCGGACGTGATCCATGCCATGGGTCATGGCCTGGTGCTGGAGCTCGCAGTGCCCGTTGGAGACGCAGACGGCGCAGACGTGGTTGCGCTCGGCGAACAGCAGCTCGAGGATCATGCGGCGGTATTTCTCGAGCCGCTCGGAGCGGGTGTTGACGACCATGCCTTCGGCGACCCGGGTCACGCAGGCCGGCAGGAGCTTGGGCGTGCCCGCCACCTCCACCAGGCAGAGCCGGCAGGCCCCCACGTCCATCACCCCCTCCAGATGGCAGAGGGTGGGGATCGGGATGTTGTGGTCGCGCGCCGCATCGAGCACGGTCTGGCTCTCCTCGGCGCTGATCATCTGACCATCGATTGTCAAAGTTTTTGCAGCCATAGCGAATCTCCTGGATTGCCGCGGATTCAGGGGGCCGGCGCGGGGGGCGGATGGCCCGGCGACAGCAGGTCCAGATACTCCTGCCGGAAGAACCGAATCGTGCTCAGCACCGGGTTAGGGGCCGTCTGGCCCAGGCCGCACAAGCTCGTGTTCTTGACCAGATCGCACAGCTCCTGGAGCTGCTCGAGGTCGGCGGCCGTGGCGCGCCGCTCGATGAACTTCTTGAGCAGCTCGTGCATCTGCACCGTGCCCGCCCGGCAAGGGACGCATTTCCCGCACGACTCGTCCATGCAGAACTCCATGAAGAACCGGGCGACGTCGACCATGTTGGTGGTCTGGTCCATGACGATCATGCCGCCGGAGCCCATGATCGAGCCGAGCTGGCCCAGCGACTCGTAATCGACGGGGGTGTCGAGGGCGGAGGCAGGGATGCAGCCGCCGGAGGGTCCGCCGGTCTGCACCGCCTTGATGGCGTTTCCTTCCGGGGCGCCGCCGCCCATGTCCTCGACGATCTTTCGGAGCGGGGTGCCCATGGGCACCTCGATCAGGCCCGTGTGGTTGATCTTGCCGGCCAGCGCAAACACCTTTGTGCCCTTGCTCTTCTCCGTGCCGATCCCCGCGAACCACTCGGCCCCCCGCAGGATGATCGGGGGCACGTTGGCGAATGTCTCCACGTTGTTGATCAGGGTCGGCTGGCGAAACAGGCCGCTCTCGGCCGGGAACGGCGGGCGGGGCCTGGGCAGCCCCCGTCGGCCCTCGATCGAGGCCATGAGCGCCGTCTCCTCGCCGCACACGAACGCCCCCGCGCCGATCCGGATGTCGATGTTGAAGTTCAGGGGGGATTCGAAGACGCCGCTGCCGAGGAGCCCCATCTGCTTGGCCTGCCGGATGGCGTTCTGGAGCCGCTCGATGGCCAGCGGGTACTCCGCCCGCACGTAGATGAACCCCTGCTCGGCCCCGACCGCGTAGCCGGCGATGATCATGCCCTCGATCACCCGGTGCGGATCGCTTTCGAGAACGCTGCGGTCCATGAACGCCCCCGGATCGCCCTCGTCAGCATTGCAGATGACGAACTTGCGGGTGCTGTGCGTCTTGGCCACGGTGGCCCATTTCAGGCCGGTTGGATAGCCGGCGCCGCCCCGCCCGCGCAGGCCGCTCCGGGTGATGGCCGCAATGACGTCCGCCGGCGTCATCTCGCGCAGCACGTTCCGCATCGCCAGATAGCCGTCGGCGGCGATGTAGGATTCGATCCGATCCGGATCCACGACGCCGCAGTTCTCGAGCACGATGGCCAGCTGCTCGCGGAAGAACGGCGCATTCAGATCGCCCTGCCGGACATTGCAGGGCGCGCCTTCGAGGGCGGCGACGATTGCCGGGGCGTCGGCCGGGGTCACTTGCTGGTAGAGGATGTTCTGCGGTTCGGCCGCCACCAGCGGGCCTTCGCAGCAGAGCCGCATGCAGCCGACGCTGCGCACCTCGACCTGGTCGTCCAGGCCGGCCTCGTGGACCGCCTTCACCAGCGCCTCCTTGACGGATCCGGAGCTGGCGGACACGCAGCCGGCCGCCATGCAGCAGCGCAGCGTGTGCTTCTTCCGCCCGGCGAGCTCGGCCTGTTTGATTCGGATCAGATCTTCAAGAACCATGGCTCAGCCATCCTTTCACAATCTCGAGGGACGATTCCGGGGTTTGCTTGGCGGTGACGGCGCCATCGTAGACGACCGCCGGGGCGATGCCGCACGCGCCGATGCATCGGGCCGTGCCCAGCGACAGCCTGCCGTCGGGCGTGGTTTCGCCGGCCTTGATCTTGGCGAATTCCTCGATCGCCGCCACCACCTTGTCCGCGCCCCTGACATAGCAGGCGGTGCCCATGCAGACCACACACGAATGCGCCCCCTTGGGCTTGAGGTTGAAGAAGTGGTAGAACGTCGCGACACCGAACACGCGGCTGGGCGGCAGCTTGAGCTGCTGCGCCACAAAGGTCATGAGATCGTTGTCCAGAAACCCGAACAGCTCCTGGGCCTTGTGCAGGACCTCGATCAACGCGTCCTGCTTGAACTGGTAGCGCTTCATCTGCGTCTCCAGTATCTTGTATCGCTTATCGTTCGTGTTCCGGGAAACGGGCGGCTTCTGGGCCAGCCGTTTCGATCGGGCAAAAGTCGCAATCATATCCAATATCGGCAAATTCCGCGTCGGCGGTCGGGCATGGGGTGGGTTTACCATGGCGTCGAATCACCACGGGACTATCCTATAAGGGTTCGGCCCCGGCTGTGCAAGTCTGGCATTTCCGCGGCAGCCGGCTCGGGGTGCGATGGGCCTGGCCGACAGAAGGGACAAGCGGCCGCGTGATCGTCCGACCGCTGTCGCGCGAGGCGCGTTTCAGGTTTCGATCGATCGCCGCCGGATCAAGGAGAACTTGGCTTGCGAGGGCGGATCTGCCAGGATGATCTCATGAAAACCGCTCACGCGCTATGGGCAGGGGTGTTGCTGGCGACGGCAGCATGGCCAGCGGCCTCGCCGATCCGGGCCGCCAGCCGGCCGAATCTTTTGTTCATCTACACCGATGACCAGCGATACGACGCGGTCTCGGCCGTCCAGCGGGAGCAGGGTGATCAGGGCCGGTTCCCATGGTTTCGCACGCCGCACATGGACCGGCTGGCCAGCGAGGGGGTGCGCTTTCGGAACGCATTCGTGGTCCACTCGCTGTGCGCGCCAAGCCGAGCGGTGAACCTGACGGGCCGCTACGGCCACTTCAACGGGGTAGCCTCGAACTTCCGTCCGCTGCCTATCGACAGCGTGACCCATGCCAGCCTGCTGCGCGGGCAGGGCTACACAACAGCCTACGTGGGCAAATGGCACATGGACAGCCAGCGAGAGCGGCCCGGGTTCGACCATCATGCCTCGTTCATCGGCCACGCCCGCTACAACGATCCGGTCTTCATCGTGGACGGGCGGGATGTCACGACCCGCGGGTGGATTGACGACGTGTCGACCGATTACGCCCTCGAGTTTTTGCGGCGGCAGAAGGGGCGCCAGGAGCCGTGGCTGCTGATCGTGGGATTCAAATCGCCCCACGGCCCGTTCGAGCCGCCTGCGCGCGCGAAGGATCGATTTGCGGGCGAGCAGGCCCGGTCGACGCCGAACCTGAACGTGCCCGCCCCTTACATGGGCGCAGCAGGTTCTCGGCGCGCGGAGACCGGCCCGGGAGCCGTGCCAATCAATCTCGATTACTTCCGCTGCATCAGTGCGGCCGACGATTGTCTGGGCCGTTTGCTGGATGGCCTGGACGAGCTGGGCATGGCGGGGAACACCGTGGTGATTTACACCAGCGACAACGGGTATTACCTGGGCGAGCACGGCCTAGGCGACAAGCGGAGCGCTTACGACGAAAGCCTGCGGGTTCCGCTCCTGGTCCGCGATCCGGCGCTGGGCGCTGCCGCCAAAGGCAGGGTCCGGGACGAAATGGTGCTGAACCTGGATCTGGCGCCGACGCTGCTGGACTGGGCGGGCGCGCCGATCCCGCCTGCGATGCAGGGCCGGAGCTGGCGCCCGCTGGTCGCGGGCCAGAAGGTCGATTGGCGGACATCGTGGTTTTACGAATACTTTGCGGAACGGCAGCGCAACTCGAGGGTGCCGGACATCACCGCCGTCCGAACCGCCGGCGCCAAATTGATCAAATACCCCGGCCACGACGACTGGACCGAGCTGTTCGATCTGGCGGCGGACCCGTTCGAGACGCGGAATTTGTTTCGAGATCCGGCTCGAGCGGAGCTGCGGCGGTGGCTCGAGGCCGAGCACGATCGCCTGGCGCTCGAAATGGGGTATCGCGTGCCGGAATATGTCGATCGACCGGAGTGGTGGGGCAGGGCGGGTGGTGCGGACTGGGGGCCCGACACAAAGCCGGAGCTGCGGCTGAAGTAAACGGCCAACTGGCGGGCAGCGCCCGGCTCCCGGACCTGATCGGCAGCGATCCGATGGACATCATGCAGATCGGGGCCGACCTGCGGATCATAAAAAAGGCGTCAGGAAGCGGGCCAGTCCATCGCGAAGCCGGATGGCGTAGCCGCGGGCATCGACTTCAGCCAGAGTCACGGGTCGGGCAGCCTGCCGGCGCCGGTCGAATTCGCGCCCCATGGATTGCGCCAGGGCAGGATCGTAACACTCGACATTGAACTCGAAATTGAGCCGCAGGCTGCGCGGATCCCAGTTGGTCGAGCCGATCAGAGTCCAGCAGTCGTCCACGACGAACAGCTTCGAGTGGTCGAACGGAGGGGGCGTCAGCCAGATCCGGCAGCCGCGCTCGAGCATCTGCCACCAATGCGCCTGCGAGGCCCAGTGGATGAAGGGCAAATTGTTCCGGGAGGGCAGGAGGATGTCCACATCGACTCCGCGCAATGCGGCGAGGTTCAGGGCCGAAATGAGCGCGGGCTCGGGCAGAAAATAGGGGGTCATGATCCGGACCGAACGCCGGGCGGCAGCCAGGGCGCCCAGCAGGGTCCAGCGGAGCCGTTCGAAATCCTCATCGGGGCCATCGATGATCCCTCGGGCGAAGACAGAGCCGGCGGGTTGAAGCGGCGGGAACCATCGATCGCCTTCGAGGATCTCGCCGGTGGTGAATCGCCAGTCTTCGGCGAAAGCCTCCTGCAGATGGGCGACAATCGGTCCGTCGAGCCGGAAATGCATGTCGCGAACGGGATGCGCGGGTTTCTTGCTCAGCCAATGCCCGATGCGGATGTTCATGCCCCCGGTGAATCCTGTGGCGCCGTCGATGACGAGGATCTTGCGGTGGTTGCGCAAGTTGATGGAGACCAGGTGGCGGAGGGGGAATGTGCGGAGGAATCGCGCGTGGCGGATGCCTTCGCGCCGGAGCGTGCCGAGGATGGACGGCCAGGTGTAGCGGGTGCCGGCGGCGTCGATCAGGATGCGGACCTCGACCCCGCGCCGGGCGGCCTTGCCCAGGGCATCGGCGAAGGCATAGCCCGCCTCGTCGCGGTCGTAGATGTAGGTCGAGAGCGCGATCGACGACTTGGCCCCCTGGATGGCGGCCAGCATGGCGGGATATGCCTCGTCGCCATCGATGAGCGGTTCGACCGTGTTGCTGGGGACAAGGGGGCGCTGAACGACCTGATCGACCAGCGATGCCAGCGAGATGAGGCGGTGGGCTTCGGGCGGCAGATGCTCGGCCAGCGTCTCCGCGGGCGAGGCGGGCGGCGGCGCCAGGGAGCGGTAGGTCTCGACCTGGCCGCGGAGCACCATAGCCCGGCGCCGAATGCGGTTGATGCCCAGGATGAAGTAGAGCAAGGCCCCCGCCAGCGGCAGCAGCCAGATCAGTCCCGTCCAAAGGACCGCCGATCGCGGGTCGCGCTTGTAGAGGATGGCATGCCCCGACGCGAGAACGGAAGAGACCCAGGTCACCACCGCGATGACATAGGGCCAAACAGCATTCAGCGCCTCGAGCAGGCCGGAATCGTTCATGCTCGTATCCTTGAAAAGCCAGATTTATGGTCACCAGGTCAAGTCTTTCCATCCCCATATCTTCCTTTATTGTGGCTTTTCAAGGATGACTGCTTGTCAGATTACACAAGCTGGGCGAGCATGGGGTTGATACTTATGAAAACCTTGGGAATTTTGCTGGGCGTGCTGGCTGCGTCCGGCATGGCGGCCGGCGCCGATTCGGCCGGGCTGGTCCGGCACGAGTTCGTTTTTGAGACGGCTCCGTTTCCGGAGTGTCACGCGTCGACCATTGCGGAATCATCGGGCGGGCTCGTGGCGGCGTGGTTTGGCGGGACCCGGGAGGGTCGTGCGGATGTCGGGATCTGGCTGGCGCGACATTGGCAGGGGCGGTGGACGGCGCCGGTCGAGGTTGCCAACGGCGTGCAATACACGAAGGCGGATGGGATGCAGGCTCGCCATCCGTGCTGGAATCCGGTGCTGTATCAGGCGCCCGGCGGTCCCCTGCTGCTGTTTTTCAAGGTCGGGCCATCGCCGCGCGAGTGGTGGGGCATGATCATGCGGAGCACCGACGGGGGGCAGTCCTGGTCGGAACCGGCTCGGCTGCCGGAGGGGATCAGCGGGCCGGTCAAGAACAAGCCGGTGCAGCTGGATGGCGGGCTGTTGTGCGGCTCGAGCACGGAGGACCAGGGATGGCGCGTTCATTTCGAGCGGACGGCCGATGGGGGGCGGACCTGGCAGCGGACGGACGCGGTGAACGATGGGCGAACGATCGCCGCGATTCAGCCGAGCATTCTGCTTCATCCGGGGGGCCGGCTCGAGGCGCTGGGCCGGAGCCGCCAGGGCAAGCTTTGGGAGTCGTGGTCGGCGGACCAGGGACGAACCTGGAGCGCGCTCGCCCTCACCGAGCTGCCCAACCCGAACTCGGGTACGGACGCAGTCACCTTGCGGGATGGACGGCACGTCCTGGTGTATAACCATACCTCTCGAGGCCGGTCGCCATTGAACGTGGCGGTCTCCTCCGATGGCAAGGGATGGAAGGCGGCCCTGGTGCTCGAAACGGAGCCGGGCGAGTATTCGTATCCGGCGGTGATCCAGGCAGCGGATGGAATGGTCCACGTCACCTACACATGGAAACGCCAGCGCATTCGACATGCTGTGATCGATGCGGACCGGCTGGATCTGGGCGGGATTGTGGCGGGTCAATGGCCGGCGCGGCCTTGAGGCATCGCCTCGTCCGATGAACGATCCGCCGCCGATGTTGGAGCCGGCGCCGGCTGTGATCGCAGTGCGGTCAGAGCAGCAGGCCATGGATTGGAGCCTGGTGCTCTCGAGCCAGGGGATTGGCTCGACCATCCAGCGGACCGACGAGGGCGGCTGGCGGATCGAGGTGGATCGGCCCGATTACATCCCGGCGATGACCGCCATCCGGCTGTATCGGCGCGAGAACCGCCGGTTTCGCTGGCGGCAGCCGCTGCCTTGGAGCGGCTGGTTTTTCCACTGGGGCGTGCTGGGATGGGGGTTGACATTGGTCTTGTTTTTCGCCCTGCCCGCGTGGCGGGGGATCGATCTGAGGCCGGCCGGCTGCATGGATAACGCCGCGATGAGCCGGGGCGAATGGTGGCGGCCGTTCACCTCGGTGACGCTGCACGGCGATGCGGGGCACCTGGCCGCCAACCTGGCTCTGGGCGGCATTCTGCTCGGGCTGGCCATGGCGCGATACGGGTACGGGATCGGCCTGATGTCGGCGTATGCTGCGGGAGTCATGGGCGGATGGGCTGGCTGGTTGATCTACCCCGAAACGCACCGGTCCGTCGGCGCCTCCGGCATGGTGATGGGCGCGCTTGGATTGCTGATGGTGTCCGAGCTCTGGCGGGGCGAGCGGACACCCTGGCGCTGGGGCGCGCCGGCCGTCCTGGCCGGCGTGATGCTGTTCGCATTGACGGGGACCAATCCGACATCGGACTTCGTGGCGCACGGCGGCGGATTTTTTGCAGGCGCCCTGCTGGGGCTGCCGCTGAGCCGGGCGCCGGCGCCGCCGCGCCGGGGGCGCTGGCCGGACATTGCGGCGCTGGGCTTGCTGGTGGGGGTGTTGATGGCGGCTTGGTTCCGGGCCGCCGGCCTTTCGCTCCCAGGATGATCACTACTGCCCGAAGGCCGGTCCGCAAATCCTGCATCAGGCGGACACGCACATAGGGTTGGCAACGCGCCGGCAATTGCATATGAAAGGAGGTCGTGCAGAAACAACTTGATCGTCGTGCCTTTCTTCAAGCGGGCGCCGCCATCGGCCTGGTTGCGCCGATCGTCGCCGCCGGGGGAGGCGAGCCACGGAGCCGAACCATTCGCCTGGGGATTATCGGGGTCGGGGGCCGGGGCGCCTACCTGATGACCCTGGCGTTGGGGTTCGAAGGGGTTGAGGTGTCCGCGGTGTGCGACATCGACGCGAGCCGGGTCGAGCGCGCGGCGGGCATCGTCGCCAAGTCCCGGGGCCGGCGGCCGGCGGGCTACTCGAGCGGGCCCCTCGATTACCGGCGGCTGCTGCTGCGGGAGGATGTGGACGCGGTCCTGATCGCCACGCCGCTGCTGCTGCACGCCGCGATGTCCGTGGATGCGCTCCGGGCTCGAAAGCACGTGCTGAGCGAGGTGGCGGCTGCGGCGACGATGGACGACTGCTGGGCGCTGGTCCGGGCCGCGGAGGAGTCCCCATGCCTCTACATGATGGCCGAGAACTGCTGCTACTACCGGCGCAACCTGATGGTGCTCGAGATGGTGCGGAAGGGATTGTTCGGCGATCTGACCTATGCCGAATGCGGCTATGTCCATGATTGCCGGGCTTACGTGTTCAACCCCGACGGCTCGCTGACATGGCGTGGCGAGATGGCGCGCGACATGATCGGCAACCTGTATCCGACACATGCCCTGGGGCCAGTTGCCCGGTGGCTGGGCATTCATCGGGGCGACCGTCTGGTGTCGCTAGTGGCGTCGAGCAGCCCGCCCAAAGGGATGGATCATTACGCCGCGCAAAAGTTTCCCTCCGAACATCCGGCCCGAAAGGTCCAGTTCGCGGTGGGCGACACCACGACCACGCTGGTGCGGACAGCCCGGGGCGCGGTGATCGATCTGCGCTACGACACGCATTCCGCACGGCCGCATCCGAGCACGACGTATTTCACCCTGCAAGGAACGACCGCATCCTACAAAGACGACGGCGTGACGAGCCAGGCATGGGTCGAGGGCAGAAGCCAGAGCTATGCCTGGGCGCCGATCGAGGATCTGGCTGCCGATTGCGAGCACCCGCTCTGGCAGCGGGCGGGCGAGCAAGCCGCCAAAACCGGCCACAGCGGCGCCGATTACTTCGTGATCGCCGAGTTCCTGGATGCGATCCGAACCGGCCGGCGATCACCCGTGGACGCCTATGACGCGGCGGCGTGGAGCTGCATCATCCCGCTTTCAGCCGCTTCGCTTCGAGCCGGCGGCGCGCCCCAGGAAATCCCCGACTTCACTCGAGGCGCGTGGAAGACGACAACGCCTGGCTGAGGCCGGGAGCAACCGCAGGAGCGGACCTCGAGCCGATCAGGGCGCCGCCGCGCACACCTGGTAGAAAACGGGTGGTCCCTCCGGCGCAATCGGCGCCGAGAACAGGATCAGATTCGTGCTTGAGGCATACTGTCCTTGTAGCCGCTGCCGAAGCCGGTATCGGTGATCGAATAGGAAGCGGGCCCCGAGACGACCGTGGCATCGGACCAGGCGAACAGCTCGGTGAGAGCGAAGTCGTCGAAGGTGGTGATGGCAGTATCGGCTGCCGCCCAATCCGCCAGGAGCAGGACGCCGGCGATGGCAGCCGCGCCCGAAAGCCTTCCCAGGTTTGGTTTCATAGGTCTATTCTCCGATTGGAAAACGATCCGGATCCAAGAACGGTTTCACTCGATGCCCGCGCGCCGCACATGCATATCGACCCTACTCCTGCCCCGTGGCTTCCGTCAATTATTCGCTTGGCAATGTGGACCGGCGATGTTCGAATGAAAGACTGAAATATTTTCACAAACGCCGCTCCGTTCCCTGCAAGGGAGACGGTCTGTGCGCGGGGGGATGAACCAGAGAGGGTGTGTATGACAAGAATGATGCGTTCGATTGCCGATCGAAGGTTCCTGGCTGGCCTGGCGGCGATCGTTGTTCCCGCGTTTTATGCTTGGGGATCCATTGTTGGACCTTACTCGCCAGATGCCTACACGGTGCACCTGTATCATCTGGATGAGGCGGCCGGGGCCACGGCGACCGCGAACGCCGGCTTGGCGGGCGGCATGGCGCATGCCGTGGACAACAACCCGGCCTCCGCCGCGCCGCCCCTGGTTGGCATGGTGCTGGGTGCCAGCGGCTATCCGGGATTTGGGAACGCCGCCGATTACGGGGCGAACACTGATTATATGATCGGCTTTGACGGCAATGGATCCGGGGCGTTTCAGGCTGAAACGAGCGGCACGGCGCTGAGCCCAGACCGTATCAGCCTGAGCACGCTGGGGATCGGAGGCGCCAATCCATTCACGCTGGAAGCCCTGGTGAATTATGCTGCCGAGCCCGGCAATCGCGAAATCATCGCCACGGATTCCTCGGCGGGCACGAGGGGATTTCAATTTCGTCTGACCAGCGGCGGCGCCACCGGACGGCGGCTCGAGTTCAACCTGATCGGCTCGGCGTCGTCGCAGCGGTTTGCGGAGATCCCGGTGGATGGCCCGCACGCATTTGCCCTGGGGGTTTGGTTTCATGCAGCGTTCGTCTACGACGGCAGCAGCTCTCAATTCTATTGGACAGTGCTCGACCCAGCCCAAAGGGCGGCCAACGCCATTGGCAGTCTCCAACCGCTCACCGTTTCCCCCACCGCAGGCAGCATCCAAGGCCCGCTCGTCCTCGGCAACGAGAACCGCGCGGCATCGGGCGAAGGCATTTACGGGATGCTGGATGAGGTGCGGATCAGCAACATCGCGCGCGGGATTGGCGAGATGATGTTCTACTCGGCCGAAGTGTTCGTGATCGAGGGGCCCGCGCCGGCGAATCAGACCGTGACCGCTAGTTTTCCGGCGAGCTTTGCGATCTCGGTTGGCGGGGCGAATCCGAGCTACCAATGGCGCCGGGATGGCGTGGACATTCCGGGCGCGACGAATGCCGCCTTCACAATCCCGGCGGCGAGCCTGGCGGACGCTGGCAGCTACAGCGTGTGGGTCACGAACGCGACGAGCTCGCTGCTCAGCGAGGCCGCCATCCTCGACGTCCGAGTCCCCGCCATGCTGACCTGGAATCCGACCGCGGATTACACGACATGGAACACCGGGATCGCCAACTGGCTCGAGGGCGCGATTCCGACATCCTACCAGCCCGGCGACAGCGTGATTTTCGACAGCGTCGGCCTTTATGCGCCCTCGGTGACCGTCTATCCGGTCACGGTGGGAACCGTGACCGTCAACTTGCCCGAATACACTTACTACTACTTCATGGATGCGGGGGGCGGAGCGATCACCGGGTTCAATCTCGAAAAGAGCGGGGCCGGCATCCTCGAGCTCGATGTCCCCGCCACGTTCAGCAAAGGCATCCGCATCGCCGCCGGGACCGTCCAGATCGGGAATGGCGGCGGTGTCGGCTCGATCGGCGGGAGCGCCATCACCAACCACGGCAGCCTGGTGTTCAACCGCACCGGCACGCTTGTCATTCCCGACACCCTCACAGGCTCCGGCTCCATCCTGCAGCAAGCGGCTGGAACCACCCGTCTGACGGCGACCAACAGCCTGTATGCGGTCAGCGGCATCTTTGCCGGCACGCTCGAGCTGGGCAGCCCGCCTGCTGCCGGCGCGATCTACAACGACGGGACGCTCGCCTTGAATCTGGCCAGCGATGCCGCCCTGCCCAACGACATTTCCGGGATCGGCGGCGTGACGTTCCTCGGCCCTGCCGCGGTCACCGTGTCGGGGATGAACACATACGCCGGCCCCACCGCGCTCCTCAACGCCTCGGTGGTTCGCCCCGCCCATCCGCATGCACTCAGCACCAACACCATCACGGTGGGGAACAACAACCAGCAGACCGCGCGCCTCGAACTGGCGGGGGGCCTCACGCTGACCAACCCGCTCGCCATCGGCCCGCGCGCCTATCTGCCTACGGATTCCACCGTGCCCAACTCTGCCCCTCATTTCGTCAATGCCAGCGGCGCCAACACTCTCGATCCGCCCCTCGACATCCCGCTGGCGGGAGGCGGGAATGTCTGTTCTTTGCAGTCGGATGCCGGGCTGCTCGTTCTGACCAAGGGCGTCACCTTCACTGCGGGAGGGGGGCTGAAGTATCTTTTGCTCAAAGGCGCTGGCGCCGGCCACATCCAAGGGCCCATATCGCAAACCACGACCTCGTCGCTGGTGCTGCACAAGCTGGATAGCGGAACATGGACTCTATCGGGCGACAGCGGCCTGCGCGGACCCACGGTGGTCAGCAACGGCACCCTCATGATCCGCGGCGCCCTGACGGACCCTGGCAACGCCGTGAACGTCATGGGGGGCGCGCTCGCTGGGGCGGGCGCCATCGCCGGCCCCGTGCTCGTTGCCAATGGGGGCACGCTTGCGCCCGGGGCGCCCATCGGCACGCTGACCATCGGCAACACTCTCACCCTCGAGCCCGGCAGCATCACGGCCATCGAGATCGACAAGGCCGCCAGCGCCAGCGACCGGCTCGCTGGCCTCACACAGGTGTCCTATGGCGGCACGCTGGCCGTCACGGTCGTCACTGGAACGTTGGCCGACGGCGACGCATTCAAGCTATTCGATGCGCAGTCGTACTCCAGTGCCTTCTCGGCGATTCTTCCCGCAAGCCCCGGGCCCGGTTTGGATTGGGACACCGGCACGCTCGCCGTCGATGGCACGCTGCGGGTTCGGGCAGCTGCCGTGACCGAGCCGCCTGTGATCTCGGCCGTGGTTATCGACGGCGCCAGCCTGATCATGAGCGGCGCCGAGGGCGTCGCAGGCGCCGCCTTTTCGGTCGTTTCGTCGACCAATGCCGTGGCGCCGCTCGCCGAGTGGGCCGTGGTGGGGGCCGGCACGTTCGGCGCCGACGGCGCGTTCAGCGTCACGAACGCCATCGCTCCAGGCGAATCGCGTCGCTTCTATCTGCTCCGTGTTCCATAATTTTTTATCCTTTCGGGCATGCAGAAAACCAAAAAGCCGTTACGTCGGCCTACGCCCGAGGAACAAGTCGTGTTGGACCAGATGAGCGTGCCGGAAGTGCGTCCCGAAGAGATCGCTCGGTTCAATCGGCATCTGGAAAGAGAACATTTTTTGAAGAGCGCACAGTTGGTGGGCCAACATCTGCGGTATGTGGCCACCTGGCAGGGCGGCTGGCTAGCGCTGGCCAGTTGGAGTGCGCCGGCCTTGCACTTGAAGGACCGCGACGCGTTCATTGGCTGGACGCCGGAACAGCGCCGCCAACGCCTGGCGTTGGTGGTGAACAATTCCCGCCTGTTGATTTTGCCCGACTGCCATTATCCCAATCTGGCCAGCCGGTTCATGAAACTCATGCTGGGACGGCTGGCGCAAGATTGGCAACGGGTTTGGAAGCATCCGGTGGCGCTGGCCGAAACGTTTGTCGATGCGCAGCTCTATCAAGGCACGGCCTGAATGAATGAGAGCACGAATTCGTTTTTCCCTCATACACTTCACGTCAACAGCCAGCGCGGAGCCAAAAGCACAATCCTATCAGTTTCTGCCTGCATTTTTCTACTTCTCTTTGCCATTATCTCTGGCATGGCCAGAGCCGATACGTATGGTGATCTCACCTACACGATCACTGGTGAGACAGTCACCATTATCGACTGCGTCTATTCTGTGAGTGCTGTTGCCATACCTTCTCAGATCAATGGCTTGCCAGTCACCAGCATTGGAAACAATGCCTTCGCTTTTTGCACAAGCCTTACCAACGTCACCATCCCCGACAGCGTCACCAGCATCGGGAGTTGGGCATTTTATCGTTGCCTGAGCTTGGCCAGCATCAACATCCCGGAAAACGTTAGTTTCATCGGGTCGTGGGCGTTCGGGAGCTGCCAAAGCTTGCGTACGGTTACAATACCTGGCAGTGTCATGCAACTCGAGAGCGGGGTGTTCGCTCTCTGCACCAACTTGGAGGCTATTAATGTGGATTTGACAAACGCGGTTTACAGCAGCCAAAGCGGAGTTCTTTTTAACAAGAGCCAGACAGAAATCATGACGTACCCATGCGGCAGAGTTTCGAGCTATACGCTCCCTGATAGTGTAATCTCCATAGGTAATTTTTCATTCTCCAATTGTGGGCGACTGAGCGAGGTTACACTCCCTGGCAGCGTCCTCAGCATTGGAGAAGGCGCATTTAATAACTGACATTTTGGCGATAAAAGGAAGTAGGAAGAGGTCACAGATAGCCGAGAT
>CAYWIM010000087.1:0-19146 GCA_964458325.1 uncultured Verrucomicrobiota bacterium
GCGCCCAAGGCCCCCAGCCCTGCGGGGCGGGGCGGCGCCGGGCCATCGGCTTCGTTGCTCGGTCGGTCGAGTATCGCAGGGGGATACACTCCCTCCCTTGCGCCTCGCATCTGGCCCGGCGGCGCTCCCGCCAAAATCGGAAGTAATTTTTGCACAGACCCTAAGATCGCTTTTGCCGTGAGAGGGAAAACCCTCTCCAAATGTTAGGGAAAGCCCTCTCAGCACGCGCCCCGATCACTTGGTAGCATTCGGCTGGCGAATCGCGGCAGGAATTGTTACTGGTCTATTGGCCGATCAGACGGCGGAGCTGCCGCGGCAGCAATCGAGAGGTGCGTTGGAGCGAATGAACAATCGACAATCAAGCAGGGAAATATGAAGAGGAAAATGGTTCTGAGGGGTGGTTTTGTGCCCGTTGCCGCGGCGATCCTGGCGGTGCTTTTGCTGAGCCCGGTGCACGGGCAGCTTGAGATCACTTCCTTCACGCAAGAAGGGAAGTTGAGCTGGAACGATCCGGGCGGGACGGGGACGCACTACGCCGTGCAATGGTCCGCCGCCGGGCTGACCAATTGGTATTCCTGGCAGGATGCACAGGCCCGCCTGAGCGGCCTGGGATCCACGGGCGCCGTTGACGTGCCCATGTTCTATCGGATGGTGTCGCCCGACCCGACCTATCAACCCACTGCGAGCTACAGCTATTTTCACTCTTTGGAGGCATTCGATCCGCTCACCCCCCTCGAGACCAACGAGATGCGGATCACCTTCATGGGCTCGATGATTCCCTTGCCGGTGCGCAAGGCCCAGGCGGAGATGAGCATCTTCGTCGAGGTGGGCTGGAACGCGGATCCGAACGATCGCGTCTACAAAGGCCGGGCGGTGGACCAGTTCGTCTTCGACTGCGGCGCCGGGGTTTCGGCCAATTACGCGGCCGCGGTGGTGGGATTCCGCCGGATGGACAAGGTGTTCATCAACCACCTGCACGGCGACCACATGAACGATCTCACCCACATCTACTGCTTCGGGCCCGCGGGAGACCGGAAGTCGCCCCTTTACGTGTTCGGGCAGAGCATTTCCGGGGTGCCGGATCCCGTCTCGGGAGTCATATACGACGATGGGGTCAGCAATTTCTGCGCGATGGCGCGATCCGCGTGGCGGTGGCACTCGGAAAGCTTCAGCTTCCAACCCAGCGCCTACACCAATTATACAATCCCCACGAAAGCCAGTTGGGGCCTGCCGCACGAGCCGGCGCCCGTTGGCGATGATCCGCCCGACGACGCCTACGCGCTGGTTCCGATCACGCTCGATTGGCCAACCATTGGAGGAGTCGCCTACCACAATCCCAGCACGGGGGTGAAGGTTACCCACTACCCGGTGATCCACTGTCGCAAGGGATCAATTGGATACAAGCTCGCCTGGACTCCGCCGGGCGCCAGCAAGCCTTTGACGATGATCTACAGCAGCGACACCAAACCCGAAACCAACAGCGTGAACGAGGCCATCAACGGAGGCGATGGCGTCGACGTCTTCATCCATGAGATGGTGGTTCCGCCCGAAGTGTGGGCATACAAAAACATGGGCCTCGATGCGCCGCCCCCCACCAACAGCCCGATTTATGCGAACTACGAGGCCGTTGTCGCACAGTTGATAGACGTTCAGGACAGCTCCCACACCCCCCAGGGGGCGTTTGGCTATCTTCTGAGCCAGATCGAACCCAAGCCCAAGCTGACGGTTGCCACGCATTTCCCGGTCGCCGATGACACGGTCGCCTCCGCGTTTCAGAGCGTCAGCAATCATTGCCCCGGCATCCAAATGGGCAAAGACATTGTCTGGTCCTTCGACCTGATGGTGCTCCGGGTGTTTCCGGACCGGATCGAGCAGCGCCGGGCGGTCGTTTCGGACTACAGCTTCAACCCGCCCGCCCAGTTGTCCGGCGGCATGAAGCTGCCCAAATACAACGATGGCACCAACGGCAACCCTTACGCCCAGATCGACCTGTCCACGTCGATTTCACGGACCAATCTGGATGGCTCGGCGAATTGGAGCGCCGACGGCTACTGAGCGGCAACAACGGAGGATGACCGAGGACGTTGGGGCTGCCGGCTGTGCATGGCAATTCGCAGCGGTGCTGTGGCACAGTTTGCCGGTTGACAATCGGCGACGTTAGGGGGTAATCAAACCGGCATACCCAAACACTGAGCCATGACTCCCAGCCTGCGCCATCCGGTCACAATGGTCTTGGGGCTGTCCGTCTCTCTGCTTCTCCTGGCCGGCTGCCGCAACATCGGCCCCAAGACGATACCGCGGGATCGTTTCGATTACAGCAGCGCCATCTCGGATTCCTGGAAGCGCCACGCGCTCCTCAACATCGTCAAGCTGCGCTACTTCGATCCGCCGATTTCCGTGGACGTGGGGCAAATCGTGGCTGGCTACTCGCTGGAGACCGATGTCAGCCTGGGCGGGACTTTGGAGCGTGGCAGCGACAGCTTGGCCATGGGCCTCGGCGCCCGCTACACCGACCGGCCGACGATCACCTACACCCCGCTGACCGGCAACCAGTTCGTCCGCTCGATGCTCATGCCGCTGCCACCCGACGCGGTGTTCTTCACAGTCCAGTCCGGCTGGCCTGCGGACGGAGTGCTGTTCGCCGCGGTCGCCTCCATCAACGGCTTGAAGAACCAGGAGGGGAGCCTGGCGGGCGTGACACCGCCCGATCGCGCGTTTCTGCGCGCGCTCGAGCTGCTGCGGAAGATCCAGCAATCGGGCGCGGTCGCGGTGCGAATTCAACACGACCTGCAGAAGCAACAGACCACGCTGCTGGCCTTCCGCTCCGAAGCGGCCTCCCCGGAGACGGTCGCGGACATCGACGAGCTGAGACAGTTGCTCAAGCTGGATCCGGAGGCGCAGGAATTCAAGATGGTGTTCGCCGCCACACCCAGCAACGATCGCGAGCTGGCAGTGGTTACACGGTCGATGACTCAGATCATGGGGATGATGGCCGCGCACGTTCAAGTGCCCGACGAAGATATCGCCGAAGGCCGGGCCACGCCGGGTTTGGGCGGAGCGGCGACACTGCGCATTGCCTGCAGCCAGCGCCGGCCGTCGGATGCCTTTGCCGCGGTGCCCTACCGGGGCCGCTGGTTCTGGATCGACGACCGCGATTTGAAGACCAAACGCGCCTTCGCCCTGCTCATGATGCTCGGCACGATGGCGGACACCGGTGAGCACCCGCCGCTGCCACTGATCACCATCCCGGCGCAATGAAAACACAACCGACTGGTCTCCGCCGCCTATGACTGGAGTCGCCATCGCCTTCATAACCGCTGCGTGCGTTTTCGGTGGCGCGCTGCTTGGTTTGACGCTTCGCAGGATTGTGCCCGGCCATCACGTGAAGGACGAATCCAAGGACGCTGTCAAAGTGGGGGCCAGCATGATCAGCCTGATGGCTGCGCTGGTGCTGGGCCTATTGGTTAGCTCGGCCAAAAGCAACTTCGATTCAGCGACGGCAGCGATTATCGAGAGCGGCGCCAAAGTGATTCTGCTGGATCGCGTCCTGGCCAGCTATGGCCCGGAGGCCCAGCCGCTGCGCAACGCTCTGCGCGAGAGCGTCGCTTCCAGCCTTGAGGCGCTCTGGCCAGAAGAGGGCGTGTCGGACGCGACGTTGAACGCTTTTGAACACCGGACCAACCTGGAGCAGGTCTTGGCCTCCGTGCGGCTGCTGCAGCCGCAAACCGATGCCCAGCGCCGCTTGCAGGAGGAAGCGCGGGTGCTCTGCCAGGACATCCTGTTCATTCGCTGGCTGCAAATCGAGCGGGCCCAGACAGGCATGCCGCTGACCTTCCTGGTGGTCCTCCTCTTCTGGCTGACGGCGCTCTATCTGAGCTTCGGACTCCTGGCCCCGCGCAATGCCACCGTCCTGAGCATGATGTTTGTCGGCGCCCTGGCCCTCGCAACCGCGATGTTCTTGATCACTGAAATGAACCACCCGATGGGAGGCGCCATCAAAGTCTCCAGCGGTCCGATTCGCAAGGCCCTCGAGCACCTTGGCAGATAGCCTGATTGCGTCGAGCAGCAACATGTCAGCACCCAAAGATCCACTAGGAACATCTACACCAGCGGCCTGGTGGCCATCGGCCACACTTGGACGCCAGTGCTCGGCCAATGGTATCACTTGGCAATGACCCGCTCGCAGGGGACGCTGCGCCTGTTTGTGGATGGCCAGCTTGTCCAATCCGCGCCCAACGCGGCCAACCTCGCCAACAACCGCTCGCCGACCGTGGGCGCCGCCAACAACCCGGCGCTGTGGTTCAGCGGATCCCTGGACGAGGTGCATCTGGTGAAGGGCAGCGCCCTGTGGACGGAGAGCTTCACCCCGCCGGCCGAGCCCTATCCTTACTGAGGCTGGCCGCCTCTCTTCTCGGCCGCTTCCCGCCGGCGGTATTCGTCGAGCATCGCGGCGGTGGCGGTCGCACCGCAGCGGGTTGCCCCGAGGTCGCGGACTTGGATGAGGCCATCCAGATCGCGCACGCCGCCGGCGGCCTTCACCTGGACCTTGGGTGACACGCTGGCCCGCATCAGAGCCAGGTCATGCGCGGTCGCACCCTTGTATTTGTAGCTGCCGTCCGGCTGCTTCACGAATCCGTAGCCGCTCGAGGTCTTCACCCAGTCGGCGCCGGCGCGCTCGCAGATCTGGCAGAGCCTCTTCTTGAAATCATCGCTGCTCAGGCCCGCGCCGCCTCGGGTGAGATAGTCGTTTTCCAAGATGACCTTCACCTTCGCGCCGCGCGGGTGGGCTTCGTCGCAGACGGCCTTCACGTCGCGCTCGACGTAATCCCAGTCGCCGCTGAGGGCCTTGCCGATGTTGATGACCATATCGATCTCGGCCGCGCCGTCGCGGCAGGCCAGCTCGGTCTCGTAACGCTTGGACTCGGTGCAGGAGCTGCCGTGCGGAAAGCCGATGACGGCGCCGACGAGCACGCCGGTACCCTGGAGGAGTTGGGCGGCGCTCCGGACGGCGTAGGGTTTGATGCAGACGGAGGCGACACCGTATCGTGCGGCGAGCCGGCAGCCATCCTCCAGCTCCTGATCCGTCATAGCCGGGTGCAGGAGCGAGTGGTCAATCATCCCGGCAAGCTGCTCGAAGGTGTATTTCATAGGTTAAACAAAAACCCATTGGCGGCATTGGCTGCTCTTCAGGATCGCTTCGCAAACGGCGACTTCCTGGTGGCCGTCCCGGGCGGTGGCGAACAGGCGATCGCCGGGGCCGCCGGCGATGGCCGTGTAGATGTTGCGGAAGTTCATCTTGAACGTGTCCGGAAAACCTTCCACGTGGCCGGGCGGATAATCCATGAGGCCCGCCGCGCCTGCGCCGAATGCGGCCGTGGCGCGCACGGCCGTCTCGTTCGCGCCGTCGCGGCTGCCGAAGTGGAGCGTCTCCGGCTCTTCCGAGCACCACCACGCCGACTTCTTCGAGCCGTAGATTTCGATGCGGATGCAGTTCTTCCGGCCGGCCGCAACCTGCGAGACGCCCAGGTTGCCGCGCGCGCCGTTCGCGAACCGCAGCAGCACGCTGCCGAAATCGTCGGTCCGAACCCGGTAGGCGGCATAGCGCACCTTCGCGGCCGCCTCGGCGAAGGTCTGCACCTCGCCCAATGGGCGCTGGCGGGTTTTATGCCACGTCGCCAGATCGGCCAGCACCGACCGAATCCCCGCGCCGAGGATGAACGACACGGCGTCCATCCAATGCGTGCCGATATCGGCCACGGCGCGCAGTTTGCCGCCCTCCTTGGGAAGCAGCCGCCAGTTGTAGTCGGTGTCCTTGAACAGCCAGTCCTGCAAATACGAGCCGTTGACGTGGATGATGTCGCCAAGCTCGCCGCGCTCGACCCGCTGCCGCATCGCGAGCACGGCCGGGTAGAAGCGGACGTTGTAGTTTACGGCGAACACACGTCTCGCCGCCTGCGCCGCCTGGACGATCCGCGCCGTTTCGCGGGTGTTCATGGCGAGCGGTTTCTCGCAGACGACGTGCTTTCCGGCCCGCAGCGCGGCCAGCGACATCTCGCAATGGAACCGGTTGGGCGCGGTGATGTGGACGACGTCCACCTCCGGGCAGGCCAGGAGATCCCGGTAATCGGCGAACGCCTGCGGGATCGCCAGCCGGGTCGCGGCTCGGGCGCCCAGATCGCCCACGTCGCAGATCGCGGCCACGGTGATCCCGAGCCGACGCAGCGCCTCGACGTGGACGGGGCCAATGAAGCCCGTGCCGATTACGCCAGCCCTCAGGGAGTGGATGTCCGGATCTGATTTCATAGGGTTCATGGCGCCAATCCGGCTGCATCGACACAGTTGACAAACCTATTGTTGTCCATCGTCGGCTCGATTCAGGTTTCCGGCGGCGCCGGCACATCCGGGTTCGCCCGGTAGTCAATCACCCTGACCTTTTCCAGCGTCACCAGGCCCCCTTTCATCATCTCATCCAGCACCGGCAGGAAGCCGTTGATCTTCTCCTCCGTGTCCACGATCTCGATGACCAGAGGCAGGTCCATGGAAAGCTGGAGGATCTTGGCCGTGTGGAGCCGGCTCGATTTCCCGTAGCCCATGGGCCCCCGCAGCACGGTCGCGCCCGCTAGGTGCAGCTCGCGCGCCTTGAGCACGATGGCTTCGTAGAGCGGCTGGTGTTTCCACCGATCCGTTTCGCCGATGAAAACCCGGAGCAGCACGGCTTCATGGGGCAGATGCATCCTCACACCCCCTTCGTTGTGTTCACCGCCAGGGCAATCGCGTGGCCCAGCCACACCGCCGCCAGGCACAAGAACACCGACAGCACGGCATTGCCGCCAGCCCGGAACCATTGCCCGTTCTCGGCGAGGTTCAGTGTCTGCAGGCTGAAAGAGGAAAAGGTGGTGTAGCCGCCGCAGACTCCGAGCATGAAAAATTGGCGGAAGGAAGCCGGAGCCATGAAACGCCCTTCGGGCCCGGTGAGCGTGGCGAACAGGCCGATGATGAACGAGCCGGTGACATTGACCAACAACGTGCCCCAGGGAAAGGTCTGACCGGCCTGCGCGGCCACGAAGCCGGAAGCCCAACAGCGGGCCAAGCTGCCCAGCCCGCCGCCTGCGAAAATCAACAGTCCATTCAACATGGTTCCACCCCCGCCGCGCCAAGCCGCGCTGGTCGAGGATATCAGCCTTGCATCCGGTCGGGCGGCTCAGCCGCCTGGCGAGTTGGCCAACGCTATTGCGGAGGCTCACGATGCCAAGGATCGGGTGCATCGGCAATCCAAAAGAATATGGGATCGGTCATTACTATTGACACAGACAACCTTTTTCTGCGCTTTGCCTCCATGCCGCGCAAACTCCGCCTCCAATATCCTGGCGCCATCTACCACCTGTTTAACTCGGGGCAACCACTACGGACCGGGAGTGCGCGAAGCCGACTTGCTGCACGCGGAGCATGCGCTCAAGGACCAACTGCGGCAGCGAGGCTGGACGGAAGCCGAACTGGGCCGCCAGCGCAAAGGGGACCTGGAGAAAGTGCAGATCAAATGGTCGGCTGTTGCCACGCAGTCGCGGGTCTTGCGTTGGCGGCGGGGCGGTGTAGAGTGCGTGTATGGATCAGGCCATTTTGGAGCATGAGGCGTTGCAGTTGCCGCCTGGGCAGCGCGCGCTTTTGGCGGACACTCTCTTGGGGAGCCTTGATGACGAGGCGGCGCACGGGGTGGAAATGGCGTGGGTCGCGGAGGCAGAGGCTCGCATGGAGGCATATCAGCGCGGTGAGGTAGCGGCGCTGCACGGCCCCATGGTGTTGCGCGAGCTGAGGGACCGCTGTCCCTGATGACCTACCGGTTCTTATCACCGGCGCAGCAAGATCTCGCGGAGGCCATCGAGCATTACGAGCGAGCTGCACCGGGGCTGGGGCTGCAGTTTCTCGATGAAGTGGAACGAACGGTTAGGCGGATTCTGCTGCAACCCGAAGCGTGGCGGCGTGTTTCAGGGCGGTTTCGGCGTTGCCGTACGCGGCGGTTTCCCTACGGCTTGATGTACTCGATAGACGGTGACGTAATTGTGGTTGCTCCCGTTTTCCATGTGCGACGCCACCCTGACACGTGGAAGGGGCGAGTCTGAGACCGGCGAACCGACGCTCTCGTCAACGACAAGGAATGCGGAACAGGCAATCCGCCGTTTACAGGAGGTCATTCGAAGTCAACACAAGACCATCTCCACCGAATCAACCCCTGTGATTGCTGGCGTGTCCGGCGACGCCAAGAACGGTTTGCACCAGGCCGCGGGTTTCGGATAGGATAGGAGAATGACGCAAGCGAGCCGGCAGGGCGGCGCGGAGCGTGTCCACGTTCTGCAACAGACTGTTCAGCAAGTCCTTGTAGAAGAAGGCGATGGCGTTAAAGGTTTGGTTTTGGGTGCTGGCGGCGACGTATCGTGTGAGGGCCAGTTTAATCAGGAATCGTTCGAGCTTCTGCTCGCGGATCAGGGTGGGCAGAATGGCCTGCAACGCGCTGATGCACCGGCGCAACCAATGCAGAACCTTCGATGAAGAAAGAGTTCTCTCACGGAGGCACAGAGATACGGAGATGAACGAGAATGCGATAGGGACCATCGTGGTTTTGACCTACCTTCGACTGACAGGCCTCAGGCTGAGCTACCTGCTGAATTCCGGTGAGGCGTTGATGCGGGACGGGATCACCTGGATCATTCACGGGAATCTGGATCCGGAATCTCCGTGTCTTGGTGTCTCCGTGAGAGAAGAACTCGTCGACGGTCCACCGAACGCGGCTCCGCCGTGTCGGTGACCTTGTTGGGCCGATTGACACGCGCAACAACCACGCATTATGGGACTATTCGGAAAATCGGAATACGAGAAGCAATTGGATGTGTCCGCCCGACAGCAGGCTGAAGCCGGCTGCACCGAGCGCCGGGATCGCGCCTCGCATCGGGCCCGGTGGCGCTCCCGCCGAAATCGGAAGTAAATTTTACACAAACCCTTAATGACTGCGTTAGCATGGAGAAGGAAATATGTTCAGCGTCAAACCAGGACGTGGACCGTCCCTCATGGGCGGAATGGGCGGAATCGTCGTCGCGCTGTTCGGCATTATCTGGACCGTGGGTGCAACGTCGATGGGGGCGCCGCCGTTCTTTGCCTTGTTTGGATTGGTGTTTGTGGGCCTGGCAATCGCCGGCGTCGTCTACAACCTCTACAACGCGACAAGCCGCAACCGGATGAGCACCTACGACGTGACTACGGAGCGTGAGGAGGCAGACCCAATTGCAGACGCACTCGGACACGGAGCAGTGTCTCCTGAGTCATCACAGGGCACTCCGTCCAAGGGGTCGCGAAAGTTCCCTGGCGACCACTGTCCGTTTTGCGGGACCAAGGTTGATGCTGATTTCAATTATTGCCCGAAATGTGGGAAGGACATTTGAACGCCAAGCCCGATGCGGTGAATCCGGCGGTGGCGCTCTGATTTGCAGTCGAGGATCCGTGGCGCCGGGTCACGGATCTGGAGCGGCGTGAAAGGCCCCATGAACAAAATTGAGCCAACGGCATCGCGGGCCCGCCGCTTATCTGCGCCTGGCATTCCCTCCCGCGGCCCGAAGGGTCATGACTGAGTCGCAGGGTGTTAACCAGAGGCTTCCAGGGAATAGGATCGAGAAAAAATGGCTCCAAAGGCAGGACTCGAACCTGCAACCCGCCGGTTAACAGCCGGCTGCTCTACCATTGAGCTACTTTGGAACCCAACTGGCGGCGAATGTAACGGCCGGCGCCCGGCTCGTCAAGCGTCCAAAGACGGCTTGTGATTTGCGGGTGTTTCCGATATGAGATGCCGGCAATATGACCGAACCGAACATGGCCAAGGCGGGCCTGCCGCCTCGGCGGATCAGCGAGGTGGCGCGCGAGCTGGGGCTGGATCCAGACCGCATTTTGCCGCACGGCTATTACATCGCCAAGGTGCCGGTGGACGAGCTGGAGGCGCGGAAGTCGCGCCCGGACGGCCATCTGGTGCTGGTGACGGCGATGACGCCGACGCCGCAAGGGGAAGGGAAAACGACGGCGACAATCGGTTTGGCGGATGCGCTGAGGCAACTGGGGCGGCGGTCGATGTTTTGCGTGCGCGAGCCGTCTCTGGGGCCTTATTTTGGGGTGAAGGGGGGCGGCACCGGGGGCGGCCGGGCCCAGGTGGTGCCCGCGGAGGACATCAACCTCCATTTCGTCGGCGACATGTACGCGGTCGAGAAGGCCAACAACCTGCTCTGCGCGATGGTGGACAACCATCTCCAGCACGGGAACGATATGGGGCTGGATCCCCGCCGGATCGTGCTGCGCCGCGTAATTGACCTTAACGAGCGGTCGCTGCGGGACATTATCATCGGGCTGGGCGGCCCCAAGCATGGGGTGCCGCGCCGGGACGGCTTCAACATCACGCCGGCGTCGGAGGTGATGGCGATTCTCTGCCTGTCGCGCGATTTCGTCGATCTGGGCCAGCGAATGGCGCGGATGGTCGTCGGATACACCTATAAGGGGGAGCCCATCCGGGCGGAGGCGGTGAAGGCGGTGGGCGCGATGCAGGTGCTGCTGCGGGACGCGGTGCATCCGAACCTGGTGCAGTCGCTCGAAGGCACGCCGGCGTTCGTGCACGGAGGTCCGTTCGCCAACATCGCGCAGGGGACGAACACGGCGGTGGCGACGCGGCTGGCGCTGAAGCTGGCCGATTACGTCGTGACCGAGGCCGGTTTTGGGACGGATCTCGGGGCGGAGAAATTCTTCCATATCAAGTGCCGCCTGGCGGGGCTCAAGCCGTCGGCGGCAGTGATTGTGGCGACGGTGAAGGCGGTGGCGTTTCACGGCGGGTTCCGGGAGGATGGCGGGCTGGGCAACCTGGGCAAGCACATCGAGAACACGCGCCTGTTCGGCGTCGAGCCCGTCGTGTGCCTCAGCCACTATCCGACGGATCAGCAGGCCGATATCGCCCGGATCGTGAAATACTGCGCACGGCTGGATGTGCAGGCGGTGGTGTCGCGGCACTTCGACGAGGGCGGGGCGGGGGCGACGGCGCTGGCCGAGGCGGTCCTGCGCGCGATCGATCGGAATCGGCGCCGGAAGTTTCGCTTCCTTTACGAAATGGATCAGCCTCTCGAGAAGAAGCTGGATACGCTGGCCTGCCGGCTTTATGGCGCTGCCGGCGTCGATTTTGACCGGGGCGCGCGAAGCGATCTCGAGCTGCTGCGCCGCCACGGGTTCGATCGGCTGCCGGTCTGCGTCGCCAAGACGCCGCTGTCCCTGTCGGACAATCCCGATCTCCGGGGCCGCCCGCGCGGATTCCGGATCACCGTGAACGAGCTGCGGGTGTCGGCGGGCGCGGGATTCGTGGTGGCTATCTGCGGCAACATCGTGACCATGCCGGGCCTGCCCAAAGTGCCGGCCGCGGCTCGGATCGAGGTGCTGCCGGGCGGGCAGGCCACCGGCTTGACCTAGCGAGGCGCGCCTCAATGGTTTCGCTCCTGCGTCGCGAAAAAATGCCGCCCCGCTCGGCGGGGCTCGCACGGGAACGACAACATGTTGGTGAGATGATAAGAGACCAGAAGCGACTCTCATGAAGACATTCGATTTATCGCGTCGCGGGTTCCTGCGATCGAGCGCGGGTGTTGCGGCTGCGCTCACCCTTGCGCCCCGGCACGTTCTGGGCGGGGCTCGGTTCGTCCCGCCCAGCGAGAAGGTGAACATTGCGCTCGTAGGCGCCGGGGGTCAGGGACGCACCAACGCCCGCGCCCTGTTTCAGCAGGCCGACGCCCAACTGATCGCCGTCTGCGATCCCAACGAACGCGCGAACTACGACGAGTACTATTACAAGGGCGAGGCCGGACGCAGGCCGGTCCGGGCCGAGATCGAAGCGCACTATGCGGCGCGGACGCCCAGCTACCGATGCGCCGAATACGAGGATTTCCGCGTCCTGCTCGAACGCGAGCGCGCCATCGATGCCGTGCTCTGCGCGACGCCGGATCATTTGCACGCCCTGGTGTCCATTCGCGCGATGCGGATGGGCAAGCATGTGTATTGCGAGAAGCCGCTGACGCATAGCGTGGCCGAAGCGCGGGCGGTAGCTCGAGTGGCCCGCGAGACAGGGGTCGCCACCCAGATGGGCAACCAGGGCCATTCCGGCGATGGCATTCGGACCACGTGCGAATGGATCTGGGACGGCGCGATCGGGCCGGTGCGCGAGGTGCATGGCTGGACGGGCGCGGCGAAGTGGTTCACCCATCGCGGTCTGCCGGCCGACACGGCGCCTGCGCCGGCGGGGCTGAACTGGGACCTTTGGCTGGGCCCGCGCCAGCCCCGCCCATACCATCCGACCTACGTGCCGGTGAAATGGCGGAGCTACTGGGATTTCGGGACGTCGATGATCGGCGACATGGCCTGCCACAACCTCGATCCGGCGGTGTGGGCCCTGGACCTGCATGCGCCGGCACATGTCGAGGCCTGCGGGTCCCAGGTGGATCCGGTGACCACGCCAGCCGGAGGGATTTACCGGTTCCAGTTCGGCCCCCGCGGCCAGCAACCGCCCGTTAAAGTGGTTTGGTACGACGGCGGGCTGCGTCCGGAGCGTCCGGCGGATCTCCCCGAGGAGGATGCCATGGGCAGCAACGGCGTTTTGTTCATCGGCGACCGCGGGGTGCTGATGTGTCCCGGTTGGGGCGGGCCGCCCACCCTGCTGCCGGAGGCCAGAATGGACGCTTACCGGCGCCCGCCCAAGACGCTGCCGCGATCCAAAGGACACCATCGGGATTGGCTCGATGCGTGCAAGGGCGGCCCGCCCGCCAGCGCAAGTTTCGAGTACGGGGCCCGGATCACCGAGCTGGTGCTGCTGGGGAACGTGGCCATGCGCGCCGGCAAGCGGATCGTTTGGGACGGCGCGGCCATGAAGGTCACCAACGCCCCCGAGGCGAACGCCTACCTCGAGGGCAGCTACCGTGCCGGATGGGAACTGGACTCGATCTAGCGCCGCCGCGTGAGGGCACGCGGCCTGGATCGCCAGCGTCCACCCCGTGCAGGCCGGGTCCCCTGCCTGCCACGCTTCGCTTGGCGCAGGCAGGCCGCCCGACCCAGCGCTTCAATCCATGACGAACTCCGGCACATGCTCCGGCAACGGCAGCCCGATCCTGCGAGCGCGCGGGCTGGCCAAGATCTACGGGGAAGGCGAGGCGGCGGTGCACGCGCTGGCGGGTGTGGACTTGGATCTGTACGCGGGCGAGCTGGTGGTGCTGCTGGGGCCGTCGGGCAGCGGCAAGACCACGCTGCTCAACAACCTGGGCGGATTGGATGTGCCGACGTCGGGTGAATTGCGGTATCGGGATTTTGAGCTGACGGGGGCGGATGAAGGCAGGCTCACCCAATACCGGCGCGACTGCGTGGGGTTCGTGTTCCAGTTTTACAATTTGATTCCGAGCCTGACGGCGCGGGAGAACGTGGCGCTGATCACGGAGATCGCCCGGGATCCGATGCCGCCCGAGACGGCCCTCGAGCTGGTGCGGCTGGGCGCGCGGATGGATCATTTCCCGGCCGAGCTTTCCGGAGGCGAGCAGCAGCGGGTGGCCATCGCGCGGGCGATCGCCAAGCGCCCCGAGATGCTGCTGTGCGACGAGCCAACGGGCGCGCTCGATGTGCGGACGGGCGTGGCGGTGCTCGAGGCGATCGAGCGCGCCAACCGCGAGCTGGGGACGCTGACCGTGATCATCACCCACAACGCGGTCATGGCGGACATCGCGGACCGGGTGGTTCACCTGTCCGACGGCCGGGTGCACCAGGTCCGGCGGAACCCGCATCGAGCGCCCGTCCACAGTCTCCACTGGTGATGATCTCGGGTTTGGATCGCAAGCTGCTGCGGGATCTGCGCCGGCTCAAGGGGCAGTCGGTGGCGGTCGCGCTGGTGATGGGCTGCGGTCTGGCGATGATGATTATGGCTCGCAGCCTGATCCACTCGCTCGAGAGCACGCGCTTCGAGTATTACCAATCGCACCGGTTTGCGGATGTGTTCGTGCATCTTGAGCGGGCCCCCCTGGCGATCGCCGAGCGGGCGGCCCGCATCCCGGGTGTGGCCGCCGCGCAGGCGTCGATTGCAGTCCATGTCACCCTCGATCTGCCAGGGATCGACGAGCCGGCCAGCGGCCAGCTCCATTCGCTGCCGGGCCGGGGCATGCCCGAGCTGAACCGCCTGTTTCTGCGGACGGGGCGGTGGCTGACGCCGGGGAGCCGGGGGGAGGTGCTGGTGGGCGAGGCATTCGCGGAGGCCAACCGGCTCCGGCCCGGAGATCGGCTGGCCATGCTGCTCAACGGGCGGCGCCAGACGTTCCGGATCGCGGGCATCGTGCTCTCGCCCGAGTTCATCTTCGAATCGCGGCCGGGGGTGCCTTTGCCCGACAGCCGGACTTACGGGACTTTCTGGATGCTGTACGACGAGCTGGCGGCGGCGTTCCATCTGGACGGGGCGTTCGATTCCCTGGCGCTGGCCTTGGCCCCGGGCGCCGCCGAGCGTCCCGTGATCACCGCGATCGATCGTCTCCTGATCCCATTCGGCGGGCGGGGCGCCTTCGGCCGGGCCGATCATCCGTCGCACATTCGGGTCACCGACGAGATCCGGGTGCTGCGGATCATGTCGATCGGGTTTCCGCTGGTGTTCTTGAGCGTGGCGGCCTTCATGACCAACGCGGTGCTGACCCGGCTGCTGATCCTGCAGCGCGAGCAGATCGCTGTCTTGAAGGCGTTCGGCTTCACCAACCGGCAGATCGCGATTCATTACCTGAAGTTCGCCCTCGTGATGGTCGCGGGGGGGACGCTGCTGGGCGGGATCGGGGGCGTGGCCATCGGGCATCGGATCGTCGATGTTTACACGTTGTTCTTCCGGTTTCCGGAGCTGGCGTTTCGGCTGGATCGTTCGGCGTTGCTGTGGGCGGTGGGGGTTAGCGCCGCGGCGGCAACGGCGGGCGTGTTCGTGGCGGTCCGGCGAGCCGCGCGGCTTCCACCGGCGGTGGCGATGCGGCCTGAACCGCCGGCGGTCTACCGGCGCGCATGGCTCGAGCGCACCGGTTTGGGCCGGCTCTTGTCGCACACGTTTCGAATCGCCGCCCGCAACCTCGAGCGCCAGCCGATCCAGGCGCTGTTCACCGTGGCGGGGCTGGCGCTGGCCACCGGGATTCTCATCGTCCCCAACGCGTTTCGACACGGGATCGAGGAAGTCCTCGATTACCAGTGGGACGTGGTCGAGCGGCAGGAGATCGAGATCGGCCTGGTCGAGCCCGCCGAGGTCGGGGTGCGGCATCTGCTCCGCCACCTCCCCGGGGTGACCGCCATCGAGCCGGTTCGAAATGTCTACGTCCGGATCCACCATGGGCATCGGCGCCGGCAGGTGGGGATCCAGGGGCTGCCGGAGGGGGGCGCCCATGTGCGCATGCTCGATGCCGCGTCGCGGCGGATGGAATTGCCGCGGGCGGGGCTGGTGTTGTCGGCAAAGCTGGCCGACGCGATCGAGGCCCGGGTGGGCGACGAGCTGGTGGTCGAGGCGCTCGATGGGCGACGCCGGATCCGGAGCGTCCCGCTGGCCGGGCTGGCCGAGGATTTCACGGGGGTCACCGCATACATGGAGATTGGGGCGCTGAACCGGCTGCTGGGGGAAGGGGACATGATCAGCGGCGCGACGTTCACCGTGGACGATTCGCAGCGGGGCGCCTTCCTCCGGGCGCTGAAGGAGATCCCCGCGGTCGGCTGGGTGGCCATCAAGGACTCGCTCCGGGATGCGTTCCGGCGGACGACGGCGGCCAGCATCGGTTTCATTCAGCGGATCTATCTGGTCTTCGCCACAGTGGTGGCGTTCGGTGTGGTGTACAACAACGCGCGGATCTCCCTGGCCGAGCGCGCTCGCGAGCTGGCGACGCTGCGGGTGGTCGGTTTCTCGCGCCGCGAGGTGGGGGCCGTTCTGGTGACGGAGCTGGCGCTCCTGGCCCTGGTGGCGGTGCCGTTGGGATTGCTGCTGGGGGCGGGCTTTGCCTCGGTCATCATCTCCGCCGTCAACACCGAGACGGTGCGGCTGCCGCTGGTGCTGACCGCGCGCAACTATGCATTTGCCGTGCTGGTGGTGACCTTGTCATCGGTGCTGTCGCTCCTGTTTGTCTTGCGGAACCTGAACCATCTTGATCTGGTGGGGGCCCTGAAAGCGCCCGAATGAACGCGCTCGCACAAGAGAAAGCCGCCGCAAACCGACTGTCTTCCAGCCACCGGTACCGCCGATGGCTGCCGTATGGGGGGGCGATGGCCTTGGCGGCGCTGATTGTCGCGGGGCTCTGGCCTCAGCCCGTCCCGGTCGAGACTGGCCGGGTCGCGGTCGGCAGCCTTCAATCGTTCATTCAGGAGGAGGGCAAGACCCGGATTCGACACCGGTATGTCCTGTCGGCGCCCGTCACGGGTCAGCTGCGGCGGATTCCCTACAAGGCCGGTTTCGATGTCACGGGAGGCAAGACCGTTCTGGCGCAAATCGAGCCGCTGGCGCCGGGCTTGCTCGATGCGCGCAGCCGGACCCAGGCCGAGGCGCGGCGCGATATGGCCGCCGCCAGCCTCGAGAAGGCGCGCGCGGCACTCCAGTTCGCCCGGAGCGAGCGCGAGCGGATCGATCGGCTCTACGCTCAGCAGGCCGTCTCCATCCATGAGCTCGAGCCCGCCCAGTGGCGCGAGACGGCGGCGGCCCGCGAGATGGCGGTGGCCGAGAACGCGCTGCGCCAGGCGGAGGCCGAGCTGGCGGAATTTCAGGTCGCACCCGCTGCCCATGCGGACCCTCGGACGATCGAGGTGCTGGCGCCTGCCAGCGGGCGGGTGCTCCGTGTGGTCGACGAAAACGCGCGGGTGGTGACGGCGGGGATGCCGCTGGTCGAGGTCGGCGATCCGGCGAATCTGGAGGTCGTGATCGAGGTGCTCTCACGCGACGGGGCGGCGCTGAAGCCGGGCGCGAAAGTGGAGCTCGACCAGTGGGGCGGCCATCCACCGCTCGAAGCGCGGATTCGGCTGGTCGAGCCGGCAGCGTTCACCAAGGTGTCCGCTCTGGGCGTCGAGGAGCAGCGGGTCAACGCGATCGCCGACCTGATCACGCCGCCGGAACAGCGGCCGGGTCTGGGGGACCAGTTCCGTGTCGAGGCCCGCATCGTCGTGTGGGAGACCGATCGCGCCCTCAAGGCGCCTGCGGGCGCCCTCTTCCGGCGGGGGGATCAGTGGATGGCCTTTGTGGTTCAGGATGGCCGCGCCCGGTTGCAGCCGGTCCAAACAGGCCACTCCAACGGCCTTGAAACCGAAATCCTCGAGGGGTTGCAGGAAGGAGACGCTGTCATCCTTTACCCGAGCGACCGCGTGGCCGATGGCCGCCGGGTCCGGGAAATACGGATCTAGCGACGCTGCCGCGTCCGGCGGAAGGCCTCGAAGCTGGCGGCTGGGTTGCAAGGCAATGGCTGATCCCATTGCATTTTCGTACGGGCGGCGGCCTTTGTGTTGAGGAATGGACCCGGCCGGCTCACCGGATCGATTCCGGGACCACAGGGACGCCCTGTGCCAAAACAAATGATTGGATTCGGCGGCCGCACCAGTCATCGTCAAGCGCGTATGCTATCCAGTAACAGACAGTCCGTTCCGCATTGCCCGGGAAAGGAAGGGGACGCATGTCGGACGTAGCGATTATCGGCGCAGGCATGATGGGCACAGCCATGGCCTGGCCGTTGTGCGACAACCGCCATCGGGTCCGGCTGGTCGGAACCCACCTCGACACTGAGATCATTGCCTCGTGCCTGGCCACGCGCTTCCATCCGCGCCTGAAGCGGCAGCTGCCCGACAACGTGGAGCCGTTCCAGGTGGGCCAACTGGCGGAGGCGCTCGAGGGCGTCGAGGTCGTCGTCAGCGGGGTCAGCTCGCCCGGAGTGCATTGGATTGGGCGCGCGCTGGCGCCTCATCTCAAGCCCGGCATGAAGATCATCGCTGTCACCAAGGGGCTGGAAGCCGCTGAGGACGGCCACCTGCGCATCCTTCCCGACGTCCTAACGGATGAGCTGCCTGCCGGCCTGCGCGGCCAGGTCAGCGTGGCCGCCATCGGCGGGCCGTGCATTGCGGGCGAGCTGGCGGGGCGCCGCCACACCTGCGTTTATTTTGCCTCCCGCGACGCGGCGGTGCTGCCCGTTCTTCGACGGATGTTCCAGACACCCTATTACCACATCTTCCTCTCGACCGACGTGATCGGCGTCGAGGTCTGCGTGGCGCTCAAGAACGCCTACACGCTGGCCGTCGGTTTGGCGGAGGGCATGCTGGACCGGCTCGGGGGGCCGGACGAGGCGCAGGCCCGCAACCACAATCCGGCCGCCGCGATCTTCGGCGCCAGCGCCCGGGAAATGGCGCAGCTTGTCTCGTTGCTGGGCGGCAATCCGGCCTTTGTCAACTCCCTGCCGGGGGTGGCCGATCAATACGTCACCTGCATGGGCGGGCGCACGGTGCGGCTGGGCCGGCTGCTGGGCAAGGGCCTGACCTACGAGCAGGCGTGCGCGGAAATGGCGGAGACCACCTTGGAGAGCGCGTTTGTCGTGGAGCAGATCGCCCAGGCGCTGCCTGCGCTCGAGGCGCGCGGTTTGATTGGCCCGGATGACCTCCCGCTCACACGCTGCCTATGCCGCACCATTAGCGGCAACGCCCTCCTGGATCTATCGTTCGACCGCCTTTTTCAAGATGATCTGAAGTGATATTGCTCGACGACAACATGCAACGCTCGATTCCCATGCGCGCAAAACTCGGAAGACACTGGACCCGGCGAAGAAACAGATTCCATCCGCCGGCGCTTGGCGTTGTGCTCGTCGCCGCCGCCGCACTTTCGGCCGCTTGGGCCGCGGAGCCAGCATGGAACATCCGAAACATTCCCCTGGAGCGGGTTTCCGTGGTGGCGCACCGTGGCGCGGGCTTTCTCGCGCCCGAGAACACGATGGAGGCGCTGGAGCTGTCCTGGAGCATGGGCTGCATCCCCGAGGTGGACGTCCGGACCACCAAGGACGGGCACATCATGATGTTCCATGACAAGGACTTCACCCGCATCCTGCCGAACGCGCCCGACGCGGTGAGGAAGAAGCGGCT
>CAYWIM010000088.1:0-18667 GCA_964458325.1 uncultured Verrucomicrobiota bacterium
GACCTGTACCGCAGTCGGACCCGCTCGCCGGGGCCGCGCGGACGGCTGCCGCTGACCGCGGAGATGCTGCGCCGATGGCCCAGCGGAGACCTGTTCGGGCTCACCCAGGATGCCGGAATGGGATGGACGCCCGCCGAGCTGCGCCGCAAACAGTTCCTGATCCTCTCGACCCAGGGCGGGCTGCGGATGCCGGACGGACGGCCGCTGGCGCTGGGCTACCATACCGGCCATTGGGAGCTGGACGATCTGGTCGAAGCCGCCGCGATCGAGCTTCGCGCCCTGGGGACAATCCCTTTTGCCGGGTATTGCTCGGACCCATGCGACGGACGCAGCCAGGGCACCACGGCCATGTTCGACAGCCTGCCCTATCGCAACGATGCGGCCATTGTCCTGCGGCGGCTGATCCGATCCCTCCCCCGGCGCGCGGGGGTCCTGGGGATCGCGACCTGCGACAAGGGGCTACCGGCGATGATGATGGCCCTGGTGTCGATGCGAGATCTGCCCGCCGTCCTCGTGCCCGGTGGAGTCACTCTCCCCCCCGAGCACGGCGAAGATGCTGGCAAGATTCAAACCATCGGCGCCCGGTTCAGCCACGGCCTGATCTCCTTGCGGGAGGCCGCCGAGCTCGGATGCCGCGCCTGCGCGTCGCCCGGAGGCGGCTGCCAGTTCCTGGGGACCGCCGCCACTTCGCAGGTGGTCGGAGAGGCCCTGGGGCTGTCGCTTCCCCACTCGGCGCTGGCGCCCTCCGGACAGCCGGTCTGGATCGAGCTGGCCTGCCAATCCGCCCGCGCCCTGGTCCGGCTCGAGCGCCGCAAGATCACGGTCGGACAGATCATCACTCCCGCCAGCGTCCGGAACGCCATGGTCGTGCATGCGGCGTTTGGGGGCTCGACCAACCTGCTGCTGCACCTGCCCGCCATCGCGCACTCGGCCGGCCTGCCCCGGCCCTCCGCCGCAGACTGGCTCGAGGTCAACCGGCGCGTGCCGCGCCTGGTCGATGCCCTGCCCAACGGGCCCCGCCAGCATCCCACCATCCAGGTGTTTCTCGCCGGCGGCGTGCCGGAGGTGATGCGGCACCTGCGCGACCTGGGCCTGCTCGAGCTGGCCGCGCGCACCGTGACCGGCAGAACCCTCGAGGCCGAACTGGCAGCGTGGGAGCGATCCGACCGGAGGCGGCGCTTCCGCCAGATCCTGCGCGATCAGGACGGAATCGATCCGGACGATGTGATCCTCTCTCCCGCGGCCGCCCGCGGCCGCGGCCTGAGCAACACCGTCGCCTTTCTCGAAGGCAACCTGGCCCCCGAAGGCGCCATCGTGAAAAGCACCGCCATCGATCCCTCCCTCCTGGATCCCAGCGGCGTCTATCAAAGGGAAGGCCCCGCGCGCGTCTTCACCACCGAGGCCGCTGCCATGGAGGCGCTCAAGGCCGGCCAGCTCCATCCCGGCGATATCCTCGTTCTGATCGGATGCGGCCCGCTGGGCACCGGCATGGAGGAGACGTATCAGCTGACCTCGGCGCTCAAGCATGTGCCCTGGGGCAAGGAGGTAACGCTGGTCACGGACGCGCGGTTTTCGGGCGTGTCAACCGGTGCGTGCATCGGTCACGTGGGGCCCGAGGCCCTGGCCGGCGGCCCGCTCGGACGCGTGCGCGAGGGCGATCGGGTGCGCGTCCGCATCGACTCGCAGCGCCTCAACGGCCGGGTGGACTGGATCGGGGACCGCCGCCGGCGCTACCCGCCCGCCCAAGCCAGCCGGATCCTACGACAGCGCCCGCTCCACCCCGGCCTGCGCCCGCATCCCGATCTACCTCTGGACACTCGGCTGTGGGCGGCCCTGCAGGAGGTCAGCGGAGGCGCGTGGGGCGGCTGCGTCTACGACGTGGATCGGATCGCCGAACTCCTCGAGCGCGGCCAGGATCGGTCCCGGCACTCGCACCCCAAGCGGAAGTGATTGCCGCGAAGGCCCCCTGCATCCCCCATGGCCAATCCCTACTACGATCCGGGCGGCCAGCGCGCGATCAAGGTCAACGCGCTGTTCGATCGCATTGCGCGCCGATACGATCGGGTGAACGACTGGCAGAGCTTCGGGCTGCATCGGCTCTGGAAACGAGCGCTGCTGGCCCAGGCCCGCGTGCAGCCCGGAGACGCCTTTCTGGACCTGTGCTGCGGCACGGGCGACATCGCGCTCGGCCTGGCGCGACGGGGAGCGAAGGTGACCGGACTGGATTTCAGCGAGCCGATGCTCGAGGCGGCCCGCCGGCGATGCGCCTCCGCGGGCGTCGCCGGGGTGCGCTGGGTGCGCGGCGACGCCCAGCACACGCCGTTTCCGGATGGCGCGTTCGATGGGGCGACCATCAGCTACGGGCTGCGGAACCTGGCGGACTGGCCGGCCGGTCTGGCGGAGATGATCCGCGTCCTGCGCCCGGGCGGGCGGCTATTGATCCTGGATTTCGGCAAGCCATCCAATCGCCTCTGGAGGAGGCTTTACTTCGCGTACCTGCGCCGGCTGGTGCCGCAACTGGGCCGATGGTTTTGCGGGGATGCCGACGCCTATGCCTACATCCTCGAGTCGCTGGATCATTACCCCGCCCAGGCAGGTGTCACGCTCGAGCTCGAGAATCGCGGCTGCCGGAATCTGCGGCTCCGGAATTTCCTCGGCGGCGCCATGAGCCTGCACTACGCCGAGAGGGCCTGATCGAAAGCGTCGAGGCTGGCGATCGGCGTGCCCGGAGGAAGATCGCATCCGGAGGAGATCACGAAGTTGCGGCGGGCGGCCGTGGCCTCGCGCAGCGCCACAGCCCTCTCCCGGATCTCGGCCGGCGGCAGCTGCACGAATACGCCGGCTGGATCCAGATTGCCGCACATCACCACGTCCGGCGGCGCCTTGCCGAGCGCGCCCGCGATGTCCATCGGCGCGCCGAAATGAAACGTCTTGAGCCCGGTCTCCAGGATCGAGTGCAGGTGCGGCATCCGGGCGGCGCAGTTGTGGAGCAGGAAGGAGAAGGACCCGCTGCCGGCCTCGAGGGCGATGCGCCGGATATAGGCGCTCGAGAACGCCGACATCGCGCGCGGCGACAGCAGCCCGGCGGCCGGCTCGGCCATGAGGACTCCATCGGCGCCGGCCTCCCGGAACGCGCGGATGTAGCCGCTGAGAAAAGCGGCGGCCTTCTCCACCACAAGGTGAATCCAGTCCGGCTCGGCGACGGTCAGCTCCATCGCCTCGCTCACGCCGACCAGGCGCGCGGCCAGCGAGAAGGGGCCGATGCACCCGCCAAATACGAATGGCCGGCCCGGCATCCTCCGGAACAGCCGAACGGCTTCGAGGTAGACGCTCGTGCGGCCGTCGCCGGGTTGCGGCACGGCGAGCGCTTCCGCCTGCTCACGGCTCGCGATCCGGCGTCCGGTCACGGTGGGCACTTCGCTCTCGCTAACCGCAATGGCGCATCCGAACGCTTCGGCCTCGGCGCTGAGGTCCATGGCGGTCATCACGAAGGGCCAATGATAGCGCTGCTGAAGGGCCTCCTGCGCTTCGAGCTGGGCGCGCGGATTGGTCACGATGTCCGAGACTTTCGCCCCGGTCAATGCCAGGGCCGGATACACGGCGATCGGCATGGCCAGCCGGCGCGGCGAGTCGAGGACGATCTGGTTGAATGCATTCATGCCGGTTTCGGATTGATCGATGTCGCTGGCAGGCCCTGCGGCGCGGCTCTCACGCTGCCCGTTCCCCCGTCATCCGCCCATCGAGCGGCTGTCGTCGACGGCGCGGAACATCGCGAGCATGTTCTCGACCGGGACGTTGCTTTGGACGTTGTGCGTGCTGTTGAACACATAGCCCCCGCCCGGAGCGAAAATCTCGATCCGCTCGCGGACCTCGCGATAGACCTCGTCCGGCGTGCCGAAGGGCAGCGTCTTCTGCGTGTCGACTCCCCCGCCCCAGAAGACAATCTGCCCGCCGAACTCGCGCTTTAAAAGGCGCGGATCCATGCCCGCCGCGGAGCACTGCACGGGATTCAGGATGTCGAACCCGGCATCGATGAACTCCGGGATCAGCGGCAGGACCGCCCCGCAACTGTGCATGAACGTCTTCCAGGGCGTCAGCGCGTGGATGCGGTCGTTCACCGCCTTGTGGAACGGCTGGTAGAGTTCGCGATAGGTCCGGACCGAACAGAACTGGCTTGTCTGAGTGCCGAAATCCGTCCCCGAGACGAAAGCGACCTGGGCGCGATCCCCGACGGCGGCCGCCAGGCGCTCGACGTTGCCCAGAGCGGACTCGAGCTGGCGCTCGAAAACCGTCCGCACGTAATCCCGCGCCGTGACGGTGGCCATATACCACTCCGTCACGCCTCGAATCCCTTTGGGGCGCTTCATCCATGGCGCGGGCACCAGCGCAATGTCCCCAAAGGCAGTGCCGGGCAGGGTGATGTACACGCCGCGGGTCGTCTCCTCATGGCAGCGCCGCGCCCAATGGGCGAAGTGCCGCGCCTCCTCGTCATCGATGATACCGAACTCCTCGCAATTGTCGGCGGGATCCAGATTCGATTCGTCCAGGGATTCCTGCCGGCGGATCGAGTCGAAGAAATAGCTCCCGCGGGGCATCCGGCCGCTGGGCGGAACGCTTGTATCCCCTTCCGGATAAATCAGCCAGCCGCCGTCCTCGGACGGAGTCACGTTGAACCCCTCCGGCACAAGCACCGGCGTGCCGTCCAGCAGCTCGAACGGTTTCCACCCCTCGTTCCGAAAGCCGAACATCGTTCTCGATCCATGCACCCCCACCACATCGAGCCCCAGCGCATCGATCAACGCATCGTCGATCTCCCCCAGCATCTGGTAGGGCTCGATGACCTTCACCCGATGCCGGGCGTCGCCCAACACTGCCTGGCGCAGCCGATGCACAACGCCCGCCCCCATGCCCGTTTGAAAGCCTGCCCCGAAATCGACGCACAGACGGTCGGGCTCCCGGTGGTTCAGGGTGGCGATCAGGCGCTCTCGAGAGTTCATGGGGCGCCGAGATAATGGCTGCGGCGAAGAGCCCGTCGCGAGCCATGTGCGGACCGGATATACACAACGTCATAAGTGACGCCGCGTGAGGGCACGCGGCCTGCACGATTCTGATCGGATTCCCTGACCCGGCGTTGTCGACTTCTGGCGCCCTGGATAGCATGTGCGCGTCTCATATCAGCATCGAAAGCATAATGAATCCGCTTTTCGAGATTGTCGACTGGACGATTTTGAAATGCCCCGCTTTTCCGCTACCGTTTTCGGACGCCATCGCCTATTCTTCGGGCCGATTCACCATGAAACAACCCGCATTCGGAACCGGCGTGGCCGATCCGCGGTCTCCCGCCATCGAGCTGCGCCCATCAAGGCGAGGGCCCCATTCGATCGTTTTCCCGGCGAGCTGGCAGCGCGCCCTGGCCGGCTGGGTCCTGGCCGGCGGGCTGCTGTGCCCGGCCGCGGGGCTCGGCGCCTCCGCGGAAACCGGCCGCCCGATGGCAGGGGGATCGCAAGCCGCATCGAGCCCGGCAGCGCCTGTCGGTCTCTTATCGGCTGGACCGGTAGCGCCCCTGACCTTTCGGCCCTACGAGATCGCCCTGGGCGCGCATGCCCCGGCCGCCTTGCCCTACCGCGATGGGCCGGGCGTCACCGCCACCTTCGTCCATGCCTCGGGCGACCGCATTGTGGCCCCTGGTTTTTGGGACGGCTCCAACGTGTGGCGGATCCGGTTCGCGCCGACCCGGCCGGGCGTGTGGGAGTGGTCCACCAGTTCGATCGATCCCGGGCTGAACGGAGCCGCGTCGAACCTGACCGCGGCGGCCCCGGGCCCGGCCGAGGTCGGCGCCAACGCGCTGCTTCGCGGTTTTCTCGAGCGGGATGGCCATGGGTGGCGGCTGAGCGACGGCTCGCCTTTCCTGCCGGTGGGCGACACGCAGTTTTCGTTTGCCGAGGAGCTGTTCCTGCCGGAGTTCCAAGCCTGGATGAACGCCCTCGAGGCGCGCGGCCTGAACACCGTCCAGGGCTGTGTCTGGCTCTCGCTCTACACACGGGGAGGCCTGAGCCCGTTCCGGGGCGCGCCCGCCGCCGACGACCTCGATCCGGCCTATTTCCAGCGTCTGGACCAGATGGTGCAATACGCCAACGACCGCGGGATCATGGTGGGCCTGGTGATTGGCGGCTTTCCCGACAACAGCAAATGGTGGACCAAGCTGAACACCCTCGAGCGCGACGACCGATGGTTCAGCTACGCCGTGGCGCGTTACGCGGCGTTCAATGTCCGCTGGGTGCTCTACGGCGAGGTCGACGAGGCCAATCCTCCCTGGGGCACCTGGTCCAACGAGGTCCAGCGCAAGGCCCAGCTCGTCAAAAGCACCGATCCCTACCGCCATCCCCTGGGCTGCCACCATCGCACGGCCGACACCTCCAGCATCGCCAATCCCAACATCGATTTCCTCGAGGTCCAAATCGCCCGCAACGAGACGCAATATACCACCGCGCTCGGCTATCGCGCGCACGGCAAACCGCTCTGGTTCGAGGAGTATTGGTACGAGTCCGCCGGCTATGACAACGAGGCCGTGCTCGGGATCCGCAACACGCATCGCAATTTCATCGCCGCCCTGGCGTTCCCCACATTTGGCAGCCTTATGCGCGCCCACGCCACCCATGCGGACTTCCCCCCCACCCGCGCCGCCCAGCTCGGGATGAACCTCGAGGATTACCTGCTGCAGCACGACGCCGGCCTCCGGCGGATGCAGCATTTCGCCGATTTCATGCGCGGGCTCGATCCCGCGGCGTTCGAGCCAGCTTCGGCGCGCGTGAGCCGCGGGCAGTGCGGGCAGTTCGGCAGCTCGTGGGCGCTGTTCCTGCCCGGCGGCGGCGTCGTCAACCTCGACTTGACTGGCGTGCCCGGCGAGTTCGATGTGCGGCGGCTCGAGATCCAGCAGGGCAATGTCCTCGACCTCGGCCGGATTCAGGGCGGCGGGGTGCGGATGCTGGTCAGCCGCACCTTGGCTGACGCATCGATCCTTGTGGTCCCGGCAGCGCCGCGCCTGGCCGATCCCCGGGTGATGCCGGACCAGACCATCACGTTCCAGCTTCTGGGCGAGAATGAACGGGCGTTCGACATCGAACACACGGCCGATTTCAGGGCATGGACAACCATCAGCCGCGTCGTCACCAGCAACGCTCAGTGCGAATGCCGCGCCCCCCTGCCCGCCGACGATTCCCAGCCCCGGTTCTTTCGGGCGGTGTCGGTGGCCGGCCCGTGATGGCAGGCTTGACGATGCCACGGCCGGGCTTAGTATAAAGGGCCATGGGTGGTGGCCATAGCTCAATGGTAGAGCTCCAGATTGTGGTTCTGGATGTTGCGGGTTCGAGTCCCGTTGGTCACCCCATTTTTTCACACTGATGGGTTGGTCTCCCGGAATGGCCCCAGAGGGCGCGGGCATGCCAAACCCGATGTCGCACGCCATGGGCGGGTGTCTCGAATGTCCGACGTGTTTCCCAAATGGACCAACCGGCTCCCTCTGAACATCGCGGCGGGGTTGGCCATTGCCGCGACGGCCGTCGTGGCCGGGTTCGGGTATTATTTCACGCCGAAATACACGCGGGTGGGGTATCAGCCCATCCAGCCGGTCCCCTACTCGCATGCGACGCACGTCGAGCAACTGGGCATCGATTGCCGGTATTGCCACACCGGAGTCGAGCGCTCGTGGTTCGCAAGCCTGCCGGATTCATCCCGATGCATGAACTGCCACCGCCAGGTCCTGGCTGACGACGCCCGCCTGGCTCCGCTGCGAGACGGCACCCAAACCGGCGCCCCAGTCGCTTGGATCCAAATCCATCGGACGCCCGATTACGTCTATTTCCATCACGCAGCCCATCTCCGCAGAGGCGTGAGCTGCCTCCATTGCCATGGGCGGGTCGACCAATTCGAGGAGGTCCGCCATGACCAGCCGCTGAGCATGAGTTTCTGCCTTGAATGCCACCGCCGTCCCGAAGCCTATCTGCGCTCGCTCGACCAGGTCTATAACCTGGGCTGGAACGCCGATCCCATCCTCCAGAAGGACCAAGGCCGGCGGCTGGCGCAGGAAGCCGGCATACGGCCGCCCCTCAGCTGCTCCGGATGCCACCGATGAAGAACGACGCGCCAGCCCGCCCAGCAACGCTGACCGGACCACGCTACTGGCGGAGCCTGGATGAGCTCGCCCGGACACCATCCTTTCAGCAATGGCTGCGAGGCGAGTTCCCCGCTGGCGCGGAAGCTCTCGAACACCCCGTATCGCGCCGGCGATTTCTCGAGATCATGTCGGCGTCTTTCCTGCTGGCCGGGCTTGGCTTGGGCGGCGCGGGCTGCCGCCGGCCCGAAGAGACCATCCTGCCGTTCTCGAAGATCCCGGATGGATACGCCCACGGCGTTGCCCAATATTACGCCACGGCCATGCCCATCCGCGGTTCCGCCATCCCCCTGCTGGTCAAGACGCTCGAAGGACGACCGGTGAAGATCGAGGGCAACCCTCTCCATCCTCAGGGCCGGACGGGCACCGACGCATTCGCTCAGGCCTCGATCCTGAACCTGTACGATCCCGACCGGCTCCGGCGATTCACGCGGCAGAGTCAAACCGTGGCCCCGGCGGCAACGATCGATTTCCTTTCGAGCCGGGCCCGGGAATGGATCGAGCGGCGGGGATCCGGCCTGGCCATCCTCGAGGGACGCGGCAGCTCGCCCTCGCGCGAGCGCATCGAGCGCCTGCTGCGCCGCCGGTATCCCGAGGCACGCTGGTACATCCATGAGCCGATCGATCTCCAGATCGCACATGCATCCGCCGCGATGGCGTTTGGCCGGCCCTTGACCCCGGCGTATCGAATGGACCTGGCCCGGCGAATCGTTTCCTTCGATGCCGATTTTCTCGGGACGGAGGAGGACGCCCACCAATGGATCCATCAGTACGCCCGAGGACGCCAGGTCAGTGCGGACGGGCGCGACCCGGCCCGGCTTTATGTCCTCGAGTCGCTGATGACCCTGACTGGCGCCAGCGCCGATCATCGGCTCCGGCTCGATCCGGCCCGAATACCCGCCGCAGCCGCGCGATTGGGGTGGGAGGTCCACAAGCGGGCGGGGTGGGCCCCAGACGATGAAGCCGCCGCGCTGCGCACCCTCGCCGACTCTTACGCGGATCCGAACTCCTGGTGCGCCGAATGCGCCCGAGATCTGGTGGAATCGCAGGGGCAATGCCTCGTTCTCGCCGGCCATCGCCAGCCGATGGCGGTCCATCTGATGGCCTGGTCACTCAACCATCGGCTGGGCAACATCGGACGGACGGTCCATGCGCGGCCCGCTCCGGCAGCGGCCGACAAGGAGGGATTGCCCGAGCTTGCCGCCCGGCTGCGGGACGGCCGGATCGATGCCCTGGTCATTCTCGATGGCAATCCCGCCTATTCGGCCCCTGCCGATCTTGATTGGCGATCGGCCCAGCGCATGGCGCGCACCGTGATCCGGCTGGCCGCATCCGAGGATGAGACATCGGCTGCGTGCGACTGGCAGATCCCGGCGCTGCATTTCCTCGAATCGTGGGGCGACGCGCGGACCGGCGATGGCACGGTGACATCGGTTCAGCAGCTAATCCAGCCGCTGTTTGGCGGCGCCAGCGGCAAGGACGGAGGGTGGACCGATCTTGAGTTTCTGGCCCGGGTCGGAGGCCTCGAGGAGCGGCGGCCCCGCGAGATCGTGCGCCAGACCATCCGCGAGCTCGCCGGATCCGACGATCCCGACCGCCAGTGGCGCCAGTACCTCCATGACGGCTTCCTGGCCGGCAGCACGCCTGCGCCCGTGAGCGTCTCATGGCAGCCGGGAGCCGCCCTCGACTGCTGGCACAGTGCCGCCGGCCCGCTGGCAGCCCAGGCCGCCGCACCCGGCTTGCAGGTCGTCTTTCACCGCGATTACTCCGTCGACGACGGCCGCTACATCAACAACGGCTGGCTCCAGGAAATGCCCGATCCCATCACCAAGCTCACCTGGGAAAACGCCATCCTCATTAGCCCGCGAACGGCGCGCCTCCAAAAGCTGGCCCATTTCGACCGGATCGAAATCGCCCTCCGGGGACGGATGGTCGAGGGGCCGGTTTGGATCCAGCCGGGCATGGCCGACAACACGCTGGGCCTCGCCCTCGGATACGGACGCGAGAGAACCGGCCGCGTGGGCGCCGGCAGCGGCTTCAACGCCTACCGCCTCAGGACCGCCGCCGCGCTCCACTCCGACACGGGGGCTCAGATCCGCCTCGTGCGCCGTCTCGACGTAAAGGATCGCATTGCCTGCACCCAGGACCATGGGGCGCTCGAAGGACGGCCGATCATGCGCGAGGCCAACCTCGATCAGTTCCGCGCGCATCCCGACTTCGCATCCAACGGGATGACGCTCGAGGCGCATCGGCCGCCGGACGCATCCTTGTATTCGCACCCGCCGCTGACCGGCCTCCACCAGTGGGGGATGGCGGTGGACTTGAACGCCTGCGTCGGCTGCTCCGCCTGCGTCCTGGCCTGCCAGAGCGAAAACAACGTCCCGATCGTCGGACGCGGCCAGGTGGCGCGCGGACGCGAGATGCATTGGCTGCGCATCGACCGATATTACGCCGGCCCCCCGGACCGGCCGCTGGACGAGCAGGGCGACGATCCGCAAGTCGTCTTTCAGCCCATGATGTGCCAGCAGTGCGAGCATGCCCCGTGCGAATACGTCTGCCCCGTCAACGCCACCGTCCATGACGAGGAAGGCCTCAACGTCATGGCCTACAATCGCTGCGTCGGGACGCGATACTGCGCCAACAACTGCCCCTACAAGGTCCGTCGGTTCAACTTCTTCGATTACCATCGGCGGCCGCTCGACCAACTCTATCGCGGGCCGCTCGCCGCGAAGGCGCCGGACGAGCGGGATCTCATGCAGTGGGTGCGCAATCCGGATGTGACGGTGCGGATGCGGGGCGTCATGGAAAAGTGCACCTACTGCGTGCAGCGGATCCAGCAGGCCAAGATCGAGCGAAAGATCGCCGCCGGCAGCTCCGGAGACGTCAAGGTGCCCGACGGCGCGATCGTTCCCGCCTGCGCCGAGGCCTGCCCGGCCGAGGCAATCGTCTTTGGCGACCTGTCCGATCCCAACAGCCGGCTGTCGGAGCTCCGCAATCACGCGCGAAGCTATCGAGTGCTCGAGTTCCTCGATATCCGGCCGCGCACCTCTTATCTCGCCCGGATTCGCAATCCCAACAGCCGCATGCCGGACTGGCACGAGCATCCATTGAGCCTCGAGGATTCCACGCGGCGTCCAGGGGGCGGGCGGTCGGGCCGGCAGGAGCCGGCCGGAGGCCCGAACCGCCCGCCGCCGGCAGGAAGCCCGGGAGGAGGAGGCTGATGGGGACGCCCCGAAGCCAGCCCTGGCTCGCCCCGGATCCGCCCGCCGAGCTTGCGCGCCCGCCGCTGATCCTTAACCGCCGCGGGACGGCTTGGATCTCCGACAAGGTATCCGCCATCGTCGAAGGGCGTGCGCCGCGGTGGTGGTGGGCGGCCTTCCTGCCCAGCGCGGGCCTCACCGCCCTGTGCTTCGCGATGATCGCCTACCTGATCTCGACCGGCATCGGCGTCTGGGGCCTGGACTGCACGGTCGGATGGGCGTGGGACATCACCAACTTCGTGTTCTGGATCGGCATCGGCCACGCGGGCACTCTGATCTCGGCCATCCTCTTTCTGCTCCGCCAGCAATGGCGGACGTCCATCAGCCGGGCGGCGGAGGCGATGACGCTCTTCGCGGTGATCTGCGCTGCGATCTTCCCGGTGATCCACCTCGGGCGGCCCTGGGATTTCTGGTGGCTGTTCCCGATCCCCAACGCCAACGCCATCTGGCCCCAGTTCCGATCGCCGCTGACATGGGATGTCTTCGCCATCTCGACCTATTTCATCGTGTCGCTGATGTTCTGGTATGTCGGCATGATCCCCGATCTGGCGACGCTCCGCGACCGCGCCAGGACTCGATCCCGGAAGTTCGTCTACGGCCTGCTGGCGATGGGCTGGATGGGCTCGATCCGCCACTGGCGCCATTACGAGAAGGCCTACCTTCTCCTGGCTGGATTGAGCACGCCGCTGGTCCTCTCGGTCCATAGCATCGTGTCGTTCGATTTCGCCGTGTCCCTGGTCCCGGGCTGGCACACGACAATCTTCCCGCCTTACTTCGTGGCCGGGGCCATCTTCTCCGGAATGGCCATGGTCCTGACCCTGCTGATCCCCATCCGGACCTTGTGCGGGCTCGAGGATGTCATCACCGTGCTGCATGTCGACCGGATGGGCAAGGTCCTCCTGGCCGCGGGATCGATGGTCGGCTATGCCTATGCCGTCGAGTGGTTCATGGCGCGGTACGGCGGCAGCCCGAACGAGATCTTCGCCTGGGAAAACCGCGCGTTCGGCCCCTACGCGTGGGCCTACTGGACCATGCTGGCCTGCAACGTGATTTCGCCCCAGCTCCTCTGGTTCCGGCGCGTCCGCCGGTCCATGGGCGCTGTGTTCCTGCTGTCGATCGCCGTGAACGTCGGCATGTGGCTCGAACGGTTCGTCATCATCGTGACATCGCTGCATCGGGATTTCCTGCCGTCGAGCTGGAGCTACTTCCGGCCCACCCTGGTCGATATCGGGACCTTGGCAGGATCGCTGGGCTTGTTCCTGACCCTGTTCCTGCTCTTCATCCGCTTCTTGCCAATGATCGCCATGGCCGAGATCAAAGGCGCCGCGGCGCGGGGCGACGCCCACGCACACAGGGATCCCGATCCATCCGGAGGGCCATCCCGATGAGCGAGGCTCCCGTCCGGTACGGATTGCTGGCCGAATTCGCCACGGCCGATCAGGTCAAGGCGGCCGCGAGGCGCGTCCGGCAAGCGGGTTACTCGCAATGGGATGTTTTTGCGCCGTGGCCGATCCGCGGCCTGGACGACGCGATGGGGCTGCGTCGGTCGCCCGTGGGCTGGTTCGTGTTCGCCGGCGGCGCATTGGGGCTGGCCGCAGGCATGGCGATGGTCTGGTTCATGAACCAGCACGATTACCCGCTGGCTGTCGGCGGCAAACCGATGTTCAGCCCTTGGTTCGCGCTTCCGGTCGCCTTCGAGCTCACCATTCTCTTCGGAGCCCTGGCGGCTTTTCTGGCAATGTTCGTCCTGACCCGGCTGCCGCGCTGGCACCATCCCCTGCTCCAGACGCCGCGGTTCGCTCGAGCGACCCATGATCGGTTCTTTCTTGTCATCGAATCCAGCGATCCGCAATTTGCCGCGGATCGAACCCGGCAATTCCTCGAGTCGCTCGAGTGCGTCCATGTGGAAACCGTATGGGAGGATCCATGCGACACATGATGTTGATGCTGGGGCTGGCGGTGGTGCTGGTGCTGAGCGTGGCCGGCCCGCGGGGATGCGCCTCGCGAAGACCGCCCATCGAGATCGTTCCCGACATGGACCGCCAGCCCAAGCTGCGCCCCCAAGCGCAAAGCCCTCTGTTCCCCGACGGCCGCAGCTCTCGTCCGCCCGTCGAGGGGACAATCGCCCGCCAAGCGGCTTGGGACGATTCGCCCGAGAACACCGGCCGAGATCGGGGAACGACCAACGATGTCGTGGTCCTGCCGGTGCCGGTAACCTCCTCCCTCCTGGAGCGCGGCCAGGAGCGATTCGGCATTCATTGCCAGCCCTGCCATGGCCCGCTTGGAGATGGCCGCGGCATCACCAGCCGATACGGGATGATCCCCGCCGCCAATTTCCATGACCCGCGCCTGGTCCGAATGGCCGATGGCGAGTGGTTCCGCGTCATCACCGAAGGCAGAAATCAGATGGCCGCGTATGCGTCCCAGGTCCCGGCGCCGGACCGCTGGGCCATCGTCGCATTCCTCCGCGCCCTCGAGCGCAGCCGCCTCGGCACCGTCGAGGACATCCCTGAACCGCTCCGAGCGGAATGGAGAAAATAAACTGTGAGCCCGAAAACGCCATCGCCGGAAATGCCCGGCGCGGGATCGATCTGGACCCGCGCATGGCCGGTGTGCGCCGCGGTCGCCATCCTGGCCGGCGCAGCGGCGGGGATCGGCTGGGCGCGCGATCCGCGCGAGTTTGGCTTTTCGTATCTGCTGGCGTTCATGTTCTTTCTGAGCCTGGGATTGGGCGCGCTGTTCCTGGTCATGCTCCACCATCTGGTCGATGCGGGTTGGTCGGCGCCGATCCGGCGCGTCCTCGAGCACCTGGCCATGCTGGCGCCCGCGCTGGCCGTGTTGTTCGTGCCGATTGCCATCGTCGCGCCCCATGTCTACCCGTGGCTGGCCATGACGGATCATCCCGACGCCGCGCTCGAGTCCAAGCGGTGGTTCCTGAATCCGGCCTTCTTCTATGCGCGCGCGCTGGCATATTTTGCGATCTGGAGCCTGCTGGCCTGGAGGCTGCGGGCATGGTCCCTGCGCCAGGACCGGTCCGGCGCCGCCGAATGCACCCGCCGGATGCGGCGCTGGTCGGCGGCAGGCATGTTCCTGTTCGCGATCACGGTGACGCTGGCGGCAATCGACTGGATGAAATCGCTCCAGCATCAGTGGTCCTCGACCATCTACGGCGTTCTCTTCTTCGCGGGAAGCGTCTGGGCAACGCTGGCGTGGATCTTCCTGGCGGCGGCGGTCCTGTGCCGGATCGGCCCGCTCCGCCAGGTCGTGCATGCGCCGCTATTCCACGACATCGGCGTCCTGCTCCTGGCGTTCACGCTCTTTTATGCCTACATCCATTTCTCCCAGTACTTCCTCATCTGGACTGCCCATATCCCCGAGGAGACGTTCTGGTATGCGCAGCGCGGCGCCGGCGGCTGGCGGAGCATCGGCCTGTGGATCGTGTTCGGCCATTTTTTGGCGCCGTTCCTCCTCCTGCTGCGGATCGACGCCAAACAGAGCATGGCCCTGATGCTGCCGCTCTGCGGGTGGGCGTTGCTGATGCATTACCTCGATCTGGCCTATCACATCATGCCGGTGCTGCGGCCGGATGGATTCCGAATCACAGGGCTGGACATTGCTTGCCTGCTGGCCATCGACGGCGCGATGGGGGCCATCTTCGCGCTGTTCATGAGCCGTCATCCGGCCTATCCCATTCGCGATCCGCGGCTCCAGGAGGCGCTCGCCGGCGCCGAACCGCCGCCAGTCTCCGCCCCCGAGACAGCCGCCGAGGATGCATGACCCACTCGAAATGAAAACCCACCTCTCTCCTCCAGCCGGCCTGGCCATCCGCATCGCGGGTTTCCTGGCCCTGTTTCTCTTGTTTGGAGCGATCCTCGCGGCGATGCGGCCTTGGGCACGGCCGCGAGGCGTGGACGCCACCCGGATCAACCAGCGCCGGACGGATCTCGCGGAGATCCAGGCCCGAGCCCGCGAAGAGCTCACCCGTTACGCGTTCCTCGATCCGGCCAAGGGGATCGTCCGGCTGCCCATCGCCCGCGCAATGGAATTGGTCTGCCAGGAATGGCAGCAGCCGGCGGCGGCGCGATCGAACCTTCTGGCGCGGCTCGAAAAGGCCCTCGCACCCGCACCCAATCCATACGAATGAGACCGGCTTCGACCCAGCCTTGTCCCGGATGGCAGGCGCCCTCGCCCGCGGATGCCGGGGATCCCGGCTGCTCCCCGGCGTCTCTGGCCGAGATCGACGCGTCGTGCCGGAAGCCGCTTTTCTTATTGTTCGGGGCCGGCTTGGTCTGGCTGATGATCGGCACCGTGCTCGCGCTATTGGCGTCCTGGAAGCTGCACGAGCCAGCGCTGCTGACGGATCACGCATGGCTCACCTTCGGCCGGATCCGGCCTGCCCACACGAATGCCGTCGTTTACGGATTCGCGTTCCAAGCGGCCATGGGCGTTGCGCTCTGGCTGGTGAGCCGCCTCGGCCGGACGCCGCTCGGGCATCCGGGCATCGCGATTGGCGGGGCTCTCTTCTGGAATCTGGGGATGGCGATCGGCACAGCAGCCCTCCTGGGGGGGGAATGCACCGGCATCGAATGGCTCGAGTTCCCGCGGTATGTGTCTCCCATTCTGTTCGCGTCGTATGCGCTGATGGGGATCGCTGGCATGGTCACACTCTGGTCCCGGCGCCAGAGGAGGTGGTTCGTTTCGCAGTGGTATCTGCTGGCCGCCATGTTCTGGTTTCCATGGCTCTACTCGACAGCGAATCTCCTGCTTCTCTTCGAGCCGGTGCGCGGGGCGGCGCAGGCAACGGTGAACTGGTGGTATGGACACAGTATGCTGGCGCTGTGGTTCACGCCCATCGGGCTGGGCGCACTCTATTATTTCATTCCCAAGCGGATCGGGCAGCCAGTCCATAGCCATGCCTTGGCCGTCATCGGGTTCGGGTCGCTGGCGCTGTGGGGAGGCTGGGGCGGGATGCAGCACCTGGTTGGCGGCCCGATCCCCGCCTGGCTCGTCACCGCCAGCATCGCCGCCGGCCTGATGCTGATGACCTCGGTCGTCGCCAACGCCGTCAACCTTCACCAGACCATGGCCGGCCATTTCCACCGGCTCCGGCAGGATCTGGCCCTGCGGTTCATGGTGTTCGGCGGAATGAGCTTCGCCCTGGCCGGCTTGTTCGGAATGCTGATGGCCCTGCGATCGATCAGCGAGATCACCCATTTCACCCACCTCACCATCGCCCATGCCCACCACGGGCTCTACGCTTTCTTCTCGATGGTGATGTTCGGCTCGATCTACTCGATCGCCCCGCGGCTCACAGGCTGCCCGTGGCCTTTGCCCCGGCTCATCTCTCTCCATTTCTGGACCGCCGCAGTCGGTCTCCTCCTGTATCTGGGCGTCCTGATCCCGGGCGGCATTGCGCAGGGCCTCGCCATGAACAGCCCCGACATCCCGTTTCTCGAGGTTGTCCGGGGAACCATCCCCTATTTGCGTCTCCGGACCGCCGCCGGTTTCGTGCTGGCGGCAAGCCACACGGTATTCTTTGCCCACTTCGCCTGGATGACAGCCTCCCGGGCTCGCGATCGAGACCGGCCATTGCTCGGCGCCGCCGCGGAGGCCCTCCCAACCTCCGGAGGATCCGCGCCATGAACAGGGGACGACTGTTGTTCGCGGGGATCCTAATTGCGTTTGCGGGCTCGTGGTTCGGCCTGGTGCTCCTGCCCCAGCTCCAGCTCGGCCGGCTCGAGGCGGTCGAGATCGAGGAGACCGGCGAAATATATCCTCCGATCCTGCCGGGCAATGCCCGGCGCGGCCGCGAGGTCTACCGCGCCCACGGATGCATCTATTGCCACAGCCAGCAGGTCCGGCCGCCAGGATTCGGCGCCGACTCGGCCCGCCACTGGGGCCCCCGCCGAACCGTGGCTCGAGATTATCTCCGGGATCAACCGGTGCTCCTCGGAACGATGCGGACCGGGCCGGACCTGGCCAACGCCGGACTGCGCCAGACCAACGCTGCCTGGCACTTGCTCCACCTCTACTCGCCCGCGCTCGCCTCGCCCGGCTCGATCATGCCGCCCTTCCGATTCCTGTTCGAAACCCGGAAGGCGGGCGCCGACCGGTCGGCGGGCGCCCTGGACCTCCCCACCGAACTCGCGCCGCCAGCCGGATGCGAAGTGATCCCCAAACCTGCCGCGCGCGATCTAGTCGACTACCTGCTAAACCTCAAGGCCGCGGCGCCGTTGCCGGAAGCGAAATGAGCACGCCGATTCCCAACCATGCGCCGGTCCCTGGCGCCCCGAGCCGCGCCGAGCCCGAGGGATGGGAACCGACCGCTGTCCATCGGCCGCTTTCGGTCTGGATCATCCTGGTGATGGGCGGCCTGCTGCTCGGGGGCGGGTGGTATCTCGCGCGGTACAGCGGCGGGTTCCATCCGCTGGTCTACGACGAGCGATCCTCGGGCCCGCCCCCGTCGGGGGCTGTCTCGAACTCGGTGGATTTGCTGATCATGGGGAAGAGACTGTATGCCGACACCTGCGCCAAATGCCACCAGGTCAACGGCGAGGGCGTTCTCGGACAGTATCCGCCCCTGGCGGGATCGGAGTGGGCGACGGCGGCGAAACCCACCCAGGCGATCGCGATCATCCTCGATGGCCTCCAGGGCCCGATCCAGGTCAAAGGGATCACCTACAACAATCCGATGGTCCCCTGGCGCGACCTGCTTTCCGACACCCAGATTGCCGCGCTCCTGACCTATATCCGGCAACAGAAATCCTGGAGCCACCGGGCCAGCGCGGTCACCCCCGAACAAGTGGCAGCCGTCCGCGCAGCCACGAAACACCGCCCCCCCCTGGGCCCGTGGACCGCCCAGGAGCTACCCAGTCTCGATTAGCACCCGGCCGTTCAATGGGGTTAATGGTCATCTGATTTATTGATTCTGGTGAAAAGCAAGTAGTTTTTCAGTAGGGGTATTGGGGGATCGGCGGGTGGCGGCGGGCGTTCGTTCTGTCAACCTCCAAGGCGGATCCTGTGAGCCAGCCAAATCCGCCGATCCAAAACCGCAACCGCAAGACCCCCGGAACGCCCTGGACGCCCCATCGGCCGCTCCGGGCCCCAACAAACCCCACCCCCAAGGCTTACGGCGCCATCGGCGCACCCGCCGGCGACAGGATCCGCCGCATCCCTCCCGCGCCAGTATCAACGCCTCCGCGCCCGCTTGGCTCACCTGGGCTACATCAGCCAAGGT
>CAYWIM010000089.1:0-18429 GCA_964458325.1 uncultured Verrucomicrobiota bacterium
CCACTGCCGCGGAGGGGAGGGAGAAGACAAACTGCAAACGATCGCCCAACTGGGACCGGACGCACCAAGAGCCGAAGAATTTTGTCCTGCGCCCCACCGAGGAATCCACCCCCGAAAACGATTGACTCGATGACCCATATGGATGATCCATTCAGGCGGAAGCCCAACCGCAACACAACATGACGAAAACCGAGCTGTGGTCCCGCCTGGCCCGAAAGGGAACGAATCCGGATAAGATCGCCGAGCTGGCGGTCCAGCAGCGGACCTTGCTGCCGGCGCTCCTCGAAGGATTGGAGGCAGCCGATGCGCCCGTGAAGTTCGGGTGCGCCAAGGTGCTCCGGCTGATGAGCGAAAAGGCGCCGGCGATCCTCTACCCCCACGTGGATCTTTTCATCGGCATGCTCGAGGCCGAGAATTCCTTTCTGCGATGGGACGCCATCCAGATCGTGGCCAGCCTGGCGGCGGTGGACGAGTGGGGCCGGATCGAGCAGATCCTCGATGACTACCTCGAGCCCATCCGCGGGACGGTCATGATCACCGCGGCCAACACCATCAAGGCCGCGGCCACGATCGCCCTCGCCAAACCCGCCCTCGCGGACAGGATCGCCCGGGCCATCCTCAAGGTGCAGTGGGCCAAGTACCAAACCGACGAATGCCGCAATGTCGCCATCGGCCAGGCCATTGAATCGCTCGATCGCTTCTTCGATCGGATCAGCCTCAAAAAGGAAGTCCTCGAGTTCGTCCGCCTTCAAACCGGCAACACCCGGAACGCAACCCGCAAGAAGGCGGTCGAGTTCCTCGAGAAACGGGATCGCAAGTGAAGGCTCAAGCCTCATGGACAGTCTCTTTCGGCGGCTGACCCGAGCTGCCGCGCACCACTGGTTTCGCCGGGAAATCGGAATTAATTTTTGCACAGACCCTAAGAAAAGCGCCGGAGCGGTGTCTCTAGGATAGAGAGCGGATTGAAGCCGAGACAACCGCCGGCGAAAGCAGATAAAGAATCGATCAACTGGCCATGGCCGATCCGATCCCCAACGGCCCCGGGGCGCAAGCCCCGATGCCTGAGACGCTGGAAAACCTGTTCACGGCGCACGAGGCATCGCTGCTGACCTACGCGCGCCGGTTCGTCGAGAGCGATGAAGCCGCCCAGGATGTTGTGCAAGAGGCATTTGAAAAACTGCATGTGGGATTCGACGCGGTGCGAAAGCCGCGGACCTGGCTGTATCGGACCGTGCATAACCTGGCGCTGAACCACCGTCGAGGAGGCAAGCGCCTGGTGAGCCTCGAGACGGCGGAGGATGGGGGGATGGACGTCACCGATCCCCAGGCGCTGCCGGACGCGCACATCGAGCGAATGGAGGCCATCGGCCAAACGCGGCTCTGCATCGAAGCCCTCGATGCCCGCAGCCGGGAATTGATCCGGCTCAAGTTCGAGGAAGAGCTGTCTTACCAGGACATCAGCCGCCGCACCCAGCTCACGGTGGGTCACGTGGGTTACCTGCTGCACCATGCCCTGAAACGGCTCGGAGCGGAGCTGACGAAACTCGGAGTTGTATCATGAGTCTGGAACCGCATCACGATCCTCGCGAACGGCTCGAAGCCCGGGTGGTTGCCTGGCTCCTCGGGGAGGCGAGCCCGTTCGAGGCGGCTGAGCTCGAGACGCTTATCCAGGCGGACGCTGAGCTCGCCGGCTTTCACCGCCGGATGAAACAGGTCATCGCCCGGATCCGGGAGACCACCGCTGCCGCCTCAGCCAATCCCGGCCCGGCCGTCGCTGCTCCCCGGTTCCCCCCCGAACGGCGCAAGGCCCTGCTCGAACGGCTTCGCCAGAAGCCCGCACCCTTGCCGCCCGACGCCCTGGTTTCCCCTCCCGCCACACGATCCTCGATTCCTTCACCCGCGCCCACCGCATATCGGGCTGGCACAGGCTCGCGTCGCTGGTCGCGATGGCGGATCACGGCGGCCGTGGCCGCCAGCCTGACGGCTCTGCTGGCGATCGGGTATGGATGGTTCCTGGCACAGTCGAGGCCCCTCCTCATGGCCAAGTACGAACCCCCGGGCGTGATCGACCGGCTCGATGAGGCTCGCAAATCGGAGGCCCTTTCTCGTGAACCAGCGCCGAGCGCACACGCCACGCTGCCCCCGGCGCTTGGGGATGTGCCCGTCATGGGCCGGGCGTTCACGCCCACCGAGCCCGCTGCCGCCCCGGAATCGCCGGCTCCCAGCCGCCAGGCGGGAGCCGAGAGGATCGAGGAACGGCTCGAGCGCTACTCGAATCGGGCATCGGACAATGCAGCCGCCGCGGTTCGGTCCGCGGCAAAGCCCACGCCGCTCGCGCTGCCTTCCATTCAGCAGGCGCCGCCCGCCCAGCCCGCAGCCCTGCCTCCGCCAACCGGCCAGCCTGCCACCCGATTCGCGGCCGCTCGGCCCGCAGCGCCCGCTCCGTCCATCCAGTCAACCGTCGGCAAAGGCGCCCCTGCCGACGCGGCCTTGACTCCTCCCCAGCCCCGAAGCGAATGGATGCGCGCCGCAGCGCCTCAGAGGCGGATTGTGCTGCCGTCGATGGACGCGCCGGCGCCGGTCGAGGTGGCTGGCCAGAAAATCCCTGCACCTGGCCAGCAGGTCGCCGCAACATGGGATGAATCCGGAAGACTAGGGACGGCGGAAGATTTCAGCGTCAGCGGCGGCGAGGAGGCTCTGAAGAAGGGCGTTCCCGTGTCGGCTGGCAAATCTGAACTCGCGCCTCAGGCGGGTGAACCGCTTCTCCGGCTTCAAGAAGTGATGAACGGCCTTTCAGCCGCCACCGGACTGCCTTCCGATGCCTCAAAAACTGACACGCTCTTGTTCGACGCCGGGATCTCGCGCTCGAAACGGCTCGCGGGCAAGGATGTCGCGATCACGCAGCTGGGGAGTGGCACAGCAGGCCCCATGGGCGGCAGCGGACTGATTGCCGGCATCGGCGGCGGAGGCTTTGGCGGCGGCGGAGGCTTTGGTGGCGGTGGTGGATACGGCGGTTTCGCGGCCGGGCAACGCGGTGACTGGATCGATTCGGTTCGAGATGGAGAACGGGCTGGGCGGGTGAGCGGTGAGAAACCAGCGCTGGAGGTCGCGAATGGGCTAGGGATTGCGGAGAGCCAGATCGCGTATTTCGGCGACAGTCTCCGCCGCGGGGGGATCGCCGTTGTGCAAAACCAGTCGGAGGCCGTGCCAGCGGTCGAGGGCCGGCTCGGCGCGGTCGCGGTTACCCGAGGCCTTCAAGAAGTCAACGGCGATCTGTTCGGATTCGAGCTCAAGAAACCGGCGAGCGGGCCGGCTGAGGGCGAGGCGCGGGGATCGGTCGAGAATTATGGTCGTCTTACCGCCGGCGCCGAGCTGGCTCGAGCGCAAGAGAAAATGAAGCTCGCCGAGCTCGTCAGCTCGACCGGCATAGTCACGAATGCCAGCCTCGCTTTCGGGACGCCTTTGGCGGCCGGTTATGCCATCACCGCTCCCACGCCGGCCACCGAGGGCGTGGCTCAACACTGGTATTTCGATCTGAATGGCCGCGCGGCAGCGGACGGCCAATCGCTCGAGGAGAAGGCGCGCGGCCGTGAGGAGGCCTCGAGACCGCTCGAGCGCGATCAGTTGTCCTCGATCGCACCCGCGCCGGAAGGTCAGACCGCGAATGCCCGGCGGTATGGACTGGCCCTTGCGGGCATCGCGCCGGCGCCGTCCCGGAAGCCCGCGCCTTCGACGCCGGCTCTCGCGGTTACTGGACCTGCGCCCGTGACCGCCGCTCCCGCGGCTGCGCCATCCGGACCGGCATCGCAGGATGATTACCGCACGGATCCGGTGGACCAAGCCAAGCAGAATCAGCTCGCCCAGCGAGTGGCGCTGGATCTCGATCTCAAGGCTCCCGGGCAGACCGCGGCCGCCACGGCCACACGAGTCGGAGCTCAGGTGGTCCACAAGGAGGCGGAGGATAAGGCCGCGGCTGCCCCCAAACCTCCCGCGCCCCCGCCGCTGCCGGAGATCGAAACCCGCGAGCAGCCGTTCTCGACCTTCTCGATGAACGTGAGCGACGTCTCCTTCAAGCTGGCCGCCGCGAGCCTGGAAAAGGGCGTCCTGCCGGATCCGGACACGATCCGGAGCGAGGAATTCGTCAACGCGTTCCACTATCGCGATCCGGCGCCGAAGGCGGGCGCCCGGCTGGCATTTGCCTGGGAGCGCGCGCAGTATCCATTCGCCCACAACCGCGATGTCGTGCGGATGGCGATCCAGACGGCGGCGCGCGGGCGCGAGCCGGGCCGGGCGCTGAACCTGGTGGTCCTGCTCGACAGCTCGGGCTCGATGGAACGGGCCGATCGAGTCCGAATCGTCCAGGAAGCCCTCCGCCTGCTGGTCCGCCTGCTGCAGCCCGCGGATCGGATCAGCGTGGTGGCGTTTTCACGGGGAGCGCATCTCTGGGTCGACGGAATGGCCGGAGGCGATCCGGACGCGCTCCTGGCCCGCGTGCTCGATCTCAAGCCTGAAGGCGGCACCAACCTCGAGGCCGCCCTCGATCTCGCTTACCAGACCGCACTCCGGCATTTTGTGGCTGCGGGCAACAACCGGGTGATCCTGCTCACCGATGGCGCGGCCAACCTCGGCAACGTCGATCCGGCCGCCCTCCAGGAAAAGGTCGAAGCCCATCGGAAGCGGGGGGTTGCGCTCGACTGCTTCGGCGTCGGCTGGGAAGGGTATTCGGACTACGTGCTCGAGACGCTCTCGCGGCACGGAGACGGCCGGTATGGGTTCATCAACCGGCCCGAGGATGCCGCGGCCGGGTTCGCCTCGCAGCTGGCAGGCGCGCTCCACGTGGCGGCCGCGGATGTCAAAGCCCAGATCGAGTTCAATCCGAATCGCGTGATCAGCTATCGCCAGGTCGGCTACGCCAAACACCAGCTCACCAAGGAACAGTTCCGGGACAACACCGTCGACGCCGCCGAGATCGGCGCCGCCGAGTCCGGCAACGCCCTCTATGTCATCCAGGTCAACCCGCGCGGCCAAGGCCCGCTCGGCGTCGCGCGCGTTCGGTTCAAGGTCCCGGCCACGGGCGAATACGTCGAGCAGGAATGGACCCTGCCCTATCAGCCGCGGGTGGCGCCGCTCGAGCGGTCGAGCCCGGCGCTGCGCTTGGCGGTCGCGGCAGCCGCGTTTGCGGAATGGCTGGCGGGAAGCCCGTTCGCCATCGAGGTCCGTGCCGACCGTCTGGAGCGATATCTCGAGGGCGTGCCGTCGATGCTGGCCCCGGATCCGCGACCCGAACGGCTGGCTTGGATGATCCGCCAGGCGCGATCCCTCCGAAGCGAATAATTTATGAAATCACCTTTCCCAATGCCCCCCTCCACGGGGCCCGCGGGCTTCGGCTGGCCGGCTCTCCTGCCCTGGCGCCGCCGGCGGACCATGCGATCGATCGCAACCCGATTCCTCCGAAGAACCGATTGGATCCGGCGATGCCTCGTGTCCGCGGCACTGCTCGTCTGGGCGGCCGGCGCAGGCGAACCGCCGGCATCGGTCGTCGAAAGCCTCACGCTTCAGGGGCAGGTCGATCCCCAGCAGGCCGATTTCGTCCTCAAAGGCCGCCTGCGCGGCCATCCCGAGGAAAAGCCTGAAGCGCGTCTCATCTATTCGCTGCGCGCCCAAGCCCGGCTCGACGCTGGCGAATCGACCAACCGCCAGACCTGCGAACTCGAAGCGCGCATTTTCCAAGGCGCCATGAAAGAGATGGCCCTGGCCCTGGCCGGGGACGGACAGGTCACGCGCGTCACGGGGCCCGCATTGAAGGATTGGAGCGTGCGGCACGGCACGAACGGCGCCCGGTTTCTGATCCTGCGCCCGCTCGAGCCGGATCAGACCACCAATCAATTCCGCGCAACCGTCGAGTCCGAGTGGGTTGCGCCCGCCCTGCCGGCGACCTGGACGCCGCTCACGCTGGCGCCCGCAGATGTCGCATTGTTCGATGGCATGCTCGAAGTCCGCCGGCCTGACGCCCTCGAGGTGTCGGTCACGCGCATCGAGGGATTGGCCCCCCTCGAATCCCCGGCCGCGCCAGGCGCCGCGGCGCTCGAGCCGCGGCCGCTCCGATTTCGGTTCGCCGGGGCCCCCTACGCCCTGGCGCTCGATCTCGAAGCGGCCGATCCCGAAGCGCGCCGGCTCCGGTTCGAGGATTTCCAGCTCACGGGCCAGCTCGAAGGCTCGCATGCGATCTTTACGCTGACCGGCACGGCCGTGGCCCGGCATCCCGCCGGGGGTGAGCTGGCGCTGTTGGGAGGGGATGCCGCGCTGACCGGCTTTCCAGCGCCGCTGGATCTCCGGTTCACCAATGGCCAGTACGTGCTGTCAATGGCTCGGACCGGATCGGTCCCCGTCCGGCTGGCCTTCGCGGCTCGGGTCATGAACGAGGGCGAGTGGAAGACCGTCCGGTTCGAGGCGCCGCCCAGCGTGCTGCGCCCGGTGTCACTCGGGGGATTGCCGGCTGAGACCGAATTCCGCTTCCCCGGGGCAGCCCGGCCGGAGCGGCAGGGCACGAACTTCATCACGTATCTGACGGCGGCCGGCCGCGTCCAGTGGCAGTGGAAAGACTCGCGCCCCGAGGTCGAGGGCAGGCTGTTCTATGCGGTCCAGGGCGCGGCGCAAATGGCCGTCAGCCCCGGCCTGCTTCGACAGGCGCATCGGATGGAATACAAAATTATGCAGGGCGAGCTGAAGCGGCTCGAGTTCGACCTGGCGGGCGACGGGCAGATCACCCGCGTGCAGGGGGACGGCGTGCTGAGCTGGTCGGTCGAGAAGGGGACATCGGGCCGGCGCCTGGCCGTCCAGTTGAACCAGCCCCAGAAAGACCGGTACGCCCTCGTGATCCAGGCCCAGTCGCCGCTGGGAGTGTTCCCGCTCCAGGTCCAGCCCCTGCGGCTGACCCCGGTGGACGCGGTCCGGTTCGCGGGCCACCTCCTCATCGTCAACGATGGCGCGGTCCGGCTCGAGGTGACCGAGGCCAGCGGCTTGTCGCAGATATCCTCCGAGCTGTTCCCGCCCAGCAAGGAGCTGGCGGGCTGGCTCCCCGCTCAGCGGAGCCAGGCTTTTGCCTACCGGTTTTCCGGCGCCGATTTCTCCCTCGGCGTCCGGGCCGACGACATCCAGCCCGAGCTCTCGGTCTCCCAGCTGGCCCAGTACCATGTCGGCGAGACCGAGACTCGGATCGAAGCCGAGCTCGAACTCGAGATTCGCGAGGCGCCTCTGCGCGAGCTGACGGTGACGATCCCATCCGATTACAGCGTGTCGCGGCTGACAATCGGCAACCTGAGCGATTATTTTGTCACGCCCGGACCGGATGCGGGCCGCTCGACGCTGCGCATGGTGTTCGGCCAGCCGCTGTCGGGCCGCCAGGTCGCCCAGATCCGCCTCGAGAAGAACCAGGACCTGGCCACCAACACCTGGATTCTGCCCGCTCTCACCCTCCCGGGCGCGAAGTCGGTACGCGGTTTCGTGGGCGTCACGGCCGACACGGGACTGCGGGTGCAGGCGGGCGAGCTGGCCGGGATGACCGAGATCGCGACGGCATTTTTCCCGCGAAAATCGGCGGGGCTGCAGCTGGCCTACCGATTGCGCGAACCGGTCTGGCAGGCAACCCTCCGGGTGGATCGGCTGGCGCTTTCGCTGCAGGTGGACGCCTTCCATCTGTTCACCGTCGGCGAAGGCCTCGCCTACGGCAGCTCGGTCCTCAATTACCAGATCTCCGGCAGCCCGGTCTCCCTCCTCTCGATCCAGGGGCCCGCCGAATACAGCAACATCGAGTTCGTCGGCCGCGACGTCCGCAATTGGAAAAAGACCGACTCCGGTTACGAGGTGCACCTGCAGTCGCCCGTGTTCGGCGCCTACACGCTGCTGGCGACCTACGACCGGAAATTCAACGCCGCCGGCGATCGCGTCGATTTCACCGGCATCCGCCCCGCCGGCGTCCAGTCCGAACAGGGTAGCGTGGTCGTCGTCAGCGAATACCCATTCGATCTCGAGCCGGCGGAACAATCGGCCGGACTGACTCGATTGGATCCAGGGGAGATCCCGGCATCGCAGCGGCTGCTGTTCGATGCGCCGATTCTGGCCGCCTACCAATACCCCGGGCGCCCGTTCGCTCTCCAGCTCGAGCTGAAGTCCCTCGCCCAGGGCGAGACCGTCCAGCAGGTGGTCGACCGCGCCGCCCTCGAATCCCGGATCTCGAAGGAGGGCGAGGTGGTGACGCATGCGCGCTATTTCATCAAGAGCAAGGGGCACTCGCATTTCCGGCTCGCAATGCCGGCGGACGCCCGGCTCTGGGAGGCCCGGGTCAACGGCGCCCGGGTCGTGCCGGTCGCCGATGGCAAGGACACTCTCATCCCACTGCCTACCCATGTCGATCCGAGCACCATCCTGCCGGTCGAGGTCTGGGTCGCGGGGCGCTCGGCCGACCGCAAGCGAGTCACCGTCCGTCTGCCCGTGCTGGCCAGCGCGGTGGTGCTGAGCGAATGGAACCTCATTCCCGATGAAGCCCATCGGCTGGTCTATCGCCGAGGCACCGTGGCGCCAGCCGATACGCTCCGAGACGACTCCGGCTTTGCCTGGATCCTGCAGCGGATCCGAGGCGGATTCGATTCAGGCTGGACGATCCACGTCGCATTGAGCCTGGGGGCCCTGCTGGCGGGAGCTCTGGTCCTGCGATGGGCCTCGGGTGCGGGCGCGTATCGCTGCAGCGCGCGGAATCTGATCGGCACATTGCTTGGGGCGGCCGGGATCGTCGCGGGCGTCTTTCTGGTTGTCCTGTGGATGAAGTTCGCGTATGCCCATCCGTTGAAGGTGGATCCGCGACTGACGGTGGCGGCCCCGATCCAGGCCGCCGGCCAGGACGTCTCCATCGAGATGCGCAATCTCCCGCTCAAGGATTTCGAGCCGTCCGTGGGATCGCTATGGCCCGCCCTGCTCGGCGGTTTGCTCTGGCTCTATCTCTCGCTCAAGCTCGGGTCCGGCTGGGCCCGATTCCTGGGAGTCATGGTCGGGTGGGTTTTTGTGGTCTGGGCCGTGCTGCGGCGCCCCAACGGCGCGCCCTATCTCGGCGGCCTGGTTCTGCTGTTTTACGCCTGGTACGTGCTGATCCCAGCGGTGCGCGCTCAATGGACGCTGCCGCGCCGCCCCGCCCCGCCTCCTCCTCCGGAGCCGCCCCCCGAGCCGGCGCCTGCCGCCGGCGCCGTGGCAGCGCTATTGGCGGTTGGATTCGCGCTGGCGGGGATCGGCGCGCCGTCGGCCCACGCGGCTGACGCCCGTCCGGGACAGGCCGTCATCCAGATGCTCGAGCAAGATGCGCGGATCATCGACGGCCATGTCGAAATCAAAGCCCGGGCCGAGATGACCGGCCCGGCGGGCGCGACGATCGATCTGCTGCGCGCGCCGGCCGTCCTGATCGGGATCGATTATCCAAAGGCCTCGCTGCAGCTGTTCGAGGTGCGGCCCGATGGCCAGGCGGTCCATCGGGTGGCGCTGCGCCAGCCGGGGCGGTTTCAGATCGAGTTCACATACCAGGTGCACGTCACGGCCGGGCCCGGCACCAATCATTTCGTGCTCCCGACGGCCGGCGGCCTGGTGAACCGGCTGACGCTCGAGCTGGATCGCGCCGAAGTCGAGGTGTTCTCGCCCCAGCTGGTCGCGGTCCGGGCCGGCCGGGTCCAGCGCGAGGGCGCCGAGGTGGCGCGGGCCGAGCTCGTGCTCGAGCCGGCCGGCGGAGCATGGATCGGATGGCGGCCGCGCGGCCGCGATACCCAGAGCGAGAAGCCGGTGTTCTACGCGGAGCTGCATCAGCTCTACGTCCCGACCGCCGGCGCCATCGAGGGATGGCACGATGTCCAGATCCGCTTGGCTCAGGGCCAGCTCAGCGAGGTCGCTTTTCATGCGCCCGCCGGGCTCACCATCGCCGATGTACAGGCCGACGGATTGGCCGGATGGCGGTTCGATCCAGACACCCGCGCCCTGCAGGTCCAGTTCCAGTCGCCGCAATCGCGGCCGTTCGCCCTGCGGCTCCTATCCCAGCAGATCGCCACGCCGCTGCCGTATGAACAGAGCGTCGGCGTGATCGTGGCCTCGCGGGCCGCAGGACAGGTTGGCATGGTCGGCTTGGCCACCGGTCCCGAGGTCCAGTTGGATCACACCCGCGAAACCAATCTCTCCACGATCAACCTCGAGGATTTTCCCGACGCCCTCGTCCAATCCGCGGCAACCAACACGGCGGGGCTCACGCTCCGGCGCGCCTTTCGTTACACGGACGCCGCCGCTCGGATCGGCGTGACGGCGGCCGCCGTCCAGCCCGACGTCCGAGTCACCACTCAGGAGACGTTGTCTCTGGGCGAGGATCGGACGCTCCTGGCGATCCAGATGAATGCCGCGATCACGCGGGCCGGGATCTTCAAGTTCAGCTTCCCGTTGCCGGCGGATTTCGAGGTCGAATCCCTGTCCGGCCCGGCGCTGAGCCATTGGACGGAGCTGGCAACAGGCGGCGAGCGGATCGTCACCCTGCATCTCAAGGGCAAGACCGAGGGCGACCAGGCCATGGCCGTCACGCTGACGGGACCCGGCATCGCGCGCGGCGCCTCCTGGGAAGCCCCGCGGTTCGCCGTGCGCGAGGCCAACAAACAGAGCGGCCAGCTCGTGATCGTCCCCGAGCTCGGCTTGCGCCTCCACGTGGACGCCCGGGACGGCGTCACCCAGCTCGATCCGCAAAAGGCCGGCATCCCCCAGAAGGGCGTCCTGGCGTTTCGCCTCCTGCACGCGCGGTGGCGGCTCCATTTCGAGGTCGAAACGGTCGAGCCATGGATCGAAGCCGCAGTCCTCGAAGACGTCGCCGTGCAGGAAAGCGGCCTGATGATCCAGGCCCAGGTCGATTACCAGATCGAAAATGCCGGGCTCAAGGCGCTGACGCTCGCCCTCCCTGCCCAGGCGGAAAACGTCCGGTTCTATAGCGAGCATGTGGCCGACACACGGCGCCTCGGCGGCCCCGATCCGGCCATGGCGGAGTGGGAGCTCAAGCTGCAGCGGCGGGTCATCGGCGCCTATCCGTTGCGGGTGACATTCCAGCTGCCGGGCGCGGCCGGCGCCACCAACGTGACGGTGCCCGGCCTGGTCGCCCGCGCCGCCAATGTCCAGCGCGGCTACGTGACCGTCCGATCAGCCGGCCGCCTGCAGGTGCGGATTCCCGCCCTGCCGGCCGCGTTGCAGCGATCCGAGTGGCAGGCGATCCCGGCGAGCTTGCGGGGCGGGCTGGCGGCGCCCGAGGCCAAGGAGACCTTCCGGGTGCTCGATCCGTCCTTCCGCTTGCCGATCCAGATCACGCGCCACGAGATCGCCCCCTTGCTGCCCGCGCGCGTCGAGGGAGCCGAGCTGGCCTCCGTCGTCTCCGCCAACCGCACCATGCTCACCGAGGTGCGCCTGACATTACAGCCCGGGGACAAGCGGCTCCTGCGAATCAAGCTGCCCGCCGATGGCCGGTTCTGGTACGCATTCGTGAACCAGGAAAGCACATGGCCATGGCAGGAAGGAGAGGAGATCCTGCTCAAGCTCGAGCGGAACTCCGATTCCGGGCGGCCCACCACGGTCGAGTTCTTCTATACCTGCCCGCTCCCGTCCGATGCCGGCCGGAGCTTCACGCATCGGTTGCCCGGCCCGAAATTCGATCTGCCCCTCGAGCGGATCCGGTGGCGCGTCTATGTGCCGCGCGATTGGGAGATCGAGGATTGGCAGAGCACGCTCGAACGGCAGCTCGACGGCAGCGCCGCCGTCCCCGTCCGGCTGGATCTCGAACGCTACCTCGAATCCGAGTCCGTCCGCCAGCGCGAGAAAACCCGCGCCGCGGAAACGCTGCTCGAGCTGGGCAATAGCTATGTGCAGCAGGGCGTGCCAGGACAGGCGCGCCGCGCGTATCAGGCCGCCTGGCGGCTGTCGCAACACGATGCGGCTTTCAACGAAGACGCCCGCGTCCAGTGGCACAACCTCAAGATGCAGCAGGCCTTGTTGGGGCTGAACGATCGCCAGACCGGGGCCGCGGCCATGGGCGAGCGCGCCCCCACCGCCGCCCTCCCGGCTGCCCCCGGCCTCGAAGCCTACAAGCAGGACCAGGTCGAACAGATCCTTGGACGCAATACGCCCGAGGACAACGCCAACCTGCTCCGGTTGGCCGAACGGCTCGTCCGCCAGCAGGAGGCGGCCGTCGCTCGGCCTTCAGCCATCCATGTCTCACTGCCCGCCCTGGGACAGCCCCTCCACTTCGCCGGATCGCTCCAGGTCGATCCCTGGGCCGATTTGCAGATTCAATTGGACACGCATGTTCGAACCCCGCGACCCTGGTTCGGGCGCTTGGCGTTGCTGGCCGGGCTCCTTGTCATCTGCGCGATCCTGGCTGCCGCCGGCCGCCGCGCTGCCCCTGCCGCTTAAAGGTGCGTTGACGCGTCCCACAGCCGCCAAAATATGAAGACGGATCGAACCGCAGCATCATCCGTCTCGCCGGACTAGAAATGATGGACGAACCGCAGGTTGAACCGCTGCCCTTCCGGACGGTTCTCGACCGCCGTCTCGAAATACGCGTTGAAAAAGAGGTGGTTGTTCTGATTGAAATGCCAGACCACGCCCGGCCCCAGCCCCAGCACTTCCTCCCGGCGATCCGTGCCCGTCCACTCCTCGAAATCCTTCCCGTCCACCTCGGTGTCCGTAATCTGTTTGAGATAATAGCCGTTCAATCCCAGACGCAACCGCTTCGGGATCAGCTCGTACTCGAGCGCGAAATTCAGGTGGATCGCCTGCCCTGCCTGCGTTTCGGCCGCAAAAAAAGGCGCTCCGGTGAAGCCGCGGTTCGGCTCGTCGTTCGAGTCGTTCCAGAGATAATGCGCCCGCACCGACGTCGTCCAGCGCGGCGCAATGAACCACGTCGCCGCCCAATACGGATTGAACGAAAAGAATCCGCTGCCCGGATTAAGCTCGAAGTTGGGTGAATATTGCCCGATGGGAGTCAGGCACTGGAACTCGATCCGATGCATGAAGATCGGACCGTTCTTGCCCATGATCGGATCCCATTGGATATACGGACCGATCAGGATATCCCCCAGCCCAGAGGGTTTCTCCGCCATCCCGCCCGCACCCGTCAGGTCAAAGCCCACCACCGGCACGATGACGTCCAATCCCCACTTCCCTCCGAACAGCACCTTTTGATCGGACTGGTAAATGAATTGCGAGAGACTGATCAGCAGGTTGAGCCGCGGATCCGGCAGCGGCATCTCATCGCCCTGGTGATCGCGAAAGGAGTCGGAAGTGTAGTATTGAAAATACTGAGCAAAATAAAGGCCGGGGCCGGCCGGCGGACCGCCATCGAGGAAGCTGGTAAAGCCCAGATTGACCGCGGGGAGGTCATATCCGCGGCTCGAAGGCATTGCGGCCAGCATCAGGATCGCCGCGAGAGATCCCAGGCGCGCGGCGGAAGATAAGCATCGCTTGTGCATAACATGGCTCCAGGTTGTATGCACAATTGCGCCATACCTCGTCCGCATGTCAAGCCTTTTTTGGAACTATCTCCCGAGCTCGACCCCGAGCTGCATCGAGAACCGCCGAGCGCTGTCCTCATGCAGGTGTGTCGGAGTGGCAAACCGATCGTCCCCCCAGGCCGCCGGCAGCCCCGTCAGGATCTGGTCCGCCTCCAGCCACCCGGCCCATTGGCGGAGCCGATCGCTTCCTCGCCGGTCGAAGTCGTTATCGGTCAGCGAGACGGGCACGGGAGTGAAACCGACCGCCAGCCGGATCCCCCCCGGCAGTCGGGATCGAAACAGCCGGCCCGCCTTCTCCCAAACCGCCGCGATCGAGTATTCGGTGCTCCCTCGGATGGATCCCGGCTCGAGACGCCGCGGATCGACCAGATGCCCGCCCTGGGCTGCCATTTCGCGCCACAGATCCCGGGTGAAGCCATAGCGCTGGCCAAAGGCTCCGGACAGCGGCATCGGCCAGGCCGGTCCCAAAAGCCGAGCCCGAACGATTTCAAAGCCCAGCCACCGATCGATCACCCCCGCGTGCCCGACAGGATCGCGGCGAGCATAAAAATCCTCGAGGATCGAGTTGGGCCATGCCGCATCCGGCCAAAGCCGCAGGCTGGCCGGGTTCATCAGCAGCACCACCGTCTGGCCACGGACGGGATTGGCCTCGAAGAAATGGGCCAGCAACCGCTGTTGGCCTTCGAGATCGAGGTGGCTGAGCGTGCCCAGATTCAGCGCCGGCCGCCCTGTGGTGCGAGCCACCACGCGCGGATCGACGTTCATCAGGCAGGACGAATCCCCCACGCAGATCAGGTCGGCCTCGGACCGGATCTCGCTGGCGGCCGCCTGATGCAGCAGAACGGTTCGGTCCATGTCGAGGGCGGGGATGGGCCGCGGCCAGGCGCCAATCCAGACCCCCAAATGCAGGATGGCGGCGAGGACGGCAACTCCGGCCAGAGGCGCACCAGCCATTCGAACCGCATCGGCCCATCGGATCTGGTAGTCGTGGCTGCGCATCTGGTTAGAACTGGAAATAGATGAAAGGCGTTCCTTGCTTGCCCCAGAAAAGGCCGATGGCGGCCAGCTGCACCCCTTGCACCACCCAATCCCATCCACCCGGCGCCCGCCCCAGATCGCTCCCGGCCCCAGACGCTTTCCGCGCCGCCACCCAATGCCCGATGATGACCGGCGCGCCGAAGACCAGCAGATTCAGTCCCAGGCTGCCGCCCCACGCCGGCCATGACCAGTCCGCCAATCCCAGCGTGAGCGAGACCGCATGCCCGATCGACTCAGCTCGGAACAGCAGCCAGCCGTAGAAAACAAACAGCATCGTGCCTGCCCAGGCGGCTTTTCGTGCCAGGCGAGATTCGCTGCCGGGCCGGTTCCCGCGCCAGGCTCGATGAACCAGCAGGCCCGCCCCGTGCCACGCACCCCATAACACATAATGCCAGGCCGCCCCGTGCCATAAGCCCCCCAGCAGCATGGTCAGAAACAGGTTCACCCGCGTCCGCCCCGGCCCGCGACGGCTGCCGCCCAGGCTGATATAGAGGTAGTCCCGCAGCCACGTCGACAGGCTGATGTGCCAGCCATGCCAGAACTCGCGGACATTGCCGGCCAGGTACGGCCAGCGAAAATTCACGCTCAGTTCGAACCCCAGCAGCCGGGCCAGCCCGCGGGCGATGTCCGAGTAGCCCGCAAAATCGGCGTAGATCTGGATCCCAAACGCCAGTGTCCCCAGAACGATCACCGGAGCAGCCGGATCGCTCAGCCCATACGCCAGATCGGCCAGAGGCGCGAGGTTGTCGGCCACCACCACTTTGAGAAACATGCCCCCCAGGATCAGCCGGATCCCCTCCGCCACCCCCGCGCGCGTGATGTGCCGCGTCTCGCCGAATTGCGGCAGCAAATGCTGCGCGCGTTCGATGGGACCCGCGACCAGCTGCGGAAAAAACGCGACATACGCCAGGTAATCGAGCAGCGATCCCGTGGCCGCCATTTGCCGGCGATAGATGTCGATCGTGTAGCTCAACGTCTGAAACGTATAAAAGGATATGCCCACCGGCAAAATGATCTGCCACGTGCGCGCATGCGGTTCGAACCCGATCTGGCTCAGCAACAGAGCCAGCGAGTCGTAGAAAAAACCGAAATACTTGAAGAATCCCAGCAGCGACAGGTTGCCGATCAGGCTGAAGCCAAGCCAACATCGGCGCCGCACGGGCGACTGGGATCGCATCAAGGCCTGCCCAACCCCATAATCGAGCAGGCTCGACCCCGCCAGCAGGCTCATCAACCGCCAGTCCCACCACCCGTAAAACGTGTAGCTGGCCGCCACAATCAGCCCGTTCCGCCAAGCCAGCCGGCCCCGAACCACGTAGTACAAAAGCAGGAACCCCGCCAGGAATACCAGAAAAACGTCGGAATTGAATAGCATGGCTCCGGCGTGCCGGCCGGGCCACGGCCGCAGACCACGCCCTGCCCAATCCGGCCTCCACTACCTCTACTGGGTATCGAGACTGATGGCGAGCGGAAAGCGGCGCGTGGATGCACTGCGGCGCGCACGGAGTGAGGCGCCCTGCCTGATACCTGACTCGACGCTGACGCCGATTCGAATGCGCCCCCCGTTCGCGCGAAGCGTCTTGCAGTCCGGCAGTCGCCTGACGCCATGGAAAGCGCCAGAGGGCTGACGCTTTCCACAAGACCAATCGCGCTCAGTACTCCCGCTCGGTGACAATGCCGGGCTGGGGCGCCGGGTAGCGGCCTTTGGCATCGAGCTGAAGCGGCGCCGGACCCTCCGGCGTCAGCTTGGCGATCTCCGGCGCGAACTCGTGCGTGCTGTTGAGAATTTGATCGAAGGTGATGACCTGGCCCGTGTGAGCGGCCATACGGCCCATGGACGTCACCAGACTGGCCTCGGCGCCGCGCCGGGCTTCGTTGTACGGCTGGTCGTTCCGGATGGCCTTCACCAGGTCTATCCATTCGTTCCGATACGGATTCTGCTCATCGGCGTTGACCTTGGATTCCCAGACCACGGCCGAGCGTTCGGGTTTCTGGCCCCGGTAGATTCGAGAAGGCAGCCCGCAGTCGCCGCTGTTCGACACGATCGCCATACCTTTGCTGCCATGGGCGTAGCTGGCATAAATCTCGCTGCACCCAGTCATGCACCGGCCGTCAAACATGAACGAGCTCCCGTCGGCGAATGTGTATTCGACCGCATACACGTCGAAGTTCTGATCCACGTAGGTGACGCCTTCCGGGCTGGTCCGGTAATGGCGGCCGCCCAGCGCCATGGCCTTGACCGGCCACGCGTTCTTCATCCAGCAGAGATGATCGATGATGTGAATGTAGAAGTCGCTGTAGTTGCCGCCGCTGGCCCAGAGGAAGCTGTGGAACCGCTGGATCTGGTACATCACCTCGCTGATCCCCGCCGGCCGGGGCGGCGAAGCGAAGCTGCCCACCGGACCGTGCACCCGGTAGCCCCGCTCCAAAATCAGATCCCCGATCTCCCCGTCGTGAATCCGATTGGCCAGCTCCTGCAGCGCCCGGCTGTGGCGCGACATCAGACCCACGCCTATCTTGAGGTTCTTCTTCTTCGCCTCGTCCGCGAGCTGGATCATCCGGCGCGTGGTCGGCCCGTCTACCGTAACCGGCTTTTCCATGAAGACGTTGAGCCCCTTCCGGATCGCATATTCCAGATGCACCCACCGGAATCCGGGAGGCGTGGCGAAGATGGCGATATCGCCCGGTTTCAGACAATCCATGGCCTTCTGATAGGCGTCGAACCCGACGAACCGGCGGTCGGCCGGCGCGTCCACCTGGGTCGGAGGCGATTTGCTCAACTGGGCGTAGCTGCCCCGGAGCCGGTTTTCGAACACGTCGGCCATCGCGACCAGCTTGATCGGGCCCAGCCTGCTCGTGGCCAACGCGTCGACCACAGCCCCCGTGCCGCGCCCGCCACAGCCGATCAGCGCCACCTGAATCGTGTCGTCCGCCGCCCCATGCACGAATGGCGCCGTCTGCGCCGCCAGCGCCGTAGCCGCAGCCGCCGTCCCGGCCGTCTTCAGAAATTCCCGCCTCGTCGTCCTGGTGTCCATGATCTCTTTCATATCGCTCTTCATCCAATAATGGTCGGTGGCCTCGAAAAATACGGGGCTTCCGGCACTTCCAGACATTGCCTCACGGAGTTCCATCTTGTTCGGACCCGTGATGTGGCGAGGTTGACTGATCGGCGCCGCCAATTCAATCCCGAAATCGTTCTCGAAAAGCAAGAGAGTTGCCCGCCCTTCGGCTGGAATGGGTGCATGACAAAATTCTTCGGCGCTTGGTGCGTCCGGTCGCAGTTGGGCGATCGTCCGGAGTTTGTCTTCTCTCTCTCCTCCATGGCCAATGGAGGAGAGGGTCGGGGGGAGGAGGTCAATCGGTTGGATCCCCCTACTCCCGCTCGTGCCTCGCGGGGGGAATGGCCTCCAGTGGCCGTCTGCAGTTCTCCCTCTCCGCCATTGGGAACCAACGGAAGCGCCCGAACAGGCCGATGAGAGGGCTCGCCTTTTGCGCCGTAGAAGACAGCCCTCCGATCCCGTTGACCATTTCATTTTCGCCCTCCGGCGCCCTCCCCGCTGGCACCACTCCCTTTCTGCCTTGCTGAGCCGATCCGCCCGGCTACCAATGTTTCCTGACCGTGCGGGGCAAGGAGAATCGGGCCTGGCTCATCCGCAAGAACGCCACCGCCTGGGAAGCCGCCGGCGCCATCCACTCCGACATCCAGAAGGGTTTCATCCGCGCCTTGCAAGCCGTAAGCCGAAAGGTAGGGCGGCCACTCCGTGGGCGCCACTTGATGGCTGCCGAGAGGTGAAGAAAACAAACCTGCCTCGATCCATTCGCCGCA
>CAYWIM010000090.1:0-17942 GCA_964458325.1 uncultured Verrucomicrobiota bacterium
ATCTGGCCCGGCGGCGCTCCCGCCAAAATCGGAAGTAATTTTTGCACAGACCCTATGTCCGACCACGACACCCATCGGCTGGCGGTCCGGATTCTGCGGGGATTCGCGGTGGGATTGCTGGCGGGGATTGGGGCGCGGTGGGTGGTGAGCTGGCGTCCGGCGGCGGGGCCGGGCATCGAGTGGCTGGCGGCGCAGATCTGCGATCCGCTGGGCCAGGTGTTTCTGCGGCTGTTGTTCTGGGTCGTGGCGCCGCTGGTGTTCGCCTCGCTGACCAACGGCATGCTGCAGCTGGGCCGCCTGGACCGGCTGGGCCCTCTGGCCTGGCGCACCTTTGCGCTGTTCGCCGCCAACATGGTCATCGGCGCCACCCTGGGGCTGCTTATCCTGAACCTCCTGAACCCCGGTGAGGTGATGGACCCCGAATCGCGTCAGGCGATGCTCGAACGCTATGGGGGGCGGGCCGGCGAACTCCAGGCCCAGGCAACCCGGCTCGAGAGTTTCAGCCTGCGATTCCTGATGGATCTGCTGCTGCCCGCCAACCTGCTCAAGGCGATCGTCGAGTTCCAGATGCTGCCGCTGATCGGGTTCGCGCTCCTGGTTGGCGGGGCGGGCCTCCAGCTGGGCGAAGGCGCCCGCCAGGGCCTTGGCCGGGCGATGACGGTCCTAACCGACCTGATGACGGGATTGATCCGCGCCGCTATGCGGCTGGCGCCGTATGCGGTTCCCGCCATGATCTTTGGCGTCGTGGCGCGCCTGGGATGGGATTACCTCCAGTCGCTGCTCCTGTTTCTCGCGGGGATTTTGGCGGCGATGGCGATCCACCTGTTCGGCGTCCTGTCGCTGGCGATCCGCTGCCTGGGCGGGCAGTCGCCCCGCCGCTTTTTCCGCGCCATCCGGACGGTGCTGGTGACTGCCTTTTCGACCAGCTCGAGCAACGCGACGCTGCCCACGAGCATCCAGGTGGCGCGGGAGAACCTCGGGATCTCGGCGCCCACGGCCGGGTTTGTGCTCCCGCTGGGCGCGACGATGAACATGAGCGGGACAGCCTTGTATGAGGGATGCGTGGTCCTGTTCATCGCGCAGGTCTACGGCTTGCCGCTCAGCGTTCCTGAGCAAGCCCTGCTGGTGGGATTGGCCGTGCTGAGCGCGGTGGCGGTCGCCGGGATTCCGGGCGGATCCCTGCCGCTGATTGTCGGGCTGCTGGTGAATTTCGGTCTCCCGCCGGAAGGGATTGCCCTGGTCCTGGGGGCGGACCGCCTCCTGGACATGGCGCGCACGACGGTCAACAGCGTCGCGGATCTGGTCACCGCGTGCATTGTCGACCGGTCAGATGCCGGGGGCAAACGGACCGAGCCGCCGGATTCTTAGGGTCTAATCGAACGACAGGCCGGCCGCGCGGCCCAGATCCAGGATGTGCTGGCGGGCCTGATCGTATTCCTGCGGGCTGGGCAGGTGCTCGAGCATCAGGGGCGGCTGCTGCGGCAGCTCGGCGAGCCGCCGCAGGTAGGCGCCGTAATCGAACTGCCCGGTCCCGGGCCGGACCTCGCGGAAATGGACGTTCATTTCGACCTCCCAGGCCAAGTCCTTGGCATGGCAGCTCACGATCCACCGCCCCAGCCGATCAAAACAATCGTTCAACAGCGCCGTCTGGCCGAAAAAGCGATTCGAAGAGTTGATCAGATTGCAGGGATCCAAATGGACCGCAAAGGCATCCCGGCCGACGGCTCGGATCAGTTCCAGATATGAATCGACGCTGTCCGGAATGGCCCAGCCCATCATCTCGTAAGCGAACTTGGCGCGCCGGGGGCGGACGGCATCGATGATCTTCCGGGCATTCTCGACCGCGGCATCGAAGAACTCCGGGCTGACGTTGTCGGGATGCGGTCCGTACCAAATGGTGGGGTGGCGCGAGCCCGCGATGTCGACGCAGCAGAGCGCGCCAATCGAATCCGCCAAGGCGAGCCCGTCCGTCACTCGATCGAGGTTCGCCTTGCGCTTGGCCGGGTCGGCATCCATGAGGTTCACCCAGCGGCCGACCTCGGCAATGACGACTCCTTCCTGCTCGAAGGCCGACGCATAGGCGCGGATGCGGTCCGTATCCTTGAGATCGAGGTTCGGACAATACGCAGCCCGGTAGCCAATCCGCCGGTGGAACCGGGCGATCTCGGCGGGATCATCGGTGCGGATGGAGACCGGCCCGCCGAGGCGAATCGAGCGGCGGGCAGGCGTCGCGGGCGATGGGCGATCGGCGCCGGACAGGCGGGGCGCGGCAAGCGAAACGGCGGCCGCGCCCAGGCCGGCACCGAGAAAACCGCGGCGGGAGATCTTGGATTTCATGGCATCAAGGTTGCACACGGCCTCGACACGGGGTTCAGGGCAAGGCCAGGTCCGCCGGCCGGACATTGGGAATGAATTTGCCGAAGCCGAAATAGGTGGGGCGGTAGGGGCCGACATAGTCGACGTTGGCGTGGGCGGGGATCTGGTCGGCCAGGCCCAGGGCCCAATAACAGGCGTTGACCAGGAGCCGGCGCAGGCCTTCGCTCTCGAGATCGACGGCGGCGCCCATCGTAGTGGTGACGATGGTGGAGGTCCGGCCGGCATCGCCTCGGTAAGGGCGGATCCAGACCAATGGCATGAGCGGGTCATTCTTGGGCCCGGCCACGGGCGGGTCGGATGGTTTCATTCCGGCCAGCACCTGGCCGCGCATCAGGACGGTGGCATCCGCGGGCAGGTGCGAGACGGTATAGACGTCCGAGGGCCCCCAGATATCGGTGACGCCCTTCAGCACCGGGTGGTTCCGGTGTTCGGGCTCGAGGATGCCGCGGGTGCTTTCCTTGCCGTGGGCGCCATGGTGGCTGACCCAGGTCTCACCCAGGACCTGCTGGCCGAACCCGCCCGGCCACTCCTGGCTGCGGTAATCAAATCGAGCGTAGGGGCTCTTCTTGTCGCGGCTGTAGGCGAAGGCATGCGTCGAGGTGCGCAGGCCGATCATCGGCTTGCCCGCGTTGAGGTAATCGACGAAATATTTCATCTGGGAATCCGGCAGCTCGCGAAAGCGGAGGCCGAGCACGACCAGGTCGGCATCCTCGAGGGCGGCGATGCCAGGCAGATTGGTCTGGCAGACAGGATCGATCGTGCCATCGGAGGGGCGGATCGAGAAGGCCACCGTGCAGGTGAATCCGTGGCGCACGGCCAGGATTTTGGCCAGCATCGGCAGGCCTTCCTCGGACCGATACTCCTCGTCACCCGCCAGCAGGACGATGTGGCGTCCCCGGCCAGGGCCTTGCTGGCCGGTGTAGACCACGCGATCCGGCGCGGCCTGGGCCGCCGCGGTCGCCATGCAGCAAATCCAGCTCAGCCAGGCGAATATCTTCATAATGCAGATGAGATCCGCGCAATGAAATAGCGTCGGGCGGGATGGCAGGCGAGCAAAAAAATTTCGCCCCCGCCGCCGCCCCGCCACCGTGCTCCGGATCGCTTCGGTGTTGCGATTCGCCGCCGCGCCGGTAAGCTGATCTCCGCAAAGCCAATTCAATATGGATGTCAAACTGCCCAATCTCGGCGAAGGAGCTGACTCAGGCTCCGTCGTGAGCATTGCCGTCAAGGTCGGCGATTCGGTCGCCCAGGGCCAGATCCTTCTCGAGCTGGAGAACGAGAAGGCGGTGGCCCCCATCCCCTCGCCCCAGGCCGGCCGCGTGACTCAAATCCACATCAAGGAAGGCCAGAAGATCATGGTCGGCCAGCGGATCCTGACTCTGGCGGAGAGAGAGGGGGAGGAGGATGCAGCCCCTGCCCGGAGCCGGTCCGGGCCCAAGACATCGCCGGCGAGCAAGCCCGCCCCGCCGCCATCGCCCGAGCCCGCGCCGTCTGCAGGCGCCAAGCCGCCCTCCGCGGAGGCGGAGCCTGAGCCGCCCGGCGCCGATGAATCCTCGCACGCAGCGGCCGCCTCGCCAGCCATCCGCAAGCTGGCCCGCGAGCTGGGCCTGGACCTCTCGAAGATCCGGGGCAGCGAGCGCGGCGGCCGGATCGTCATGGAGGATTTGCGGGATTATATCCAGCGGCTTCAGAAGCTGGCGGCAGCGCCGCGGCCGGCGCCCGCCGCCGCCTCGCCCTCCAGCCCCGTCCGGGCCGCCCCGCCCCCGGCCGTCTCGATCGATTTCGCCCAATGGGGGCCGGTTACCCGGAAGCCCATGACCTCCCTCCGCGCGACCATCAGCCGCCGGATGACCGAGTCCTGGACCGCCATCCCTCACGTCACCCAGTTCGACGAGGCCGACGTGACGCGGTTGCTGGAGCTGCGCAAGCGGCACAGCGCCGCCTACGAGAAGCTTGGGGCCCGGCTGACGCTGACTCCGTTTGTGCTCAAGGCCGTGGTGAGCGCCCTGAAACAGTTCCCCATCTTCAACAGCAGCCTCGACGAGGCCGCGGGCGAGATCGTCACGAAGGAGTACTACCACATCGGGATCGCGGTCGACACCGAGGCGGGCCTGATCGTGCCGGTGATCCGCGATGTGGATCGCAAGGATCTGCTCGCGCTGTCGCGAGAGCTGCAGGAGCTGGCCGACAAGGCCCGCCTCCGCAAGGTGGGTCTCGACGACCTGAAAGGCGGCACGTTCACCGTGACCAACCAGGGCGGCATCGGCGGCGCCCATTTCACCCCGATCATCAATCGACCCGAAGCCGCCATCCTGGGCGTCGGACGGGGCGCGCTGAAGCCGGTCGTGCGCGAGGGCCGAATCGAGCCGCGCACCCTGATGCCGCTGGGGCTTTCCTATGACCACCGCCTGATCGACGGCGGGAGCGCGGCGCGGTTCATCGTGCGGATCGTGGAGGCCCTCGAACAGCACCCCGAAGCGGAAGTGCAAATCGGCTGACACCGCCCGCCAAACAGAAGAGCGATTTATGACACCGATTGAAACGAAACTTGTGGTGGTCGGCGCGGGCCCGGGCGGGTATGCCGCCGCCTTTTATGCGGCCGACAAGGGGATGCCGGTCATCCTGGTCGAGCAGGATCAGCGGCTGGGAGGCGTCTGCCTCAACCGCGGCTGCATCCCCTCGAAGGCATACCTCCATGCCGCCAAGCTGGTCAGCGAAACGCGCGATTCCACGTTCCGCGGGATCACGTTTGGCCCGCCCCAGCTCGACCTCGCGAAGATGCGGCTCTGGAAGGAATCGATCCTCGAAAAGCTGGGCCAGGGGATCGCCGGGCTCGCCCAGCGCCGCAAGGTCCAGGTCATGCATGGGCGCGGCTATTTCGAGGACTCGCAAACCCTCCGCGTCGAAACCGCCCAGGGCCAGCAATTCGTCCGGTTCGAGCATGCCCTGGTGGCGGTCGGATCGAAGGCGGCGCTGCCCCGCGCGTTCGACCTGGGCAACCCGCGCATCATGACCTCCAACGAGGCGCTCCAGCTCGAGGATGTGCCCGACCGTCTCCTCATTGTCGGCGGCGGCTATATCGGCATGGAGCTGGGGACCGTCTACGCCGCGCTCGGAAGCCGGGTCTTCCTCATCGAAGCCATGGACACGATCCTCAAGGGCGCCGACCCCGATCTCGTCAGCCCCGTGCTGAAGTACGCCCAGAAGAATTTCCAGCAGATGCGGGTCAGCACCAGGGTCCAATCCATGGCGACCCGGCACAAGCAGATCGAGGTCGTGGTCGAGAGCGGAGGCCAGAGCCTCACCGAGCTCTATGACCGCGTTCTGATCTGCGTTGGCCGGAGCCCCAACGGCGAGGATCTGGGCCTCGAGAACACGCGCGTCGAGCGGGACGACAAAGGCTTCATCAAGGTCAACGATCGCCAGCAGACCGCCGACCCCGCCATCGGCGCGATCGGCGACATCGTCGGCGGCGCGCTCCTGGCCCACAAAGCCCACAAGGAAGCCCGCATCGCCATCGAGGTCCTCGCTGGCGAGCACAGCGCCTTCCAGGACATCATCATCCCGGCCGTCGTCTTCACCGATCCCGAAGTCGCCTGGTGCGGCGTCACCGAGGCCGAGGCCCGCGACCGGGGCCTTTCGTTCGAGGTCGCCAAGTTCCCCTGGGCTGCGTCGGGACGCGCCCTCACCTTCGACCGTCCGGACGGCATGACCAAGCTCATCATCGAGCCGGAGACGGAGCGGATCCTGGGGGTCGGCATCTCCGGCCAGGGCGCCGGGGAGCTCATCGCTGAAGGCGTGCTGGCGATGGAAATGGGCGCCACCGCGCGCGACCTCGCCGAGTGCATCCACCCCCATCCCACGCTCTCGGAGACCATCATGGAATGCGCGGAATCGTTTTACGGGAGCGCCACCCATGCCATCTCGCGGCGGAAGCCCCCCGCCGAATGAGAGGCCGCGCTCCCGGGCCCTTCCGAGGTCATGAGGCCCATCCCCACTGGCGCCTGACCTCGTAGAAAAACACGGCGCTGGCGCTCGCCACGTTGAGCGAGTCGACCCCTGCGGCCATCGGCACCGCCACAAGCCCGTCGCATGCGGTCCGGACCGGCTCGCTCAATCCTTCGCCCTCGCTCCCGAACACCAGGCAGCACTCCCCGGTCAGATCCGTCCCGCTCAAAAGCCTCTCCTCGGTATGCGGATGCGCTCCCAGGCAGCGGATGCCCCGCTGGCGCAGCTGCCCGATCGTCTCGACCAGGCTCTGGACCTCGAGCACCGGCTGCCGGAAGATCACGCCCATCGAGCTGCGCACCGCCCGGCGTAAATAGGCGCTGGCGCATGTCTCCCCCACCACCAGCCCGTGGACACCGAACGCGCCGCAATTCCGCACCACCACGCCGACATTCTCCGCGTTGCTCAAGCCTTCGATGGCGGCCAGGAATCTCGGGCGCGCCCAGCGCTCGAGCCATGTCTCCAGCGGCTCGGGCTCCGGCACCCGCCCCACGGCCAGGACGCCTTGATACATCGAAAAGCCCGTCAGCCGTTCGAGCACCGCCTTCTCGGCGGTAAACACCCGTGGCGCCTGGCGCCGCCGTCGGACCAGGGGCTCGTATTCCCGCCACCATTTCTCCGGCAGCAGCAGGGATAGAACGGCCCACCCGCTTTCGAGCAATCGCCGGACCACCTTTTCGCCCTCGGCCACAAAGATCCGCCGCTGGCGGTGCTCCGCCTGCCAGCGCATGGTCCGATACGGCTCGAGCTCCGGATCGTCCAACGAATCCACCGCCCGCACATCGATCGTCATGGGCTTGGATGGAGCGCCCCCGGCTCCGCGGTGTCAAGAGCCCGCAGCGCCTCCCGGAAATGGGAATTCGAAACCGAACGGCGGGCCGGGGATGCTATTCGCCTTGGCAATGCCCCGCTCATCTGCCTAATATGAAACCCATGAAACGCGTTTTGCTTTGCCTGACCTTTTGGCTCGGCTTCGGCATGGCCTGGACCCTCGCCGATGGTCCTGACGACCAATATGTCCGCATCTATTCCACGATCCAGGATGCGGACGCTCGCAACGAGTCGGGCGAGCCACGTGCGGCCTACGAAAAGTACATGGCCGCCCAGACCGCCCTCAAGAGCCTCCAGCTGACCTACCCCGACTGGCATCCCACAGTGGTCAAATACCGGCTCGATTACATCAGCGGGCGCCTGGCAAAGCTCGGCGTGGCCGCGCCGCCGGCCGAAGCGGCGCCACCCGCGGCGCCGGCGCCCGGCGCTCCGGCAGCCACCGCCACTCCCGCCGCGGTTCCTGCCCCGGCCGCCGTCCCATCGCCTGCCGCCTTGGTTCTCGAGCGGCCAGCGCCCTCCGATACCAAGGATGCCCAGATCCAGCAGCTCACGCGCGACCTGCAGCAGGTGACCGCGCAACGCAACGAGCTTCAGACCCGCCTGCACGAAGCCCTTTCGGCCCAGCCGACCGCGATCGACGCCCGCGAGCTGGCCCGCGAGCAGGTCAAGAACCTCCAGCTCCAAAAGGAGCTCGATCTGCTTCGGGTCTGCCTCGAGCAGACCGAGGCGAAGGCCGCCACCGCGATCCGCCCTGAACAGATGCAATCCCTCCAGCAATCCCTGGACGATGCCCGCAACCAGCTCGCCAGCCAGCAGCAGCTCCTGGCCGCTCTTCAGCAGGAAAAAGGAGTCCTCCAGTCCCGGCTGCAATCGGCCGAAGCCCGCGCCGCCTCCACCCCGCCCGCCGTCCTCGCGCCGCCCGCCTCGGCCGTCCAGGAGCAGGCCATGGCCACTCTCCGGCAGGAAAATGAGCTTCTCAAATCCCGGCTCGCATCGGCCGAAACGCTCGCTGCGACTGCAACCCCACCCGCAACCGCCGCGCCTGCGACCGCAGCCGCCTCGAGCCAGATCGCCCTGCTCGAAGCCGAAAACCAATACCTGAAGAAGGAGATCCAATCCCTCCGCGCCAGCCCGGCGGCTCCTATCCCCTCGGCGCCTCCGGCAACCGTCTCGGGCCAGACCCGCGTCGTTGCCGCTGCCGCGGATTCCCAGGAATTGAAGCGCCTGCGCGACGAGCGGGACGATCTGCGCAAACAGCTGGACCGGGCGCAGCGCGACCTGGCTCGCAGCAGCGCCCGCAAAGGCTCGGCCGAGTGGCAGCAGATGAGCCGCGAGCTGGCGGCGCTTCAATCCCGGGTGAACGCTCTCGAGGCTCGCAAGGTGCCTTACACCGACCAGGAGCTGGCCCTCCTCAGGCAGCTCAACGCCACGCTCACCACCCCGGCGTCCTCCGCATCCGAGACCAACGCCGCCACTCGGCGGTCCACGCGCGATCTGCCGGTCGGCAGCGGCCCCCTCATGGCCGATGCCCTGCGCGCTTTCCGAGCCGGCCGCTTCCAGGAAGCCGAAGATCGGTTCCAGCAGATCCTTCGAATGGACGAGAACAACGCATTCGTTCTCGGCAACCTGGCGACCATCCAGATCCAGCTCGAGAAGCTCGCCGAAGCCCAGACCCATCTCCAGAAAGCGCTCCAGATCGATCCCAACGACCCGTTCAACCTCACCCAGTGGGGCCACTTGAAGTTCCTGCAGGAAAACTACGACGAGGCTCTCGATGCCCTCAGCCGCGCCGCCACGCTCGATCCGGAAAGCTCGATCACCCAGAATTACCTCGGCATCGTGCTTGCATCCAAAGGCCAGCGCGAAGCCGCTGAAACCGCATTCCGCAAGTCCATCCAGATCTCCCCGAGCAATGCCGATGCCCATGCCAATCTCGCCTACATCTACGCCACCCAGAAACCGCCCTTTGTCGCCCTCGCCCGCTACCACTACGACAAGGCCATCAGCCTGGGCAAACCCGCCAATCCCGATATCGAGCGCATCCTCAAAGGCGCCCCCTCGACCGCCCCTTGAAACCCGCAGCCGGCGGCTCTCGATCGAGGCGGGATTGGGAGTGAAGGCGATCCTATGTCTTCTGGCGCTCGGGGCGCTGGGGGTGGAGGTCGCCGGAGGGGATCGCTGGCCGCAGTTCCGCGGCCCGCTCGGCAATGGGCACGCGGACGCCCCGGATGTCCCCCTGACCTGGAGCGAAACCAACCATGTGGTCTGGAAGACCGCAGTGCATGGCTTGGGCTGGTCGTCGCCTGTCGTGTGGGACGGCCAGGTCTGGGTTACGACGGCCGACGAGGACGGCCGCCAGCTGTTCGCCGTGTGCGTCGATTTCCCATCCGGCCGGATCGTCCACGACATCCGCGTCTTCGAGACCGGGAATCCCGAGCATGTCGCCAGCGTCAACAGCTACGCCTCGCCGACGCCTGTCGTGGCGGCTGGCCGGCTGTATGTTCATTACGGGACCTATGGCACGGCTTGCCTGGACACCCGCGACGGCCGGATCCTCTGGGCGCGGCGTGACCTCCGCTGCGACCACCACGAGGGGCCCGGCTCGTCTCCGATCCTTCATGACAACCTGCTGGTCTTTCATGTCGACGGCCGGGACGTGCAGTATGTCGCCGCCCTGGACGCCTCCACGGGGCGGACGGTGTGGAAGACTCCGCGATCGGTGGATTTCAGCCAGGTGCGGGAGAACTGCCGCAAGGCATTCTGCACGCCGGTGGTTCTCGAGGCGGCCGGGCGGCTGCAGATGCTCAGCCCCGGCGCCAAGGCCGTCATGGCCTACGACCCGCGCACGGGCCTCGAGCTCTGGAAGATTCGATACGATGGATGGTCGGTCACGCCGCGCCCGGTCCACGATGGCCGGCACGCCTTCGTGATCACCGATTACGATCGACCGCAGCTCTGGGCGGTGCGCCTGGATGGAGAAGGCGACGTGACGGGCTCGCATGTGGCGTGGAAACGGGACCGCGACATGCCCGCCACCGCCTCGCTCCTGCTGATCGACGGCCTGCTGTACATGGCGAACCATCAGGGCGACGCCCTCTGCCTCGAGGCGTCCACGGGCGAGATCGTCTGGCGCGGCCACCTTGGCGGCAAGCATTCCGCATCGCCTGTCTACGCAGCCGGCCGGATCTATTTCCTGAGCGAGAAGGGCGTTTGCACCGTGATCGCCCCCGGCCGTCAGTTCCGCGTGCTTGCGGAGAACCGTCTCGAGGGCCGCTGGATGGCCACGCCCGCCGTGGCAGGCCAGTCATTCCTGATGCGGAGCCAGTCTCATCTCTACCGGATCGAGTGATCCGGCCGAGTCGGATTCGATCGGCGGCTGCCCGGCCCCGGACGCTGCCGAGCCCGAGCCGGCCTCCGTGCGGAAAGAGTCACGGCCGCTGGATTTCGATCAGACACCACGTGGTCGGCGGATCCCCCAGCCGCACGCGCCATCCGGCGTCGTCTTTCTCGACGGGCAGCTCGGCGCCCATCGGGTGGCCGCCGGCGTGCAGGGGGCGGACGCGCATGGCCTTGACCGGGCCGATGTCGCGCAGGAGGACGGCTCCGGCGACCGGTTCGATCGCGACGGGGCCCTGGCCCCATTGAGCCAGCGTCTGGCGGTCCTCTTTCCAGGCCAGGCCGGTGTTGGTGGCCCTGGCGGTGACCACCAGCAGGCATTGGCCCGCCTCGGCCAACGGCCGCCCATCCAGCGAGCTCAGGACCAGGCTGCAGAATGGATTCTGAACCGACGCCGCCAGATGGCGGACCGTCAGGCTGGAATCCTTCACGAAGCCGATCAGCCCCTGCGAGCGCGGCGTGTCGATGGTCACGATGCCCTGCTTGCGGTCGGCCCGATGCCATCCGAGCTGGCCGGTGTCGGACTCGATCTTCTCGAGACCAGCCGCCGCCGGGAATGCCGGCCGATTCGTCGGAGCCGCATCGGCGAACTCGAATCGTGCGGCATGCTCGAGCGGTGTGGATCGGGCGAAGCCGGGCGTGAAGAAGGGGCGTTCCTTGGCGCGATCCAACCGGAGGGCATCGAGCGCCTGCTCGCGGGTGTAGCTGCGGGTGATCCGCTGTTTGGCCGGCTCGATGTCGTGGCGATGCCACATCAGGGCGCTGGCGGCCAGCTGCGCCAGCTTGACCGGATCGTTGCTGAAGTCGAACCACCCGTTGGATGGGATGCCCGCCTTGGGATCGCCCGTGCGCCCCTTGCCCCACGTGAACCAGTAGATCCCATCCCAATCGTGGAAGAGCGCATACGCGGTCAGAATCGGGAAGCCCTCGGCGGCATATTCATGCGGGAACGGATGGTTGACCTCGGAGATGGTGAAGGGCGAGCCGCTGATCGGGCTTCGGGCGAACTGGACCACGGTGGAATCGAGGGGGTCATTGACCATGGGGGTGTTCCGGATCCAGGTCTCGGCCTCGAGCCGCGGATGCTCCCAGTACCCGTGCCCATCGACAAGATCGAGCATGCGTTGGGCCTCGAGGTGGGCATAGGCCGCATAGCCGTCGTTGTGATCGGCGGTTCCCACCAGGGGTGACACCACCCCCAGGTCGTCCCGCAGGAGCTTCTTCATGCCCGCGAAGAACTGCGATTCCACCTCGGCGTAGAACCGCGCCTCGGCCAGAAACCGATCGCGGGACGCGGCGGCGAACTGGTCCGGCTTGAGGCGCGGGAACCGGCCATCGGCTCCGGCGGAGGCCTCTTTCCGGATCGATTCGAGCTGATCGGGCGGGAGGTTGGTCGCCAGCCACCTCGAGTAAAGATCCGTCAGCTCCTCGGCGTAGGAGACGGGGATGGGCGACCACGTCTCGGGCGCCGGATCGTCGCGGCCGGCCAGCCGGCCTCCAATCCACCCTTCGAGCACGGAGTTTTCATTGACCATCTCGATGACCGCCACCGCCGGCTCACGGCGGTATTCGTTCCCCGTGTAGGCATTCTTGTGCGTGAGCAGCTGGCGGGCGTATTCGTGCTGCAGCTCGATCAGGCGCGGATTGAAATACGTCGCCGATTTGCCAATGCCCAGCAGCTTCCAGTCGCGGACCCCGTCTCCGGCCTTGTAGCGGCGCAGGACGTTGAGGTTGAGGTTGGCGTAGATGCCGCGCTGCTTAAGCTCGGCGATGAAGAAATCGAGGCGATCGAGGTTTTCCGCCGACAGCTGCCGCGTGTCGTCGCGGGCCGCGTCGAAGATGCTCCGCCCCCAGTTCGAGTCCAGGTGATGAAACCGCACCGCGTTGAATCCCAGGCGCGCCAGGTCGGCCGCAATCAACGGCGCCACCTCCTTGTCCGGGAAACAGTCCGGACCGCACAGGTTGACCCCCCAGATCCGGAACCGAACGCCATTGGTCCAGACCAGATGCTCGCCTTGAACCCGCAGGAAACCGTTCTTGCCCGCCGGAGCTTCGAGGAACCGCGCGAGGTCCACCGCCGAGTCCGCCGCCCGGGTCCAATCGATCGGGAAGGGAATGAGCGGCGCCTCTGCCGCCCGGCTGGGAACTGCCGCCAGGCCCCAGACCATCCACAGGCTCCCGCAAGCGACCCAGGACACGATCCATCGCATGAGCCCGATTCTGACGCCGTCTCATCCGAGGCGCAAGCGTTTCGCGTCAGCGGCGCGGCGGACACGGGAGGACCCGCCCGGCATTGCGCCTTGGCGCCGGCCGGGGCTGCCTCGCAGGTTCAGGGCAGCCGCAACCGATAGAAGCGCATCGGCGATTCGATGGCGACGCGAGCGCGATGGTCGTCGGTTGGTTCGACGGGCCGCCATGTCTCGGCTTGGCCTGTGGGGGACTCCTCGAGCACCCAGACCATGCCGAAGGATTCCCAGACGAACTCGATCCCGTCGGGGATGCGGCGCACATCGATCCAGGGCCCCGGATCGAATCCTGGGAGGAACCGGGGGATGCCGCTGGCGGTGGGCGGGCCGAGGCGCTCGAGGGCGGCATCGGGCAGCTTGCCCTCGCGCACCTGGATGCTATTCACGCACACAGCCATCCGCTCGTCAGCATCGCCGTCGCCGAACAGCACGATGCCTTCGACCGGCATGGATCGCCGGGGATCGTCCAGCCCTTTGTCCGGCTCGAGCAAGTCCGCATGCTTGACCCCGTCCAGATACTTGGTGGTGATCGGCGGTTTTTGGGACATGTCGACAGCCCAGGCGACGCGGTGCCAGCGTCCGATCTCCATCCGGGTCAGGCCCTCGTAGCCTTCCTTGCCCTGTCCGAAGCCGCCATCCACGGCCCGGTAGAAGAAATCGCCGTCCGACAGATTCAACAGATCGTAGTTGACCATGGCGCCGAAGAGCTTCTCGGTCGGCATCCAATAGACATCCATCGCGATGGTGAACTGGTTGACGCGCTGGCCGCCCCCGTTCGCAGCCAGACCATGGCGCATCACGTATCCGATCAGATTGCTCGGATCGCCCGGGACGAACATCACCCGGGCCGGCTCGCCGCCGATGTCCGGCGCCTCGAGCTCGGCAGTGGCGCCGAACCGCGTGCGGAGGGCCGTTTCCCCCCCGGCGCCATCGAGGTATTCGAGCGGCAGCCCCACCGTCGCCTGCAGGTCGCCCGCCTCGAAATCCCACTGGCCCCGCACCGGACATTGGAACGTCGCCGGCCGAGCCACGACAAATATCCAGGATCGGCGGATGGGATCCGACAGCGGCATGCCCGCTTCGCAGTAGAGCAGCTCGATCAGGTTCGTGCCGGCCAGCCAGCCCCCCGATGGCGTGTGCTCGAGCGTGACGCGGACGCCGGTCCGGCTCACGGCGGCGGGCTGGGCCTGGCCGTTGATCCGGAGCACGATCGTGGCCTCGTTCAGCGTCCGCTCGCCGTCCTCCCACAAGACGATCAGCGGCGTGTCGGGATCGACCCCGCCGCTGTCGGGGCCCGGCCGGGCATCGATGATCGCGGGCCCGCTGGCCGGGAGATGGGTGCTGGTCTGAAACGCACGGAGGGCGCGCGGATCGGACAGATCGTTGATAAACACCCATTCTCCCGTGTCAGGATCCTCGGATTGCCACAGCCAATATGCATGACGCGTAGTCTGATAATAGACCATCCGGAACGGGTAGACACCTTCCTCAGGGGCAAAGACCATGAAATCGTTCGTGTTCACCGTGGGATCGATTCCAGGAATGGTCCGGCTATACCGCCCGATCTCGATCCCCAGCACATCCCGCGGGTTGGCGTTCGCCCACAGGGCAAATCCATCGTCATCCATCTCGTCCGTGAGCGCCGCAGCGACGCTGACCCGCACCACGTGCGGCCCGGCCGGAAGCTCCAGAAACGCGATCGCCTCAGCCGCGAACCTCGTGTCGTGGCCGCCTGTGCCGGGGATTCCAGGGAACCCGTAGGGCGTTGGCTCGGTCTCTCCCGCGCTGTAAAACTCGAGCTTCCCTTCGACGCTCCAACTGCCGTCCGGGTTGGGTCCCGGCAAGGCCTCGTTCGGCACGGGCGCGCCATCCGATCCGGCCAGCATGCCGGTCAGCTGGAGCATCGCCCGCTCGAGGCTGTTGGCGAGGGGAACATCGGCGGGGGCTTGGACCGTGCGGACGCGGAATCCGGGGGTGCGGGCCGAGCCGGGCGGTCCGGCCATGCCGGGATCCAGCAGGACATAAGGACCCACTGCGAACTCCCAGGCAACCTCGTAGCAGGCAGGTGGGCTGGCATCATCCTGAAACGTCGCCCGCACCTCATGCCGTGTCGATGGCATCAGCAGCTCCTCCGGTGTGTAAACCAGCGTGACCAGGGGCCCGGCCACATGGATCTCAGGCTCGACTGCAACACCATCCAACGTCAGTTCCAGAGAGTTTGTCCGGATCGAGGTGCCCACCTCCGCCAGACCCAGGATGATCTCCGGTTTTGGGCTGGCTCTGGATCGGCTGGGGAGCACGGTGCCGTCGGGCGCCGGACTCTGTATCCAAACATACGGGTAAGGCGTGGATTCGGCGGCCACGGCCGCCGCTTCGATCAGGCCGGATATCGCGATCCGCCCGAGCCAGCGGCCGGCCCCTCGATAAAACCGGTGCGACATGAGGCGGGAGAGCAGCGAGCATCCTGATGGCCTGGGCACTGCGCAGGCGATGGCGCTCGGAAAACAATGAGACCATGCGGCTCCATGCATAGTGGTTGCCCACAGGATGAGGGATCGGGAACGGGTTGGCAAGCCCTGCGTCCCGAGGACGGGCCGGCCGGGGTGCAGGACAACTCGGGAAAAACATTCGACGCATCAGGGATTCCATCGCAAACTGGCTCCCATGCACGCCGCGGCTTTCTTGGGACGACTCAGCCAGCGGGCGCGCGCCATTCTCCTCGCTGTCAGAGTATGAACGATTCACCCCGAAACATCCGTCGGCCGTTCGCCCGCGCGATCGGCCTGCTGTTGTGCATCCTGGCTCATGGCACGGCGAGCCATCTCCCGGCGGCGCCGGGCACGGCCGTTCACGACCTGTCCCCGCTCCACGATGGCGCCCGTGTGCTGGTTAATCCCGACAAGGGCTGGTACCACCACTATCCCGACAATCACATCAACAAGTACGTGATCGCTCGGGATGCCGATCTGCTCGAGTTCCCGGGCATGGATCATCTGTACATCCGGCTTGCGTGGGCCTATCTCGAGCCCAAGGAAGGCCAGTTTGACTGGGCGATCATCGACCGGATCATCGAAAAGTGGACCGGGCACGGGCTGGGCATCGCCTTCCGGATCAGCTGCAAGGAGACCAGCACGGATCGGATCGAGCAGCAGTTCGCCACACCCCGCTGGGTGATGGAGGCCGGCGCCAGAGGCGGCCATTACCGGTCCGGCAAACCCACCGGCCCGGATGGCCCGTGGGAGCCCGAGTTCGACGACCCGATCTTCCTGGCCAAGCTGGACCGGTTCCTGGCTGCGTTTGCCGCCCGGTATGACGGCAAGCCCTGGCTGCGGTATGTCGACATTGGCAGCATCGGCGATTGGGGAGAAGGCCACACCTGGGCCGGCAGCCGAAAGGTGTGCAGCTTCGCCGCCCGCAAACTGCACGTCGATATCCACCTCAAACATTTCCATCGCACGTTGCTGGTGGCATCCGACGACTTCGTCTATGCCCTGGCCGATCCGTCGGAGCGGCGGGCGCTCCACCAGCATCTGCTGGCCCATGGCATCAGCTATCGCGACGACAGCATCCTGGTGGACGGCTACGTGGCCGGCGCCAGCGACCGGTTCACCGTGCGGAGCCCCGAGTTCTTCGCCGATGCCTATCCCGCCACACCCACAGTGTTCGAGCTCGAGCATTACAGCAGCGTGAAACGCCTCGGGAACTGGGATGGGCGCCCCGGCTCATCGGTGGCTCGGTTCGGCCAGGGCAAGAAAGGGCCGGACTACTTTCTCGGCGCCCTGCAACTCTTGCACGCGACCTACATCGGCTATCACGGCGATGCGCGCGAATGGCTGGCCGATCATCCCGATCTCACGCGGGAGCTGCTGAACCGCTGCGGCTACTGGCTTTTCCCGAAATCGATCGAGCTGCCCGCCCGCCTCGTCCAGGGCGCCATCGTCCCGATGGTGCTCACCGTCGAGAACCGCGGTGTCGCTCCCCCCTATGCGCCTTATGAACTGCGCGTGAAATGGTCCCGGCCCGGGATCGAGCGGGTTGGCACTTTGGGCAAAGGATGCCGAACATGGCTCCCGGGAGCGCCGGCCGTGTTGCAGTATGACCTCGCTGTGCCCGGGGACCTCGAGCCCGGCGATTGCGCCTTTGCCCTCGGGCTGTTCGACGCCCGCGAAGGCCGGCAGCGGCCCATCGAGTGGGCCCTCAAGCGATCCGCGCGCGATCCCGACGGCTTTTACCGCGTGGCCACGGTCGCCATCGCGGGCAAACATCGGGGACGGACAACGTCGCCATGTGGCCGGCCTTGACGAGGATCATGTGACCCCCGCGTTGCCGGACCAACTGCCAGCCGTCCTTGGCAAAGGCGTTGACCACGGCGCGTCCGCTGCGCAAGGGCAGCGTGGCCATCAGAGGGGGACTTCGACTTGCTGGATTCATGGGAGAAATCACTTTGCAGCCAGCGTTACGCACTCCAGTCCTTTGAACTTCCTGAACCCGCCATCGAACGTCACCAGCCGAAGACCGCCCGTGATCGCGAAAGCGGTCAGGCAGGCGTCCTGCCACAGTTTGGGAGAGAAAGGAAATCCGCCCGTCAACTCCCGGAGCTTGGCTTCCAAGCCGGAGGGCTCTCGTTGGAATGCAAAGCGGTCGTCCGCCATCATGGTGTCGTAAACCCGCCACGCCTGATCCGTTGTGCAGGCGCCCGACCCCATGACCGACGGATTGGAAAGCAGCCGGAGCAATCCCAGTTGGCTGAGGCGGCACACGACGAGTTCCCCGCGGGCGGCGACCGTATCCAGGTACTGCTTCGCCGCCGCGTGGTGCTCATGCTGCCCGTGGCACAGGGGCAGGAGGAAGCTAACGTCGCATAAGCTTGGCATGATGCTTTGCCTCCTCGTTCAGCATTTGTTCCTCGGCCTCCTCAACCATCTGCTGCGTAATTGCCGGCTCTCCAGGCTTGGCCTCAATGATGGGGAATTGCGTGCGCCTCGGAGCGATTCGAACTCCCCCGCCAGCAAGAACCAGCCGCAACCCATCAGCTACCAAGTCCTTGAGCTTGGTCCCGGTCAACGCGGCGCGGGACTTTGCTTC